>CAJTKE010000009.1 GCA_910576865.1 uncultured Oscillibacter sp.
GTATGAGTTCGCCGGGATGATCGTGGAGCGGTTCGCGGGCTATCACCGCCAGAGCTACGGCGGGTGCAAGGTGGGCGTCGGCGACGTGGTCATCGGGGCCACCGCTCTCGCCGCGGAGTACAACGGCGTGGAGAAAGCCAGCGCCGTCAAGGACAAGCTCATCGAGATGACCCACCTGAACGAGACGCTGTACTGCTGCGGCATCGCCTGCTCCAGCCAGGGCTTCAAGACCAAGGCGGGAAACTATCAGATCGACCTGCTGCTTGCCAACGTCTGCAAGCAGAACATCACCCGCTTCCCCTACGAGATCGTGCGCCTGGCGGAGGACGTGGCCGGCGGACTGATGGTCACCATGCCCTCCGAGAAGGACTTCGAGTCCGACACGGTTGTGGGGCGGAACGGCGAAACCATCGGGGACATCTGCCAGAAGTACTTCGCCGCCCGGGAGGGCGTGAAGACGGAGGACCGCCAGCGGGTCATGCGGTTCCTGGAGAACGTGTGCCTGGGCGCGGCGGCGGTGGGCTACCGCACCGAGTCCATGCACGGCGCGGGCTCTCCCCAGGCCCAGCGCATCATGATCGCCCGCCAGGGCAACATCCAGAAGAAAAAGCAATTGGCAAAAGACATTGCGGGCATCCAATAAAACACCAAAGGGCGCGGCCAAAGCCGCGCCCCTTCTCATTCCCTCAGCAATTCCTCTATGTTGATCTGATATCGTTTGATGCGGTATTGCAGATTCTGACGGCTCATGTTCAGCGTCCGCGCCGCCTCGGAGATATTTCCCCCGCTCTCCCGCAGTGCCCGGCAGACCGCCTGATACGCCGCGTCCCGGATGGACGAGTTCAGGGACGCCGCCTTGCGCTCGGGCACAGGCCGTGGGGCAGGTCCCTCCTCCCCCGCCAAAATATGCTCGGGGATATGGCGCGGCGTGATGGTGGACAGCTCGTCGGGAAGGATGTTCATGGCGTGCTCGATGGCGTGCTGCAGCTCCCGCACGTTTCCCGGCCAGCGGTACGCCTGGAACCGCTCCAGCGTGGCCTTGCTGATGTTCTTGACGTTCTTCTCCAGTTTTTGGTTGCATTGGATGATGAAGCTCTTCGCCAGCAGGCCGATGTCCTCCCGTCGGGCCCGCAGAGGCGGGATGGTGATGTTCACCACTCCCAGGCGGTAGAACAGGTCCTGCCGCAGCTTCCCCTCCTGGATGGCCTGATAGGGCGGGACGTTGGTGTTGGACAGCAGCCGGACGTCCACGTGAATCTCGGCGGAGCCGCCCACACGGCGGAAGGTCCCCTCCTGCAGAACCCGGAGGAGCTTGGACTGGAGGTTGATGTTCATGGAGTTGATCTCGTCCAGCAGCAGCGTCCCGCCGTCAGCCTGTTCAAACAGTCCGGCCCGCTGTTCCGCCCCGGTGTAGGCCCCCCGCTCCGTGCCGAACAGCAGACCCTCCAGGAGATTTTCCGGAATGGCGGCGCAGTTGATGGCCAGGAAGGGCCCGTCCGAACGGCGGCTGGCGTTGTGGATGCCCTGGGCGAACATCTCCTTGCCTGTGCCGGTCTCTCCGTAGATCATGACGGAGGAGTCGTTTTTCGCCACCTGCTCGCATTGCTCGATCACGTCCCGCATGGCGGAGCTGACGTAAACGATGTCTGAAAACCGGTACTGGGCCGTCAGCTCGCTTTTCGCTTTCGGCCGCACTCTTGAGGAACGGTTCAGCAGCTTGTCCTGCAGGTCCATGATCCGCTTTTGCAGGGCCTCGATCTGGGACCAGTTCTCCATGACCGTGAAGCCGCCCAGGACCTGCCCGTTCTGGGCGATGGGGTAGACGTTGGACATCACGTCAATGTTTTTTCCAAAGCGGGTGGCGTAATACTGCCGCCGGTTCAGAAGGGGACGCTTTTCCCGCAGAACCGTCGGGATCGCCAGCTCCGTGCCGTCCAGCATGTGGTATACGTCCTCCACATGCTCCCCCAGAACGTCCTGCGTCGCGACAGCTTCCATCTTGACTACGGCGTCGTTCAGCAGGTACAAGCGGCCTTCCGCGTCAAAGAGAGCCACCGCCTCGCTGATTTGATTCAAAATACTGATGAGCATATCGTGGCAGGCGTCGTTGGCGGCGTTGCGGAAGACGATCAGCCGGGAGCGGGGCGGCAGATTGGAGACCTCCGGCGCGGGGCAGCGGAGCAGATACTCGCCAAAGGCGATGTTGGCGTATACGGGCTCCTCCGACTCCCGGCAGAGCGGGGCCGCGATTTCCCACAGGGACCGGCCCTCCAGCTCCCCCGCTCCGTGAAGAAGATGGCCGCCGGTCTCATTGACGGCCAGGATGATCTCGTTTTCCCCCAGCAGGGCCGCCCCCAGGCCGCACTGAGACAATACCGTCATCGCATCTCTGTAATCCATTGGCGTCCCCCTTCCGAACAATATCACGTCATATCATGAAGCATATCATATTTTCCGGCAATACGCAAAACAAACCGGCATATTTCCATCAGGAAAATCATACCGGATTTTCCACGCCGCAGCTTTGCCGGGCCTCGTATGTTTTTTGCCGGGATTCCCGGAAGTCGGCAAAAACTTTGTCGGACTTGCCATGAGGTGTTTATATGGAATGTACCATTTAGCAAAGAGGAATTCTTGTGAATACAGTCGATATGTCATTCGTTCTAATCTGTGCCTCTATGGCCCTGCTGATGACTCCGGCCCTGGCTGTTTTCTATGCAGGTCTATGCCGCAAAAAAAGCGAAGTGGACATCATGATGCAGGTCTGGATCTGTCTTGCCGTTGTGAGACCGCTTTCTGCAAATGGCTTACGCCGTCATCACCCCTGCCTTGATCTGCGGCGCGACAGCGGAACGGATGACCCTGAAAGCCTGGGTTTTATTTGCGCTGCTTTGGAGCCTCGTGGTCTACATCCCATTGGCCCATATGACCTGGGGCGGCGGACTGTTCGCCTCACTTGGCTTGGTTGTTTTGCGGCAAAATAGAAGGCGGGGAAACAACCGGGAAGCGGCAAAATAAAAAGTGAAATCAAGAGAGGAAAAGGGAAGAGCGTGCCGAGAAAGACGGCACGCTCTTTTCAGCATTGTAGAAAGGATAAGAAAGATGTAGTATCAGGAAAGAAAAGAAAGGAAGGGAGAAGGAACAGCCCCTGCCACAGTTCGTTCCTTTTTGAGCTTACTCCACATCAGCTTCGGCGTAATCAAAGATGGCGGCTGTGGGGAAATCCTTTACCCCAACACAATCCGGGACCTGATAGACTTCTCTCTTCGGGAATGCGTCAGGTGGGAGATTCCGGTCCGGCGGTGCAGGAGCTGTGGAAGGTACTTCCTCATCACCGGACGGATCACGGCGGAGTATTGCAGCCGCCTCAGCGCATCCAGGAAGCTCTGTCGGAGCACCGCTCCTGTTCAGAAGTGGGCGGAGAGCCGCGGACGAGTTCAAGGCATGGTTAAAAAGTCCGCAAGAATAATACCGAAAAGAGGCCGGTCCCGACGGGACCGGCCTCGTGTTCTGTTTCAAAGGGATCAGAAGCACTTGCGATAGATGGCTTCCTCGCTCTCCAGGTCGAAGGGATAATAGGCGTTGGTCATCAGCCGCTGCTGGTTGGCCTCCACGCTCTGGGGGAACTTCTTGAAGTCCTCCTCGGTGAAGCCGCAGTCCCGCAGGGGACGCAGGGGCAGGATGCGCTGCAGCAGGGCGTTCATCTCGGGGATGGCGTTCCTGGCCTCGCAGCCGAGGATCCGGGCCACCAGCTCCTTGAAGCGCATGATCTCGCCGTCCGGGTTCTTCTCGTCATAGTAGTCCATGATGGCGCCGAACAGCATGTAGTTGCTCTCGCCGTGGGCCACGTGATAGGTGCCGCCCAGGGGGAAGCTCATGCCGTGGACAGGGCCGCAGCCCGCCTTCAGGAAGGCGATGCCCGCGTAGAAGCTGGCCGTCACGAACTCGTCCAGGTACTCGAACCGGGCGTCCTGGCCCTTCTCGTCGATCAGCTTGAAGCCCTTCAGGATCATATCCATGGCCTTCTCGGAGAAGAGCTCGCTGGTCTGCGTCTTCCGGTGGGGGCTCAGGAAGGACTCGGTGGCGTGGACCAGGGCGTCGATGGCGGAGCAGGCGAAGGGCTTGTAGGGCAGGGTCTTGATGAGGTCGGGGATCAGGCAGACCTTGTTGGGGATGATGTCGTCGGACACCAGACCCAGCTTGGTCTCGCCGCCGGTGAGGACCCCGTCTTTTTCGTCCTTGACAATCGCCACGGAGATGTTGGTGCACTCGGAGCCCGTGCCGCAGGTGGTGGGGATGGCGATGACGTCCTTCTCATGCTGGACGGGGAAGCGCTTGAAATACAGGTTGTGGACCGTGTCGGGGCGCTTGCAGCCCAGCAGCTTGCACAGGTCCATGATGGCGCCGCCGCCGACCGCGATGACCCGGTCATAGCTCTCGTAGGGGATGGCGTCATACATGGTCTGGATCATGGCCTCGGAGGGTTCGCCCGCGCCGAACTTCTCCTGGAACACAAAGTTGCATTTCAGACCCAAATCCTTCATAAACGGGGTGTAAATGAACTCATTGGTCAGCACCACGTCCCGCTCGTTCAGCTTGAATTCCTCGGCCATGGCGGCGAAGGTATCGAACTTGTATACGGTGGGGGCGAAGATGATCTCCCGCTTGTCGGCCATCAGAGCGGCGGAAAAAGCGTCCATTTTCTGAGCCATAGTGAATCAGTCTCCTTGTCATATTTCGCGGGCCCCGGCAGACGCCGGGGCTCTGTTTGGTTTATCTGCGGACCTTCGGCGCGTGGACACAGGTCCCATGGCAGGCGTGGGCCGCCTCCATGACCACCTCGCTGACCGTCGGGTGGGGATGGACGGTGCCGCCAATCTCGGAGATCGTCCCCTCGCACTCCATGACAGCGGCGACCTCGGCGGCCAGATCCGTGGCCCTGGGTCCGATGACGTGGAAGCCCAGGATTTCCTCCGTGCCCTTGTCGAAGACAAACTTCACCAAGCCCTTGTTCTCCCCCATGGTCAGGGCCTTGCCGTTGCCGGAGAGGTTGAACTTCCCGACGCCAATCTCTTTCCCGGTGGCCCGGGCCTGCTCCTCCGTGAGGCCCACCATGGCCGTCTCCGGATTGCAGTAGACGCAGGAGGGAATGCGGTTCAGGTTCAGCTGCTTGCAGGGCTTCCCGGCGATGTGGTCGGCTGCCATGGTTCCCTGGGCCGTGGCCACGTGGGCCAGCTGCATCTTGCCGTTGATGTCCCCGATGGCGTAGACCCCGGGGACGCTGGTCCGGCAGAGGCCGTCCACCTCCACGAAGCCCTTCCGGTCCATCCTCACGCCGATGGTATCCAGGCCCACGCCCCTGGTATTGGGAGCCCGTCCCCCGGCCATGAGGACCACGTCGCCCTCCGCCGTGCCCTTGGCCCCGTCCTTGACGGAGGCGTAGTTGACTTTCAGGCCCGGCTCGATGGACTCCACCTTCACGCCCAGGACCAGCTCCACACCGTTCTTTTTCAGCTCGGCCTCCACGAAGTCGGTGATATCCTTGTCCAGGGGACCCAGCACACGGTCCAGCATCTCGACAATGGTGACCTTGACGCCCAGGCGGCAATAGAAGGTCGCGAACTCGATGCCGATGACCCCGCCGCCCACGATGATGATGTGCTTCGGGCAGACGGTCATATCCAGCAGTCCGGTGGAGTCCACCACGCCGGGCAGGTCCACGCCGGGAATGGGAATCCGGGCGGGATTGGAGCCGGTGGCCACGATCAGGTGCCTGCACTCCAAAGTTTCGCCGTTGTCCAACTCCACGGTGGTCCGGGAAGCAATGGTGGCCCTGGCCTTGAACACTGTGACCCCGTGGCTCTTCTCCAGGGCGGCGATGCCGCCGCTGAGCTGCCTGGAGACGGCGTTTTTCCGCTCGATGATCTTGGCGTAGTCAAAGGAGACGTTTTCCGCGCTGATGCCGAAGGCCCCTCCGCTTTTCGCCTCGTAGTACACATCGGCGGAGTGGAGCAGGGTTTTCGTGGGGATGCAGCCCCGGTTCAGGCAGGTGCCGCCCAACTCCGCCTCTTCCACCAGGGCGGCCTTCAGGCCGTTCTGGGCCAGACGGATGGCGCAGGCATAGCCGCCCGGGCCGCCGCCGATGACGGCCGCGTCAAATTTCTGCATACGTCAGTCCTCCCTTAAATAAGTAAAACCGGGTTTTGCAGGTAGTTCTTCACCTTCTGGAGGAACTTCGCCGCCTCGGCCCCGTCGATGATCCGGTGGTCGTAGCTCAGGCACAGGGCGCAGACGGATTTGATGACGATCTCGTCCTCCCCCCCGGCGTTGGTCACCACCACCGGGGTCTTGGCGATTTTGCCCACGGCCAGGATGGCGGACTCCGGCGGGTTGATGATGGCCACAAAATCATCCAGATCGAACATGCCCAGTGAGGACACCGTGAAAGTGCCGCCGTGATAGTCCGCGTCAGTGAGGCGGCCCTCCCGGGCCTTCTCAATGAGCTCGGCAGACGTTGCCGCTATGCCGCTGAGGCCGATGATGTCCGCGTCCTTGATGACCGGGACGATCAGACCACCCGGTACGGAGACGGCGGTCCCCACGTTCACATAGTCGTGGTACAGGATGCTGTCCCCCTCCACGGAGGCGTTGACGATGGGCATATCCGCCAGGGCCTTGGCGCAGGCCCGGACGATGATGTCGTTGTAGGAGACCTTGAGCCCCAAGTCCTTGTACTGCTTCCGCAGGGCGATGGCGGCGGTCATGTCCACCCTGATCCGGTGGCAGGTCTGGGCGTTGGTCTCCTTGCTGGACAGCATGTTCCGGGAGATTGCCTTGCGCATACCGCTCATGGGTTCGGTGTGGGTGCCCCGGTCCTGCTGGGCGGAGGCGGCAGGAGCGCTGGATGCAGCGGGAGCCGCCGGAGCGGGGGCCGCGCCGGGCAGGTCGGCGGCGGTGATCTTGCCGCCCCGGCCCGTGCCCGTGACGCCGCTCAGGTCCACGCCCCGGGCTTTGGCGATGTTCGCCGCCAGAGGCGTCACGGCGGGCCTGTTGGCCACACAGGCATTCACGTCCCGCTCAATGACCAGGCCGTCGGGGCCGGAGCCGGGGACGGCGGCGATGTCCACGCCGTTTTCCTCCGCCCGGAGACGGGCGCGGGGAGAGGAGAAGACCCGTTCACCGGGAGCCCGCTCCACGGCGGGCGCGGCGGGAGCCTCCGGAGCCGGAGCGGCGGGAGCCGCTTCCGCCGGGGCGGCGGGGGCCGTGTCACCGCCCACCAGGGCGGAGATATCCTCGCCGGGTTCGCCCAGGACGGCGATGGGCTGGGTGATGGGCACCACGTCCCCCTCGGGGTGGATGATTTTCAGCAGGGTGCCGGAGGCTTCCGCGTCCATGGTGATGGTCAGCTTGTCGGTCTCCATCTCGAAGAGGGGCTCTCCGGCTGTAACGGCCTCGCCCTCTTTTTTCAGCCAGCTGGTGATGGTGCCCTCCTCCATCATGAGGCCCTGCTTGGGCATGATAACGATCGTTGCCATAAGTCAGAGCTCCTTTCTCAGCGGTAGCACGCGGCCTTGCAGGCGTCCACAATTTCCTTCACACTGGGAATGACGGCGGCTTCCAGGCCGGGGTTGAAGGGCAAGGGGCAGGCTTTCGCGCCCAGGTGCACCGGGGCGGCGTCCAGGTACGGGAAGACCATCCGGCCCACCTGGGACACCACCTGCGCGCCCCAGCCGTTGTTCTGGTGGGCCTCGTGGACCACCACCAGACGGCCCGTCTTCTTCACGCTGTCCGCCACGGTATCGTAGTCGAAGGGCACCAGGGTCCGGGGGTCGATGACCTCGGCGGAAATGCCCTCCTTCGCCAGCTCGTCGGCGGCTTCCAGGGCGCGGCTGACGTAGAGGAGGTTGGCGACGACGGTCACGTCCGTACCCTCCCGCTTCACGTCGGCCTTGCCGAAGGGAATCATGAACTCCGGGTCGTCGGGCACCTCACCCTTGGTGATGTACAGGGCCTTGTGCTCGAAGAAGCAGACCGGGTTGTCGTCCCGGATGGCGGTGCGGAGGAGGCCCGCCGCCTCGGCGGGGGTGGAAGGGCACGCCACCTTCAAGCCCGGAATGTGCATGAAAATGCTCTCCAGGGACTGGGAGTGGGTGGCGGCGTTGCCCCGGCCGGTGCCCTGCTGGCTCCGGAGGACCATGGGGATCTTCGCGTTGCCGCCGAAGACATAGCGGGTCTTGGCCATCTGGTTGAAAATCTGGTCCGCCGCCACGAAGGCGAAGTCCCAGTACATCAGCTCCGCCACAGGCCGCATCCCAGCGCAGGCCGCGCCCAGGGCCGCGCCCACAATGGCGGACTCGGAGATGGGGGTGTTGCGGATTCTCTCCGTGCCAAACTCCTTGTAGAGGTCCCGGGTGGTGCCGAAGACACCGCCCAGCTTCTCCACGTCCTCGCCCATGACGAAGACCCTTTCATCCCTGCGCATTTCCTCGGCGATGACCTGGCGGATCGCCTGCGCGTAACTCATCTTGGCCATTGTCTCGTACCCCCCTTACCCTTCATAGAACACGTCGTCCAGAACATGGGCCGGATCGGGCTCCGGGCTGTTCATGGCGAACTCCACCGCCGCTTCCATCTTCCTGGCGGCGGTCTGGTCGATCTCGTCCAGTTCTTCCTTGGAGGCCAGCTTGTTTTCCATCAGATACTCCCGGAAGCGCTTGATGGGGTCCCGGTTCTGCCGCCAGTCCTCCACCTCTTCCCGGGTGCGGTAGACCTCCGGGTCCCCGGTCCAGTGGCCCCGCCAGCGGTAGGTCTTGCACTCGATGATGCTGGGACCCTCGCCCTTGAGAGCCCGCTCCTTGGCCCGGGCGAAGGCCTCATAGACGGCTACCACGTCGTTGCCGTCCACGGTCTCGCCGGGGATGCCGTAGGCCGCGCCCCGGACGGAGATGTCCTCCACAGAGGTGGACTGCCACACGGGGACGGTCATGCCGAACTGGTTGTTTTCCACCACGTAGACGCAGGGGAGCTTCCAAACCGCCGCCATGTTGATGGACTCGTGGAAGGTGCCCTGGTTGCTGGCGCCGTCGCCGAAGAAGGCCACGGCCACGTTGGGCTTTTTCCGCATTTTCAGCGCCAGGGCTCCGCCGGTGGCGATGGGGATGCCGCCGCCCACGATGGCGTTGGCTCCCAGGTTGCCCTTGGAGAAATCCGCGATGTGCATGGAGCCGCTGCGGCCCTTGCAGTAGCCCGTGGCCTTGCCCATCAGCTCCGCCAGGGCCCGGTCCAGCTCCGCCCCCTTGGCGATGCAGTGCCCGTGGCCCCGGTGGGTGGAGGCGATGAGGTCCTCGTCCGTCAGCTGGGCGCAGACCGCCGCCGCCACGGCCTCCTCGCCGGTGTAAAGATGGACGGAGCCCCGGAGCTTGTTCTCCGTGAACAGGGTCCACGCCGTCTCCTCAAAGTCCCGGATCTCGTTCATCTTGTTGTAAATCCAAAGACCGGTCCGCTTGTCGATCATGGAAGGGACACCTCCGCTTTTCAAGTTGCCTCCATTCTAACACCAGAATTATATATTATCAATAATTTATAATCTAGAATATTTCACAAGATTTCCACAGCGCCTTTGTGGACTTCGTGAAAAAGCCGGGAAGCGGTTGACGAAGCGGGCCGAAAACCTTATAATAAAAAATTATTGATAATAGACATATCTGCATACGAGGAGGAACTGACCATGGAGAGAACCGGCGCGGCCCTGCCTCAGCGCAAGGTCTTCCGGGAGGAGATCCGCAACGCCATTCGGGACGCCATTTTTGCCGGGGAGCTGCGGCCCGGCGACAAGATCATCGAGACCTTTTGGGCCCGGGAGCTGGGCGTCTCCCAGGGGCCGGTCCGGGAGGCCATCCGGGACCTGGAGGCCCTGGGACTGGTGGAGACCGTGCCCTTCAAGGGCTCCAGGGTCCGGACCCTGACGGAGAAGGACGTCCGGGACAACTACAGCGTGCGCATCTGCCTGGAGTCCAAGAGCATCCGGGACGTCATCGGCCAGCTTTCGGATGGGGAACTGAGAAAATTGACGGAGCAGCTCCGGGAAATTCTGGGAGAGATGGACGAGTGTGCCGTACAGGGGGACCTGCGCCATTTCACCGAGCGGGACGCGGATTTTCACCGGGCCATCATCGATGCCACGGGGAACCGGGTATTGCTGAGGCTGTGGGAGCAGTGCAACATGCGGAACTGGTTCAGCGTCTCCGCCCTGACGGACGCGGAGAGCTTGAAGCAGCTCCAGCGGGGGCACCAGCGGCTGCTGGAGGAAATCGCCGCCCGAGACATCAGGTCGGCGGCCGCCACCATTGAGGAGCACCTGACCGGCCTGATGGACGGCTTTATCCGGGGCGCACAGCTCTGAGAGAGAGGAGACGCGCATGGGTACGCGGATAACCTATCTGGAGACGGGGTCCCAGGACCCGTTTTACAACCTGGCCTTTGAGGAATATGTGCTGACCCATCGAGGGACCGGGGACTATCTCCTGCTCTGGCAGAACGACAACACCATCGTCATCGGCCAGAACCAGAACGCGGAGGAGGAGATCGACCGGGCCTTTGTGGAGGCCCACGGCATCCGGGTGGTCCGGCGGACCACCGGCGGCGGCGCGGTGTACCACGACCTGGGCAATTTGAACTACTCCTTCATCACCGACGCCGGGGAGGCGGAGAAGCTGACCATGGAGCGCTTCACCCGGCCCGTTGTAAATGCCCTGCGGGGACTGGGCCTCCGGGCGGAGGCCTCCGGGCGGAACGACATTCTGGTGGAGGGACGGAAGGTGTCGGGGACGGCCCAGCGGCTGCTGGACGGGCGGATTTTGCACCACGGGACCCTGCTCTTCGACGCGGACCCCGGCATGGTTGCGGGGGCATTGCGGGCGGACCCGGAGAAATTCCGTTCCAAGAGCGCCAAGTCCGTCCGGAGCCGGATCGGGAATATCCGGGAGTTCCTCCGGGAGGACATGGACCTGCCCGCCTTCTGGGAGTATTTGAAAACGGCCCTGGCCGGAGCGGGCTTCGTTGGCGGCGGGCTGACGGCGGAGGAGCTGGAGGGCGTGGAGGCCCTGAAACGGGAGAAATACGACACCTGGGAGTGGAATTTCGGGCGGTCTCCGGCCTATGACATGATGAACCGGCGGCACTGGGACGGCGGAAGTCTGGAGGTCCGGCTCTCCGTAAAGGGCGGTCGAATCACAGGCATCGCCTTTCTGGGGGATTTTCTCTCCCGCTGTCCCCTGGAGCCGCTGACGGAGGCCTTGCGGGGCGTCCCCTTCCGCCGGGAGGATGTAACGGAGGTGTTGGAGCGGCAGCCGCTTTCAGACTATTTCGGCGGAATCACAACGGCCGAAATTTTGGAGACGATATTCCACGTCTGTGAATAGGCGGAAGCAAGCCTTCAAACGAGAGAGGGCCGGCGGGAACTCCCGCCGGCCCTTTGCGTTTACCGCGTCAATAGAGCTGGTCCTTGAACTGATCGGCGTTCTCCTTGGTAATCAGGTCAAGGGGATAGTACTGCGTTTTCTCCGTCACCGTGCCGCCCTCCAGCACCGTGACAATGGCGTCGATGGCGGGAATGACCATGGCACAGGGCGTGGTGATATCGGCGGCCTGCTCGCCGGACATCAGGCGGTCATACGCGTCGGACTGGAAGTTCGCTCCGCCCACCAGGATGCCCTGCCGGTTCGCCGCGGAAATCGCCTGGCAGACGCCGCCGGCCATCTCATCGTTGGCGCACCAGACGGCGTCAATCTCGGGATTGGCCTGCAGAATGGCCTCCATAATGGTCATGGCGTCAGAGCGGTTGTAGTTGCCGTCCTGCTCCGCGACGATCTCCAGGCCGGGATGCTGGTCAACCACCTGGTGGAAGCCGACGGTACGGTTCTCGGCGGTGGAGACACCGGTGCGGCCGGTGATATAGACAATTTTGCCCTCGCCGCCGGTGGCGTCGACAATCCACTGGCCTCCGATGGAGCCAAGTTCCACGTCGTCGGTGCCGGAGAAGCAGACGTACTTGTCGGCCACATTGGGCGTATCCCGCAGGACGGTGGCGATGGGGATTCCGGCGTCGCAGGCGGAGATGATGCCCTCGTCCACGGAGTTGCTGCTGACGGGCAGGACGACGATGCCGTCCACCTTTTTCTGGACCAGGGTGGAGATATCCGCCAGCTGCTTGGAGGAGTCGCCCTCGGCGTCGGTGATCGTCACATCATAGCCGCGCTCCTTGCAGACTTCCTCAAAGATCCGGGCGATTTCGGCATTGATCGCGTTGGAATACGTGTCCAGCGCCATGCCGATGTGCCAGGTCTTGCCGCCGCCGCTCTCCGGCGCGTCGGCGGCGGGCGTCTGTGTATCCGCGGGGGCGGTGTCCTTCGCGGAGTTCCCACAGGCGGCCAGAGCCAATACCATGCACAGAGACAGAACCATGGCCAAGATTTTCTTCGTCGTTTTCATACAATTCTCCTTCTTTTGATTTATTGATCAGATGCACGGCATCATAATCAAGATTTCTTGCGGTTGCTCATGTCCAAAAGGACGGCAACCAGCATCAAAAGCCCCTTTATCAGCTGATTGTAGTTGGTAGGCACCCCCATCAGGGTCATGCCGTTGTTCAGCACCGCGATGATGAATATGCCCAGCAGCGTATTCAAGATGCCGCCGCGGCCGCCGCGCAGGCTGGTTCCGCCGATGATGACGGCGGAGACGGCGTCCAGCGACCAGCCGTCGCCGGCGTTGGTTTCCGCGCCCGACAGGCGGGCGGTCAGGAGCACGCCGGCCAGGCCGGACAGCATCCCGGCAATCACATAGGCGGAGACCTTGATGCGGTGCGTCCGGATACCGGAGAGCCGGGCCGCCTCCTCATTGCTGCCCACCGCGTAGATATAGCGGCCATAGCGGGCGCGGTTCAGCGCGAAGTACGTGATGACCACAATCACAACGAACATGATGATCAGCGAGGGAATACCGAAAACGCTGCTGCGCACAATTGCCGTGAAGCAGGAATCGATGGTGTAGTAGTTCTTTCCCTTTGTGACCGCCAGCACGACGCCCCGGAGCAGCCGGCTCATGGCCAGGGTGAAGATGAAGGGCTGGACGCCGCTCTTCTCCAGCATCAAGCCGTTGAACAGGCCGATCGCGACGCCCACCAGAACGCCCGCCAGCACAGCCACCACCGGCATGGGGCTGAGATATCCCGCCACCAGTCCCGCCAGGCAGACGGTGGCCTCCACGGACAGGTCGATCCCGCCGGACAGAATCACGTAGGTCAGTCCCACGGCCAGCAGGCCGTTGATGGTGTTGGTGCGAACGACGTCCGTGATGTTGCTCACAGTCAGGAAGCTGTCCGTTGCAACGGAAAAAATTGCACAGATAACCAAAAAGACAATAAACAGTGTATTTTTCTTAACGAATTCTTTCACTTTTACCATAGCGCTCATTCTCCTGCCGCCATCATGAGAATTTCGTTCTGCGTCGTACCTTTTCCCGGGAGCTCTCCCCTCACCTCGCCGTCCTTGAGCACCACAATCCGGTGCGCCAGTGACAGCACCTCCGGTATTTCGGAGGAGAGCAGCAAAATCGCGATTCCCTGTTCCGCCAGAGAGGCGATCATGCCGTATATCTCATCCTTGGAGCCAACGTCGATTCCACGGGTGGGCTCGTCCAACATCAAGATGCGGGGATTCCTCAGCAGCCACTTGGCCAGGACCACCTTCTGCTGGTTGCCGCCGCTGAGATACCGCACCAGCTGCTCCGGCCCGGCGCACTTTACCGAGAGCTTTCCCGTCATCTCCGCTCCCAGCGCGGCCTCCTTTTTCCGGTCGACAAACACCTTGTATCGGAGCATCTGCTCCAGGCTGGAAATGGAGATGTTCCGCTTGATGGAGTCGTCCTGAAGCAGCCCCTTGCCCTTGCGGTCCTCGTTGACCAGAGCAATGCCAAGCCGCATCGCGTCCTGGGGATGAGAGATTTCAACCGGCTTCCCGTCCAAACAGATCCGCCCGGACAGAAGGCTGTCCTCACCGAAAACGGCGTCGGCAAGCTCCGTCTTCCCGGCGCCCAGCAGGCCGGACACCGCCAGGACCTCCCCCGCGTGAAGCTCCAAAGACACATCCTTGAGCTTTCGGGTCGTCACATGCTCCAGCCGGAGGATCACCGGCGAGCCGCCGAACTCCCGCTCCTGAACCATCCGCCTGCCGCTGACGACGTCCTTGCCGATCATCTGGAAGATCAGCTTCTGCATCGTCAGGTCGGCGATGTCCGTGGTCGCCACATTTTTGCCGTCCCGCAGCACCGTGACGCGGTCGCAGATGTCGAAAATCTCATCCAGGTGATGGGAGATATATATGATGGAAATGCCCCTCTCGCGAAGCGTCTTTATGGTGGTCAAAAAGTGCTTGTACTCCTTGGGCGTCATGGCGGAGGTGGGCTCGTCCAGGATGACGATCCTGGCGTCTCCCACCAGGCAGCGGCAGATTTCCGTGAAGAACCGCTCGCCAATGCCCAGCCGGCTCACCGGCATCCGCACGTCCACGTGCAGGTCCAGGTCCTCCATCATGCGGGCGGCTTCCCGGTTGATCGCCCTCTGGTCCAGCAGCCGTCCCTTCATCTTCTCCTGTCCGAGAAAGATGTTGTTGGCCACCGAAAGATCGGGCGCCAGAGAGAGCTCCTGATAAATGCACTGGATACCGTGAGCCTTGGAGCTCACCGGCGAGTGAATGTCCGCCTCTTCCCCATCGATCAGGATGGTCCCGCTGTCCTTCCTGTGAGCGCCGGACAGGATCTTGATCAATGTGGACTTTCCCGCGCCGTTCGCCCCCATCAGCGCGTGGATCTCACCCTTCCGCAGGCAAAACTCAACATCATCAAGCACACGGACCCCGGAAAAACTTTTGCAGATATGCTCCATCTTAACCGCGTCTGCCATAAAATCCCTCCCATTCACCAGCGGGAAATTCCCCGCGCTGCCCGCTCGCCGGAAACTCAATATTGCCTTCCAGCAAAAGGCGGCGCCTCCACCTTTTCCAGGAGCTCCCCCTCCGCCAGATCAAAGTCGAAGGCGAATACGCGGCCGGACCGCGCCCCTTTCCAGTCCGGTCATGATCACAATGCCGCCGGCAGCTTCCAGTTGAAAAAGCGCAGATAGGGATCGCTGGTCTTCTTGCGGAAGGCGTCCATATCCCGCTCCCGCCAGTCGTAGTATCCCACGCCGGTCTTATAGCCCAGCTCTCCCCGGTCCAGCCGCTCCTGAAGGGAGGGATGCACCGCCTTGGTATCGCACAGATCGGGATAGAGGTAGCGCTCAATGCTGGCGATCAAATCCAGTCCGGCATAATCGAAATGGTCGAACAGGCCGATGGAGGTATACCGGGGCCCCCAGCTCGAGCGGATGCACTTGTCGATGTCCTCCGGGGAGCAGATGCCCTGCTCCACCATGTACACCGCCTCCCGGTACAGCGCGTGCTGGAGCCGGTTGGCAATGAAGCCGGGAGCCGCCTTGTTCATCCTGCAAACCTCTCTGCCACAGTACTCCAGCAGCTCCACCACGGCATCGATCGCCCCCTGGTCGGTAAAGTCGTTTTTCACCAGCTCCACACAGGGCACCATATGAGGCGGGTTGTAGGGATGGGCCACCATGACCTTTTCCTTCCGCCGCATCCCCTTCGCCAAATCCTCCGGGGAGATGGCGGAGGTGGTGGAGGCGACGGCCTTCAGCTCCGGGCAGGCCTCCTCCAGTTTCCGGTAGACCTCGCGCTTGACCTCCAGCTTTTCCGTGACGCACTCAAAGGCGATTTCCACCTCCCGCAGTCCGGCGTAGTCCTCCGTGAATGACAGCAGCTTCTCGCAGGCGGCGGCCTGCTTCTCCGTCACCAGGCCCTGGGCAATCAGGTCCCGGTAATAAGTCCGGTATTTCTCCAGCCCGGCCTCGCTGTTCTTCGCCAGGACAATGGCGGGGATGCCGTTTCCGGTAAAGAGCACGGCGAGGCTGATGCCAATCATACCCTTGCCGATGATCGCGGCGGGTCGTTTTGTCATCACGGTCCCCCTCCTTAACGCTCCGCGCTGCGCGTGAGGTAGTCATAGCATTTCCGAACGTTATTGGTCTGGACGTACTCCATGCACTCCGGCTGGCCGATGTCCATGGGGCAGCGGTCCGCGAGGCTGATGCGCTCCACGCACTCCTCCCTGCTCCAGCCCTTGACAATCCCCTCGCCCACGGCGTCCAGCCAAGCGTACAGGAACTGCTTGTTCTCCACAATGCACTCCTTGCCCCGCACCGGACCGTGGCCGGGCACTATGTAGTCCACGTCCAGTCCCTGAAGCCAGTCCAGGCTGTGGAAAAGATCGTCAAAATCCACGCTGTGCAGCCAAATCTGGCAGTCGTTGAAGATGTTGTCGCCCACGAACACACAGCGCTCCTCCGGCACATGGACGCTGGTCTGCTCCGGGGAGTGGCCGGGCGTATGGACGCAGCGGAACGTATGGTCTCCCAGCCTGAAGGTCAGCTCATCCGTAAAGATGATGTCCGGCTTCGCCACGAGATACTCCTCCTCAGAGGGCATCCGGTCCAGGGCGCCGGGGTCCTGCCGCCGGATGACGTCCACGTTGTATTCGTGAGTCGCCATATGAAAAGCGGGGGGAATCTTGAAGAAGCCGTCCAAAATCTTCTCCTGGCCGATGATGGCGGCCCCGGCTTTTTTCAGCCAGTGGTTGCCGAAGATATGGTCAATATGGCTCTCCGTGTTGACCAGATACCTGATCGTTCCGGCCTTTTCCTCGGCAAAGGCGATCATCTGCTCCAGGTTGGTAATCCACTGGGCGGTGTCAATGAAGACGGCGCCCTCCCGGGTCAGGACGATGCTGGGATCGCACCCCCGGATTTCGGTTTCGGTATAGACATTTGACGATAACTGCCGCATAGGTTCGTGTATCCTCCTCTTGGAATTTCTCGCGGGATCAAGTTGCGAAAGCGAATAATCGATTATCTATTATAATCCATAATAACACGTTCCGGAATTTTGTCAAGATTTTGTCGAGCCGCTTTCTCTCTTTTGTCAAAATACACCGAAATTTCAACGAATTTATATCAATACATCCAAAAATCATGTGCGCGCACAGCCGTCATTTTGAGCAGCCTCGGGGCTCCAATTCTAAAAAATCGATTTTTTGTCCAGGCGCGCCGGTTTTCTTTATAGAGGCGATTGCATTTTGGCCGGTTTTCTTATACAATGGCAGTAACAGGCGCCCGCCGGGGCATCTCCGAATGGGAAGGACGATTACATGAGTACAAAAGAAGCGGCTGGGAAGCGGCCTGCCATGAAGGAAACCCTGCGGAGCAATATCAAAAATTACATCCAGCAGCAGATCGTGGAAGGAGTTTACCGCCCCGGAGACAGAATCGTGGAGACGCGTCTGGCCCGGGAACTGAACGTGTCTCAAGCGCCCGTGCGTGAGGCCATGCTGGAGCTCTCGGCCATCGGTCTTCTGGAGGAGCGGCCCTATTCGGGGACTTTCGTACGCAACCTGTCGGAAAAGGAAATTCAGGACATTTTCGATATCCGCGCCTTTTTGGAGGAGTACGCGGCGCGGCGCGCCGCCAGGCTGGCGTCCGAGGAGCGGTTCCTCCAGATGGAGCGGCTTCTCCAGGAGATGGAGCAAAACCACGATCTGGGCGCGTTTGTGCGCCTGGATATGAAGTTTCACGAGCTGATCATGGATGCCGCGGGAAGCCCGTCGCTGAAGCGGGCCTGGCAGATTCTCCGGGTCGCGGAGTGGACGTATGTGTCCTCCATGGTCACGGAGTCCTCCCTGGAGGAGAGAATCAACCAGCACCACACAATCATGGGGTATCTGACCCGGCGGGACGAGGACGGCGCCGGAGCCTATATGCTCCTCCACATCAAACGCTTCGGCGACGAGGTGGCTCAGTATTTCAAGCGGCAGCGGACAGACGCGGCAAAGGAAGCCGCCCCTTGAGCCCTCCATCCTCCGGCCACCCGGAAGCCGCTCCCCCTCCCGTTCAAAAGCAGAGAAAAAACGACGCTCGCTTTTCGAAAAAAGTTCGAAAAGCGAGCGTCGTCTTGCCGGAAAAGCCTTGCGATTTTTTTGTTTCCTGCTCATGCCAAAGTCACAATGAGAGGCGCAACGGGCCGATCTTCACCTCCTTGGGCTGCGAGGTCCGAAACGCAGACTGTCCGCCACCCTCTTGCCGCAACATTCGATCAAGCAGGTTGAGCCCGGAGTTCGCGTCACCCATTGGAGCGGAGGACCGCGCGAAGTGATGGAACCGCCCGCAGCTCCTCCACCTGCTCCCGCTCCGGCATGGAGCGGATGGCCCCCTTCCGGGTGGTGACCAGATAGGCGGCGGCGTTGGCGAAGGACAGCATATCGCCCAGGTCCTTCTCCGTCAGTCCCTCCAGTCCCCGCTCCAGCACGAAGTTCAGCACGCAGGCGCAGAAGGTATCCCCCGCGCCGGTGGTCTCGATGGTGCCGCCCAGCTTCAGGGCGGGGCGGAACACCCGGAGTCTGTCATAATAGGAACAGCTCCCCTCCGGCCCCGCCGTCACGTTCAGAAGGCGGATGTTGGGATACCGCTCCCGGAGGATGGCCGCGCCCTTGTCGAAGTCCGTCTCGCCGGTCATGAACTCCAGCTCGTTGTCGGCGATTTTCAGAATATCGCAATGGCCGAGGCCATAGCTGATCTGCTCCCGGGCATGCTCCAGGCTGTCCCACAGGGGCGGGCGCAGATTGGGGTCGAAGGAAATCAGCGCCCCGCCCTCTTTGGCGTGGTCGATGGCCTTGCGGGTGGCCCGGCGGACGCCCTCGTGGGTCATGGAGAGGGTGCCGAAGTGGAAAACGCGGCAGTCCGCCAGGACTTCCAGTGGAAGGTCCTCCTCCGTCAGGCACATATCCGCGCCGGGGTTGCGGCAGAAGGAGAAGTCCCGGTCTCCGTTGGCCAGCTTCCTGACAAAGGCCAGCGTCGTGCGGACTTTCGGGTCCACCGCAAGACAGTCCATGCAGATGCCCGCCTCCTCCGCCACGGCCCGGAGCTGTCGGCCGAACAGGTCGTCTCCCACTTTGCCGATGAACGCGCAGGAGCGGTCCAGTTTTTTCAGCATGGCCAGCACGTTGCAGGGCGCGCCGCCGGGGTTGGCCTCGAAGAGGGTGTTCCCCTGTTCGCTGAGGCCGTTGTCCGTGAAGTCCACCAGCAGCTCCCCCAGGGCCACCACGTCAAACCGCTTTTCTTTCATGCCTCACGCCTCCTGTCCGTCAAAATCCAGATCATATTTTTCCACGTCCATCAGCACCGTGCCCCCGGCCTCGAAGGTGATGGCGTCCGCCTCCTGCCGGGTGTAGATCACCGCGCTGGCGGCCTGTTCCCCGTCGTTGACGAAGACCTCCAGGCTGAAACGGTCCAGGATGATCCGCAGTTTGATCTCCCCGTCCCTGGGCCGCACCAGGAAGGACCGGGTGTGTACAATGTCGTGGGGCAGGCCGCTGCGGATGCGGTCCAGCTTCAAAGTGCCCTGGTCCGGGCGGTAGCGGAGGATGGTCTCGTGTTCCCCGTCCTTGGCCACCCGGATGCGGAACCAGCGGTAGCGCTCCGGGCCGGTGGGCCGGACGGTGACCGTCATGTCCAGCACCCGGCCCTGGATGCCGGGGAGGTTGATCTCCCCGCAGACGGGGATGTTCTGGTGGACCACCCGCCGGGTCCGGCACGCCTCCAGCTCCCGGACGGGCTTTTGAATCAGCCGCCCGTTTTCAAGGGACAGCTCCCGGGGAAGGGTCATCTGGCCGAACCAGCGGCAGTTGTAAGGCTTGGCGTTGACGGTGTCCCAGTTCTGCATCCAGGCGACCATGATCCGCCGCCCGTCCGGGGCGGCCACCGTCTGGGGGGCGTAGAAGTCCAGGCCGTAGTCAATGGCCTGGGCGCCCTGCCGGATGAAGCCCCTCTCGGGGTCGTAGTCCCCGACGAGGCAGAGGGTGCCGTTTCCCGCGTGGAACTCCAGACCCACGGGGCTCATGTCCTGGGGGCTGGTGATGAGGACCTGTTTCCCGTCCAGGGGGAAGAAGTCCGGGCACTCCCACATCTTGCCGTACTGATTGCGGCACCGGTCCAGAGTGCGGACGAACTCCCATTTGAGGCCGTCCCGGCTCCGGTACAGCAGGATGGCCCCGCTGCCGTCGGCGGTGCGGTTGCCGATGACGGCGTAAAAGGTCCCGTCCTGGTCCCGCCAGACCTTGGGGTCCCGAAAATCGATGGTACTGCCCCCCTCGGGCAGGTCCTTGGCGTCCAGGATGGGGTTGCCGCCCCATTTTTCATAGTTCACGCCGTCCCCCACGGCCACGCACTGGGTCTGGACGTCCTGGAGGAAGCCGTCGGCGTTGTGTCCCCGCCGGACGCCGGTATACATCAAGAGCTGCCGCCCGTCCGGAAGCTCCGCCGCGCCGCCGGAGAAGCACCCGGCGGAGTCATACTCCCGGTCCGGGGCCAGGGCGGCGGGCAGACGCTCCCAGCGGAGGAAGTCCTTTGTCTTCAGGTGTCCCCAGTGCATGGGGCCCCACTCGTTGGAATAGGGGTGGTACTGGTAGAACAGGTGGCACTCCCCTTTATAGAAGGAAAAGCCGTTGGGGTCGTTCATCCAGCCGATGGTGGGGGTGGCGTGGAAGACCGGGCGCTCGCTGTCGGGGATATGGGGGCCGTACCGGGCCTCGAAGTCTCGGGCTCTCTGCAAAACATCGCTGGACATATCATCGACCTCCTGCTTGGCGCTTAAAATTCCAGGTTCCTGCCGTCCTGGCCGAAGACGTGGCAGACATTTCCGCTGAAGGAGAGGTTCAGCCTGTCGCCGGCGGAAAAGCTCCGGGCCCCGCCCAGGTCCAGGGCGGGCACGTTCTTGGCGCTCAGCGCCGCCTGCTTCTCCGGGGACAGCTCCGCCTTGCAGCCGCCGGCGGAGACGAAGTATTTGCCGCCCTCCTGGGTGAGCTTTGCGTCGAAGAAGTTCATCTGCGGCGTGCCGATGAAGCCGGCCACGAAAAGGTTGGCCGGGTGGTCGAAGACCTCCTGGGGCGTGCCCACCTGCTGGACGAAGCCGTCCTTCATGATGACGATCCGGTCGCCCAGGGTCATGGCCTCCGTCTGGTCGTGGGTGACATAGATGAAAGCGGTCGATCTCATCCTTGGGCATCTTGCGGAGCTTCAGGGGGAAGGCCATGTTCTCGTAGACGGTCATGTGGGGATACAGGGCGTAGCTCTGGAACACCATGGCGATATCCCGGTTTTTGGGTTCCACGTCGTTCATGAGCTTCCCGTCGATGTACAGCTCGCCGCCGGAGATTTCCTCCAGGCCGGCCACCATGCGCAGGGTGGTGGACTTGCCGCAGCCGGAGGGGCCAACCAGGACGATGAACTCGTTGTCCTGAATATCCAGGTTGAAGGACTGCACGGCCACAACGCCCTGGTCCGTCACCTGGAGGTTGGTCTTCTTCTCCGGGGAGCCCTTCTTGGGCTTTTTCTGCCCGCCGCTGTGGGGATAGATCTTGGTGATGCCCTTCAAATTCAACGTAGCCATTGTGATTCCTCCCTTATTCCGCCGCGCTGAAGCGGTCGTAGGCGTCCTGGTAGACCTGGATGAGGTCGTCCATGCCGCACTTTTTGCTGAGGTATTCCTTGTACTCGGCCCACTCCTCATCCGTGGGTCCGCCGTCCCGGAGCCAGAGGCCCTCCTGCTCCTTCACCGCCTGCTCAAAGTCCGTTTTGTGCCAGTCGATGGTCTCCATCTCCATGCCGGTGAAGACGCAGTCCACGGGATAGAAGGTGGTGTCCCGCACATAGGGCATCCAGAATTCATCCAGGTCCGTCAGGCGCTCGATGGCCCGGTCCTCCATGTAGAACACGCCGCTGTAGTACTCCGCCAGAATCAGCTTGGGGCCGTAGACCTCGTAGAGGTTGCGGAGCTCCCCGGCGCTCTTGCCGTACTGGGATCGAGCCTCGTCCTCGGTGATAGACAACCACATGCCCTTGTCGTCCTGTCCGGTGAAGAAGACGCCCTTGGGGCCGGTGAGGGGCGGCAGGAAGACGCAGTCTTTCGCGTAGTCCCCCATGAGCTCCTCAATGTACCACCAGGTGGACACGCCGACGTAGCCCTGCTGGCACTTGGCGATGAGGAGGACCGAGAAGACGGTGCCGATGACCGTGTACTTCACGGAGTTCAGGAAGCCCGCCACGATGTTCTTCTCGGCGAACACCGCCTTGTACCCGTCCAGGGTGAAGCCGCTGGGGAGCAGGAAGGTCTTTCCGGCGTACACCTCGTAGGGATCGGAGAAGGAGGCCACCAGAACATAATACAGGGGATAGGCCACGATGGCAAGCACCACCGCGCAGATCGCCACCAGGATGATGTCGCTGGTCCGCTCGGACATGCCGGTGGACAGGTCTTTTTTCTTTTCCATTTCCTTCCGCCTCCTTTACACGAATTCCACGTCCGAGGCCTTGGACGCGATCTTGTTGACAATCAGCAGCAGGATGATGTTCACCGCCGCGTAGAGGCCGGGGTCCACGTTGGCCAGGGTGGCCAGGTAGATGATGCACCCCCACCCGGCGTCCTGCCAGATGCCGGAGGCGATGTAGATGGTCCGGAAGGCCGAGGACTGGGTGAGGAAATCAATCTGGGTCCCCAGAATCAGGTTCAAAAGGCCGCCGGAGGGGCTGAGGAAGATGCGGATCATACCGCAGATGACCATGACGGAGATGAAGCGGGGGGCGTAGAGCACCGTCTGGACCACCCGCTTGAACTTGTGGAACCGCAGCTGGTTGATGATGAGGGACAGAATGATGGGAATGGGGAAGCTCCACAGCAGGCTGAACAGGCTGAGGAGTCGTTTTCATGAGGCTCACTTCCTATTCTGTTTCTGACATGAAACGTTACATATCCTGTGCCCATATAATAATCCACTGGATTCTCCGCTGTCAATCTCTTTTTAAGATCAAAAAAAAATTTTTATTTTTTGAACAAAAACGATGGTTTCCCTTTGTACAAACAAACGATTTATCTTTATTTTATCAAAATCACTTGCAAAATAACGTTTCATATTTATAATGAAATTACTGGTGAAACATTTCATGATCTGTGAGGTAAACTCCATGAAACGAAAGGACAACATGCCGACCATGAAGGACGTGGCCCAGGAGGCCGGAGTGGCCCTGGGCACCGTGTCCAAGGTGTTCAACGGAATTCCCGTAGGCGAAAGCTACCGCGTCAAGGTGGAGGCCGCCGCCCGGAAGCTGGGCTACGAGGTGAACCAGTACGCCCGGGGCCTCCGGGCCGGGACCACCTCCACGGTGGCCGTGATCCTGCCGGGAGTGGATCACCCCTTCTTCTCCCTCCTGGCCCAGCACATCTGCGCGGCGCTGCTCCAGCGGAATTACCGGATGCTCCTCTATGTCACCGCCGCCCAGCCCGACGCGGAACGGGAGTGCGTGGGCATGGTCCGCCAGAACAAGGCGGACGGCGTCATCGCCCTGACCTACAATCAGCTGGAGGCGGTGGAGGGCCTCCCCTTCGTCAGCATCGACCGCTGCCTGGGCCCCGGCATCCCCTGCGTGGCCTCGGACAACCACGCCGGGGGGCGCATGGCGGCGGAGAAGCTGCTGGAGCTGGGCTGCGCCCATCCGGCCTTCCTGCGGGTGGGCTCCCCCAATCTCAGCGAGACCGACAAGCGGGGGGACGGCTTCGAGTCCCTCTGCCGGGCCAGGCAGGTCCCCTACGAGATGCTCCGCCTGGACGACGGCGCGGAGGAACTCCAGTTTCGGGAGTTTTTCCGTTCCCATATGAAGGACGGCAGGCTGGAGATCGACGGCATTTTCTGCTCCACCGACCTGCTGGCCTGCCGCATCCGCTTCCTTCTGGAGGGCCTGGGCCTCCGGGTCCCGGAGGACGTGCAGATCATCGGCTTTGACGGCGTGCGCCAATTCGGGACCGGCGCGCTGTACTGTTCCACCATCCTCCAGCCCGTGCGGAAAATCGCCGAGACCTGCGTGGAATTGCTGCTGACCAAGGACCGGAGCAATATCCCGGCCCTGGTCTGCCTGCCGGTACGCTATGCCCCCGGCGGGACCACCAGAGAACAAAGGGGGTGTTTTTGATTGGCCAGCGAGTATTTGAAGTGGAAATACCGGGACGTTCAGCCGGAAAAACCGGTGGAATTGACAAAAAAACAGCGCCGCCAAAACTGGTGGCACTATCACAAGTGGCATGTCCTCATCGGCGCGGCCGTGGTCCTGATCGGGTTGGACTGGGCCTGGAACGTCCTGACGCGGGTGACACCGGACTATCAGATCGCCTATGTAGGCTCCGTCCCCCTCGCTGAGGGGGACGGAGCCGGCTGGGAAACCCGGCTGGCCGCCCTTGGCACGGACCGCAACGGAGACGGAAAGGTGGTCGTCCGGCTGAATCAATACCTCACATCCCATGAGGACGCCATGGTTGCCGCCGCCGCCAACGTGAAGCTCCTGGCGGACCTGGACGGGCGGGAGAGCTGTTTCTTCCTGCTGGAGGACCCGGAGAAGTTCCAGGCGGATTATGAGGTTCTGGAAGAGGACCGGGTCCCTGTGGAGGGCGGCCTGTACCTGGCCCGGCGGGTGTTCCGGGAGGACCGGACGGCGGAACACATGGACGAATGCGGCGCCCTTTGGGCGCGGCTTTTGAAGGAGGCGGCTTGAATGAAAACGCGGTGGAAAACGGCGCTCCGCCTGTTGGGCCTGCTGTGCCTGGCCGGGCGCGGCGCGGCCTGAGAGGAGGAGGACACCATGGGACCTGTTATTCGCCGAGGACCCCCGGTTTGACGAGACGGAGCGGCAGACGGGTTTTTACCGCTACCGCCAGCTGCTGTCCGCCCGCTTCGGGCGGTGGTGGAAGACGAACCTTCTGACCCTGGCGGGCCTCGCGCCCCTGACGGCGGGGATATCTTGCGCCGTCCTGTCCTCCAGCGTGCTGGTGCTGCTGCCCTGCTCCCTTCCGGGCGGCATGATCGCGGGGCCCTTCCTGGCGGGGATGTACGACGACCTCCTCCGGGGCCTCCGGGACGACCCCAGGCCCTGGTGGGACCGCTGCAAGCAGTCCTGGAGGCAGAACTGGAGAGGCAGCCTGATTCCCGGCGCCCTGCTGGGGCTGTTCGCCGGGGTGTGTACTTTCATGGCCATGCTCTTCTGGTGGGCGGAGCGGTCCCCTTCCCCGGGGACGGTGGCGATATACCTGTCCGCCATACTTGTGGCTCTGATGGTCAACACGCTCTACTGGCCCCAGCTGGTGCTGTTCCGGCGGAAGGCGTCCATCCGGCCGAGAAACTGCCTGCTGTTCTGTGCCAGGTACCTCTGGCGGGTCCTGGGCGTGGGGCTTTTGCAGCCGGGGTATCTGGCGGTGTTCGTACTGTTCGCCCCCTGGACACTGCTGCTGCTTCCCATTCTCGGCGTGTGGTATATCCTGTTTCTGTCGCAGTTTCTGATCTATGAGCAGATGGACGAATCGTTCGGGATTGAAGAAATGTTCCACGAGCGCTCCATGCGCGCCTCCCGTCAGCCCTGACCGTAGTAGGCCCCGGGGCCGTGCTTGCGGAGGTAGTGCTTATCCAGCAGCTCCTGCTGCATGGCCCCCAGGCCCGGCGTCAACAGCATGGCGTGGAAGTCCATGAAGGCGCATTCCTCCAGCACCACGGCGTTGTGGACGGCATTGAAGGGGTCCGTGCCCCAGGCGAAGGGGCCGTGGCTGTGGACCAGCACCGCCGGGACCTGGGCCGGGTCCAGCCTCCGCTCCCGGAAGGTCTCGATGATGACGTTTCCGGTCTCCAGCTCATAGCTCCCGGCGATTTCCTGCGGCGTCATCTTCCGGGTGCAGGGAATCTCGCCGTAGAAATAATCCCCCTGGGTGGTTCCCTGGGCGGGGACCCCCTTCCCCGCCTGGGCGAAGGAGGTGGCCCAGCGGCTGTGGGTGTGGACGATGCCCCCCAGGGCCGGGAACGCCTTGTACAGCGCCAGGTGGGTGTCCGTGTCGCTGGAGGGCTTGTACCGGCCCTCCACCCGCTCCCCGGTCTCCAGGCGCACCACCACCATGTCCTCCGGCTTCATGTCGCCGTACTCCACGCCGGAGGGCTTGATGACCATCAGGCCCTGTTCCCGGTCGATCCCGGAGACATTGCCCCAGGTGAAGGTCACCATGCCGTATTCGGGCAGCAGCAGGTTTGCCTCGCAGACCTGTTTTTTCAATTCTTCCAACATCGCGGCTTCCTCTTTCCTGTATGTAGGGGGCGGCCTCTGCGCCGCCCTGCTGGTGTTTGTATCCTTCAGAAAACGGGGCGGCGCAGAGGCCGCCCCCTACAGGCATTTACTTCAATTTCCAGGCCAGGTCGGAGAGGAACAAATCGTGCTCCAGGCTCTCCACCGTGGTGTCCTTCGTGATATGGACGAACTCGATGTCCAGCATGTTGGCCCAGTCCTTCATCTGCTCCGCCGTCACGTCGTAGCTGAGCACCGTGTGGTGGGCCCCCCGGCGGTGATCCAGCACTCCACGCCGGTGGTGAGGCTGGGCTCCGCCCGCCACATGACCCGGGCCACAGGCAGGTTGGGCATGGGCAGGATGGGCTTGACGCAGTGGATGTCCTGGCAGATCAGCCGGAGGCGGCCCCCCATGTCGATGAGGCTGACCACGATGGCGTCGCCGGGCTTGCCCTCGAAGACCAGCCGGGCCGGGTCCTCCCGGTCCCCGATGCCCAGGGGATGGACCTCGATCCGGGGGCGGTCCGCCGCCACGGAGGGGCAGACCTCCAGCATGTGGGCCCCCAGGCTGTACTCCCGGCCCTTCTCCAGATGATAGGTGTAGTCCTCCATGAAGGCGGAAGCCCCGTTGCCGCCCTCGCCCATGGCCTTCAGGATGGCGGTCATGGCGGAGACCTTCCAGTCGCCCTCGCCGCCGTAGCCGTAGCCCTGGGCCATCAGGTCCTGGCTGGCGAGGCCGGGAAGCTGCCTCATGCCCCAGAGGTCCTGGAAGGTGTTGGAGAAGGCCCGGCAGCCCTCCGCGTCCATCATCTTCTTCATGGCGATCTCTTCCCGGGCCTGATAGAGTACCTGGTCCACCCGGTCGGTGGCCATGTCGTACTGTTCGGCATAGCGGGCCATCTGGGCGTTGACCTCCGCCTCGGTGACGTCGTTCATCACCTTCACCAGATCGCCCACGGCCCAGGTGTTCACCTGCCAGCCCAGTTTGGCCTGGACCTCCACCTTGTCGCCCTCGGTGACGGCCACCTCCCGCATGTTGTCGCCAAAACGCATGACCTTCATGGACTTCGACACGGCCACGCCCACGGCGGCCTTCATCCAGCTGCCGATGCGCTCCTGGACCTCCTCGTCCTGCCAGAATCCGGCGATGACCTTCCGGGGCTTGCGGAGGCGGGCCCCGATGAACCCGTGCTCCCGGTCGCCGTGGGCGGCCTGATTCAGGTTCATGAAGTCCATGTCGATCTCCTCGTCGGGGATCTCCCGGTTGTACTGGGTGGCGAAGTGGCACCAGGGCTTCTGGAGGTCCTGGAGGCCGTTGATCCACATCTTGCTGGGGCTGAAGGTGTGGCACCAGGTGATGACCCCGGCGCAGGAATCGTCGTAGTTGGCCTCCTTGCAGACCTGGGCGATCTCCTGATTGGTCTTGGCCGTGACCTTGTAAACCAGGGGACAGGGCAGGACGGCGCTCAGCTTCTCCGCCATCTCCCGGGCACGCCGGGCCACCGTGTCCAGCACCTCGGGGCCGTAGAGAAACTGACTGCCGACGACAAGCCAGAACTGATATTGTTTCATAGGGGCTTCCTCCTTGAAATTTGATGTGGGTTGGGGGGTAGGCGGACACATGGGTCCGCCCCTACAGGTGCTCTACCGCAGTCTGTTCTACCTTGAGAAGGGCCTTGTACCGCTGGATGTATGTGTTGAAGCCCTCCGCCAGGGCGGGGTCCGGCCGGACGGTGGTCCCCGCCGTTTCGGCGAAGACCCGTTTTCCCAGGAAATCCTCCAGGCGCTCCCCCTCGGATTTCCCCAGCATGTAGGCGGCAAGCAGGGCCATGCCGTAGGGCCCGCCCTCCCCCGCCGTCTCCATGCAGGTGACCGGGGCGCCGCAGGCGGCGGCCAGATAGCTCTGGCCCACCACCGGGGTTTTGAACAGGCCTCCGTGGCCCGTCAGGGAGTCGATGGCCACGCCCTCTTCCGCCAGGATGTCCATGCCGATTTTCAGCGTGGCCATGGTGGCGTAGAGCTGGGCCCGGAAGAAGTTCGCCAGGGTGAACCTCGTCTCCGGGGTCCGGGCCACCAGGGGACGGCCCGCGTCCATGCGGGTGACGCCCTCCCCGGCCAGGTAATTGCACACCAGCACGCCGCCGCAGTCCGCTTCCCCCTCCAGGCTCTTTTCATAGAGTCTGGTGTAGAGCTCGCCGGTGGAGGGATCCGCCCCGAAGAGGCGGGCGGCCTCCCCCAGGACGCTTACCCAGGCGTTGGTGTCGTTGGTGCAGTTGTTGCAGTGGACCATGGCCACGGGGGCCCCGGCGGGGGTGGTCACCAGGTCGATTTCCTCATGGACTTTTTTCAACGGCTTTTCCAGCACCACCATGGAGAAGATGGAGGTGCCGGCGGAGACGTTGCCCGTCCGGGGGGCCACGGCGTTGGTGGCGGCCATGCCGGTGCCCGCGTCCCCCTCCGCCGGGGCGAAGGGAATGCCGGGGGCCAGCAGGCCGTCCAGCAGGGCCGCGCCGGCCTCCGTGAGGGTCCCGGCGGGCTCTCCCGCCGTCAGCACCTTCGGGAGCAGGTCCCGGAGCTTCCAGGGCAGGCCCTTCACCTTCTCCAGCGCGTCGAATTTCGCCAGCATCCCGGCGTCATAGTCCAAGACCGCACTGTCGATGGGGAACATGCCGCTGGCCTCCCCCACCCCCACGGCGTTGACGCCCGTGAGCATATGGTGGACATAGCCCGCCAGGGTGGTGATATGGGCGATGCTGAAGATGTGTTCCTCGCCGTTCAGCACCGCCTGATAGAGGTGGGCGACGCTCCAGCGCTGGGGGATGTTGAAGCCGAAAAGCTCCGTCAGTTCCGCCGCCGCCGGGCCGGTGGAGGTGCACTGCCAGGTGCGGAAGGGGGTCAGCAGGTTCCAGTCCCTGTCAAAGGCCAGGTAGCCGTGCATCATGGCGGAGACGCCCATGGCGGCGACGGTCTGCCGGTCCTCCACCTTGGAAATCGCCGCCTTCAGGCCGGTCCAGACCTCCTCCAGAGGATAGGTCCAGACGCCGTTCTCAAACCGGGAGGCCCAGGTGTAATCCCCGGAGGAGACGGGCTGAAAGGCCTCGTCAATGGAGACGGCCTTGATACGGGTGGAGCCAAGCTCCAGTCCCAAGCAGGTGTTCATTTTCCGCCCTCCCTGCCGCCGGTGTTCTTGCGCATCAGCACGATGCTCTGGATCACCAGGAACAAACAGAGCATGGCCGCCACGGTGATGTTGGACCACCACGCCTCGTCAAAGCCCAGGGAGGAGACGATGCGCTTGATGGTGTTCAGGCTCATGACGCCGAAGAAGGTCCCCGCCACGTTGCCCACGCCGCCGGTGAGCAGGGTCCCTCCGATGATGGAGGAGGCGATGGCGTTCATTTCATCCCCCGCGCCGTTGGCCACGTCGCCGCTGCCCACGTGGAGGAAGTAGAGGATGCCGCCCAGGCCCGCCAGAAGGCTGCACAGGATATGGGCCAGAAATTTGGTGCGGCGCACGTTGATGCCCAGCATGTTGGCGCTCTGGTTGTTTCCGCCCACGGCGTAAAAGGCGCGGCCCAGCTTCGTCCAGCGCAGGAGGCAGAAGAGGAGCACCACCGCCAGCAGGGCGATGACCACGCCCACCTCCACATAGGCCGGGATGTACTGCCCCAGCTTGTTGTTGGAGCCCAGGCCCGGAACGAGGATGCGGGTGTCCTTCACCGCCAGGAAGCCCTCGCTGGTCACCCGGATGGGCTCCTTGCTGACGATGGTGGTCATGCCCTTGGCGAAGAACATGCCCGCCAGGGACACGATGAAGGGCTGGATTTCCAGATAGGCCACCAGATACCCCTGGACCAGCCCGAAGAGAAGGCCGATGCCCAGGCCGATGAGCAGAACCGTCAGGACACTGCCGCCCTGCCGCTCCAGGTTGACCGCCCCGGCCATGCAGACGAGGCTGGTGACGGCTCCCACGCTGATGTCGATTCCCCCGGTGATCATGACGATGCTCATGCCGCAGGACAGGACGATCAGGGACGCGTTGTTGTTCAGGATGTTCAGGAAGTTCTGGGGCTTGGTGAAGCCGCCTCCCAGGAAAATGACGGCGGACAGGTACAGGGCAAAGAAGACCAGCACCGTGATGGCAAGCAGCAGATTGGTGTCCGAGATCTCCCGGTGGGCCTTGAGACGGGGCGCTTTCATTGTAGTGGCCGTCATGTCACTTCGCCTCCTTCGCGATTTTATCCGCCTTGAGCTGGAACCGCAGGTTCGCCATCCTGCTCCGCACCACCGGGGCGCTGAGGACCACCAGCAGGATGACCACCACCGCCTTGTAGGCGGGCAGGGCCGTGGAGGGCACCTCGTACTTGTAGAGCGTGGTGGTGAGGAACTGGATGACGTAGGCCCCCAGGATGGAGCCGTAGATGTTGAACCTGCCGCCGGAAAGGGCGTTGCCCCCCAGGGCCACCGCCAGGATGGCGTCCATCTCGATGTTCTCCGCGATGCGGGAGTAGTTGATGGAGCCGCTGCGGCTGACCCGGATGAAGCCCGCCACCGCCACGCACACGCCCAGAATCACATAGGTGAGCAGCTTGACCATCCGGGGGTTGACGCCGTTGAGCCGGGAGGAGCTGGGATTGATGCCCACGGACTGGGTGTAAAGCCCCAGGGTGGTGAATTTCAGCACCAGCCAGAAGACCAGGATCACGAAAGCGGTGATGAAGATCGGCGTGGGCACGGGAATGCCGGGAAGGAAGGTGCCCGCGTACTTGAAGTCCAGGTCATTGATGATGGGCAGCTGGTTGTTGTTGATCCAGGCGGCGATGGAGCGCCCGGCGGTGTACAAAATCAGGGTGGCCACCATGGGCTGGATCTTGAAGTAAGCCACCAGCGTGCCGTTGAAGGCGCCGAAGAGGGCCGACACCGCCATGCCGATGAGCACCGCCAGAATCAGGTTCATCTGCATGGTATCCGCGGTGACCTGTCCCCCGCAGACCAGCCGGAGAATCACGCTTCCGGCGATGGCCATGGCCGCGCCCACGGAGATGTCCTGCCCTCCGGAGGAGGCGGTGACCAGCGTCATGCCGATGGCCAGGATGACCAGCTCCGAGGCGTTGTCCAGCACGGAGATGATGTTTCCGCTGAGCACCGGGTTGCCCAGGCTGTTCTCCTTGACGCTGACCGCGAAGAAGGACGGGTCGGCGACAAGATTGAAAATCACCAGCAGGGCCAGGGCCGCGAAGGGGATGAAAAGCTGCTGCCGGACAAGCCGCCTGAACAGGCTCTCGCCGGGCTGCCTCACTTTGGTTTCAGGGGTTTTCACCGGGGCCATCATTCGTCACCTCCCGCAATCGTCGCCATGATTTTCGTCTGGGTCAGGTCCTCTCCGGAGAGCTCGCCCACCGCCTTCCGGTCCCGCATGACCACCAGGCGGGAACAGGTGCGCAGCATCTCGTCAATCTCCGAGGAGATGAAGGTCACGCTGGTGCCCTTCTCCGCGAGGCGCAGGACCAGCTTCTGAATCTCGATCTTCGTGCCGATGTCGATGCCCCGGGTGGGCTCATCCAGAATCAGATACTTGGGGTCCGTCAGCAGCCACCGGGCCAGGATGCACTTTTGCTGGTTGCCGCCGGAGAGGGATTTGATGGGGGTGTCCGCCGAGGCGGTCTTGATCTCCAGCAGCTGGATGTAGTTGTCGGCGAAGGCCTCCGCCTGGGCCCTGGAAATGGGGCGGAAAAAGCCCTTCATCACCTGATAGGCCAGGATGATGTTCTCCCGGACGGAGAGGTCGCCCACGATGCCGTCCCCCTTCCGGTCCTCGGGCAGATACCCGATGCCCCGCTTCATGGCGTCCAGGGGCTTCTTGATCTTGACCTCCCTGCCGTCCATCTTCACCGTGCCGCCGGTGACGTGGTCCGCGCCGAAGATGGCCCGGACGCACTCGCTCCGCCCGGAGCCCAGGAGGCCGGTGAAGCCGTTGACCTCCCCCTTGCGGATGGAGAAGTCAAAGGGCTTGATGCCCGCGCTGCTGCAAAGGTTCCGGGCCTCAAACACGGGAGCCCCTTCCCGATCCGTGGCCACGCCGCCGGACTCGCCCTTGATGTCGGCCATGTCGTCCAGCTCCTTGCCCAGCATCTTGCTGACCAGCTTCACCCGGGGCAGGTCCTCGATGACGTACTCGCCCACAAGCGTCCCGTCCCGGAGGACGGTGATCCGGTCACAGACCTCATAGACCTGCTCCAGGAAGTGGGTGACGAAGATGATGCCCACGCCCTTCTTCCGCAGGTCCCGCATGAGGCCGAACAGCTTCTGCACCTCCTGCTCGTCCAGGGAGGAGGTGGGTTCGTCCAGAATCAGCACCTTGCACTCCATGTCCACCGCCCGGGCGATGGCCACCATCTGCTGCACGGCGATGGAGCAGGTCCCCAGCTGCTGGGTGGGGCTGGCGGGGATGCCCAGGGACTCCAGGATTTTTCCCGCGCCGCTGTGCATCCTTCTCCAGTTGGTGACCGCCCCTTTCGTGCGGCCGATGTACATGTTCTCCGCCACGCTCAGGTTGGGGCACAGGGTGATTTCCTGATAGACGGTGCAGATGCCCCGCATTTCCAATACCGCGCCTTGCTCCATAGGGTTACGCCTCCATTCTTTCACGTTTCAAAAACGCGGCGCGGCATGTCAGCCGCGCCGCATGTCGGGTCACGCCTTGTTCAGATTCGGGTCAGTCCAGATCAGGTGCCGTAGGTGTCCACGTCGGCCTGGGTCAGGGTGTCGCAGTCGAAGCCCTGCTCGGGGGTGTAGATGATCTTCTGGGCGGGCTGCTTGCCGGCCGCCAGATCCTTGATGATGCCGTCAACCGTGTCCGCCTGGAGGGGGTTGCACAGGCCCATGTAGTTCCAGCTGCCCTCCAGCACCGCCTCAAAGGCCCACTTGTCGCTGTCGAAGCCCATGACGATGACGTCCCCGTCCTTGCCGTGGGTGATGCCGGCGGCGTCCAGGGCGGCCACGGCGCCCCGGGCCATGCCGTTGTTTTCCGCGTAGATGACGTTGAAGGGCTTGCCGGAGTCAATGACGGACTGGGTGATGGTCCGGGCGGTGGCCTCGTCCCAGTCGGCGGTCTGCTGGGTCACATAGTTCCAGTTCCCCTCGGCGGCCACCTTCTCGTCCAGGGCGCCGGTGCGGCCCAGCTGGGCGTCGGAGCCCATGTGGCCCTGGATGTGGATGATGTTGTACTCGTCCAGGCCCTGAGCGGCCAGCCACTCCACGGCGGTGGCGCCCTCGGCGGGCATGTCGGAGACCACGGCGGCTACGTACATGCTCTCGTCGGCTTCCAGCATCCGGTCAAAGAGGATGATCTGGGTGCCGGCGGCCTGGGCGTCCTGGAGGACGGTGTCCCAGCCGGTGGTGGAGGCGGGGGAGAGGAGCAGGAAGTCCACCTCGTCCTGGACCATCTGCTGGGCGGTGGCGATCTGCTGGGCCGCGTCGTTGTTGTTGTAGAAGGTGGCCTTGTAGCCGTTCTCCTCCGTGAAGGTGGCCCGCATGGCCGCGTCGTTGGCGGTCCGGTATCCGGATTCATTGGGGTCGTTGTTGATGACGCCGACGGTGATCAGCTCGCCGGAGGCGTCGGCGGGCTCCTGGGCGTCGGAGCCGGTATCCGCCGGGGCGGAGCCGCCGCTGTCGGCGGGAGCGGAATCCCCGCCGCCATTGCCGCCGCCGCAGGCGGCCAGGGACAGAACCATGCACAGGGTCAGCAGGAGACAAAAGACTTTCTTCATGACCAATTCCTCACTTTCAGATTTTGGGTTTGCCGGGCCCGCCCGGCTTCCATACCCGCATTAAAAACGATTCCCCGTCCAAAGTCAATACGTTTTTGGTCATATCATCCATTTTTGTATGGGTAAATAGGACAAATTTTATACATTATGACAGATAGTAATACAAATTTTGATCTTTTCGGAGAAACAATTTCTCTTTAAGTTGAAAATTTTATGATTTGTCTTATAGATTCGTTTGTTTTCTTCTGATTTTCAAAAGAGCAGGGCAAATTTTTCCCTCCGGCAGATTGCCCAACTTTCAAAAAACGGTTGATTTTCTTTTGGTAAAAGGTAAAAAATTTTGCCCGCCAAACCGGAGCCCGACAGATGCGGCAAAAAAATTTGTGTTTTCTTTTGAACAAAGCGACAAAGTTCCAAAAAGCGTCCACCTTTATTTTGGTCAAATTACCGTTGACACCTGGTATAATGAAAGCAATCCATGGCGGAAGGGGGCGCGGACATGGCGACAAAATACCAGCTTCTGGCGGACCGGCTCCGGGAGGATCTGACCCGGAACAGCGGACAGGCCGGGTACAAGCTGCCCACCGAGCAGGAGCTCAGCCGTCAGTACCACCTGAGCCGCCAGACCGTCCGCCACGCCCTGTCCCTCCTGGAGAAGGAGGGACTGATCCGGCGGCGGCAGGGCAGCGGGTCCTACGCCACCGGCCGCCTCCCCGGCGAGGCTCCCCGGCAGATCGCCGTGGTGACCTCCTTCCTGGACGACTACATCTTCCCCGCCATCCTCCACGACGCCTCCGACGTCTTCTCCCGCCAGGGCTACTCCACCGCCGTCTACGCCACGGACAACCAAGTCAGCGCGGAGCGGGAGATTCTGCTCCGCCTGCTGGAGGAGCCGGTGAGCGGCCTTCTGGTGGAGGGCTCCAAAACCGCCCTGCCCACGCCCAACGCCGACCTCTATCAGCGCCTTCTCCAGACCGACACCCCCATTGTCTTCCTCCACGGCGCTTACGCCGGACTGGACCAGGTCCCCTGCGTGGCGGACGACAACTACGGCGGCGGCTATCAGCTGGCCCGCCATCTGGTGCGCAAGGGGCACCGGGAGATTGCCGGGATTTTCAAAAGCGACGACATCCAGGGCCCCCAGCGCTACCACGGGGCGGTCTCCGCCCTTCGGGACGCGGGGCTGGCCATCCGGGACGGGCGCTTCGCCTGGTACGATACCGAGGACCGCCGCCGTCTCCTGGAGGGAAAGGACCGGCGCTTGCTGACTGACTTTCTCCAGAAGCGGCTGGAGGGCGCCACGGCGGTGATCTGCTACAACGACGAGATCGCCTATCACCTCATCCAGGTCCTGCTGGAAACGGGCCGCCGGGTGCCGGAGGAGGTGGCGGTGGTCAGCTTTGACAACAGCTATCTGAGCCAGCTGGGCCCCGTGCCCATCACCTCCCTCAGCCACCGCAGCCGCATGGGCCGGGTGGCGGCGGAGCAGATGATCGGCCTTCTGCGGCGGGAGGCCGTCCGCTCGAAATCCCTGGAGTGGGAGCTGGTGACGCGAAACAGCGGATAGCAAAAGACCGGGAACGGATGAGGACATCCGTTCCCGGCCTTTTTCAATACGCCCGGCTCTCCACCAGCGCCGCCGTCAGGTTCTCCGAGGTGAAGACCCGCTCTTCCACAAAAGAATGCTTCTCCGGCGTCCGGCCCGCCTCCATGTCCTGAATCACCGTTTCCACCAGCGGTCCCAGCAAAGGGTTGCACTCCACCGCCAGGGCGATTCTCCCGTTCAGGCACTCCGTCAGCGCCCCCCGGGTGGCGTCGAAGGTGATGATGCTCACGCCGTCCGGCCCGCAGGCGTACCCCTGTTCCTCCAGGGCCTGGAGCGCCCCGAAGGCGATGTTGTCGTTCTCGCAGTAGACCACGTCGATGTCCCTTCCTCCCGGAAGGGAGGAGAGGTATTCCGTCATGACCTCATAGGTCTTGGCCTGGGTGAAGTCCCCGTCCATCTGGGCCGGCAGCTCCCAGTTCTCGTGGGTCTCCACGGCCTCCTCCAGCGCCGCCGTCCGGCCCAGCTGGGCGGTGGAGCCCAGGGTACCCTGAATGTGAATGACGCGGACGGGGTCTTCCGCCTCCCGGAAAGCGTCCTCCATCCAGGCCACGGCCAGCCGTCCCTCCTTCAGAAAGTCGGAGCCGATGTGGGCGGCGTAGAGGCTCTCATCCTCCACGTCCACCATGCGGTCCACCAGAATGACGGGGATGCCCGCCTCCTTGGCCTCCTGGAGCACGGAGTCCCAGCCGCTCTCGCTGATGGGCATCAGGACGATATAGTCCACCTGCTGCTGGATGAACTTCCGGATGGCGGTGATCTGGTTCTCCTGCTTCTGCCGGGCGTCGTCAAACAGGAGGCGGTAGCCGTTTTCCTCGGTGAACACCGCCTTCATGGACTCGGAGTTGGCCACCCGCCAGTCGGACTCCGCCCCCACCTGGCACATGCCGACGACAATCAGGTCCTCGTTGGAGGAATCCCCGGGGGAATTCCTCCCGGCCCCGCAGGCGGAGCAGAGGACGAGGCCCAGGGCCAGCAGCGCAATCGGGAAAAAGCGTCTCATGCCTCCTCCTTTCCCCGGCGGGGGACCCGCACCGTCACGGTGGTCCCCACGCCCTCCCGGCTGGAGAGGGTCAGCCCATAGGGCGGGCCGAACAGCAGCCGCAGCCGCTCGTGGACGGTCACCAGGCCGAAGCCCACCCGCTCCCCGCTGGCAATGGCCCGGTTCAGCTCCTCCAGCCGCGCCGGGGTCATGCCCGCGCCGTCATCCGTGATCTGGATGAGCGCGTCCGCCTCCTCCCCCAGGGTGATGATGTCCTCCCCCCGGCTGAGGGAGTGGCGGAAGAAGCTGGAGAGGTTGGAGACCATCTCCACCGCCGCCTGGGGCCGGTCCGCCTCGATGAGCCAGATGATGGTGTCCATGGTGTTGTAGAGAAAATGGGGGTTGATCTGGGCCTGGAGCAGCGCCAGCTCCGCCTTGCGGAGGCTGGTCTGCTTCTGGGTGATCTCCTGGATCTGGGCGTTGATCCGGGCGATCATCTGCTCCATGCCCTCGCTGAGGGTCCGAATTTCATAGGTCTCCGACCGGACCGGCTCCCGGACCGTCAGGTCGCCGCCGATGACGTCCTCCGCCCGGCGGCTCAGGTCCACCACCGGCTGGGCCACGGAGCGGCTCAAGCGGACGCTGTAGCGGGCCAGCAGCGCGATCAGCACGGCGGACAGAAGCGCCACCAGCAGGATCTCCGCCGTGATCTGGCGGGAAATCTGCTGGAGCAGCAGGTTCAGCCGCACCGACTCGTAATAGAGGTAGTTGTACATGTACTCCTGAATCAGGGCGGTGAGGACGTAGATGTTGTTTTCCAGCTGCATCTGCCGGCTGTCATAACTTTGCGTCTGCTCAATCTGGTAAATCTTTTCCTCCAGATTCTCGCACAGGTCCAGCACGCTGGTGACGGCCTGGAGGCTGTCCTTCTGGCTGGTGCTGTCCAGCAGGTCCCTGGCCAGGGCCTGGGCCGCCTGGACCTCCTGAATGGGCAGGCCCTCGGAGTACCGGCTCTCGATGACGTAGTAATACATCTTGAGGTCGATGTTCTCCTTGAAATCCTGGTTGAACTCCGAGGCCGTGGTCACGTTGTAGAGGAGGTTCTTGTACTGGCCGTTGTAAACCAGCACCAGGGCCAGCGTCACCGCCAGAACCGCCGCCATGAAGCCGCAGGAGGCCACCACCATGCGGCGCATCCGGCTCTGGATGGAGTCCCGGCGGCTCATGCGCGCCTCCCCCGGTAGTCCCGGGGCGTGCAGCCCTGGGTCTTCTTGAACAGGAAGCTGAAATAGTGGGGGTCCTTGTACCCCACCGCCGCCGTCACGTTCCGCCCCACCAGGTCCAGGCAGGTCAAAGGCGCGAAGGCCTCCTTCTGCCCCACCCCCAGGGAGGCGGCGAACCGGGCCGCCGTGAAGCGAAGCGAGAGCATGAGGTACTGGCAAAAGGGCTTGGAGCCCAGGGCCTCCTCCACGCTGTGGATGTACTCGTCCGCAAAGCTGGGAATCTCCTGGGCGCTGGCGCTCTGCATCACGCCCAGGAGAATCGCCGGGTCCACCTTTCCGGCGTCCAGCTGGTCCAGGTGGCTGTTCCCGCTGCCGGTGCCGGTGAGGAAGCTGACGGTGTCCGCCGTCAGCACGTGCTGCTGGGGCAGGATGTGCCGGTAGGCCCAGAGGCGGGAGACCTCCTCAAAGCAGGCGGGCAGGGTGCTGAGCCGCTGGGTGGGGCGGCCGACGGCCACATACCAGCTCTGCTCCGGGGCGCAGGCGGCGTACTGGCTCCGCACCGTCTCCACGCAGCGCCGGGCCAGCTCCTCCATCCGGGCGGTCTCGCCCTTGAGGAGCACGGCGTAGGTGGTCAGGTTCCAGCGGAGAAGGACGTATTCCGGGTATTTCAAAAAGTGCTCCAGCAGGGCGTCCCGGAGGCGGGCCCCGGGCTCGGAGTAGGCCTCCGCCGAGGCGGAGGGCTCCGGCAGGACGGAGAAGAAGGCGATGGTGTAGCACTGGGCCCGGAGGTCGATGTCCAGCTTCGCCGCCGACTCGTAGATCTCCTGAACGGAGAGCTGGCCGGCCACCACCCGCTCGAAGAAGACCCGGCGGGTGTACTGCTCGTACTCCTCCGCCTCCCGGTGGAACTGGGCCAGATAGCTCCGGTTGGCCCGCTCCCCCTCGATCTTCTCCTTGAGCTCCGCCAGCACGTCCAGCAGGGCCTTTTTCGTGATGGGCTTCAGGAGATACTGGTCCACGCCGATGCTGATGGCCTGCCGGGCGTACTCGAAGTCGTCGTAGCCGGAGATGATGATGATTTTGATCTCCGGGAACTCCCGCCTCACCAGCTCGCTGAGGGCCAGGCCGTCCATGAAGGGCATGCGGATGTCGGTGATGAGCACGTCCGGCTTCACCTGGCGGATCAGGGGCAGGGCCATCTCCCCGTCCCCGGCCTCCCCGGCGAAGGCATAGCCGTATTGGCTCCAGGGGACGGTGTCCCGCAGAGTCTCCCGGATGATGCTCTCGTCCTCCACCAGAAATACACGCAGCATGATGGCCCCCCCTTCCGCTCCGTGCGGTTTCGGCTGTCCCGCTTCAGGATATCACACGGGCCTCGCCTGTTTCAGATACTTCTTCAATTTGCGGGAGACGGTCTGAATGTCAATGGGCTTCGCCAGATGGTCGTTCATGCCGCACGCCAGACACCTCTGGATATCCTCCGAAAACGCGTCGGCCGTCATGGCGATGATCGGAATATCCGCGTCCGCCCGGTCCAGCGCCCGGATGGCCGCGGTGGTCTCGTATCCGTCCATGACCGGCATCCGCACGTCCATGATGATCGCGCCGTAGTACCCTGCCGGGGATTCCCTGAATTTCCTCAAACAGATTTCCCCGTTTTCAGCCCAGTCCAGGTCCAGCTCAAGAACGGAAAGCAGCTCTCTTGCCACTTCCCAGTTGAGCTCGTTATCCTCCGCCAGCAAAACGCGCTTCCCCTTCAGCTCCACATCGCCCGCCGTTTCGGCGCCGCCGGCAGGCTCCGGGGCCGCGGGCGCGGCCGCCCGGTCCAGATCGAGCACGACATGGAACTCGCTGCCCCGGCCCTGTTCGCTGCGGACGGAGATGGTTCCGCCCATGGCGTCCACGATGTACTTGCTGATCGCCATGCCCAGCCCGGACCCCTCGGTTTTCCGGACCCGGGTGTTGTCCTCCCGGCTGAAGGACTCGAATATGACCTTCTGATACTCCTTGGACATGCCGATGCCCGTGTCGCTGACCAGGAAGTGGGTGCGGACCCGGGAAGCGTCCTCCGGCAGCGGCTCCTGATACACGCTCATCCGGACGGCGCCCTTCTCCGGGGTGAACTTGACGGCGTTTCCCAGCAGGTTGATCAGCACCTGATTCAGCCGCACGCCGTCGCAGTACACGTTTTCCGAAAGGATTTCTTGGGCGGACACGCTGAACCGCTGGTTTTTCGCCGCGGCCTGGGGCTGCATGATGTTGACGATGCCGTCCAACGCCTCTCGCAGCGACACCGGCTCCACACGCAGCGTGATCTTGCCGCTTTCGATCTTGGATATGTCCAGCACGTCGTTGATCAGCCCCAGGAGATGCTTGCCGGACAGCGCGATCTTCCCCAGGTAATCCCGAACCTGCCCCGGGTTGTCCGCGTTGTCCAGGGCCAGAGAGGTCATGCCGATGATGGCGTTCATGGGGGTGCGGATATCATGGCTCATGCTGGACAGGAAGTCCTGCTTCGCCGCGTTGGCCTGCTCCGCCTCCCTCCGGGCCTGCTCCGCGGCCTTCCGGGCCGCGTCCATCTCCGCGTTCACCCGCTTCAGCTCCGACACCTGGTTCCGGAACAGCTTCAGGTACTGCAAGAATATGCACAGGAGCATGGCGATCACCGCCAGGGAGGCGGCGTAGACAATGATGAGCCACTGGTTCCCCATGCCGGAAATGGCGTTGTCCAGCCTCTCGAAGGGGAGGACCGTCACCAGATACCACTCGCAGTAGGGGAGATTCGTGCAGTATATGTGGCGGCGCGATCCGCCGCTTTGCACAACCGTGGAATAATCCTCTCCGGCGCTCATGGCGGCCTTCAGCTGTTCAATGCAGGCGTCCGCGTCCCGCCCGTCAAAGATATCGCCAAGCCGGTCAAAATAGTTTTCGTGGGCATCCCCCTCGTTTCCGACGACGTAGCTGCCGTCCTTCCGGATCACAAAGGAATAGCTCAGCGACTTGTCCGAATCCAGGAACAAAACCTCGCCCATGTATCTGGTGGAGAGTCCCACCAGGATGGCGAGGCTGCCGCCGCCGCCGGACATGGGATATTCGCAGGGGACGCCGAACAGGATCACGCCGTCCCCGCCGCTGTCGGAGGCGGAGGCCGCTTTGCGCTCCCCGTCCCGCAGGCTCTTCAAAAAGGGCTCCGGGTGGTTGAGCGTCACGGGGTCGCCGAAAATCATCTCCATTCCGCCGTCGGGCGAATACAGGGCGGCGCACAGAAAATGCCTTGCCCTCGCGCCGTATTCGATCTCCTCCCTCGTTCCGTAACCGGAGCTTCCGTCCCCCTCGGCGATGCGGGCGATGGACTCCGCCATGGTCAGGCGGAGCTCGATGATCGTCTCGAAGTGCAGCGACACCTGCTCGTTCATGCCCGCCATGTAGGCGGTGCCGATCTCCTCTATCGTATTTTCGCTCATGTTGTGAATGGAGATTCCAAGAAAGGAAAACACGAAAATCGTGAGACAAAGGATCACCGCGATGCTGATTCTCAGAGAACGCGGCAAAATCTTGTTTTTCATACTTTTTCCATCTCCACAGCTTTCAGCCCTCAGGTCGCCGGTTCATCCCGCGCTTCCAGTCCCTGACGGCCTCTCAGCCTGTTCATGACCTGGAGCATTCTGCGGATGTCCACCGGCTTTGCCAGATGCTCGTTCATCCCCGCGTCCTTGGCCAGGGCGATGTCCTCTTCAAAGGCGTTGGCCGACAGGGCTATGATGGGCACGGTCCCGGCGTCCGGCCGCTCCAGGCCGCGAATGACCCGGGCCGCCTCGTACCCGCTCATGACCGGCATCATCAAATCCATCAGGACGCAGTCAAACGTCCCCGGAGCGGAGGCCTCGAACGCCTCCACGGCGGCTTTTCCGTCGTTCGCGGTGGCAACCTCCGCCCCCGCCTCTCTGAGGATGTACTCCACGATCTCACAGTTGATCTGGTTGTCCTCCACCAGAAGAACCCGCATGCCGGCAACGACGCCCCGCTCGCTCTCCTCCTCGTCCGCGGGCCGGCCGGTCCAGGTCTCGTCCACCCGGACGGGCAGGAGGATCTGAACCACGCTTCCCCGGCCCGGCTGGCTGTCCACCGTCACCGTTCCTCCCGCCTGGTCCACCAGCTTCTTCACGATGGACATGCCGAGTCCGGCGCCGTTGTAATCGGTTCTCGCGTCCTGGTGCTCCTGGGTGAAGGGCTCGAAAATGTGCTCCTGGAACTCTTTCCCGATGCCGATTCCGGTATCTTCAACGACAAACCGGACGTTTGCCGTCCCCTCATGGAACGCGGTCTCCTCCGCCCGGACAAATACGGAGCCATGCGGCCGGTTGTATTTGAGCGCGTTGTCGATGACGCTCATCAGAATCTGCTTGAGGTGAAGCGGATTTCCAATGACCCTTCCGTGCCGCAGGCCGGACGCCTCCAGCTCCAGCCGGACGGCCCGCTCCTCCGCCAGGGGGGAGAGAACCGTGACGCAGTCCTCCAGCACGGCGTGAAGGTCAAAGGGCTTTTCCACCGCCGACAGCCGGCCGCTGTCCAGCCTGCTCACCTGGAGCACATCATTCACCAGGGACAGCAGGTGCTCCGCCGACACGCGGATCTTCTTCCGGCAGTCCCTCTGCCGCTCCGGGTCGTCCCCGCTGTTTTCCAGAATGGCCAGCATTCCCAGAATTCCATTGATGGGCGTGCGGAGATCGTGGGACATGTGGGAGAGGAATTCGCTCTTCACCGAATTGGCCTGCCTCACCCGCTCCAGGAGCTCCATGATGGACTGCTCCTGCTTCTTCCTCGTCAGCATGGTCTCCGTGATGTCCTGGTGGTATCCGATCAGACAGGCGCCCGGCTTTGGGAAGGTCTTGTCCGTCACGCCGCCGCAGCGGACATAAATTTTGCCCAGCTCCGGATGATTCCAGGGGTAGATCACCTCGGCCCGCCCGGACTTCACGATTTCCTGTACCGTCTCCCGGACCATCTTCACATAATCCGGCTCAACGCGCTCAAACCAGTGCCGGTAGCACGCCTCCGGCCCGATGCCGTCCGGCACGCCCAGAAGCTCGCGCATCGTCCGGTCCGCGTACATTCTGGGCCGGCAGCCCTCCTCCAGCTCAATGGTCCAGATGCCGATTCTGGCGCCCTCCAGAATGTCCTCCAGGCTCTGCCTCCCCTCCAGATAGCTCCGCTTTTGAAGCTCCCGGAACAGATTGCGCCGCTTCAGGGAGGACACGATGAAGTAGGCCGCCGTCTGAAGCATGTTGGACGCGTATTCCAGCGACTTCACAGGGGGGTTGTCCACGCCGTAAAAGCCGATGATCCGCTTCCCGTCGTACAGGGGGACCACCACAAGGGAATGGATGCCCTGCCGCTTCAGGTTCTCGTACTGGAGGGGATCCGCCTCCCGAATGTCCTCCACGTTCTTTATGACAATATGCCCGCCGACGCTGAAATTCCGGTACCAGCTGGCGCACACCTCCGGGGGGAGGTTCTGAAGGTCCTCCCGTTCCGGCTCCACGCCGTCGGCCACCCACTCATAGGTGTTGTCGTCGCCGCCGGACCGGTTCTGCTCAAAGATGTAGGTCCGCTCCCCGTTCAGGGCCTTTCCCAGGTGCTCCAGCAGCACTCCCAGCGACTGGTCCGGGGTCTCCTCCAGCAAAGCGACCCGAAGGCCCTCGTTGATGATGGCCTCCAGATTCTGCACGCTCCGCATGCCGCTGTGCCGCTCGCGGTCCTCAGGCATCGGGGCGCCCTCCCCGGCCAGTAAACGTTCCCCAGTGTGATCCATTTGCCCGTCCTCCGTTTTCTCCTCACAACTCCGCTGTCCAAGCAAGAAAATCCCTGTCATGATATCACACGCGCCCAAATTCGTCAATGACAGGAAGAAATAATTCCGTGAGGCGGCAAAGGGTCGCCCCGGCGGTCGTCCCTGGCGCAGGTCAGGGCCAGGGCATACCAGTAAGCGGCCTGGCGGTACCGCTCCCGCCGGAAAAACCAGGCCCCGATCTCACAGCAGGCCTCGGCCCGGGGGCGGTCATATTCGAACGTGCGGAACAGGGCCGCTCTCGTCAAATCCGGCGTGGTAAGGCGCCATGACCACCGAGACGGCCGGGTCCAGCGTCTCCTTCAGGGCGAGGAACGCCTTCCGGTCCTCCTCCAGCAGCACGTCGTCCGCGTCCAGCCACATGCGGTAATCCATGGTGGCATGGGAAAAGGACTCGTTCCGGGCGGCGGAAAAATCGTCCCGCCAGGGGAACTCATGGACCTTGCCGGTGAAGCGGGCGGCGGAGTCCGAAGGAGGCGCTTCCACCGTGAATACCGAACCGGGACCGCCCGTGAAGGAACAGCTGGCAAACCCGGACAACTACGGAGAGGCGAGAACGGCGGACCAGATCCGGTATCTGGTCATCCACTACACCGGCAACGACGGAGACACGGCGGCGAACAACGCGGCCTACTATCAGAGGACCGTGGTGCGGGCCAGCGCCCACTACTTTGTGGACGACACCGACATCTACCGTTCCGTGCCGGAGCTTCGCACGGCCTGGGCCGTAGGCGGAAAGGGTGGGGCCGGTCCCGACGGTCCCGACGGCCCCGACGGAGCGGAAGGGCCCGCCGTTTTCCCGAACTTGAAAAGAATGTATTGAAAAAAGGGACGGCGGCGGATATAATAGGAGGCGTCAGCCGCTTTGCCGCCGTGTGACAACGGGACGCGGTTTTGTTTGAGGCGGCTCACAAGTTCACGAGGAGGTACGGTTTGATGATATTGGAGGATCTTCTGCGCTATGAAAATATTGTAATCCAATGCCATGACGATCCGGACGCGGACGCCGTCGCCAGCGGCTACGCGCTGCTGAAATACCTGCGGAGCAGGGGGAAGTCCCCCCGGCTGGTGTACGGCGGCGGGCGGAGCGTCACGAAAACCAATCTGCTTTTGATGATCGAGAAGCTGAGCATCCCCCTGGAGCATGTGCGCAGGACGGACTGCGACGCGGAGCTTCTGATCACGGTGGACTGCCGGGCCGGACAGCGCAATGTCTCGGCGCTGCCCCACCAGACGCTCGCGGTCATCGACCACCACGAGCTTGACAGGGGGGAGGTCCTGCCGGAGCTGCGGGAGGTGCGGACGGACTGCAGCGCCTGCGTCACCGTGATGTGGGCCATGCTGAAAAAGGCCGGCTTCCCCATCGAGGAGGACCGCCTGCTGTCCACCGCCCTGTACTACGGCCTGTACATGGACACCCAGAAGTTCAAGGGCACCGAGCGGCTGGACCGGGAAATGCTGGACGCCCTGCGCTTCGACTGGGACATCGTCCTCCTGCTTCAGAGCGCCGCCCTGGAGCTGGACGACTTCCGGACCGCGGGCAGCGCGTTCATGAACCTGCGCTACCATCCGGAGTACCATTTCGCCCTGGCCCCGGTGTACGCCTCCGAGCCGTACATGCTGGGCATCGTCAGCGACATGATGATGGACGTCCACGAGCTGTCCGTGTGCGTCGCCTACTGCCTGCTGGAGCGGGAGCGGTGCGTGAAGGTTTCCGTGCGCTGCTGCAGCCGCAGGGACCGGGCGGACGACCTGGTGCACTGGCTGGTCCGGGACATGGGCAACGACGGCGGCGGCGACCGGACCAAGGCCGCGGGGCGGCTGCCCCTCGCCCTGCTGGAAAAGAGCTGCCCGGACGGCAATCTGCTCTACACCGCCGGAGAGCTGATCTTCCAGCGGCTGAGCGACTATTTCCGCGTCCCGCTCAAACGCCTCTCCCCCAGGGAGGACCCGTATGAGCCCGCCCGGGCGGAGGAGTTCTGCCGGGGGAAGGCGGAGCTCTACCACAAGAAAAAGGTGCCCGCGGGCTATGCGCGGGCCATGGACCTGTTCCCGGAGGGGACGGAGATTCTGCTCCGCACGCCGGAGGGCGACCTCATCAAGAAGGCCTCTCCCGAGCTCTGCTTCCTGATTGACGAGAAGCGGGAGGTCTCTCACATCACGGAGGCGGTGCTGCGGAAAAACTACGAGCTGACGGATGAGGAATTTCCCATGGAGGGCGATTGGCTGTGGCAGCCGAAGGTGTACCACGCCGGCAAAAAAGAGGCGGTGCTCCTGGCTCCCCGCGCCAAAAAATGCGTGGCCAGGGACACGTCCCGCATCTGGGCCGCCCAGCTGAACTGCCGGCTGGAGGTCCTCGTCTGGGGCGACTGGCGTCTGGGCGAGATCGGGGACTGGCTGGTCTGCCAGGAGGACGACCATCAAAACGCGTACATCATCCCCCAGTCCGCTTTCGAGCAGTCCTATGAGAGGGCGGAGTGAGCCGGAGGCGGAGGACCCCGGCACGATACATTCTGACGGGGCGAGGGCCCGTTCCGGTTCCGGAACGGGCCCTCTCTTTCGCCCCGCGGGGCCCCGGAATGGCGGGGCCGTTGCACGTTTCCGGGCACCTTTTCCCCTCCCGGCCCCATAAACAAGGACTGATTTCAGGAGGTACATCATGGGGCTTCATCTGGATTACTTTTACGGGGACGAGGCGGCGGACTTCCGCTTTTACCGGGTGCCCAAGGCCCTGCTGGACGGGGAGCTCTCCCTGGAGGCCGCCACCCTCTACGGGCTGATGCTGGACCGGGTGGGCCTCTCCGCCCGGAACGGCTGGGTGGACGGCCAGGGCCGGGTGTTCATCCACTTCGTCCAGACGGACGTGCAGAAGCGCCTCCGCTGCGGCCACAACCGGGCCACCGCCTTCATGCGGGAGCTGGAGCGCGCCGGCCTCATCGAGCGGAAGCGCCAGGGCCTGGGCAGGCCCGCCAGAATCTATGTCAAGAATCTTTCCGGCCCGGTGGAGGCCCTTTTTCCGGCCTCCGGGGAGGCGGTCAGCACTGCCCCGAAGGGGCGGTCCGGACTGCCCGGGGAAGGCGCTCCGGACCGCCCGGAGCGGGCGGCTAAAGAGACGGAGAAGAAAGAGACGGATTTGAACAAGACCCATCTTACCTCATCCGCCCGGCGGGACCGGGACCGGATGGATGAGATGGGATGGGTTCGGGAAGAAATCCGGGAGAACATTGACTACGAGGGGCTGGTCCGGGACCACCCCGGTGACGGCGAGCTCTTTGACGGCTATGTGGAGCTGATGGTGGAAGCCGCCTGCTCCACCCGGGAGACCGTCCGGGTCTGCGGGCAGGACATCCCCACGGCGGCGGTCCGCTCCCGGCTTTTGAAGCTGGGGCGGGAGCACGTTCTCTATGTCCGGGACTGCCTCTGCCACGCCACCGCCGCCATCGGGAACATCAAGGCCTACACCCTGGCGGCGCTGTACAACGCCCCGGCCACCATGGGGCAGTATTACGCCGCCCTGGTCAGCCGGGATCTGGCCGCCCCGGAGCATATTCCCCGGGAATCCGGACATCCTGTCCCCTGAGCGGCCCCGCGGGACGGGGCCGGAAAACGGGCGAGGTGACGACATGGAATCCCTGTGGACAAAGACCGGGCGGCTCCCCTCCTTCGATCCCCTGCCGGGGGACCTGAGAACCGACGTGCTGGTCATCGGCGGCGGCATGGCGGGGCTGCTGTGCGCCTACCGGCTGACGGAGGCGGGGGTGGACTGCGCCCTGGTGGAGGCGGACCGGATCTGCGGAGGCGTCACGAAGAACACGACGGCCAAGATCACGTCCCAGCACGGCCTGATCTACCACAGGCTGATCCGGGAGTTCGGCCCGGAGCGGGCCCGGCTCTACCTGGAGGCCAACCAGTCCGCTCTGGCGGCGTACCGGGAGCTGTGCCGGGAAATTGACTGCGGCTTCGAGGAGCGGGACGCCGCCGTCTACGCCACCGGCAGCCGCCGGAAAATCGACCGGGAGCGCGGGGCCCTGGAGCGCCTGGGCTTTACGGGGGCCTTTTCGGCCCGGGCCCCCGTTCCCGCCGCCGGGGCGGTGGGCTTCCGGCGGCAGGCCCAGTTTCACCCGCTGAAATTCGCCGCCGCCATCGCCGGGGGGCTCCGGATTTTCGAGCATACCAAGGTGCTGGAGCTGGGGCCGGGAACGGCGGTGACCAACCGCGGCACCGTCTCGGCGGAGCGCATCATCGCCGCCACCCACTTCCCCCTGCTGAACAGGCACGGCGGCTATTTCCTGAAGCTCTGCCAGCACCGCTCCTACGTCCTGGCCCTGGAGAACGCCCCCGGGCCGGAGGGCATGTTCGTGGACGAGAGCGGGAAGGGCCTGTCCTTCCGGAGCTGCGGGGAATTGCTGCTGCTGGGCGGCGGCGGGGGGCGCACCGGAAAGCGCTGCGGCGGCTGGCGGGAGCTGGAGGCCTTCGCCCGGGAGCGCTGGCCGGAGGCCCGGGTGGCCGCCCGCTGGGCGGCCCAGGACTGCATGACCCTGGACGGCGTGCCCTATGTCGGGCAATACTCCAGGAACACGCCCCGGCTGTACGTGGCCACCGGCTTCAACAAGTGGGGCATGACCTCCTCCATGGCGGCCGCCGCCCTGCTGCGGGACCTGATCCTGGGGCGGGACAATCCTTACACGGAGCTGTTCTCCCCCGCCCGGACGGCGCTCCGGCCCCGGCTGGCGGTGAACGGCTGGGAGGCCGCCGCGGGCCTGCTGACCCCCACGGCCCCCCGGTGCCCCCACATGGGCTGCGCCCTGAAGTACAACGCCCGGGAACACAGCTGGGACTGCCCCTGCCACGGCTCCCGGTTCGGGGAGGACGGGCGGCTCCTGGACAATCCGGCCACGGACGGCAAGGACCTGTAGCGTCCTCAGGTCTTGTTCTGAGACAGCTTGTTGAGGTAGCGGTACACGGTGGTTTCCGTGGTCTGGAACACCTCCGCCAGCTCGGAAATCGCGCCCTTCACCAGGAAGATGCCCTTCTGGTCCAGGTTGCGGACGATCTCCAGCTTCTCCTTCTGGGACAGGCGCAGGGGGTCCACGTGATAGCGGTCCAGCTCCTCCCGGATGGCGGTGGTCAGCAGACCCTCCACCGAGACGTCGAAGCTGTTGTAGAAGGAAGTGCCCTGCTGGTTGTCATAGGGCCGCTGGCCCGAGATCATCGTGTCCAGCAGGTCCCGCATCTCGATCAGCCGGTCCACGTTCACGTTCACCGTCAGCATGGCCGCCGGCTCCGGCCCGTCCCCCATGAGAAACAGCGTGGCGGACTTGAGCTTGTTCTTCCGCCTGGAGACGGCCCGGTAGTTGACCACGAACCGCTCCCGCTCGTAGAGCCGGTTTTCCAGGAAGCTGCGCTCCAGCCTCCGCATCTCGCTGCCCACCACCATCTCGTCGTCCAGGGGGTTGAGCACATGGCGCACCGCCCGGTCCTCCACGCTGTACAGAATCACCTCCGCGTCCGGGCCCAGTATCTCCGCGATGAACTCCGTGACGGGCAAAAACCGGCTGATATCCTCTTTGGCCATCCCACTCTCCCCCTCCGCCCTGTTCCGGCGCCTTGGGCTGTTATCCTTCCCATTATATCAGTTCCTTCCGGCAATGTCCACCCCCCGGGGCTTCATCACCCAGCCCACCAGAAGGACCATCAGCAGTCCGCCCAGGGTGAAAAACGCCTGGCCGATGGCCGCCCGGCGATGCCGCCGTAAAAGCTGAGGGTCAGGATCAGCGCGATGACGCCGATGACGCCCACATAGTGCCACCTGCTGCCGGGGCGCGGGATTTTCAGGGCGCTGGTGTAGCTGGTCCCCGTCTTCCGGCCGATGGCGAACTCGGTCATGAGAATGGGGATGCCCCGCTCCCGCAGCTTGTCGCCCAGGTACTTGACCTGATTGATGCGGTACTCCAGGTAGGCGTCGGTGGTGGCCTCCCGCAGGCCCACGGCCAGGGCCTCCATGTCCCGGCCCGCCTGTCCGCCGTAGGTGTGGTTTTCGCTTGATGTAATTTATTTTACAGCATGTTATTTTTTATTTCAATTGGTACTTTTTACAATATGCTGTTAATATTTTTCTGTATATCACAATATATAATATAATAATAAAATTTTTACATGCCACCGGCCCCCTTCCCCCTCCCCGTCCGGAAATATGGGCGTATTTCTTGACATCATGGTGAAAATATACTATTGTTATCAGCAGCGGAAGCCATCGCGCGCGTTCGCGCGGGCATGAAACGGCGAACTCAGGCAGGTGAGGGGAACATGGAAAACTTTGTGATCGTGTTGGCGTGCTTCGGCATATGCCTGTGCTTTGTGGCCCTGCTTCTTTTGATCAACGGGGAGGGGGCCCAGGAGCAGAAGCTGCTGATCTTCATCATGTGCGGCACGCTGGTGCAGAACGTGGGGTACCTTCTGGAGCTGACCGCGCCCACCCTGGAGGCCGCCGTGGCGGCGGTGACGGTGGAAAACGTGGGGTCCGCCTTCGCGCCCCTGTGCTACTGCTGGTTTACATACACCTATTGCTACGCGTCCCCGCCGAAGAGGCTGCTGTGCGTCCTGGGCGCCGTCAACTTCCTGGTCCTGCCCACCGTGTTCTTCAACTGGGACAGTCTCTTTTACCGGGAGTTTCAATGGCTGGCCGCCGAAAGCGGCTTTCACTACATCCGCATCGAGTACGGCCCCCTGTACGCCCTTTTCATGGTGACCCGCATCCTCATTCCCTACTGCCTCTGCATCCACACCCTGGGGCGGGCGATCCGCCTCCGCTCGGACCAGCGGGTCAACCGCCAGTACAAGACCATCCTCTTCATCTCCACCATGCCCATCCTCATGCTGGTGGCCTACGTCTGCAAGCTGACGAAGGTGTTCGACCTGACCCCCGTGACCATGGCCATCTCCATGTCCATGGTGGTCATCGTGGTGTGGAGCCGCCGGAACTACGACTTCCGGCGGCTGGCGGCGGAGAAGGTGCTGGAGAGCCTGGGGGACGGCGTCATCGCCCTGGACGACCACGACCGGCTCATCAGCTACAACCGGGCCGCCGCCCAGATTTTCCTCAACCTGCCCTCCCACAAGCTGGGGGAGGACATCCGGGTGGTGGAGGAGTTCCGGGAGGAGATGCTCAACGAAAACATCCCCTGGACCTTCTCCATCAACGGGCAGCACTACGAGTGCCACAGCAAACAGATCGTGGACGAAAACGGCCGGAAACAGGGCTGCGTCATCCTGATTCTGGACATGACGGACATCAAGGCCTATATCAACGAGATCAAGCGGGTGCGGCAGCAGGCGGAAAAGGCCAACATCGCCAAAAGCGAGTTCCTGGCCAACATGTCCCACGAGATCCGCACCCCCATGAACGCCATCATCGGACTGAACGACATCATCATGGAGGAGTGCGAGGACCCCTCCATCTACGCCCACGCCAAGGACGTGCAGTCCGCGGCGAAAAACCTCCTGGCCATCATCAACGACATCCTGGACCTGTCCAAGGTGGAGGCGGGCAAGATGGAGCTGGTGTACACGGACTATCACCTGAAGACCGTGACGGACGAGGTGGTGGGCATGATGGACCTGGCCGCCTCCAAGCGGGGGCTGGTGATGAAGTACGAGTGCGACAGCTCCCTCCCCTGCCGGTACAACGGGGACGAGGGGCGGATCAAGCAGATTCTCATCAACATCCTCAACAACGCCATCAAGTTCACGAACGAGGGTTATGTCCGGGCCTCCGTCACCGGCCGGCCCGGGGAGCGGGAGGACGAGGAGCTCATCACCTTCCGGGTGGAGGACACCGGCTGCGGCATCCGGGAGGAGGACCTGGAAAAGATCTTCGAGGACTTCCGGCAGGTGGACGCCAGGCGGAACCGCAGTGTGGAGGGCACCGGCCTGGGGCTGGCCATCGTCAAGCATCTGGTGGAGCTGATGGGCGGCTCCCTCCACGTGGAGAGCGTCTACGGAGAGGGGACCGCGGTCTCCTTCACGATCCCCCAGAAGATCGTGGACCGGCGCTCCATCGCGGAGGTCCCGGAGCTTCTCCCGTCGGAGCAGGAGCGGACCGAGGCCTTCACCGCCCCGGACGTGAAGGTCCTCCTGGTGGACGACAACCTGATCAACCGCAAGGTGGCCCGGGGCTTCTTGAAAAACTACGCCTTCGACCTCACCGAGGCCGAAAGCGGGCAGGAGGCCATCGACCTGGTGCGCCAGAACCGGTATGACATCATCTTCATGGACCACATGATGCCCGTCATGGACGGCATCGAGGCGGCGGAGATCATCCGCCGGGACTGCGGGGAGAACGGAACCGCCCCCGCCATCATCGCCCTGACGGCCAACGCCATGTCGGGCATGCGGGAGCGCTTCCTGGAAAAGGGCTTTCAGGATTTCATCGCCAAGCCCCTGGACCGGCGGGAGCTGGGCCGGCTTCTGGCCCGCTGGGTGCCGGAGGAGCGCCGGGAGGAGGCCGCCGAAGAGGCGCCGCCGGTTTCCACCGATCTGAGCGCTTTCCGGATCGAGGGGATTGACATTGACGCCGCGTCCCGTTATTATGTTGGCGATGAGGAGGGCTTCGCCGGACTGCTGGAGCTCTACCATATGGACGGCCGCCGCAAGACGGAGCTCCTGCGGGAGCTGGTGGGCTCCGACCTTCACCGCTATCAGGTGGAGGTCCACGGGCTCAAAAGCGCCTCCGCCAACATCGGGGCCATGGAGGTTTCCAACATGGCCCGGGCCCACGAAAACGCCGCCGCCCAGGGGGACCGGTCGTTCATCGACCGGCAGTTCCCCATTCTGATGGAGCGCTATGAGGCGCTTCTGGAGAACATCGGCCTGCTGCTGGAAAAGCGGCGGCAGGACGCGCCGCCGGAGGAAAAGCTCCCTCCCCTCCCCCCCGAAGAGCTGCGGGAGCAGGTGGGAACGGCTTTGGGCGAATTGGAGCATTTCCGTTCCAGGGAGTGCGCCGGAATCGTGGAGGAGCTCCTCCGCCATGAGCTGCCGCCGGAGGCGGCGGGCGGATTGGAGGAAATCCGGGAACAGCTGAAGCTGTATGAGGACGACAACGCGGAGGCCCTGTTGAACCAGCTTCTGAGCAAACTTGAAAAGGAGACGGGAAGCAGATGACGCAAGGAACGAGAAGAAGAAGCTACAGAAAGCGCATTCTGGCGGTGGATGACGCGGCCACCATTTTGCTGCGGATCACGGACGCCCTGGAAAAATATTACGACGTGGTCACCGTCAACTCCGGCGCCCGGGCCTTGCGGTTCCTGGAGCAGGAGAAGCCCGACCTGATCCTGCTGGACATCCGCATGATCCCCAAGGACGGCTTCGAGACTCTGCGGGACATCCGGGCCATGGAGGACCGGGCCGACATCCCGGTGATCATGCTGACGGGCATGGAGGACAGGAAGTCCGTCATGGAGGGCATCAAGCTGGGAATCTGCGACTACGTGCTGAAGCCCTTCGCCGCCGATGATCTGCTGGAGCGGATCCAGCGGGTGCTGGAGCCGGGCCGGCAGCGTCCCATACAGTACTGAACCGCCGGGAGGAGCGTGCCCTATGAACACTGCCGCGACAAAAGAAGAGCTTGAGCGGATCCTGGACCAGGCCCTCCAGGAGGTGACGGAGCGGACCGCCGGGGTCCGCCTGCGTCAGGGCGGCCAGCCCCTGGGAGAGGACCTCTGCACGGTCCACATCACCTTTGACAAGGGCTTCGGCACCAGCCTCACCCTCTGGGCGGACACCAGCCTGCTGGCCCGCATGGCCCGCAATTCCTTTCACGAGGACGCGGTGACGCCGGAGGACGTGGAGGAATTCAGCAAGGAGTATCTCAACGTGCTCTGCGGCAGGATCGCGGGGGCGATGTTCCGGGCCACGGGGGTCCCGGCCCACTTCGGCACGCCGGTGTTTTACCACGGGCGCCATGAGCCGGAGGGCCAGGAGGCGCAGTTCATCCTCACCTACTCCGACGAGCGGAGGGAGGGCGCCCAGCTGATTCATCACGTGCCCGCCGCCCATGAGGCCGCTTCCGGCGGGACCGAATAAAGGAGGTATGTCAAATGAGCAGGCGCATTATGGTGGTGGACGACTCCCGGCTGGTCCGGGTTCAGATGGAGGATGTCCTGAAGGGAACCGATTACGAAATCGCGGTCCACTGCCGCAGCGGCGAGGACGCCATCCAGCGCTACGCCGAGATACGGCCCGATCTGGTGACCATGGACATCATCATGCCGGGCATGGACGGGCTGGACGCCGCGGAGGCCATCCTGAAACAGAATCCGGACGCCAGGATCGTGATGGTCTCCTCCCTGGCGTACGACGACACGTTTGAAAGAGCCAGGGCCATCGGGGCCAGGGGCTTCGTGGACAAACCCTTCCACCAGGAACAGCTTCTGAAGGTCTTCGAGGAGGCCCTGTCACAGGAAAAGGCATAAGGAAAGCCCGCCGGCGGCAGCCGGCGGGCCTCTTTTCATTTCCTTTCACGGGGAAGTCCCTCACTTCCCATCCGGACCGGGTCCCTTCCCGGCCGCGCGGATCACCTGATCCTGGATTCTGCGGAGCATCTGGGTGCTGAGGCCGAGGAACTGGATGCCGTGCCGCCAGCACCCCTCGGCGTGCCGCCTGCTCCACATCACCACGCCGACCACCGGCCGGAGCCCGTTTTCCATGATCTCCTGGCAGGTGAAGGCGATGGGCTGGCCCTCCTGATGGCAGGTGGCGCACTGGATGCACGCCCCGCTCTCGCTGATGTCCACGATCAGGCAGTCCTCCAGATTGGACGGGGAGGCGCTCTCCTCAAAATGATAAATCCACGCGCGTTCGTTGACGGTGATCCGGCTGTGCTTCCTGCGCTCTTTCATCTGCATTGGCAAGGCATCTCCCCTCCTGGAAAATACGGCTTCAGGTCCGGGCGCTCCCCGGAGAAGCGGGATGAACGCCGTTTCCATTATATTGGTTTGTCCGGGAGAGTGCAAGCCCTTTCTGCGTGAACCGCCCGGGAAAAACTTTTTTGAAAATCCTGGGAACAGGGGCCTCCGGCGTCTTGATATGCGGGGAAAACCAGGTTATACTGTAACACGGAGACCACCGACGCCGGATACCAGGAGATCATCCGGCGCATCCGGGCGGACGGCGGCACCCAGGCCAATACATATTCCTACAAGGACGAAAACGGCGTCCGGCAGCTGGTGGTCTACAAGTACCTCCGGGACCGGGGCTGGGTCTTCATGGTCCGGGACAACGCCACGGAGGTCTACGGCGCGGTGACGATGGTGCGCCTCTGGGTGGGGGCCCTGTGCGCGGCGACCGCCGCCGCCGTCATCCTGTTCACCCTGCTGCTGCTGCGGCGGGAGGGGCGGGAGCTCATGGTGGTGGAGCGGGCCATCGGCCGTCTGGGGGACCTGAACCTCTCCGCCGACCAGGAGCTGGAGCCCTTCTACGGCCGCTCCGACGAGATCGGCATGATCGCCCGGACCACCCACCGGGTCTGCGGCTGCCTGCGGCAGACCATCGACGACGTGGGCCGCATCCTGGGGGAAATGGCCCAGGGCAATTTCGCCGTGGACGTGATCCGGGACATCTCCCAGGTGGCCGGTCAGGTGGGCGCCAGCGCGGGCCGGGTCTCCCAGGAGGCCCAGTCCCTGGCCCAGGGCACCACGGAGCAGGCCGCCTCGGTGGACGGGCTGGTGAGCAATGTGACGGCCATCACCGCCCGGATTCAAACCAGCACGGTGCGCTGCGGCAGCGCCAGCGAGCTGGTGTCCCGGGCCACCGGCTACGCCGCCGAGGCGGACACGAAAATGGAGCAGCTGACCGCCGCCACCCGGAACATCGACCAGTCCTCCTCCCAGATCGGCACCATCATCAAAACCATCGAGGACATCGCCTTCCAGACCAACATCCTGGCCCTGAACGCCGCCGTGGAGGCCGCCCGGGCCGGCAGCGCGGGAAAGGGCTTTTCCGTGGTGGCGGACGAGGTCCGCAATCTGGCCGCGAAATCCGCCGCCGCCAGCGTCCAGCAGTCGGAGATGATCGCCCTGGTGGAGAGCGGCATCCGGGAGATTTCCGAGGTGGTCCAGGACAACTCCTCCGCCGTGGAGAAGAGCGCGGCGGTCTCCAAGGAGCTGTCCCGGCAGGCGCGGATCCTGAACAGCCTCATCCGCCGCTTCCGCGTCTGAGCCGCCGGCGGGAAGAGGATAAGGAGGAACACAATGAAAGGACTGCCCAACGAGGAGCGGCAGCGCCTGGGCGCGCTGCTGGACCACACCTCCCAGGCGGAGGTCATGGCGAGGATTCCCCAGTTTTCCAAAGCGGAGCTTTACAACCCGGTCCCGCCTCCCGCCCGGGCGCCGGAGGCCCTGGGCGCGCTGGTGTTCAACATGGAGCGGGGCGTGTGCCTGGAGGAGCTGGGGGACTTTCTGGAGTCCTGCCCGGAGGTCCGGCCCTTTGACGTCATCCTGGCCAACGAGCTGGACGACGGCTGCGTCCGCTCCGGGGGAAAAAACACCACCCTGGAGCTGGCGAGGCGGCTGGGGATGAACGCGGTCTTCGGCCTGGAGTTCATCGAGCTGGTGAACGGCGCGGACCCCAAGGGCTTCCACGGCAACGCCATCTTCTCCCGCTGGCCCGTCCGGCGGGCCCGGGTGGTCCGCCTGCCGGAGCGGTACAACTGGTACTTCGACCGCCAGCGGCGCATCGGCGGGCGGCTGGCCATCCTGGCGGAGCTGGACGTGGCCGGGAGGCCCCTGGGCGTGGGGACCATCCACCTGGAGAACCGGACCCACGGCCCGGGCCGCCGGGCCCAGCTGGAGGCCGTGCTGACGGAGGCGGAGGCCATGTTCCCCGGCATGCCCGTCATCCTGGGGGGCGACCTGAACACCAACACCTTCGACGGCCGGGACAAGGACGCCATCCAGGCCGTGGCGGGGAGCGGGCCGCTCCAGCGCCGCTGCCTGGAGGACGTGGCGGCCTGGGAGGAGTGCCTCCCGGCGGCGGAGGCGGCGGGCTACCGCCTCCTGCCGGAGCGGGCCGTCCCCACCCGGCGCAAGCCCCTGCCGGGGGGAGGGCACCTGGACCTGCGGCTGGACTGGCTGCTGGTCCGGGGTCTGGAGGCGGGAGAGAGCCGCACCATCTCCACCCGGAGGGAGGACTGCGGCTTCGCCCCGGCGGGCAGCGCCCTGGCGGCGTTCACCGGGGAGGAGCTCTCGGACCACAACGCGGTCTGGGCCTCCTGCGCCCTGAAATGAGAAACGGAACGGCCCGGGGTTCTTCCCCGGGCCGGCCGATTTTGTAAAACGCGGTTGACAACCGCGGCTTTCCGTGGTATAGTGTGCAGCAATTCAATAACGGCATAGGAAGTTTTCAGGAAAACGGCCCCGCGCCTGCCGAAGGAGCAAAACTCTCAGGCGTCCGCCCCGGCGGACAGGACTGAAAACGGATGTGACTCTGGAGAAGCCCGGAAACGGGGACCGAAGGTGCAAGGCGGCGCTGCCGCTGAATCTCTCAGGTAAAAGGACAGAGTGGAAAAGCGGGGGCCTCCGCGCGCCCGTCTGTCCTTCCGCTCCGGAGCGGCTGCGTGTCAGCCGGTCCGTTGTTTTTTTGGAGGGAAAAGAAATGATCGAAACGCTTGAAACCACCCTGATGCCCGTCGTCAGCGGCATCAACACCTACCTGTCCAACTACATCCTGGTATTCCTGCTCATCGCCACCGGCCTCTTTTACTCCGTCAGGACCCGCTTCGTCCAGATCCGCTGCTTCGGCGAGGGCATGAGGCGGGTGTTCGGCAGCCTGACCCTGCGGGGCGGGCGGCACGACAGCGGCATGAGCTCCTTCCAGGCCCTGGCCACCGCCATCGCCGCCCAGGTGGGCACCGGCAACATCGTGGGCTCCTCCGGCGCGATCCTGGCGGGAGGCCCCGGCGCGATTTTCTGGATGTGGATCATCGCCTTCTTCGGCATGGCCACCATCTACGCCGAGGCCGTCCTGGCCCTGGAGACCCGGGTCGTGGAGAAGGACGGGACCATCTACGGCGGCCCCGTCTACTACATCACCACCGCCTTCAAGGGCGCCTTCGGCAGGTTCCTGGCGGGCTTCTTCGCCGTGGCCATCATTCTGGCCCTGGGCTTCATGGGCTGCATGGTCCAGTCCAACTCCATCGGCTCCACCTTCCAGACGGCCTTCGGCGTCCCCACCTGGGCGGTGGGCGCCGCGCTGGTGCTGATCTGCGGCGTGATCTTCCTGGGCGGCATCCAGCGTCTGGCCTCCGTGGTGGAGAAGATCGTCCCCGTCATGGCGGCGATCTTCCTGGCCGGCGGTCTGGTGATTCTGGTTGCCCGGATCTCCTATCTCCCCGCCACCATCGGCATGATCTTCAAGTACGCCTTCCAGCCCCAGGCCATCATCGGCGGCGGCTTCGGCTACGCGCTGAAGGAGGCCGTCAGCCAGGGCGCCAAGCGGGGCCTGTTCTCCAACGAGGCGGGCATGGGCTCCACGCCCCACGCCCACGCCCAGGCCAACGTGGCGGACCCCCACGACCAGGGCGTCGTGGCCATGATCGGCGTGTTCATCGACACCTTCGTGGTGCTGACCCTGAACGCCCTGGTCATCATCTCCACCCTCTACACCGAGGGGGGCCCCCTGGCCGGGGGCTACACCGGCGCGGTGACCGAGACTCTCAACAAGGCGAATCTGGCCCAGACCGCTTTCGGCGTGGTCTTCGGCGAGCGGTTCGGCGCCGTCTTCGTGGCCGTGTGCCTGTTCTTCTTCGCCTTTTCCACGGTGCTCAGCTGGAACCTGTTCGGCAAGATCAACAACATCTGGCTCTTCGGGAAGAAGTCCGTCCCCGTCTACTCCGTCATCGCCCTGGTGTTCATCTTCCTGGGCACCCAGATGAGCAACGATCTGGTCTGGGAGCTCACCGACATGTTCAACAACCTGATGGTCATCCCCAACGCCATCGCCCTCTTCGCCCTGGGGCGCGTCGTCACCAGGGTCTGCCACAAGTGAGTTCCGGAGGCCGGGAAGCCGCCCCGCGTTTGCGGGGCGGCTTCCATTGCGCTTCTCAGTCCTGGAACAGCGGCGTGGAGAGATAGCGGTCCCCGGTGTCCGGCAGCAGGGCCACGATGGTCTTCCCCTTGTTCTCGGGGCGCCTGGCCAGCTGGATGGCCGCCCGGACCGCCGCGCCGGAGGAGATGCCCACCAGCACGCCCTCCTTCCGGCCCACCAGCCTCCCGGCGGCGAAGGCGTCCGCGTCCTCCACGGCGATGATCTCGTCATAGATTCCGGTGTTCAGCACCTCCGGGACGAAGTTCGCGCCAATGCCCTGAATGCCGTGGCTCCCGGCTTTTCCCCCGCTCAGCAGGGGAGAGCCGGCGGGCTCCACCGCCACGATTTTGACGGCGGGGTTCCGGGCTTTCAGGTACTCCCCCACCCCGGTGACGGTGCCGCCGGTGCCCACGCCGGCCACGAAGATGTCCACCTTCCCGTCCGTGTCCTCCCAGATTTCCGGGCCGGTGGAGGCCCTGTGGGCGGCGGGGTTGGCGGGGTTCACAAACTGTCCGGGGATGAAGCCGCCGGGAATCTCCTTCGCCAGCTCCTCCGCCTTTTCGATGGCCCCCTTCATGCCCCCGGCCCCCTCAGTGAGGACCAGCTCCGCGCCGTAGGCCCTCATGAGCTGGCGGCGCTCCACGCTCATGGTTTCCGGCATGACGATGATGATCCGGTACCCTCTGGCCGCCGCCACGGAGGCCAGGCCGATGCCGGTGTTGCCGGAGGTGGGCTCGATGATGACGGAGCCGGGTTTCAGGAGGCCCCGGGCCTCGGCGCCGTCGATCATGGCCCTGGCCACCCGGTCCTTGACGGACCCGGCGGGGTTGAGGTACTCCAGCTTCGCCAGGATTCGGGCCTCCAGGTTTTCCTCCTTCTCAATGTGGACCAGCTCCAGCAGGGGCGTCTTGCCGATCAGCTGGTCGGCGGATGTGTAGATGTTGCTCATGGTGAAATTCCTCCTGTCTCAATGTGACCGTTCCGTTCCATATATATTATTATGATTATGACAGGCACAGCAAGCCCTCCGCGGGCTCAGGCCTCCCCGACGGCGGCCTTCATGGCCCGCGCATAGTCCCCGATGTGGGGCGCGGCCTCCCGGCCATACCGGGCGATGAGCTTGACGATGGCGCTGCCCACGATGGCCCCGTCGGAGAGGCCCGCCATGTTTTTCGCCTGTTCCGGCGTGGAGATGCCGAAGCCCACGGCGCAGGGCAGGTCCGTGTTGGCCCGGATGAGCCGCACCATGGCCCCGATGTCCGTGGTGATCTCGCTGCGGACGCCGGTGACCCCCAGGCTGGAGACCACGTAGATGAACCCGCTGGCCTCCCGGCAGATGGCGGCGATCCGGTCCTCGGAGGTGGGGGCCACCAGGGAGATGAGGTCCAGGCCGTACCGCCGGCAGAGGGGGTCAAAGTCCCCCTTCTCCTCGAAGGGCACGTCGGGGAGAATCAGGCCGTCGACGCCGGCCTCCGCGCAGGCGGCGATAAACCGCTCGGACCCGTAGGAAAACACCACATTGGCGTAGGTCATGAAGACCATGGGGACCGCCACGTCCCGCCGGAGGTCCCGGACCAACTCGAAGATTTTGTCCGTGGTGGTCCCGGAGGCCAGGGCCCGGGCATTGGCCTCCTGGATGACGGGTCCCTCGGCGGTGGGGTCGGAGAAGGGAATCCCCAGCTCGATGAGGTCCGCCCCGGCCTCCGCCATGGCGCGGACCACCCTGGCGGTGGCCTCCAGGTCCGGGTCGCCGCAGGTGACGAACGGGATGAACGCCCTGCCCCCGGCAAAGGCCTTGAAAATGTTACTCATGAAGGTCCTCCCCTCTGTAGCGGGCGATGGCGGCGCAGTCCTTGTCCCCCCGGCCCGAGATGTTGACGACGATGATCCGGTCCTTCCCCATAGTCGGGGCCAGCTTCCTGGCGTGGGCCAGGGCGTGGGCGGACTCGATGGCGGGGATGATGCCCTCCGTCCGGCTGAGGTACTCGAAAGCGTCCACCGCCTCCTCGTCGGTGACGGGGACGTACTCCGCCCGGCCCGTGTCGTGGAGCATGGCGTGCTCCGGGCCGATGCCGGGGTAGTCCAGCCCGGCGGAGATGGAGTACACCGGGGCGATCTGGCCGTACTCGTCCTGGCAGAAATAACTCTTCATGCCGTGGAAAATGCCCTCCCGCCCGGTGGCGATGGTGGCGGCGGTCTCGGGGGTGTCCACGCCCCGCCCGGCGGCCTCGCAGCCGATGAGGCGGACGGAGGGGTCGCCGATGAAGTGGTAGAACGCCCCGATGGCGTTGGACCCGCCGCCCACACAGGCGACGACGGCGTCGGGGAGCCGCCCCTCCTTTTCCAGAAGCTGGGCCTTGATCTCCCTGGAGATCACCGCCTGGAAGTCCCGGACGATGGTGGGAAAGGGGTGGGGCCCCATGACGGAGCCCAGGCAGTAGTGGGTGTCGCCGATGCGGCTGGTCCACTCCCGGAAGGCGGCGGAACAGGCGTCCTTCAGCGTGCCGGTGCCGGTCTCCACCGGGACCACCTCCGCCCCCAGGAGCCGCATCTTGTAGACGTTCAGCGCCTGCCGCTCCGTGTCCTCCTTCCCCATGAACACCACGCACTCCATACCCATCAGGGCGGCGGCGGTGGCGGTGGCCACGCCGTGCTGTCCCGCGCCGGTCTCGGCGATGAGGCGGGTCTTGCCCATCTTCCTGGCCAGCAGGGCCTGGCCCAGGACGTTGTTGATCTTGTGGGCCCCGGTGTGGTTCAGGTCCTCCCGCTTCAGGTACACCTTCGCCCCGCCCAGGTCCCGGGTCATCTTCTCCGCGTAATACAGCCGGCTGGGCCGCCCGGCGTACTCGTTCAAGAGCTCCGTCAGCTCCGCCTGGAAGGCGGGGTCGGCCTTGCGGCGCTCATAGGCCGCCTCCAGCTCCAGCACGGCGTTCATCAGCGTCTCGGGAATGTACTGTCCCCCGTGGACGCCGAACCGCCCCTTTTGATTCGTCATTTTGAATCCCTCCCTCAAATCTGGCAGCAAAAAACCGCCCTCGATGAATGTACTTCATCAAGGACGGTCATAAAACCGCGGTGCCACCTTGTTTCGCGGCAAAAGCCGCGCCCTCAGCGGGGTACCAGCATACCCCCGGCAGGATAACGTCCGCCTCCGACGTCGCAGGCTACCGGCGGGAACCTTCCCGCTTTCGCCGCGCCCTCCGTGACCCATTGTGACCGTCCGCCTCTCGGCCCGGATTCCACCATCCCGGGCTCTCTGCGCGCGCGCCGCCGGCCTTTACCTTCACTTCAACGGTTTGCTTTATGAGATTGCGGTCATTATAGCGCGGCCGCCGCCGGTTGTCAAGCAGAAAATTTCCCGCCCGGCCTCCGAAAGATTTGTTTCAAATTCACCCTTGACAACGGGGACGCCCCGCGCTATACTGCACGCATAAACCGTTGAGGCGGAGATCAAACCGGCCATGCCCCCACAGAGAGCCCGTGGCGCTGGGAATCGGGCGGGAAACAGACCGGCAAATGGACCGCCGAGGGTCCGGGCAAAGGCGTTTCGCCGAGTACCCCGGGACGTGTGGGCATACGTCAGTTGCCGGGGGTATGCTGGTACTCCGCTGAGGGCACGGCCTCTTTGGGCCGTGAAGCAAGGTGGCACCGCGAGCGATTTTCGCCCGTCCTTGACTGACTGCAAGTCAAGGGCGGGCGTTTTTGTTTTGCCCGCCCGGAAGGAGGAACCCCATGTACTATCCGTCACTTGAAGAGGCCCGGGCCCTGGCGGACTCCGGCGATTACCGCCGCGTCCCCGTCAGCCGGGAGCTGCTCTCCGACTTCATCACCCCCATCCAGGCCCTTCGCGTCCTCCGGGCCGGAAGCGGGCACTGCTTTCTGCTGGAGTCCGCCGCCGACAGCGCGGGCGCGGGAAGATACACCTTCCTGGGCTATGACCCCGCCCTGGAAGTCACCTGCAAGGACGGCGTCCTCCAGCTGCGGGACCAGGACACGGTGCGGACGGAAATCCGGCACCCGGCCCCCTTCCTCCGGAAGCTCCTGGCGGAGCACAGGACGCCCCGGGTGCCGGGCCTGCCGCCCTTCACCGGCGGGCTGGTGGGCTACTTCGCCTACGACTACCTGAAATACTCCGAGCCCTCCCTGAGGCTGGACGCCCAGGACCGGGAGAAGTTCCAGGACATGGACCTGATGCTCTTTGACAAGGTGGTCTGCTTCGACAACTACCGCCAGAAGATCATCCTCATCGCCGGGGCGGACGCGGCGGACCTGGACGAGAGCTATCCCGCCGCCTGCGGGGAGCTGGAGCGCATGGCCGCCCTGCTCAAGCACGGCAGGCCCATGGAGCATCAGCCGGGGCGGCTGACCACGCCCCTGACGCCCCTCTTTGACAAGGCCGCTTATCGCGCCATGGTGGAGAAGGCCAAGGCGTACATCCGGGAGGGAGACATTTTCCAGGCGGTATTGTCCAACCGGCTGGAGGCGGGCTTTGAGGGCTCCCTGCTGGACGCCTACCGGGTGCTCCGGGCTGAAAACCCCTCCCCTTACATGTTCTATTTCACCAGCGACAGCTGTGAGCTGGCGGGGGCCTCCCCGGAGACGCTGGTGAAGCTGGAGGACGGGGTCCTCCGCACCTTCCCCCTGGCCGGGACGAGGCCCAGGGGAAAGACGGCGGAGGAGGACGCCGCCCTGGAGCGGGAGCTCCTCCACGACGAAAAGGAGCTGGCGGAGCACAACATGCTGGTGGATCTGGGCCGGAACGACCTGGGGAAGGTCAGCAAGTTCGGCACGGTGGCGGTGGAGAAGTACCTCGCGGTTCTCCGGTTTTCCCACGTCATGCACCTGGGCTCCACCGTCCGGGGGGAGCTCCAGGAGGATAAGGACGCGCTGGACGCCCTGGACGCGGTGCTTCCCGCCGGGACCCTCTCCGGGGCCCCGAAGCTCCGGGCCATGGAGATCATCAACGAGCTGGAGAACGACAAGCGGGGCGTCTACGGCGGGGCCGTGGGCTACCTGGACTTCGCCGGGAACCTGGACGCCTGCATCGCCATCCGGCTGGCCTACAAGAAGAACGGGCGGGTCTTTGTCCGGGCGGGGGCCGGCATCGTGGCGGACTCCGACCCCGAGCGGGAGCACCAGGAGTGCGTCAACAAGGCCCGGGCCGTGGTGGAGGCCCTGGAGCGGGCCCAGAAGGAGGCGGACTTATGATTCTGCTCATCGACAACTACGACAGCTTTTCCTACAACCTCTATCAGCTGGTGGGGGCCATCTGCCCGGACGGAGGACGGGGGGGTCATGGCGGTACGGCACAGAGACTATCCCATTTTCGGCGTGCAGTTTCATCCGGAGTCCATCCTGACCCCGGACGGGAAGACCATGCTGTCGAATTTCATCCATTTATGACGCAAGGAGGAACCTACGATGATTAAAGAAGCCATTGTCAAGATCGTGGACAAACAGGACCTGACCTACCAGGAGGCCTATCAGGTCATGAACGAGATCATGAACGGGGAGACCTCCGCCACCCAGAACGCGGCGTTTCTGGCGGCCCTCTCCACCAAGAGCACCAAGGCGGAAACCATCGACGAGATCACTGGCTGCGCCGCCGCCATGCGGGAGCACGCCCTCCGTGTGGACGCGGGGGAAATGCCCCTCATGGAGATCGTGGGCACCGGGGGCGACGGGGCCCACAGCTTCAACATCTCCACCACCTCCGCCTTCGTGGCCTGCGCCGGGGGGCTGAAGATCGCCAAGCACGGCAACCGGGCGGCGTCCTCCCGGTGCGGCACCGCCGACTGCCTGGAGGCCCTGGGGGTCAACATCGACCTGGAGCCGGAGCGCTGCGTGGAGATGCTGAAGGAGGCGGGGATGTGCTTCTTCTTCGCCCAGAAGTACCACACCTCCATGAAGTACGTGGGCGGCATCCGGAAGGAGCTGGGCATCCGCACGGTCTTCAACATCCTGGGGCCCCTGACCAACCCCGCCCGGCCTCAGAGAATTTTACTGGGGGTTTACGACCCCTCCCTGGCGGAGCCCCTGGCCCAGGTGCTGATGAAGCTGGGCATGGAGCGGGGAATGGTGGTCTACGGCCAGGACAGGCTGGACGAGATTTCCCTCAGCGCCCCCACCACCGTCTGCGCGTTCAGCGGGGGGACCAGCCGGACCTATGAGATCACGCCGGAGCAGTTCGGCCTGGAGCGCTGCGAAAAGGCGGACCTCACCGGCGGCACGCCGGAGGAGAACGCCGCCATGACCCAGGCCATCCTGGAGGGCGAGGAGCGGGGCCCCAGGCGGGACGTGGTCCTGCTGAACGCCGGGGCGGCGCTCCATGTCGGAGGCAAGGCGGAGGACCTTGCCGGCGGCGTGGCCCTGGCGGCGGAGCTCATCGACAGCGGCCGGGCCCTGAGCGCCCTGGAGGCCGTGCGGGCCGCGTCCAACAGGAGGTGAGCATGGGAACGATTCTGGACACCATCGCCGCCCACGCCAGGGAGCGTGTGGCGGCGGACAAAGCCGCCCTGCCCCTGGAGGCCCTGCGGGAGCTGTGCCAAGCCGACGGCCCGGGAGGCGGGAAGCGCTTCCTGGAGGCCCTGAAAAGGCCGGGCATGAGCTTCATCTGCGAGCTGAAAAAGGCCTCCCCCTCCAAGGGCGTGGTTGCGGAGGACTTCCCCTGTCTGGACATCGCCCGGGCGTACCAGGCCGCCGGGGCCGACGCCGTCTCCTGCCTGACGGAACCCAAGTGGTTCCTGGGCTCCGACGGCATTTTCCGGGCCGTCCGCCGGGAGATTGCCGCGCCCATGCTCCGCAAGGACTTCACGGTGGACGCGTACCAGATCTATCAGGCCCGGCACATGGGGGCGGACGCGGTGCTGCTGATCTGCGCCCTGCTGGACACCCGGACCCTGGGGCGGTACCTGGAGCTGGCCCACAGTCTGGGCCTCGCCGCCCTGGCGGAGGCCCACGACGAGGCGGAGATCCGCTCCGCCGTGGAGGCCGGGGCGGAGATCATCGGCGTGAACAACCGGAACCTGCGGGACTTCTCCGTGGACTTCTCCAACGCCGCCCGGCTCCGGGCGCTCATCCCGCCGGAGTGCGTGTATGTCGCCGAGAGCGGCGTCACCGGCCCGGAGGACGCGGCGGCGCTGAAAAAAACCGGCGCGGACGCGGTGCTCATAGGCGAAGCGCTGATGCGGGCGGAGGATAAGAGCGCCCTGCTGAGGGCCATGCGGGAGGCGGCGGTATGACGAAGATCAAAATCTGCGGCCTCTTCCGGCCCTGTGACATCGAATATGTCAACGCCGTCCGGCCCGACTGGTGCGGCTTCATCGTCAACTTCCCCAAGAGCCACCGGAACCGCACCCCGGACCAGGTCCGGGCCCTGCGCCGGGGGCTGGCGGAGGGCGTTGTCCCCGTGGGGGTCTTCGTGGACCAGCCGGTGGAGACGGTGGCGGAACTGCTGAACGACGGGACCATCTCCGTGGCCCAGCTCCACGGCCACGAGGACGCCGCCTATATCGCCGCCCTCCGCGCCGCCGCCCCGGGGCATCCGGTGTGGAAGGCCTTCAAGGTCCGGGGGCCGGAGGATTTGACCGCCGCCAACGCCTCCCCGGCGGACCTGGTGCTTCTGGACAACGGCCGCGGCACCGGGGAGACCTTCGACTGGTCCCTGGCGGGCGGCGTGACGAGGCCCTGTCTGCTGGCGGGCGGGCTGACGCCGGAGAATATCCCGGAGGCCGTCCGGCGGCTCCATCCCTTCGGGCTGGACATCTCCAGCGGCGTGGAGACGGACGGGAAGAAGGATTGCGCGAAAATCCTGGCGGCGGTGTCCGCCGCCGGGAAGGGCTGAGCCGGTCCTGGCAAAACATATCCGGTATTTTTTCAAAAACTTCCCATATGTCCTTTTCCGACAGGCCGGGATGGGATATCATGGAACCATCAACGATAAAGGAGTGGGCCCCATGAAAAAAGCCGAGCGCGCATACGCCTCCCTGAGGGAGCGGGTCGGGGTAGAGTGGATTCTCTACCTGCTGGCCTTCGTCTTCATCCTCATCGCGGACTCCATCGGACAGATCAAGATTCCCGTCTGGAAGGGCGCCTTCATCATCTTCCCCATTTTCTACGCCCTGTTCCTGGGCATCCTCACCGGGCCCAACGTGCTGAAAATCCTGGACGACAAGAAGGTCAAGGCGGCGTCCGGCCTGGTGGGCGTGGCCATCCTCCCCTTCGTGGCCAAGCTGGGCATCAACGCCGGGGCCAACATCGCCATCGTCATCTCCGCCGGCCCCGCCCTGCTGCTCCAGGAGTTCGGCAACCTCTGCACCATCTTCCTGGCCATGCCCATCGCCCTGATGCTGGGCCTCAAGCGGGAGGCCATCGGCGCCACCCACTCCATCAACCGGGAGACGAACCTGGCCCTGATGCAGGACATGTTCGGCGCGGACTCCCCGGAGGCCCAGGGCAGCCTCTCCGTGTACATCGTCGGCGGCATGGTGGGCACCATCTACTTCGGCTTCATGGCCTCCATGGCCGCGGCCACCGGCCTCTTCCACCCCTACGCCCTGGGCATGGCCTCCGGCGTGGGCGCGGGTATTCTGATGAGCTCCGCCGTGGCGGCCCTGTCCGAGGTCATGCCCGCCTGGGCGGGCCAGATCGCCGCCATGGCCTCCGCCAGCGAGACCATCTCCGGCATCGACGGCATCTACATGGCCATCTTCATCGGCTTCGACGTGGCCTTCACCGAGTCCCTGCCCGGCGTGCTGGTGCTGCTGCTGATCGCCCTGTGCGCCGCGGGCCTCAGCCACGTGATTCCGCTGAAGCTGCCCACGGTGGCCTACTGCTCCATCCTGGGGCTCCTCTGCGCCTGCCCCCTGTCCCCCGTGTCTCAGTTCGTCATTGGGTCCGCCGGAAAGATCAACTTCACCGCGCCCCTGACCATGGTGGGGGCCTTCGCCGGCATGTCCATCAGCAACCAGCTGAAGATGTTCTTCAAGCAGGGCTGGAAGCTGATCATCATCACCATCCTGGTCATGACGGGCACCTTTTTCGGGTCCCTGGTGGTGGCCCAGGTGGTCCTGGGGCTGACCCATGCCATCTGAGCTGATTCTCGCCGCCCTGGGGAGCTGCGCCGTGGGCCTCTTCATCGGCTGGTGCGGCGTGGCGGGCTTCCTGCTGCCCATCCTGTTCGTGAACGCCTGCGGCCTCGGCGTCACGGAGTCTTTGCTGCTGAGCTTTCTGTGCTTCGCCGTCTCCGGGGCCATCGGCTCCTGGAACTACCACCGCCGGGGGGAGCTGCCCCTGCGGCCCGCCCTGATCCTCTCCGCCGGAAGCCTGGCGGGGGGATTGCTGGGGGCGGCCCTGGGGGGGTTGCTGGAGCCGGAGACCGTCAAGGTGGTGCTTTACATCGTGGTGTTCCTCTCCGGCCTCGCCATCGCCGTCCGGGAGCTCCGGCCCCGGAAGGGCCCCGAAACCGGAAGCGCCTTCCCGGGGCCCCTGCCCCTGCTGGTCCTGGGCTTCGCCACGGCGCTGCTCTGCGCCCTCTCCGGGGCGGGGGGGCCGGTGCTGGTGATGCCCCTGCTGGTGGCCATGGGCGTCCCCGCCAAGACGGCGGTGGGCGTGGCCCTGCTGGACTCCGTGTTCATCGCCCTGCCCGCCGTGGCCGTGTACGGAAGCCGCTGCGCGTCCCTGGCCGCTCTGGTCCCCATGCTGCTGGCGGCGGTGCTGGGCCACGCCCTGGGGGTCTTCGCCGGCAGCGTCACCGCCGCCCATGTGCCCCAGTCCCTGCTGAGGCGGGGCGTGGCCGTGTTCTCCATCTGCTTTTCCCTGTTCATGCTGTTGAAATAGGAGGGTTTTCCCATGCCGAATGATTTTCGCTGCGACCTGCTTCTCACCGACGCCCGCTATCTCTCCCCGGATCAGACCATCGTCTCCGGGAAGGCCATCGCCGTGAAGGACGGCCTCATTCTGGACATCGTGGATCAAAGCGCCTGCCGCTATCAGGCGGATACGGTTCTCTCCGGCGCCCGGCTCCTCTGGATGCCCGGTCTGGTGGACGGGCACCTCCACACCAGCCAGCAGCTCCTCCGGGGCCGCCTGCTGGACGAGAAGCCCGTCATCTGGAAGCGGGTCAACGTCCCCTTCGAGAGCCGCCTGGATGAGGAGAGCTCCCGCCTCAGCGCGGAGCTGGCCGCCATGGAGATGATCTCCTGCGGCACCACCGGCTTCGTGGACGCCGGGGGGAAGTATCCGGAAATTTACGCCGGAGTCTATGAAAAGGCGGGCCTCCGGGGCCGTCTCAGCGTCATGACCAACGACAACCCCTTCTGCCCCGAGAGCCTCCGGGCCCCCTCGGTCCCGGCGGCGGTGGAGCGCCTGCGGTCCATGAAAAACGCCCTCACCGGCCTTTTGAAGCCCATCTACTCCGTCACCACCCCCACCGCCGTCAGCGAGGAGCTGCTCCGGGCGGTGTTCCAGGCGGCGGCGGAAGACGGCGTCCCGATGGAGACCCACATGAACGAGTACGCCAGCGAGGTGACGGACTTCATCGAGCGCCATGGCGAGCGCCCCTTCGTCTGGCTGGAGCGGGAGGGCCTGCTGGAGGCCCCCATGACCGCCCCCCACTGCATCTTTTTGAGCCAGGAGGAGATCGCCGTCATGGCCCGGCGGCGGGTACGGGTGGCCCACTGCCCCTTCTCCAACTGCGGCAAGGGCGTGCCCCCCACGCCCCAGCTCCTGGCCGCCGGGGTCCCCGTGGGCCTGGGCACCGACGGCTCCGCCCACGGCGGGCTGGACCTCTTCCGGGAGATGCGCCTGTTCCGGGGCGTCCAGAACGTCACCCGGGGCGTGGGGACGGCGGACTCCCGCGTCATGCCCGCCGAGACGCTTCTGACCATGGCCACCCGGGGCGGGGCTGCGGCGCTGATGGAGCCGGGCCTGGGGGTCATCGAAGCCGGCGCGGCGGCGGACCTCATCGCCCTGGACACCGACGCGCCCCACCTCTGGCCCACCCAGAATCTGGTCCACACCCTGGTGGAGAGCGCCAGCGGCGCCGACGTGCGGCACTCCATCGTGGGGGGAAAGCTCCTGATGAAAGACCGGGAGCTGCTGACCATCGACCGGGAGCGGGTCCGCCGGGAGGCGGAGCGGCTGTTTGAACAGCAGCCGTGGCTCCGGAGCTGGAAGTAAAGAAATGCCCTTGTGCGCCCCATGAAACCGTGTTATCATGGTTTCATGGGGCGTTTTTCCGTGGAAAACGCCGGAAGACGGAAAAGGAGGGACCGCCATGCGCTACGCCGAACTGCTGGAGCTGGCCCCGGGCCTGAGGGACTTCACGGCTCAGATTCCGGAGGACCTGGACGGCGGGTTTCAGCTCAAGACCTGCCCCGCCCACACCCTCATCCACCAGAAGGACAGCCCCCTGGAGCGCATCGGCATCCTGCTGCGGGGAACCTTCCGGGTGGTGAACGAATTTGAAAACGGCAATGTCTTCATGATCGAGATGAACGAGGCGGTGTCCTTCATCGGGGAGGTGACCCTGCTGGCGGAGGCCGCCGTCACCTCCGTGACCATTGAGACGGTGACGGACTGCCTGGTGGCCTCTCTGCCGGCGGAGACCTTCGACGCGTGGCTCCGGCGGGATATCGGGCTCCTCCGGGCCGTCAGCCGCCACGTGGCCGCGAAGCTGTACTGCTCCAGCTACAACCGGGGGGAGCGGCTGTTCTACTCCGCCAAGTACGTGCTGCTGAAATACCTGGTCCGCCAGGCGGAGGACCAGGGCGTCCGGACCACGGGACAGGCGGTGGTGGGCAAGACCCGCCGGCAGATCAGCGAGGAGGTGGGCCTGACGGAGAAGACCATCAACCGGACGCTTTCCCAGCTGGTGAAGGACGGCGTGCTCTCCATCCGGCGGGGCAAGGCCGCCTTCAGCGCCGGGCAGTACCACCGGGCCCAGCGGGAGCTGCGGGTCTGCATGTCCCAGAGCAGGAACGGCGCCTGTTCCTGAGGCGGGACGGTCCGCCTGAAAACCGGGGAGCGGGCATTTCAAAAGGAGGGACGCGCGTATGGATCAGAAGCTGAGAGGGGACGCGGACCGGATCATCTCCGCCAGCCTGGGGGCCGTCCTGCCCGACGAGGCGGTCCGGCGGGCGCTGGAGGATTTCCGCCCGGCGGGAGGGCGGACCCTGCTGGTGGCCGCCGGGAAGGCGGCGTGGCGGATGGCCCGGGCCGCGGTGGACGCCCTGGGCCATGTGGACGGCGGCGTGGTGGTGACGAAGTACGGCCACGTCATGGGGGAAATCCCCGGCGTCCGCTGCCATGAGGCGGGGCACCCAGTCCCGGACGAAAACGGCTTCGCCGCCACGGAGCGGGCCCTGGAGCTGGTGGAGGGCCTGAGGTCGGAGGACTCCGTGCTGTTCCTCCTCTCCGGCGGCGGCAGCGCCCTGTTTGAGCGGCCCCTGATTCCCGGGGAGGAGCTTCAGGATATCACGAAGCGGCTTCTGGCCTCCGGGGCGGACATCGTGGAGATGAACACCGTCCGCAAGCGGCTCAGCGGCGTGAAGGGCGGGCGCTTCGCTCTGGCCTGCGCCCCGGCCCGGGTGTTCAGCGTGGTCCTCAGCGACATTCTGGGGGACCCCCTGGACATGATCGCCAGCGGGCCCGCCTGCCCGGACGCCTCCACCTGCGCCCAGGCCCTGGCCGTGGCGGAAAAATACGGCCTGCGCCTGTCGGACGGGGCCCGGGCCCTTCTGGGGCGGGAGACGCCCAAGGAGCTGCCCAACGTCTCCACCCGGATCACCGGCAGCGTCCGGGAGCTCTGCGCCGCCGCCGCGAGGCAGTGCCGGGCTCTGGGCTACGAGCCCGTTCCGCTGACGGACCGGCTCTGCTGCGAGGCCAGGGAGGCCGGGAGCTTCCTGGCCAGCGTGCTGAGGACCCACGCCGGGGACGGGAAACGGCTGGCCTTCATCGCCGGGGGCGAGACGGTGGTCCATGTCGCCGGCCGGGGCCTGGGGGGCCGGAACCAGGAGCTGGCCCTGGCCGCCGCCCCCGGCATCGCCGGACTGGAGGGGGCGGCGCTGTTCTCCGTGGGCAGCGACGGCACCGACGGCCCCACGGACGCCGCCGGGGGCTATGTGGACGGCGAAACCCTGGCGGCGCTGGAGGCCCGGGGCCTGGACGTGTGCGCCGCGCTGCGGGAGAACGACGCCTATCACGCCCTGGAGGCCGTGGGGGGACTGGTGGTGACCGGCCCCACGGGGACCAACGTCAACGACGTGGCCGTGGCCCTGCTGGACGGGAGGAGGCCTCCGGCGGAGACGGCGGCGCGCCGCGCCCTCTTTTGATTCCCCACACGCCAAAGGAGCGCGGGACGAAGGTCCCGCGCTCCAACGCGATTTTGTCAGGTTTCCTGTTCCCGCAGATGGAACCTCGCCACCAGCTCCCGCAGCATGGCGGCCTGGCTGGCCAGCTCCTCACTGGCGGCGGCGCTGGCCTCGGACGTGGCCACGTTGCTCTGGACCACGGCGGAAATCTGTTCGATTCCGTGGGTGATCTGGGCGGCGTCCTCGTCCTGCTGCCGGGTGTAGTCCGCGATGTCGTCGATCAGCTTCTCCATCTCCTCGGCGCGGGCGACCACCTTCAGCACGGAGTCCGCCGTGTCCTGCGCCGCCTGCACGCCTTCATCCATGGACTCCACCGTCTGGTTCAGGAGCACGGTCGTCCTCTGGGCCGCCTCGGAGGATTTGCTGGCCAGGGAGCGGACCTCGTCCGCCACCACGGCGAAGCCCTTGCCGGCGGCGCCGGCCCGGGCGGCCTCCACAGCGGCGTTCAGGGCCAGGATGTTGGTCTGGAAGGCGATGTCCTCGATGGTCTTCACGATCTGGTGGATTTCCGAGGACTTGTCGCTGACCCGGCGGATCACCTGGGTCATGTTCTGCATCTTTTCGCTGCTCTCCAGAAGGCCGTCCTTCACCTCCCGGGAGATGCCGCTGGCCCGCTGCGCGCCCTGGGCGACGTTGTGGACGCTGTCGGACACGGCGTTGATGTGGCCCACCAGCGTGTCCACCTCCGCGGCCTGCTCCGTGGAGCCCTGGGAGAGGGTCATGGCGCCGTTGGACACCTGCTCCGCCCCGGCGGCGACATCCCTGGAGGCGGCGCGAAGCTGGCCCATGGCGTCGTTCAGGGAGCGGGAGATTTCTTCCAGGGCGGTCTTGATCTTCTCGAACTCGCCGGTGTACTCATTCTCCAGCGTGAAGGCCAGATTCCCCGACGCGATCTCCCGCAGCTTCTCCGAAATCTCGTTGATGTAAATCACGTACTCCCGGAGCCGGAGCGTGACCTGATTGAAGTCGTCCGCCAGGACGCCCAGCTCGTCTCTGGAGTGATAGGTGATCGTCTGGTCCAGCTCGCCCCCGGCGATGCGGGTCGCCGCCAGGCTCAGCTCCCGGACCGGCCGGCCGATGATGCGCCGGACCTGGACAGCCACCAGGAAAATCAGCGCCAGGACCGCCAGAACCGCCACCACCAGCATGCTGACGGTCAGGCTGTTCAGCTCCCGAAGCACCTCCCCCCGGGAGACGTAGGCCACCGCCGTCCAGTCGCTGTCCGGGACATTCGCCACCTGGACATATGTACCCTGATAAACGGTGAGGCCGGTCTTTCCCTGGCGGATCTGTTCGGCGGCGTAGGCGTACATACCGCCGCTGAGCTCACTCAGGGCCTGCCCCGTGATGGTGCTGTCCCGGTGGCCGATGATGGTGTCCGTCCGGGTGTCCACCAGGAAGATGCCGCCGGTGTCCTCAATCCGGACGCCGCTGACAATCTTGGAAATGGAATCCAGGTACACGTCCGCGGCGGCGACGCCCCGGACCCTGCCGTTCCGGTCCGTCAGCACGCCGGAGGCGCCCACCACATAAGACTGGCTGTCCTCGTCGAAGTAAACGTCGCCCAGAATGAAATCCTGGGAGCGCAGGCCGTCCTGATACCAGCTCTTGGCCGTGGCGTCAAACTCCGGGCCCGGCACAAAAGAGGCGTGGTACAGCGAGCCGTCGGTCAGCGCGATGTACAGCCCGGCGGGATAGGCCTCGTTCCGGCCCACCGTGTGCTTGATGTAATCCCGCATGGCGGGGACGTCCATGTCCTCGTACTGGACCGTGTCCCGCTGAGTCTCCAGCATGGCCAGCGTGCGGTTCATCCACGCCCTGGTCTCCTGGAGCGTCTTGTCGGTGGTGGCCTGAAGCAGGTCCTCGCTGCGCTCCAGCAGCGTGTTGGACATCTGGGAATAGACCACGCCCAGCAGGGCCGCCATTCCGATGACAACGCTGGCCACGATGGCCGACACCAGCTTCCCCGTGATGCCCCGGCCCCTCCGGGCCTCTTTCTTTTTCGCCTTCATGTCTCTTCCCTCCCAAGATGACCGCCCCTCCGGGCGCGCGGACAAAGCCGCCCGCCCTTCGGCGCGTGTTCGGAAAACGGATACCCAGGATAAACCATGGGAACCGGACCCAATGATTATAGCAGACGCCGTGGAGAAATGCAACAAGTTTGGCTTGCGTAACCCGCGGAAAAGAGGGATGAAGCATGGCGCGGGAAGGAGGCGTCCGCCTCCGGGGGGCCGGAGGTCAGCCCTTCACCTCCAGCAGGGGCGCCCCGGCCCGGACGGGGATTCACTCCGCGTGGCGGAAATCCTTGGGCTTCATGCCGGTGATTTTCTTGAAGGTGCGGGAGAAGTAGACGGGATCGGAGATGCCGACCCGCTCCGCCACCTCGTAGGTCTTGAGGTCCGTGGTCCGGAGGAGGATCTTCGCCTGCCGGATGCGGACGCCCTGGATATAGACGCTCAGGTTCTCCCCCGTCTCCCGCTTGAACAGCTTGCTGAGGTAGCTGGGGCTCAGATGCACCTTGTCCGCCAGGGCCTCCAGGGTCAACTCCTCCATATAGTGCTGCTGAATATGGTGCCGGACCGCCTTGATCAGGTCCTCCGGGCTCTCCAGACGATAGTCCCGCTGCTGGTACAGCAGGTCCACGAAGGCGCACAGGTATTCCTCCAGCTCCCGGATGGACCCGCTTTGCAGCAGGGCCTGCAGCGCGGACAGGCTGCCGGAGATGTTCTCCGTGTCCCGGTTCCAGAAGAGCTGCGTGCTGCAGAAATTGTAGACGCTGATATAGATGCTGCGGATCTCCCCCGTGGGGAGCTTTTTCATGTGGATGTGCCGGAACAGCGCCTGCAGGCTCTTCTGGGCGACGTCCGGCTTCCCGTGCTCCACGGCGGTCCGGACCTGCTGGAGGACCTGAATGGTCTCCGCCATGGACTCCTGGTCCACGGTGGGGATGTCGGCGTAGCCTATGACCGGCTGCTCCGGGTGGGCGTAATCCGCGAACTGTCTGGCCTGCTCCGCCTCCTCCGCCGCGTCGGCCAGGGTCAGGGGGTCCGTGTGGTGCAGGGAGATGCCGATGGTCATCTGATAGCGCGGGATGCTGCCCACCGCGTCCACCGCCTCGCCGCACAGGGCCAGAAGCTCCTGGGTCTCCGGGGCCTGGAGGACCGCGTAGCACGCCTGATCCCCCTCCGAGACGAACCAGATTTTATAGTCCGGGATGCTGTCCCGCAGAATGGCCTGGGCCCCCTGGAGGAACGGGAGGCAGTTGGTCTCCTCCTCCCGCTCCAGCGGCGCCACGGTCAGGCTGAGAACGTAATAGCTTCTCAGGTCCATCTGCAGCTGCGCCATGCAGCTGTAAACATACAGCGTGGACAGCCGCGCCCGGTGGATCAGGTCCCGGATGAACATATCCTGCTGCAGGGAGAGGTTCTCCTCCGACCGGCTGGCCAGCTCGGAACGGAGCTTCCGCTGGTTCCGCTCCTCCTGAATCCGGACCCGGGCCTTTTCAATGGCGGCGGTGAGCTGCTCCACGGAGGTCGGCTTCAGCACGAAGTCCACCACCTGGTAGGCGATGGCCTTCTGGGCATAGGAAAAGTCGGGAAAGCCGGTGAGGATGATGGTCTTGATATGGGGCCACCGGCGGTGCAGCTCTTCCGCCAGGGTGAGCCCGTCCATCCCGGGCATCCGGATGTCGCTGATGACGATGTCCGGCAGGGCCTGAGGTATCCGGGCCAGGGCGTCCTCGCCGTCCTCCGCCTGGGCGGCCACGGTACAGCCCAGGTTCTCCCACCGGATGCCATGGGCAAGGCCCTTGCGGATCGCCGCCTCGTTGTCTACAAGCATGACCTTCAGCATGGAGGGCCCCCTTTTTCTGAAACTTCGCCGCCTCTGTCCAGCGGCAGGTTCACCAGCACCGTCGTCCCGCTTCCCGGGGCGCTGGTCACCCGCAGGCCGTACTCCTGGCCGTACAGCAGCTGAATGCGCCGCTGCACGTTGGGAAGGGCCACGTGGTTGTGGTGCCGGTCCTCCTCGCCGGGGCCGTCCTGAAAGAGGCCCGCGGCGTCAAAGCCGACGCCGTCGTCCCAGACCCGGATGTCGATGCCGTCCTCCTCCTCCCAGATGCTGATGCGGACGCTGCCGCCGCCCCGCTTGTTCTCCAGCCCGTGGACCACGCTGTTCTCCACCAGGGGCTGGATCGTCAGCTTCGGCAGGTAGCAGCGCAGCAGGTCCTGGCTCTCCAGCTCGATCTCATAGCGGAGCTTCTCCCCGTACCGCTCCTTCTGCAGCTCCAGGTAGTACCGGGCGTACCGCAGCTCCTCCTCCAGGGTGATCTTCTGCCGCCCCCGGTTGGACACGTTGGCCCGCAGGAGGTTGGCCAGATTGCTCACCATCCGGCACAGCTCGTACTGCCCCGCCGCCATGCAGCGCACGTTGATCACCTCCAGCACATTGAAAATGAAGTGGGGCCGGATCTGGGACTCCAGCATCCCCAGCTCCGCCTGCTTGAGCAGCAGCCCCTTCTCATAGACCTCCTCGAAGAGGTTGACCAGCCGCTCCGCCATCTTGTTGAACGCGGAGGCCAGGAGCTCCGTCTCCTGGTAGGCGGTGGCCTCCATCCGGGCGGAGAGGTCCCCGGTGGCCATGCGGTTCACGGTGTCCACCATGCTGTGCAGGGGGCGCAGCTGGCGCCAGTAGACGAACGCGGCGATCACCAGCGTCAGCAGCAGGACGACCGCCGTGAAGCCCACGTACAGCGTCACCGCCTCCCGCAGGGAGCGGACGATGTCCGCCCTGGGGACGAACACGTCCAGCTGCAGCCGGTAGGGCGTCAGGCGGCAGCCCTGGTGGTACAGGTCTCCGGAGTACCCGGCGGGGGCGTGGGTGGGGGACTCCATGCCGCCGCCGTACAGGACTTGGCCGTCCATCCGGCTGAAATAGACCTCCGCGCCCCCGTACACCGACTCGATGTAGCTGGTGTCGATCAGGTCGGCGGTCCGCAGCTCGATGATGATCTTGCCGATGGGGCGCATGGTGTCCAGGTTCAGATAGTCCGTCACCAGATAGCTGTGCTCCGCGTCCTCGGGCATGAGGTACAGCTCCCGGGCCGAGTTGGCGTTTCGCAGCTGCTCGTACACCTTGCGGATGCGCACGCTGGCCCCCCGGAAGATTCCGTCCTGCTGCACGGGGATGAACTCGCCGCTTCCCCGCACCAGATAGATGCCGGTCATCGCGTTCTGCCGCAGGGCCGTGCTGAGGGAGAGGACCCGGCTGAACTGCTTTTCAATCTGGGAGCGGGTCATCTGGTCCAGGGACGTGTCCGTCCGCATGTAGCCCTGCACGGTGGGGTCGCTCATCAGGTAGTAGATGCCGTTGCGCAGCGTGTTCAGGACCGCCCCGGCGGACTCCTGGGTCCGGTCCAGGTACAGGCCCACGGTCTCGCGGGCGTTGTCCTCCATCTCGGCGGAGACGGTGCGGTAAAAGTAAAACGTGGCGCAGACGGAGGGAATCAGCACAAAGAGACAGCAGAGGGCCAGGCACAGCAGGGTCAGCGAGGGTCTCTTCTTGGCGTTCATCCTCGGTCCTCCTTTCCGGGCGCGGATACGCTGAACAGCATTATATCACAGGCCCGGCCGGTTGTCCAAGTTTTAGCAAACATCCGCCGCATTCCGAAACTGGACAAAATAATCCTGCTGATCCGGCAAGAAAAGTCCGTATTCCCCCGCCGCGCCTCCCGCAGGAAAAATATCCGGCAAGAAAAGTCCAGACATTCCCCACGGGTGGAATTGTCTTCCGGAGGCCGGTTCCCTATAATGATCAGCAAGAGAGGGCGGTCCGCCGCCCCAAAATTTGCAGGAGGTTCTGGATGATGAAAAAAAGACTCTTCGCGTTTGCCCTGCTGGCCGCCATGCTGGCCGGACTTCTCAGCGGCTGCGGCTCCCAAAAGGCCGAGGCCCCCGCGGCGGGGGACGGCGTCGTGGTCATCAACTACCCCACGTTCCAGTGCGGCGTGAACACCGCCGCCCCCGTGGTGGACCAGCTGATCGCCGAGTTCAATGAGACCTATGCCGGAAAATATCAGATCGTCAAGGAAGATGTGCCCGGCGACGCCAACTATGTGGACAAGATCAAGGTCCAGCTGGGCACCGGCGACCTGCCCCCCGTGATTTACGGCGCGGGCTACAATCTGCTGGACCTGGTCCTGGCCAAGGACCTGGCCGTGGACCTGACCCCCTACGTGGAGGCCGACGCCGAGTGGAAGGCCCTGTACTCCGACGCCTCCCTCGTCACCAACAGCCGGGACGGGAAGATCTACGCCTCCTCCGTGGAGGGCTCCCAGGTGGGCTACTTCTACAACAAGGAGCTGTTCGCCCAGGCCGGCATTGACGCCCCCGCCGCCACCTGGGACGAGCTGTTCCAGCAGTGCGAGACCCTGAAGGCCGCCGGCATCACCCCCATGGCCCTGGATACCGCCGACTCCGCCTGGGTCACCCAGCTGTGGTGGGGCGCCATGACCGCCACCGCCGGCCCCGACGGCCTCGCCTTCATGCAGACGATGAATCCCCGGGACTACAGCACGCCGGAGCTGATCTCCTCCGCGGAGAAAATCCAGAAGATGCTCCAGGAGTACACCACCCTGGACGCCATCGGAGGCAAGTATGAAAACGCCGCCAACAACTTCCTGTCCGGACAGGCGGCCATGATCGCCAACGGCCCCTGGATGATCGGAGACTTCTCCGACACCACCAAGACCACCGCGGACTTCGCGGAAAAAGTGGGCGTGGCCATCTATCCCGACGGCTTCGTGTACGACGCCCCCATCCAGGGCTACATCGTCACCAAGCAGGACGACCCCAAGGTGGAGGAGGCCGCCATTGAGATGGTGAAGTTCCTCACCTCCGCCCACGCGCAGCAGCTGGGCGTGGAGATGCAGGGCATGGTCCCCGCCTCGCCCACCGTCGAGATTACGGCCACCGCCCAGGAGCGGTACCCCCTGCTGGCCGAGTTCCTGGACAAGGCGTCCAAGGCCTCCGTCAGTACCGACAACATGCAGGCCACCATGTTCTCCAATCTGCTGGATGTCATCAGCCAGGAGCTGCCGCGCCTGCACTCCGGCGAACTGGATGCCGCCGGTTTCTGCCAGGCCATGACCGACGCTGCCGCCAAGAACTGAGCAGCCGGGCCCGCCTGTCCTTCAGGCGGGCCCTTTCTCCGTCTTTTCGCGATATGGTAAAACGAATAAAGGAGTGGTCCCATGCGAACCAAAAAGGGATGGATCATACTGTTTCTGCTGCCCGCGGTGGTCCTTTTCCTGCTGATTTACGCGATCCCGCTGGTCATGGTGTTCTTCACGTCCCTGTTTGACTACCGGCTGACCGGAAACGGCATGACCTTCATCGGCCTGAAGAACTATGTCCAGATGTTCCAGGACCCGGCCTTTGGAACGTCGCTTCTGCACACGATCATCTGGATTCTCATCCACTGCACGCTCCATGTGGCCCTGGGCGTGTCCCTGGCCCTGGTGCTGTACAAAAAGCCCAGAGGCTGGAAGTTTGTCCGCACCGCCTACATGATCCCCAACATCATCTCCAACGCCGCCGTGGGCATGATCTTCCTGAACATCTTCAACCCCCAGTACGGCGTGGTGAACTCCATTCTCCGGGGAATCGGCCTGGAGAGCCTGACCCACAACTGGCTGAACGAGAGCGGCACGGCCTTCCCCTCCGTGACGCTGGTGTGGCTGCTCTTCGCCGGGTACACCACGACGCTGGTCCTGGCGGAGGCCCTGTCCATCGACGAGTCCGTCCTGGAGGCCGCCAAGGTGGACGGCGCCACCGGCTTCCAGATGGACAAATTCGTGGTCCTGCCCCTGCTGCGCAAGATCATCGCCACCACCATGGTCATGGCGGCGACCTACATGCTGCAGATGTTCGACCTGATCTATGTCACCACCAACGGCGGTCCCGGAAAGGCCACCACGAACCTGCCGCTGCTGCTGTACGGAGTCTACAAATCGGAAAACAACTACGGATACGCCAACACCATCGGCGTGGTGATCATCCTGCTGGGAGCGGTGGTCATGACCATCATCAACCGGCTGCTCCGGACCAACGAAGACGACTATTGATTGGAAGCGAGGGAAGCCTGATATGCGTACATCTTTTCGCAACCTCACCGCGAAAGAGCGGGCGGCGTTCATCGGCAAGTATCTGTTCATGGGTCTGTGCACGCTGGTGGCCCTGTTCCCCATCGCCTGGGTCATCATGTCCTCCTTCAAGACCAACGCGGAGATCCTCTCCAACGGCGTCGGCCTGCCCTCCAGCCTGAGCCCCGACGGATATGTCGCGGCGCTGACCATCTCCCCGATTCTCAAGTATTTCGGGAACAGCGTGGTCATCACGGTCATCACCACCGTGCTGAACGTGCTGTTCCTGGCCATGGCGGCCTATGTGTTCGCCCGCACCCGGTTCCGGGGGAAGAACCTGCTGTACTTCATCCTGTCTTTGTCCCTGGTGGTGCCCACCACCGCGCTGCTCCAGCCCGTCTACAGCGTGGTCAACTCCATGGGGCTGTACGACACGAAGATGGGCCTGATCCTGGTCTACACCGCCATCAACATGCCCATGTCCCTGCTGATTCTCCGGGGCACCTTCCAGTCCATTCCCCGGGCGCTGGAGGAGGCCGCCTATCTGGACGGGGCCGGATTCCTGCGGACCTTCTTCCAGATCATGATGCCCTGCGCCAAGGGGGGGCTGACCTCCGCGGCGGTTCTGACGTTCCTGAACTCCTGGAACGAGTTCACCTTCGCGCTGATGCTGACCAACGGGCAGGACGCCCGGACGCTCCCCCTGTCCCTGAGCTATTTCACCGCTCAGTTCAGCTTCAACTACACCGCCATGTTCGCCGCCGTGACCATCGCGGTGATCCCGTCCATCCTCGTCTTCGCCGTCTTCCAGGAGCAGGTGGTTTCCAGTCTCACCGCCGGCTCGGTCAAGGGCTGACCATGGCCGGAGGCGCGGTATCCTTTCCCATCACGATTCATTTTGGAGGTTTTTTATGATCAAACTTGGTGTCATCGGCCTCGGCGAGGTCTCCCAGCTCATGCACCTGCCCATTCTGCAGGACCTGTGCGGCAAGTACCGGATCACGGCGGTTTCCGACGTGGCGCCGTCCCTGGTGGAGTTCATCCGCGAAAAGTACCACATCGCCGCCGGGTATCTGGACGCCGTGGAGCTCATCGAGCGGGCCGACATTGACGCGGTCCTCATCCTCTCCCCGGACCAGTACCACGGCGAGTACGCCGCCCGGGCCCTGAAGCGCGGCCTGCATGTGTTCGTGGAGAAGCCCGTCACCCTCTGCCTGGAGGAGCTGGAGGAGCTCATCGAGCTGAAAAAGCGGTATCCCAAGCAGACCGTCATGGTGGGCTACATGCGCCGCTACGCCGGGCCCTTCCTGAAGGCCAAGGAGCTGCTGGAGGAGACGCCCATGAAGACCGAGTACCTGCGCTTCCGGGACATCATCTGCGAGGGCCCCTTCTATATCGGCCAGACCCGCCCCATCTTTTATCCCAAGGACGTCCCCGCCGAGGTCATCGCCGAGGGCCGGGAGCGCCGCCGGGCCCACCTGGACCGGGCCATCGGCGCCGGCGCCACCGACGAGGAGCGCGTCACCTACCAGATGATGACGGGCCTGGGCTGCCACTCCTTCGCCGCCGTGCGGGAGCTGTACGGCCTCCCCAAGAAAATCCACTCCGTCACCACCGCCGCCGGGGGGCAGCACGTCATCATCGTCATGGAGTTCGACGGCTTCCTGGCCACCTATGAGCTGGTGAACAACCAGAACATCGTCCAGTTTGACGCCGCCATCGAAATCTTCCAGAACACCCGCAAAATCCTCGTCAAGTACGAGACCCCCTATATCCGCTACCAGCCCGCCTCCGTCCAGGTCATCGAGTCCAATGACAAGGACACCCGGACCATCTCCTATGGCCCCGACTTCCACGACGCCTTCCAGACGGAGCTGGACCTGTTCCACCAGTGCGTCACCACCGGCACGCAGCCCAAGACCACCCTGGAGGACGCCGTGGACGACCTGAAGCTGTTCCGGGAGATCATCCGGGTCCTGCGGAAGCAGAAGGAGGCCTGAGCCATGCACATCAAAATCGCCACCGCCCCCTGCTCCTGGGGCGTCTGGTACGCCGACGGCACCCCCTCCGGGACGCCGGCCCGGCTGTTCCTGGACCAGGCCCGGGAGGCCGGCTACAAGGCCCTGGAGCTGGGGCCCGACGGCTATCTGCCCGAGGACCGGGAGGCCCTGCGGGAGGAGCTGTCCCGCCGGGGACTGGAGGCGGCCTCCGGCACGGCCTGCTACCGCTTCGACCAGTACGAGAAGTTTGACGACTTCCGCCCCGCCGTTGAGAAGCTCTGCGCCCGGGTGGCCTCCATGGGCGGAAAGTATCTGGTCACCATGGACGAGTCCGACGTGGGCCGGTACAGCGAGAAGAAGGCCGGATACACCCCCGCCGTCTGGAACAAATACCACGCCATGTTCCGGGAGCTGGGGGAGTTCACCCGGAGGGAATTCGGCCTGATGACCGTCTATCACCCCCACATCAAGTCCCTCATCGAGACGGAGGAGGAGATCGTCCGCCTGCTGGACGCCACCGGGCTGAACCTCTGCTTTGACACCGGCCACCACGCCTATGTGAACGGAAACGGGCGGCACGGGGACCCCAGCGTCCCGGATTTCATCCGCCGCTATGCCGAACGCGTCAAGTACCTCCACTTCAAGCAGGTGGACGGAGAGGTGTACGCCCGCGTTCAGCGGGAACACCTGGACTCTGACACCGCCTTCGACATTGACGTCATGTGCGACCTCCCCGACGGCATCATCGATTTCAAGGCGGTGAGGCAGGCCCTGGAGGACATCCATTTTGAGGGAATCGGCGTCGTGGAGTCCGACATGCCCAAGGCGTCCAACGAAAAGGCGTTCGCCTCCGCCTGCCGCAATCTCTCCTATCTGAGAGAGATCGGGATGATCGAGTGAGACTGAGAAGGAGGAAGCTGTTATGGAAATCATCGTATGCAAAGACTATGAGGAGATGAGCCGCAAGGCCGCGGAGCTGGCCGCGGAGGGTCTGCGCCGGCGTCCCGACGGCCTGCTGAGCTTCGCCGGCGGCGAGACGCCCCTGGGCACCGTCCACGCCTTCGCGGACATGGCGAACCGGGGCGAGGTGGACCTGTCCCGGGCCCACTACGTCTCCCTGGACGAGTGGGTGGGCCTCTCCAACACCGACGAGGGCTCCTGCGGCCTGTTCAACAGCCAGGAGCTCCTGGCCCGCCTGGACAAGCCCTTCGCCGCCTGCCACATCATCAACGGCGCGGCCGGGGACATGGAGGCGGAGCGGGACGCGCTGAACGCGTATTTCGCCCAATACGGCCCCCTGACCGTCTCCGTCCTGGGCATCGGCATGAACGGCCACCTGGGCTTCAACGAGGACGGGGTCTCCTTTGACCTGGACGCCCACATCGTCCCCCTGTCCGACGTCACGAAGCAGGTCATGGGCAAGTACTTCGGCGAGAAATTCCACCCCACCCACGGCATCTCCCAGGGAATCCGCCAGATCATGGCGGCGGAGCGGGTGATCCTCATCGCCAACGGCGCCCACAAGGCCGATATCATTCAAAAGGCTCTCACCGGGCCCGTGACAAGCTCCGTGCCCGCCAGCGTTCTCCAGAACCACCCCGACTGCTATGTGGTGCTGGACGCGGACGCCGCCGCCAGGCTGTGAGCCATGGGGCTCCATCTCCTTGACCGGAGGGCGGAGATCGCCTCCAAACGCGTCGTGACGGGCTTTGACGGCTTCGTGGACACCATCGCCCGCGTGGTCCGGGAGACCGCCGACGGGGACCGTCCCGAGGTCTGCTTCCCCACGATCCGCTCCTTCGGCGAGTACCTGACCGCCCAGGCGGAAAAAAGCTGCTCCCTGGAGCTGAAAATCCAGGCCCGGCAGCTGGGGGGAAATCTGCCCTACGTGTCCCGGGCCGCCGGGCTGCTGGGGCTGGACGTCACCTGCGTCGGGATGCTGGGGGAGGGAGCTCCCGGCCCCCTGTTTCAGGAAATGCCCTGCCGGCTGTACTCCTTCGCCGCCCCCGGGGAATCCACCTGCCTGGAATTCCAGGACGGGAAGGTCTTCCTGGCGCCGCAGTACCATCTCCCCGCCGACCCCTGGCGGCTTGTGCAGGACGCCACCGGCGGAACCGCCCCGAAGCTGTTCGCGGAGTCGGACCTGCTGGCCCTGCTGAACTGGAGCGAGCTCCCCTTCTCCCAGGCCCTGTGGGAGCGCGTCTATCAGGAGAGTCTGGCGGACGCCCCGGCGCAGAGAGCGCGCTGGGCGTTCTTCGACCTGTGTGACTGCACCCGGCGCTCCGCCGGGGAGCTGGAGGCGGTGCTGTCCCTGATCGGCCGCTTCGCCGAAAAGCGGACGGCCCTCCTCAGCCTCAACGAGAACGAGGCGCTGGTCACGGCGCGGGCCGTCCGGCTGGAGGCGGCGGAGCTGTCCCAAGTGGGCGAGGCCCTGCGGGAGCGGTTCGGCATCACTGAGGTGCTGATTCACACGCTGCGCGAGAGCCTGCTCTGCACGCCCCGGGGCGTCACCCGGCAGGCCACCCGCTTCATCCCGTCGCCCAGAATCTCCACCGGGGCCGGCGACCACTTCAACGCCGCCGCCTGCCTGGGGGCCGTGCTGGGCCTCGGGGACGAGGAGCGGCTGACCCTGTCGAACCGGTTTTCCAGCCTTTATGTGGAACGGGGCGTCACCCCCTCCCTGGAGGACCTGGAGCTTTGAACGCCTTCGCCAGGCCCGTCCGTTTTTCGCGGACGGGCCTTCCCCTTTTGACCAATCGGGAAAAAGCGGAAATAAATGTTGCAATTCATGTCAAAAGCGGATATAATTACATCAAAGATTTCTTTTATTTTCGGAGGTGTTTATGAAAAAGAAGGCGAACGAGGAAGCCGTCGTCGAAACGACGGAGAAGAAGCGTCCGGGCAGACGGCCCATGACGGCGGCGGAAAAGGCGGCGGCGGCGAAGCTCCGGGCCGCCGAAAAGGAAAAGGCCAGCCATCTGAAGCCGCAGGTGTTCGTGCAGTACCAGAGCGCCGAGGTGGACGTCTCCGCCCTGGAGGAGGCCGCGAAGGCCGAGTTCCACAGCGTGAAAAAACGCGCCCTGGTGACGGAGCTGAGGCTGTATGTCAAGCCGGAGGAGCGCATGGCTTACTACGTCATCAACGGAAGCCACGAGGGCAGCATCCCTTTCTGAGCGCCTGACCCGCGTACCGGGCCCCATGACGGGGCCCGGTTTTTCCGCGCTGTTTCCGGACTGTAACTTTTGTTTTGTTGACAATGTCGACCTGACGTGCTACACTGTGTCTACAATGTAGACAAGGAGGCGTGGAGCATGGAGCGGATGAAGCTGACTTCCAGCGAGTGGAACGTCCTGAACCGCCTGTGGGAGGAGAGTCCCCGGACGGTGATGCAGCTTTCCGGCGAGCTGGAGCGGACGGTGGGCTGGGCCAGGAGCACCACCATCACAACCCTGCACCGCATGGAGGCCAAGGGCCTGGTGCGCTGTGAGCAGGTGGGGCGGGGAAAGGCCTACGTGCCCCTGGTGGACCGGCGGCAGGCGGAGGTGGCGGAGACCCGCAGCTTCCTGGACCGGGTGTATCAGGGCAGCGTGGGAATGATGATGAGCGCCATGGCCCAGCGGCGGGAGCTGTCCTCGGAGGAGATCACGGAGCTGCGGGCCATTCTGGATCAGGCGGAGAAAGGCGGCGGACAATGAGAGCGTTTTTGTGGAATTGGGTGCTGACGGCCTCGGCGCTGACCGCCGCGGTGCTGTTTCTCCGGGCGGCGTTCGGGCGGCGGATCGGCGCCCGGGTGCGGTACGCCCTGTGGGCGCTGGTGCTGGCGCGGCTGCTGGTGCCGGGGCAGTTCTACACCGCCCCGGTGGAGGCGCCCCGGGTGCTGCCGGAGCCGCGGACGGTGCAGACCCTCCCCGCGCCGCGGAGGACCCCGGCGGCGGAAATCCCGCCCTCCGGCGGAGGGGAGCCGGACCGTCCGGTTCCAAACGCCGCCCCGGTGGAGACGGCCGCCGCTCCGGAGGCCCGCCTCAGCCCGGAGGCGGCGGCGGGCGGCGTCTGGCTGGCGGGAACGGCGGCGATGGCGGCGGCGTTTCTGATCTCGAATGTCCGCTTCGCCCGGCGGCTGCGGCGGATCCGGGTCCCCCTGGCGGCGGACTGCCCCCCGCGGGTCTACACGGCGGCGGGACTGCCCTCCCCCTGCCTGTTCGGCGTCCTCCGCCCGGCGGTGTACGTCACCCCGGAGGCGGCGGCGGAGCCGGGAATGCTCCGCCACGTGCTGGCCCACGAGGCCACCCACTTCCGCCACGGGGACCACATCTGGTCGGTACTGCGGTGCGCGGCCCTGGCCGTCCACTGGTGGAACCCGCTGGTGTGGCTGGCGGCGGTCCTCAGCCGCCGGGACGCGGAGCTGGCCTGTGACGAGGGGGCGCTGAAGGCTCTGGGCGACGGCGAGCGCCGGGCCTACGGGAACACCCTCCTGGCCCTCATCACCGCCAGGCCGGGCCCTGGGGACCTGCTGCGCTGCGCCACCACCATGACCGGGGACAGGCGGAGCCTCCGGGAGCGGGTGAGCCGCATCGCCCGGGCCCCGAAGCGCTGGTTCTGGGCGGCGGCGCTGTCCGTGGTTCTGGCGGTGCTGGTGTGCGCCTGCTCCTTCGCGAAGACGAAGACTCCAGAGACCCACGAGGACGGCCCCCTGACGGCGGAGGAGCTGGCGTATTTCAACACCGAGGTCTTCAACAACGAGAACGGCTTCAACCTCCGCAACCAGTTCCTGGTCCAGGCCGTGGAGACGCCGGAGGACTATAAACAAATCGACCTCTTCCAGCTCTTCTACAACGGCACCGGAGACCCCATGGAGGTTACGGAGGAGGAGCGCCAAGCCGCGGGGGGCGGACAGGTCGATCTCACCAAGTGTACCACCGCCGGGATGGACGCGGCTTTGCGGGAGCACCTGGGCCTTGGTCTGGAGGACACGGACCAGGTGGGCCTGGACCAATTCACGTACCTGGAGGAATACGACGCCTATTACTTCTTCCACGGCGACACAAACTCCGGCAGGGTTATCTTCACCTCCGGGGAGTGGAAGGACGGAAACATCCTCCTGTACTACGAGGGCGACGTCTTCCCAAGGTTCAGCAGCGGGAACGGTGAGATGAACATGGTCTCCTCCGGCCCGGCCTGCGTGACGCTGGAGCCGCAGACGGACGGCGGCTACCACTTCCTGAGCAACTGGTACTGGGGCTGGAATGAAAACCCGCCCGTCATCCCCACGGCCTACCCGGCCTGGGAGCCGGAGCTCATCATTCCCCTGGACGGCGTGGAGCCCTACAAGCCGGAGGCGGTGACGGTGGAGCCCCATACCGGCGACCTGGCGGAGCTTCTTTGCAGCCATATCTTTGTGCCGGGGATGAGCGGCCGGGACAGCGTCCACGTGGAAATCTACCGCTCCACCGACGGCAATGTCTATGCCGCCGTGGAGGGGCCCGGGGATGTGCGGAACTGCTTTCTGACCTTCCCCCGGGAGTACTCCGAGAACTGGACGGCGGAGGGCAATGTGGAGTCCTTCGTGGACCTGGGCTTCTTTGGACAGGAGAACATCGGCCTCCGGATCTCCTACTTCGGCCGGCTGGTTGAGAACTCCTACGGCGAGATCAACGACTATTACGCCTTCGCGGAGGACGGCACGCCCTCCCTGCTCCTCCGGGCCCTGGGCAATGTGACCGCGGCGGACCTGGACGGGGACGGAACGGAGGAGCTGGCGGCCACCGACGGCTGGAACCTCTCCCGGCTCTTCTTCCGGCGGGACGGGACCCTGTACGAGGCGGATTTGTACGCCCTCATCCACGACGCGTGGCCCGAGGCGGGGTATCTGGAATCCGGCTTCTGGGACCCGGACGCCCGGTGCCTCTCCATGGCCGTGGAGGTCCCCCTGGAGAGGGCCGATACCACGGCCCTCGGCTTCCGGACGCTGTTCTTCGACGGGGAGAACCTGCGGATTTACAAGGACGAGGGCGGCTACACGGACCGTATCAAAAACGGCATCGACGCCCCGGCGGACGTGCTGCGGCAGGCGGCGCTGTTCGTGGACACACGGCTTCAGGCCCTGGCGGCGGAGGGCTACGGCACCGACGGTTCCGGGAAGTACGACGAGGAAAACTTCGGCCCCGGGAACGTGGTCTGGGACGACTGGCGGCTCACCGGCCTGGAGGGACCCTGGTACGAGACGGCGGGGAAACTCCGTCTGGAAATCTGGAACGTCAGCTATGAGACCCACACCACGACGCCGGACCGGGTGATGCTGGCGGGCGGGTCCTACATGGGGGAGGACGGCTGGTGCATGATCGGCTACCCGGGCTGCGACTACCTGTACTTCCGGCTGGAGGAGAACGGGGAACGAACCTTCCTGTATTCCACCATGGAAAACGACTGCTCCCCCGGCATGGAGTTGTTTCTGTCGGATATGGTGAACGCGCTGATGGACCAGGGGCTTTTGCGCATGACGGACCTGGACGGCGAGACCCTGGCGAAGATCATGTGGCCCCAGTCCGGGTATTTCCTCAACCAGCTGGCGGAGCGGAGCGAGGGGGAGCGGGACGAGATTCTGCTGTCCCTGGCGGGGTACCTGTCCGGCGGAAGCGAAGAAGGGAAATCCTACTATGAGGGCTTTGTCCACGAGCTGGACGGCGGCGGCTTCCGGGCCGAAGAGGTCACCCCCGGAGGCCGGGCCGCGTGGGAGAAGCTGAAGGAGCTGACGGGTTCCTTCACCGTTGTGGAGTGAGGCGGCGGGGAGTTCGCCGTGGTCCACAAGGACGGCGCGGTAAAGGCGCCCGCCGCCGCGCAACGAAAATGAGCAGCTCCCGCTTTTCAGGCGTTCCGCCGAAAAGCGGGAGCTCTTTGATATGGAAACCGGGCCCTGACCGCCGCCGCGGCCCTTCCAAATTTTTCTGTGTTGCACAAAAAATCATGCGCGCAAACGTTTCCGGAACGGCGGTTCTCACTTGGCCAGACGGGCAAACCGATTGCCGGAGTAAGGCTTTGTCTAAAATATACAATTACCATTGAATATTGGAAAAATGATTCTTGCATTCCTTACAAGGTTCTGCTATACTGTACATGCTGATGACAGCTTACTCCATAGAGTATGTGAGACGAGTGTGATAACTGCCCAGTATGGTGTGGTTATTGCGCTCTTTTTGCATATATAAAATTTCAAAAATTGGAAAAGGAGATTGGTATCATGGAGACAAGACCCTATGTATCCTGGGACCTGATGAACAGCTTCCTCATCGACGCCTTCAAGGGCTACGGCGTTCCTGAGGCCGACGCGAAAATCTGCGCCGACGTCCTCTTGGAATCCGACCGCCGGGGCATTGAGAGCCACGGCTGCAACCGTTTCAAGCCCATTTATATTGACCGGATTGTCAATGGGACCCTGCTCCCGGAGACCAAAATGGACATCGTGAAAGACACCCCCACCACGGTGGTGATGGACGCCAACAACGGAATGGGCATGGTGGCCAGCTACCACATGATGGAAATGCTGATTGAAAAAGCCGGAAAATACGGCATGGCGGGCGGCGCCGTCTTCAACTCCACCCATTACGGTATCGCGGGCTACTGGACCACCATGGCGGAAAAAGCCGGCATGATCGGCATTACGGGCACCAACGCCCGGCCCTCCGTGGCTCCCACCTGGGGCGTGGAGCCCATGATGGGCACGAACCCCCTGACCTTCACCATGCCCACGGACGAGGAATTCCCCTTCAACTTCGACTGCGCCACCTCCACCATTCAAAACGGCAAGATTGAGTATTATCAGCGCATCGGGCACGAGACGCCGGCGGGGCTGGTGGTCACCGCCGACGGCGGCACCATGACCGACTCCGGCCAGATTCTCAAGGACATGCGGGCCGGAAAGTGCGCGCTGGTTTCCATCGGCGGCGCGGGTGAGGCCACCGGCGGCTACAAGGGCTATGGCTTCACCACCATCGTGGAAATCCTCTCCGCCGCCCTGGCGGGAGGCCCCTTCCTGAAGGACCTCAGCGGCAAGGCCCCCGACGGCAGCAACCGGATGTACCGCCTGGGCCACTTCTTCTTCGTCATCAACCCCGAGTTCTTCATGGGCCTGGACACCTTCAAGAAGACCGCCGGCGACATCTGCCGGGGGCTCCGGGCCTCCCGGAAGGCCGCCGGCGCGGAGCGCATCTACACCGCCGGAGAGAAGGAGTGGCTGGCCTGGCAGGACCGGAAGGACAAGGGCGTGCCCGTCGGCGACTCCGTTCAGAAGGAAATCCTGGAGGTCCGGGACAAGCTGGGCCTGCCCTATCACTTCCCCTTCGAGGATCAGAAATAATCAGGAGGAACGAATATCATGGATTACGCGAAGGAATCCCTGCGGCTCCACGGCGAGTGGAAGGGAAAGATTGAGGTCATCGCCACGGTGCCCGTGGAGACCAAGGACGACCTGTCCCTGGCCTACACCCCCGGCGTGGCCCAGCCCTGCCTGGAGATTCAGAAGGACATCAGCAAAAGCTATGAGCTCACCCGGCGGCACAACCTCTGCGCCGTCATCACCGACGGCTCCGCCGTCCTGGGTCTGGGGGACATCGGCCCCGAGGCGGGCATGCCCGTCATGGAAGGCAAGTGCGTCCTCTTCAAGGCCTTCGGCGGCGTGGACGCCTTCCCTCTCTGCGTCAAAACCCATGACGTGGACGAATTCGTCAACGCGGTCTGGCTGATGTCCGGCTCCTTCGGCGGCATCAACCTGGAGGACATCGCCGCCCCCCGGTGCTTTGAGATCGAGCGGAAGCTGAAGGAAAAGTGCGACATCCCCATCTTCCACGACGACCAGCACGGAACCGCCATCATCACCCTGGCGGGCCTGACCAACGCGCTGAAGGTCGTGGGCAAGAAAAAGGAAGATGTGAAGGTGGTCACCTCCGGTGCGGGCGCCGCCGCCATCTCCATCGTCAGGCTGCTGCTGTCCGCCGGCTTTAAAAACGTCACCATGTGCGACCGGAAGGGCGCCATCTACCAGGGACGGGAGGGCCTGAACTGGATCAAGGAGGAAATGGCCCAGGTGACGAACCTGGAGAAGAAGCCCGGGACCCTGGCCGACGCTCTCGTGGGGGCGGACGTGTTCATCGGCGTCTCCGCCCCGGGGACCGTCACCACGGAGATGGTCAAGACCATGAACAAGGACGCCATTGTCTTCGCCTGCGCCAATCCCACGCCGGAGATCTTCCCCGACGACGCCAAGGCCGGCGGCGCGGCTGTGGTCTCCACCGGCCGGAGCGACTACCCCAACCAGATCAACAACGTCCTGGCCTTCCCCGGCGTGTTCCGGGGGACCTTCGACGTGCGGGCCAGCGACATCAACGAGGAGATGAAAATGGCCGCCGCCGAGGCCCTGGCGGGCCTGATCTCCGAGGAGGAGCTGAACGCCGACTACATCATTCCCAAGGCCTTCGACAAGCGGGTGGGCCCGGCGGTCGCCAAGGCCGTGGCCGAGGCCGCGCGGAAATCCGGCGTGGCCCGGCTGTAAGCGATGATCGATCTCACGAGGAAAAAGCTCTTCCTCCTGGACATGGACGGCACCATCTATCTGGGGGACCGGCTTTTTGACGGGACGCTGGACTTTCTCCGCCGGGTGCGGGAAAAGGGCGGCAGGTATCTCTTCGCCACCAACAACTCCTCCAGAGGCGTGACGGCCTATGTGGAACGCCTGCGGAACATGGGCATCGACGCGGTGGAGGAGGATTTCCTCACCTCCACCGACGCCCTGATCTGGTATCTCCGGGGAAGGTATGACGACGCCCTGATCTACGCCTTCGGCACCCGGACCTTCCGCCAGCAGCTCCGGGAAGCGGGCTTTCGGATCACGGACAAACGAGAGGAGGGAATTTCCCTCCTGGTCTGCGGCTTCGACACGGAGCTGACCTTTCAGAAGCTGGAGGACGCCTGCATCCTGCTGGGGGACCCGAAGGTGGACTTCATCGCCACCAATCCCGACTGGGTGTGCCCCACGGCCTGGGGCTCCGTGCCGGACTGCGGCTCGGTGTGCGAGATGCTCTTCCGGGCCACGGGCCGGAGGCCCAAGGTCATCGGAAAGCCGGAGCCGGAGATGGCGCTGCTGGCCATGGACCGCTGGGGCTGCTC
>CAJTKE010000010.1 GCA_910576865.1 uncultured Oscillibacter sp.
ACCAAAACGGGCCTCTAACGGCGTACAGATAGACGCAAAAAAGCCAGGGCGGGAAGCCGACACACCGGCGATCCTGTCCTGGCTCCTGCTGGACTGTAAAACTGTGCTGTCACACAAGAGGGCCGCAGGCCCTCTTGTGACACCCGCAGAAACCGTACACCCGCTTCGCGTCTGTACGGTTTCTGCGGGTCAGATAATGTTCACGATAATCCCCGCTGCTATTTGACATCTCGCTTTTCGTTTCCGTTCCATTCCCTTCCGGTGGCTTTGCCGCTTGTCCTCCAAGGGAGGGGGTAGGGGAAAGGATAGGAAAGGAATGGGTAATTGATAAATCTTTACTTGATTTTTCTTTATTTACTTATATCTTTATTTTATTGCGTCGGATTTACCTACATAGGATTTTCCAACATCGGATTTCCCGATGTTGGTTATTCCAATGCCGGTTGACTGGACGGCGGCTGGGGTTCTTCGTAGATGATGTACTCCGCTCCCCGCAGCCGCCCCTGGCTGTCTCGTTCTCTCGTCCGCACGATATATCCGGCCCGCTCCAACTCATGGACGGCCTGACGGATGGCGTCAATCTGCTCCCGGTTGATGTAGGCCAGCCCTTGCAGGGTGTAGTCCCATTCTTCCGGCAGCGAGAGGATTTGCGATAGCAGACCTTTGGCTTTCAGGGACAGGGATTTGTCCCGCAGGTGGTGGTTGGACATGACGGTGTAATCCGTGGTTTTCTTGACATGAAATACCGGCATGGTATTCACATCTCCTTTCTTAATGATTCATAATATGGATTGACAATAGCATCACTTTCTGCTATACTATCAGTACGACAGGAGGTGAGCAATTTGAGCGATATAGGCAAAAGAATGAGAACGCTTCGGGAGGGCATCGGGTTATCCCAAGCCAAATTTGGAAAAATCGCTGGCATCCCCCAGGCTACCATCAATCGATACGAAACAGGCTACTCCGCCGCTCCCATCAAAGTGCTGATCTGGTATGCGGATTACTTCGATGTGTCGATGGACTATCTTTGCTGCCGCACTGAAAAGCCCCAGGGCAAGCTGTACGAGTACAAGCCCAAAATTCTGGAGGAAGATAAGGACATGAGGCGGTTTGTGGAGATGTGCTTTGACCCAGCCTCGCCCTTGAATGACCGCTTGAAAAAGGCCATCGTTGAAATGCTGGAGGAGGTGAAAGAGTGAACATCGTAATTTACGCCCGATATTCCAGCCACAGCCAGACAGAACAGTCCATCGAGGGCCAGCTTCAAACCTGCTACGAGTTCGCCAAGAACAACGGACATATTGTGATTGGTGAGTACATCGACCGGGCGCAGAGCGGCACAACGGACAGCCGGGCCGAGTTCCAGCGCATGATTGCCGACAGCGACAAACACGTTTTTGAGGGCGTTCTTGTCTATCAGCTTGACCGCTTTGCCCGGAACCGCTATGACAGCGCCATCAACAAGGCCAAGCTGAAAAAGAACGGTGTTCGGGTGATCTCCGCAAGGGAGAACATCAGCGACGACGCCAGCGGCATTTTGGTGGAGGGCGTGTTGGAGAGCATGGCCGAGTATTATTCGGCGGAGCTGTCCCAAAAGATACGGCGGGGTATGGACATCAATGCTGAAAAGTGTTTGAGCAACGGGAGTAATCCGGGCCTTGGCTACTATGTGGACGAGGAACGCCGTTTTCATGTTGACCCGGATGGGGCCGCTGTTGTTCGGGAGATTTTCGAGATGTACGCCAGTGGAAAAACCGTCGCTGAAATCACGAAATATCTCAATGCAAAGCAGGTCAAAACCTCCCAAGGTAAAGAGTTCAACAAAAATAGTCTGCACCGCCTTTTGAGGAATAAACGATACATCGGCTGTTACATCTACAAGGACACGGAAACGCCGGGCGGTATGCCCCGCATCATTGAGGACGAGCTTTTTCAGCGGGTACAGTACGTCCTTGACCGCAACAAAAAAGCTCCCGCCCGTTCCAGAGGGCGGGAAGAATATCTGTTGACAACGAAACTGTTCTGCGGCTACTGCCGGGAGATGATGACCGGCTACGGCGGCACAGGGAAATCCGGGACGGCCTACCGCTATTATGCCTGCAAGAGCGCCAAGAAAAAGACTTGCCGGAAGAAAGTTGTCAACAAGCAGAAAATCGAGGACAGGGTTGTTTTGGAGTGCCGCAAGCTGCTGACAGACAGCAACATTGAAAAAATTGCCCTTGCAGTTGCCGCCGCTTGTGAGGCCGACTATGACAGTTCCGCTATCAAGCGCATCAAGGCGGCAATTCAAGAGGCGGACGCTGCCATAGAAAACCTCTGGAAAGCGTTGGAGCGTGGGCAGGCGGTGGATATGATGACCGAACGCATTGAGAAGCGCAAGCGAGAAAAGGACGATCTGCAAGGTCAGCTTGCCATTGAGATGGGGAAACAGGTCACATTTACCGCTCCACAGATCAAAGCATTTCTCTACTCGCTGAAGCGGGGAGATGTCAACGACGAGAACAACCGCCGGGGGATGGTAAATATCTTTCTGCGGGCAATCTACCTCTATGACGACAGAATGACTCTGATTCTCAACGGCGGAGACAGGCCGATCACCATTGACGATATTCTGCTGGACGAGATAGAGGAACACTTTGAGGTAGCGGTTTCAAGTCATGCGGAGTGTTCACCGTTGGTTGCGGCCGCTCCACCAATAAGGAAATCACCTCAGTGAAAACTGGGGTGATTTTTCTTTTGACCACAGAAATACCACAGACGGGTTTCAGAAAATTTTCGGGCGGCGGGCTGTCACGCAGGCCCGCCGCCCTTATTCATTGGATATGGCGATGCAATCTTTGCGGTGTACACCGACATTACGGAAGCACAAAACTGCCGGTTGTTTTTCCGTCCACAGCAAAGGAGAAAAAAGCGCCTTGACTGATCACCGCAGCATAGCCGCCCTCAGTCCAATCAAAGCCGTCCTGTTCCTCCAGCAGCTTCAGCGTCTCCCGCAGCTGGAGCATGGCGGCAAACGCGTGCTTGCAGGGGTAGCTGCAGTAGCAGCTGCAGGTGAGATTTTTGATCTCCCCGCCGCCGTAATCAAACTCGATCTCGTAAGGGGAAGTGCCCTCCACAATTCCCCGCCCATGGCCGTGCTCTGTACAGAGGTAGACCACCCGGTTGTCTGTATAGTAGTCGTGTCCACGCTCCGCAATGGCGCCGGTGACCTTCATCCCGCTGAGGTCGTCCAACCGGAAGCCGTGGTCATCGCTGCCGGACACGTAGACGTCATCCTCTTTGTCCGGGGCCTTGAACCAGGTGATGATTTTCTCGTAGGGGATCGTTTGGGGATCAAAGGCCACCAGGTGGGAGCCAGCCATGCGGAGTTCTCCGGAGATGTGGGTGTCCGCCACGGCGATCACCCGCTTGTAATCGGAGAGCTTGATTTTAAAGCTGTAGTTCACAGCGGTCACACGCCCCCGCAGGCCCTCCAGCTTACCGTCCACATAGACGGTGTCTCCCACCTGGAGGTCGAACTGGTCGTTGTAGTAGGACAGGTTCATCCCCCGTTTAGGGAAATAGACCTGCACCAGGGACTTTTTCGGCGCGGAAACCGGAGCCTCCTCCTTGGGCCGGGTAATATCGTCGGTATCTCTTTGAATCTCACTCCAAAAACCGATTTTACGTTTCATAGGACATCCTCCTTTTACTATGGCATCTCGTATTGTACTTCCAGCTTACAACAGGAGGTGTCCAATAAAACTCCCTTTTGATTTTTTGTTCCAATTGGGAGCGATCCGGCTCGCACTCAGCGGCCTGAAGTTACGCTTCATCTGAATAGTCCCAGGTTTGCCGCTCAAGAAAGGCGTTTACAGCTCCCTTCAGCTCATCACTGAAATCTTCCAAACCTTCTATGCTGACTACATCATTGTTGATAAGCGCAATGATGTTGTAGATAAAATTTGTCCGGGTCATTTCTAGCTGGACGCCTGGATTTCTTTTGTCACTTCTTATCCGCTTATCCAGCTTCCAGAATTTTTCTGACGGATCACCATCGCCGCTCAGCAGTTCTATGTATTCATCGCATAGCCTGCCCATGCAGGCCTCCTGCCAGCTGCCGATTTTACTGCGGAAAAGGGTCCAATCCCGTTTTGTAAATCGCTGCTCCTCCACGACTTCACCCCCATCAAATCTGAATGAATGAACAAACCAAGCATATCACGGCATCGGTCGTTTATCAAGAAGAAAAGAATTTATGCAGACTCCATCTGCACAAATTGCCCCTGCCTCAGAAAAGGACAGCAAATCACCTTGATCCGCTGTCCTATCTTTGGTAATGGCACCTCAATATCTGGAGGACATTCTCGCCGCCTGTGCCGCTTTCAGCTCTGCCAGTTCCCGTTTCATCTGAACGATCAGCGCTGCCAGCTTTTCCTCGCACTCCTCGCGGGTGTGGGCGTAGATGTTGCGGGCGTGTTTTTTGCCGTCGATCCACTTGGGCGAGTAGCGGCCCTCCCACAGGTGGTCATTGATTTGGCTGATGCAGCCCGTCCCCGGTCTGCGGTGAGGGGGACGGTACGGCGTAAACTCCACAGGAGGAACGGCTTCCTCCTGTTCCACTTCGCCCTGTTCCTGTACCTCCACCCCGGCGATGCCCTGGTCAATATTTCGAGCCGCGTTCCGCTGCATCTCGCCGGTGATATGGGTATAGATGTTCAGCGTGGTGGCGGAGGAGACATGCCCGATGATGGCGGACAGGGTTTTCACATCCATACCGTTCTCCAGGGACATGGTAGCGAAGGTGTGACGGAGATCATGAAACCTCACCCTTTTGCACCCGGCCCGCTCCAGAATGACTTGCAGACGCTTGCGGACATAGCCTGGGTCCACAGGCTGCTTTGGCTTGATGCGGGAGGGGAACATCCACTCCGAGAATACCTGCGCCTTGTACTCCGCCAGCAGTTCCACCATGGCAGGCGGCAGAATGATGGTGCGGACGGCGGCCTTAGTTTTGGGTTCATTGACCTCCAGTCTGCCGTTGACCGAATACACCTGTCTGCTGATACGGAGCCGGCCTGTCTTGAAATCCAGGTCGGTCCATTGCAGGGCCAGCAGCTCACCCCGGCGCATCCCCGTGGTCAGTTCCAGGAGAAACAGTTCGTACATTCCCTCCATCTTGGCCTGGATCAGGAAGCGCCGAATTTCCTCTTTGGTCAGTATTTTCATTTCCTTCTCCCGTAGAGGCGGCAGCTTGCAGCCGATGGCCGGGTTGGTTCGGATGAGCCCCTCCTTCACCGCCCGGTCCAGCGCCATCTGACACACCGCGTGACAGCTGCGTACCGAGCGATCCGCCATTCCCGCACCGTGACGCTCCACATTGTTGATCCGCCCGCCTTTCTTCAACTCGGTGAAGAACTGCTGGAGGTCGGACTGGGACAGCTTGTTCAGCGGGATGTCCCCCACGCCCGGAATGGCGTGGAGGTAAATCCAGTTCTCGTAGCTCAGTTGGGTGGTGTGCCGCAAGGCCGGCTTGGAGTAACTCTGATACCAGAAGTCCAGCCAGTCCCCGAACCGCATCTCCGACCTGACCTTCATCGGCCCGGAACCGCCCTGGGCCGCTTTCAGCTGTTCCAGCTTCTCTGCGCACTCTTTCTTGGTCTTAGCCAGCACATTCTTTGTCTTGTGATTGCCGCCGTCGTCGTATCCAATAACCACCCGGCCCTCCCACCGTCCGTCCTTTCTCTGACGGAGCGTTCCCTCACCCTTCTTCCGCTTTTTCGCCATACTCTCACCCCCTCACCATAATGTCGTCCAGAAAGCCACCCACGATCTCCGCCGCCCGGCGGTGCATATCCCCGGTGACGTGGGTGTAGGTGTCCAGAGTGAAGGACGCCTTGGTGTGGCCCAGGATGCCGGAGAGGGTTTTGGCGTCCACGCCGCTGGTCAGGGCATGAGTGGCGAAGGTGTGGCGCAGGTCATGGAACCGGATGCCGGGCAGGCCGGCACTTTTCAGCAGGGTCTTCAGGCGGCTGTAGGCCCTGCCGGGATTGACCGGGTCCTCCGGGCGGAGAGGGTTAGGAAAGATCCACTGGGAGCAGGAGCCTCTCCTCCGTTCCCGCAGCAGCTGGGCCGTGCTGGGAGGCAGGGTGATGGTGCGCCGGCCCTTTCCCGTCTTGGTCTCGCCGGTGGTCAGCCCGCCGCCCTTGCGCTGGTGGAGCGTCCGGCGCACCGTCAGCGTCCTCTTCTTCCCGTCGAAGTCGGACCACATCAGCCCGCAGATCTCACCCCGACGCATCCCGGTGGTCAGCTCAGTGTAGAAGAAGTCGTGCCAGACCGGGTCCTTCTTGATTTCCTCCATGAACCGCTCCAGCTGCTCGTCGTTGAGAATCTGCTTGGCGGAGGCTTTCTTTTTGGGGAGCGTGATGCCCTCGGTGGGGTTTCTCGCCGTGAGCCGCTCCCGCACCGCCGCGTCCATGGCCTGGTGGAGCACACCGTGGAGACTGCGGACGGTAGAGCCGGAGAGCGCGTACCCGTACTCGGGATGCTCGGTCTTGCGCCCGTTCTTTTGCACCTCCCGGTACAAGGCCTGCACGTCAGCGGCAGTCACCTTGCACACCGGCCTGTCCCCCAGCCGGGGCTTGATGTAGCACTCGATGTACTGCCGGTAACCCTTCAGCGTGGACTCACGCACCACGGGCGAGACGTACTCCTCCAGCCAGCGGTCCAGCCACTCCCCCAGAGACATCCGGCTGTCCTCGCTCAGGTCCACATCCCGGTACTCCTGGATGCTCTGGTGCAGCTTTTTCATCAGGGCCTTCTGACTTTTGGCGGAGACGTAGCGGAAGATGGACTCGCCGTTCTCCTTGTGGCCCACCACGATGCGGCCCTCCCAGCGTCCGTCCTCCCGTTTGCGCACCATGCCATCGCCGGACGGTCTGCGCTTTGCCATCTGTTATTCACCTCCAGTCCGGATATCTCCGTCGTTGTCATCCATGCACTCGGCCATGATCCTGACGCCCAATCGGAAGCCCAGAATGAAATTTTCGGTTGCTGTGATACTGTTGATCTCATGCTGGGAGCGGGTGAACCTTGTGAGGGCCTGCTGACCCTCCTCGTTGAGGAGTCCCATCAGCTGTGCCTCGTACTTGGTGACACGGTCCATCACCCGCTTCAGCTCTGAGCCAGGTATCATCTGCTGCTCACAGGGTGTGATGTTGCCATAGTAGAGATCCTCCAGAGTCGTTCTCATATCTGCTGCCTCCTTTGCAACACCAACACATACCACACTTTGCAGAATATAGCTACTACTTTTTTTACAGCCCGCCGTTCTGGTAGCGGACCGCATCGTCCAGCGTGACACTGCCGCCGGTCTTTTTCACGTTCTGGACGCACCGGCCACGGAGCGCCTTGAGCTGTTCATCGGGAATCTCCATCCCCGCCGCCAGCACATTCATCACCATGTCCTGCTCCACCGCCAGCTTGAAGAGCAGACGGCAGACGCGGTTCTCCGAGTCCTGCACTGTACCGCGGATAGCGGACATGTACATAGGCGCTACAGCTGTGCTGTCTCCCGCCGTCAGGTAGTCGCAGTAGAACCGCAGAGCTTTTTCCACGAACTCATTTTGACTGCGGCAGTTCGCCAGCGGCATCGCCGCTTTGATCTTCCGGTCGGTATCCGGATCAATTCTCATCTGAAATCTCACTTTTTCTTCTGCCATGATGTTATCCTCCAAAACTGTGTTTTTCGGGGCTTTCGCCACCTGTAATGCCTGAATTTTCCTTGCGGCAGTAGAGTTTGCGCCCTTATCAATGCCATATCCAATGCCACGCCGGGGAATTTGATGCCATTCTGCGATTTGCACAGTTTTTCTTAAAATGTACCGCAAACGGTTCCAAGCTTCGGCGTTTCCCCTCTCCCGGCCCGCATTGCGGGCCGGTGTGACCCGGCGTGGCGGCGCAAGGCGCCACGCCTTTATCCTGCACTTTTTTCGACCCCCCGGTTCACCTGACCGTTTTGAAAATCGCTGAGGCCACCCACTTTGCACACCGGGCCGCACAGCCCCGACACACCGCGTTCTGCTGTTGGGGGTGTCGCGGGCCGCTCTGTGGTCGGGAGCGGCCCCTGTGCCGCACACAGCCGCGACAATCGGGCCTGTGCTTTCTGTCGTTCTGTGTCCAGCTCCAGTTGACTGAGCTGCCGCTCGTGGTAGTGATCCACCGCTTCACGGATGGGGCGGATGTGGTAGCGCAGTGTGCCGTTGCGCTTGCGCCCGTCTCTGGTGACGACGGTGGTGGACTCTGTGCGGATGAGGCGCTTGTCCTCCAACTCCAGCACGTACTTTCGCACGGTGTTGGCGCTCATCTTCACCGCTCTGCCGATGGTGTTGTAGCTGGCGTAGGACTGGAAGGTTTTCCTGTCCTCGATGTGCATCAGGTAACCGTAGACCGCAATGGCGCCGTAGGACAGCCCCAGGTAGAACACCTCATTGGGCAGAGGAGAAAAATTCTTGGTGGGGTCGTGCTTGGAATAGAGATCGTATCTTTTCACGCTGTACCTCCTGTGTGCTCCTCCACCCAACGGATGAACGCCTCCTTGGGAATCACGATGCGGCTGCCGATGCGCAGTGCCGGGAAGCCCTGTTCATGCATCAGCTCGTACCCGCTGGACGGCGAGACGCCCAGCACCCTTGCCACTGTCTCCGCATTCAGGAACAGCGGCAGCTCATCGTAGCTTTTATAGACTGACTCTTTCATTTTACATCCTCCTTCATACCTGATTGACTTCTGCTTGTTGCTCTGATATGATGAGGGTAACACAAAATCAACAGCCATACAATAGATTTGGCCCAGGATGGGGAAACGCCAAAAGTCTATCGGATACAGGAGGGAACAGCATGGCAGAGAACACCTTTGACAAATTCTCGGTTTTCTTTACCAGGGACACTGTGTTTCTGGATGGAGTCGCTTTCCCACTGGGTCAGCTCACAACGGATGTTCTGAACCTGGACGGCGAGATACTGACGGAGATCGACCGGCGGGTTGACGGCTTTATGTCTGCCGTGTGGATGCTGCTCCAGAAAAAAACAGACAGCGCCGCCCGTTCCGCACAGGAACGGCTCAACGCTGTCTGGGATTTGATTTTTGATTTGCCGGTCTATCGGAGTCTGCACCTGGATATAGAGACAGCCTGGAACTTACTCCCCGCCCTTCTGTCTGATTCAGCCAAGTGGTCAGAGACCCTGGACGTCGATTCAGATGGTCACCGGATGTTTGAGGAGTTCCTCTCTGGGCTGGAATACTTTTCAGAGAGCCTGCGGAACTTCAGGGGACAGCTGGACGGGACGCTGGAACTCTATTTCGAGCCGCTTTCCCGGCGCAATGCCGAGGCATACGCAGAAGCCTACGCCGTCTACTTTACCGACATGGCAGCCGCAGGGGGACTGTTTTTCCCGGAGCAGGAATTCAGTCAAGGCTTTCCCGCTCAGCTCTGCTTTGTCCCAACGGCAGATCCTACGGAGGCAGGAAAAGTCCTCCTGGCGGAAAAGGTGGAGTTTCGTTATCTCTCCCACTTTCTCTATACGGATTTCTACCGGGGGCTGATGGTGGGCAACGCACCCCGCCGCTGTCACAACTGTGGACGATATTTTCTGCTGACCGCCGGGTACAACACCTGCTACTGCAATCGTGTCGCGCCCGGCGAGACAGAGCGCACCTGCCGCAAGGTCGGTGCACACAGAAAGGCGAACCATCCCACGGGACTGAGTCCGGCGGGTGTGGAGTACCGGAAGGTCTACAACCGTTTGAAGGCGAGAAAGCAGAGGGGAAAAATCAGCAGGGATGAGTGGAACGCCACTTTATCACAGGCCCAGAAGGTGCTGGACTTGGCGGAGCAGGGAAAACTGTCAGACGAGGAAATGCGGAAACGGTTTGCCGCATTTTGAGAGGATCGGTTATTCTTTGGATATGGAGACGCAGAATCTGAAAGCCAAGAGCAGGCTGCTCCGGTCATTTGTACCCAGAAACTAATGATTTTGTCAATTGCAGTTACCACAAAAAACGCAAAGACATGTGGTCGCTACACGGTAGCCGTCAGAGCGGAAAAGTATCTCTCTGACGTTTCACAGCAGGCAGGAAGCCGACGTTGGTGGAGCAGATGCGACGGTGGTTCCAGTAACTCATGAAGTACCTCCAAATCCATAGAATTGAATGGTATAGTTGATAGACCAGCGGAGGAGACAGCGTTTTTGCCTCCTCCGGTCGTTATTTTCTCAATATTTCGATAAGTGCTGTAGCAACTTCTGATGCATCAGTTTCTATATTGTCTGCACCAAAAGAAATGCGAATCGTTCCCTGTGCATATTCTTTGGGAATACCGATTGCCTGAATTACATGAGACACTTTGGTATTGACTGAATCACAGGCCGACCCGGTGGAAATACAGATTCCCTTCAAATCCAGCCGATGCAACAAACTCTCTCCATTGGCATCCCGAATTGAGATGTTGATATTCCCGGGGATGTGGTTGTCTGCGCCATTTCGGATGTAATCTATACCAGCTTGATTTAGTGTGTGGATAAAAATATGTTCCATACGGGAAAGACGTTCAGAGACTGTAATCATGCGGTCACAATTTTTTCGCAGAGCACAAGCCATGGCCACGATGGAAGCGATATTTTCCGTTCCAGCCCGAATACCAGATTCCTGTCCACCACCATTGGCATAAGGCTGGATTTCTGTACCTTTTTTGATGTAAAGAAAACCAACGCCTTTGGGGCCGTTAAACTTATGTCCGGAAGCTGACAAAAGGTCAACGCCCAGTGCTTTGACATCCACTGGAATATGACCAACTGCCTGTACAGCGTCCGTATGGAATAACGCACCGTGTTGATGAGCAATTTCTGCCAGAGCAGATATCGGTTCCACCGTCCCGATTTCATTATTGGCCAACATCACCGAGACAAGCTTTGTTTGATCGGAAATGGATGTTTGAAACGCTTCTGATTCTACTATCCCCTCTTGATTTACGGGCAAACGCCGAACTGGGATACCCAGTCGCTCTATAGATAAACACACATTGAGAACAGCATGGTGTTCGATTTGACTGGTAATCATCAGCCGCATATCTCCTGGCCGCATCAGACCCTTGATAGCCCAATTATCACTCTCTGTTCCGCCGGAAGTAAAATAGATTTCTTCCGCTAATGCCCCAATACAGGACGCAATAGTACTTCGGGCGTCTCGAAGGGCCATTTTCACATTTCGCGAAAATGAATATGGCTGAGAGGCATTCGCATATTCCTCCAGTAAGAACGGGCGCATCGCCTCAAAAGCATCCGTATCCAATCTGGTAGTAGCTGCGTTGTCAGCATAAATCATATGGCAGTCCTTCCGTTAGCGGGAGCTTTCACTCAAAAAGAGTGCATCCTTCGTTTTTGAAATCTTCTATCTTTTCTAGCAGATCCTCTGTTGTTGTGTCAAGATGAACTGCGAGGCAATTCAAACAAAAGTTTTTCCCGGCACGTTCCCCGATTAGCTTTTTGTTCAAACCAATCTCATTCTTACTTAAGGTAGTTTCACATACGCAGCATTTGACTCGTTTTGCCATCAAGCGTCCCACCTTACTGTATATGTTGAAAAGCCGAGATTGCCGTCCGGGAACATTCCGGGATTGACAAAACGCATTTGCTTTAGTACAGTCTCCTGCATAGTTTTCGCAGGTGTCAGGCAGTACCGGTCAAACTCCTGCTTAAATTTCAGAGTGTGAATCAAATCACTGTTTGCGTGGGGGAAGAATAGTTTCAGATATGCTGTGCAAAGGCGGAATACGGCTTCCTTTTCTCGCCCAGATGTATTACCTGTAGCAGAGCTTACATCCACTAATTCCTCAACCATACCACGATATTTCATTGTCTCAGACGTACTGCGCAATAAATGCATGATTTCTGTAAAATACTCGGAGTTAAGCGCCCAGTCATTAATATACATGTTGGGAGACAAAGAAGGTACATAGTGACCGGGAATAAAACCATGAATTCTTTGGAGAAGTGCACTATCTCGGAAGATGGGGTTGATCTCGCCAATCATGTCCTTGTCGCTGTCCATATTTTCATAGGCGATATTACCGAGAAAAATGATTCCGGCCTCCCCGTCCACGCGGGTTCCTCCCACTGTGGCATACCCATCCTCCATGTAACCTTTCAAAATTCCGGCCATCTCCTGGTCGTTGGAAAAGGAAATTGACTTGATCTCGTCCACGGCAATGAAGTCATTGCAGGTTACGAGACCTTTAGCCCGTGCTCCGGAACGGCGGTCAAGAAAGAGCATGGTACGGCTTACCTGTCCGCCAGTGAGAAGCCAACCATATTTGCTGATTTTTCCGAACATATAAGATTTTCCGGTTTGTTGTGGGGCAAGTTCAATCAGGTTGACACGAGGTTGGATAAAAGGTAACAGCCGTGTGAGCATGGTGTGTTTTGCTCTCCAGACATCTCTATCAATCCAGCCTTTTCGCATAAATCCATCCGGATTATAATCAATTGCGCCAAGGAGGATGTTCATCCACTCCTCTGTCTCGAAGTGGGAACGGGCTTCCCGGAAATCGTCAAGGCTGACTTTATAAGGACAGAAATTTTTAAAGTCCAATAAGGTGAAACGCCCGTTTTTCTTATTCCCCTCTGGCGGCATGTACCCGAGCTTCACTAGCCCCCACCCACCGGCTTCTCCAATGAGTTCACTTTTGATTCTATTCCATACATAGTCCTCAATGATGGTTTGCGAATGACTGAACCCAAGAGACGGAATCTCAAAACTATAGTAATTTGCGTTGGAGTTAAAGGAGATATTAATTTTCGCAAGGAAGAAACGAGTTTCTCCTTCTGTCCGTGCCTCGTCCTGCAAACGCTCTTTCTCGCTTCTTTGGGGGATAATGGATGCAACATACTCACTGAGAGCGTCCTTGTCCTCAATAACCCCATCCACGCCGGTTTTACGCTTCAAAATCCAGTCGCGTAGGAAAGATTCAATCTTTGCCGCCTTAAACATTGACATAACGGATGGGTCTTTATATACAGTTGTAGAGGGAAAATACTCTCTGAGTTTATCTACGTCATACATCTGTCAAACTCCTTAGATAATGCCTTCAAATTCATCCTTCAGCTCCGTTGCATGCTTTTTAGCAGGAGGATTTGTAACCGCTACGTCAGCATCAATGTCTTTGCTAAAAATTAGAACCGGGACCAATCGTTCCTCCAAGGATGCACCCCCGTGCAGTGCGTATTTCTTTCCACCCTTTTTAGGAAGGCGGTGATAGCCCCGCACGACCCAATACGTCTCGCCGCTATCGGGAACATACTGGCTCTCACATTCCTCTGGCCGTTGAACATCCTCCAGTGCCGTCGAATAACGCCAATCAAGAGGTTCTTCCCCTGGCTTCCATGGTAAAGTTTTGCTCTTCCCGTCCCGACTGGCGATTACAGATAGCCGGGAGGAACCATGGTCGGCGGTTACAACGACGCGGGAGAATCGGGTAAGGCCATCAGCGATCCGGTTCAATACATCCGACTCTATTTTCTGGAGCGTAGCAGCAAAACAGCGCTCCGGGGAGGCCGCTTCGTGCTTCTCCGTACCGTCATGAACAATGTTATCCAAGCCCTTGACAGGTGCCAAGGTGCGCTGCGGATCCCATTGGATGGGGTTGAATTTCGTCTCGGTGGGAATATTCGCTGATGTAATTTGGGGAGGCTCTAGATGCAGGCCATAACGTTTTGCCAATGCTGTCAATACGGGCAGATACTCAATTCCCAACGCATCTACCACCAGCAAAGCGGTATCCGTTTGTAGGCGCAATAGCTCCAGCACAGCATCTCGCGCCGGGATTTCACCAGGAAGGAGGGTATCGTATGCTTGAGCCGCAAATACATCGGTCAAAGTATCTGAAATCTTCAGCCTGCGATATTCTCGGAAATAGGCTGTAATCGTGCGATTGCCCCAGTCATAGGGAGATAGATAATCAAACAGCGTGGGGTAAAGTTCTCCGTATAGCCTTGGAAGTTCATAGGAAAGATCCTCTTTCGCTGCCCGGCGGACAATCTCTACTTTTTCGGAAAATGTTCCGCAATTCAAGAATGGGAGCGCATCTCCACGCTCTCTTGTAGACGCAATAAACTCCATCATGAACGGCTCAATCTGTATACTGTCCGCGAGAGCGTTGAGTCCCTCAGCCCTCTCAAAAGCAAATTTTTGCGCGTTTCCATCAGAAAGTGCATGAAGGGCTGCTCCGACCGCGTAATTCCACAGCAGTTTCTCTGCGCCTCCCTTTTCTGACAATACCTTGGCCATGTAGGATTGCTCAGGAATGGATTTTTTGACATACCACACGTAAGCCGGCCAAAGGCTGTCTTGCCGTAACGCCAGCAGCCACTTCAACGCCAAGCGCGGATTACAGTTTTCTTTTTTTATCCGTTCCACCAGGAAAGCGTCCGGTGTCCGGCCACATTGGACACAATCCAAAAGTAGCTGCTCCAGAACCGCATCATCAAGATGGGCATCAAACCCATAGAGTTGCATTGCTATATCGCAAATGCCGGTTACAAATGTCACAGCTTTTCCAAGCCCAGACTGGGCAGAAGAAATATCCGGCAAAAAGACAGTATAGTCCCCACCAGGGTCAAAAGGAGTGATCCGCCGCAAAAGAGCGTTAAATCCAATATCGTCACCTGGCTTTGCCCACTGCTTATGATAGGCTCGTATATGCAAAGGTTCTGGCGTTTCCTCTGCACCTTTCAGAAAAACTACCTTACGGGCTTCCTCATACCGGGCCGCAAAAGGGAGAGGATAATTGCCGGAGAGCAAATAATCAATATGCAAAGCGTCCTTGTCCAACCGTTTGCGCAATTCGGATATAAACACAGCAATGTTCTCCACCTCCAGCAGAGCCAGGTAGGCATCCAACCCAACAACCGCAGAATAGCCGCCCTGATTGCGAGCAACCCTATCGATGGCATCCATAAGAACATGCGGCATGGGAAGCCGGCAGGCGCTTTCCGGAATACATTCTGCAACAGAAATCTCCTGTGCGCCCAGACCTTTTACGTAGTTTAACAGCTTCGCCGCAATGTCCTGATTGGGGTATACCATCACTCGGGAAGTGCTCTGATTTCTGCTATTGAAATGGAAAAACGCGTTGAGGTCATAAGACATTCGCTCATTCCTCCCAGAACAGCAGTCCAAGCTCCGGATGTTCTTCAGCAAGCTGGAGCAGCCGGTTTTTTAATTCCTCTGCATTCTTGTTCTTGATCTTTTCCCTGATCTGAGGAGCAATCGCGCCCTTATATTGTCCTTTAATAAACTCAAAAACATCCAGCCTTACCGGCCACTGATTTGGCTGGCCGCCGTATTTCCCACGCAAGTAATCCAGCAGCGGCGCAAGCGCAATATCAAATTTTCGGTACCGGGGTGGAATGACATCAGTCATTAGCGCCTTCTGACAGTCGGTAACAGGACGCGCCGCAATGCTTTGAAGCAAAATGAGAAGTTCCTCCAGCCTTCCGGCGGAAAAGGTCTGCGGTTGTTCGATTGCTTTAAGCATATCGCCGCCATCCGGAAGACCCGCAAATAAATACCTGGCGGGGATTCCATTCCGCATGGCCCATGCCGCCGGTGTCTCTTCTCCTGAAATACGTTTCCATTCCTGTTTAACTTTCAATACAACCGAGCGTTTGGAGAAATCCTCGATTTTCTCAGTAAACGCCGCAAGAAAGGCGCTTTCACTCATCTGAAAACCGCCTGCCATCTCATCCAGCAGCCCCAGCCAGTCCGCATCTTCCAAAGTAACGGTCGGAATATGAGAACGCAGTATTTTCAAAGGTTCCGTTTTGGCCCGGTCAAAGAAAAGATATTTAATCGCGGACGCATTGTGCTCCAAACCGTTTTTTATATTCAACCGGTTCTGACCTGTCTGTATCTCAGTGAGAAAATCGGCCAGTTCTGGATAAGCCGCCTCTATCATTTGCTGGGGCAAGTGATTATTAACGGTAACTGCTTTTTGTAGTGTTGCAAAAACATCCTTATATTCGACAAATCCTGTGAAACCGCACATGGATTTCGCCAGACGGATAATTTCATACTCACAGCTGATTTCCGTGATTTCCTCGCTGATATCCGCTTGTTTCCAAAGCCATCCCGCCGTTTCCTGGCATTTTTGAAGAATGGCGGTACAATATCCATGAGAGATATCGCCGATAGAGATGGCCAGCTGGGCAAGTTCGGATGCTACCCTGTCAATATAAATTTCAAAAGAACGAAGAAAATTCTCCTGCTTGATGTAATTTGCAATCGTGCTAACGATTTCTGGATCGTCCTCCAGGATTTTTCCCGTTTCTTTAATGGCGTTGCTTCGCTCCTCAACCTTCCCCTTGTTGCTGGTAGTAAACGCAGTACAGATGTCCGTTAGCACTGTCTCAATCGAGTCCGCTTTGGGATCCTTTTCTGCATGAATCAGCTCAGGCAGCACCCACAGCGGAACCCTGGCTGACTTTTTCTCCACCGCTGTCTGAATCTGGCTCAGAACAGTGGGAATTGTTGCGTCAGCTACAGCGCCAATTCCAAATATCTCCGGCGCCAATTTTATAAATGTCCGTTCCTCCTTGGAGAGACGGCAAATCAGTTTTTCCTTGACGCCAAGTTTGTTGGCACCGTCATCTTTGACCACCGCTTCAATCATTTCGGCCAAAGTGTCTACATCCAGAGGTTTTGTCAGCTGCCCATTGGTCCACTGATAATTTTTCTTCAAAATGTCGCCAAGGCAATAGCCAAGCACAAATGCTGTCAAAGCATTGTAACGAAGCCCATAAGGCGCACGCTGAAGTTCGATATAAGTTGTGCGGAGGGAGAATTGCCCGCCGCGTCCCACTGAGTTGGACATCTTTTTCTGGAGAAGCGCATGAATTGCGGTAAGAGGATGCTCCGGATTCTGTGAAAAGAACCGCTCGCTGTTTTCTAAACCGCTTTGCTTCATATTCGTAACCAGGTTTCCAATGGGACCGGGAGAACCAATCATAGTAATGCCGGCCCTGGCATAGCTCTGAAGGGCTTTGTTTCCAAAAAATTCTGTACGAAAACCCAAATGATCCACGCTGTACTTCATAGTCTCCCGAACATAACCGGTAATCAACTGCTTAAAGTCGCTCCAGACAATATCTTGTGTAATCAACTGCTCGTTTTTGATCCGATGGACGCGAATCAGGGTGTTATTTCGCTTCAGCTCATCAAACCACTCCGCTTCAATTTTGTCCAGAGTTCCGTTATGACGCTCCTCATCTCGAATCTGCCGCTTCACGGTTTTATCATTCTCTGCCACATACTGCGCATATTGCCGTATATATTCGCTCCAAAGATTTTTGTTGCTGTGGCAGAAGGAATGCTGCGGAAACGTAAACATAATCATCCTGTGATCCCGGAGCTGGTTCAACATATTGGAAATCCGCTGGGGAATCGCCAACTGCTCCTCATGATCTCTGGCAATGACAAACCAAAGGCACACCGAACCGTCATCCTTTGCAAGTCCGGAGGAGTACTTGTCCCGTGTTGCTGCTGTGATATTTGTCAACGTCGTATGGCCTTCATCGGAGACACGAATATCAAAGCGCCCAGAACTATATTGCCGGTCGTTTTTCGTTTTCTCCTCCAACATGGCCTGGGTTCGCTCATGGAGCAGTTCATAAAACTGAGGTCGGTATTTCTCCACATCTTCCGGTTTGACTGTGGACATAGAAAAGAGCGAAATTTGACCGTTGGACACAGAAAAGCAATGTTTGCTTTGGAGGGTTTCCACAATCCCCTCCGGATCGGTAATTGTCCCGTCGCCCCGGAAGGACAGTACTACATTTTCTACGGTGGGGCGCAGGCGAATATGGCCTCCGGGGGTCAGCCTGTCCATCAGGCAGAAGAGCAGTGCCGCTTTCAAAACGCGCAATTCCGGAGCGTCCTTCGCTTGATTCTGAAAAGAACGCTCCTTGATCTGCTGATAGAGCAGGCTGATGTTTGTAATCTCGCGGTCTACACCAAGATCACTGCGAACCATAAAGTAGTGCCAGAGATAGTCCACAGTCAGAAACTGCTTACTGGCAATCTCCGGTCCGCCCTGATGAATAAAGTCCTGAAATTCCGTTCCGTCCGCTCCGCCCTTCAGGTACTCGAACAGGCTGCGCTGGTTGGATTTAGCGGATTCGGACAGATGCTTCAATAAAAACGCCGCCATTGGATGAATCGGCAGAATATCATAGAAACGCTGGCGTCCGGGATCATCCGCAGCATTAAATTGATTGACAACATAGGAGATGGAGTCCCAAAGATCGCCCTTCGCTTTTTCCCATTCTGCGGCAATATCCGGGTTCGGGTTGTCAATCATGGCGTGTCTGGCCAGACGGAAAGCGGTATCATTTGGCATTTGCAGCTTGCGGAAATAAAAGCGGTCGTTGGCTTTTTTTGCGCTCTCTGAACCTTCCGCCCAATACTGCTGGATGTCCATATGGGTCACAGGAACCAAGAAGAACCGATTGATGCCCGGCGTTTCCGTCACGTCTTCAAATGTTTTCAGTTGGGAGGAATTCGCTTCAATAAACGGGTGAAATTCATCAAAGAGATACACAATGCTATGAAGCCGGTTCACATCCAAGATAGCCTTCACCCACTTGCGGAACATCGGAACATCGAAATCCAGATAGATGTAGTCCTGATGCAGCACGGTCTCCACTTCACTCAGCAACAAAGAAGCAATCGTATCCTGTTTCAGCGCCTCGGCCAGCTGGTCGGCGGTTGTAATATTCTCGTTCAGGTATATTAACTGGTCTTGGATGGAATCTCGGGTCTTGAAGAAGTTTTCTCCTTCGCGTCTCACGCGGTCAATCAGTATTTCCAGGTTGGACATCGCTGGAACGGTCATCCCGTGTTCATGTAATGCTGCTATAATCCCTTTTTCCAACCGTACCAGAAGACCGCTGTTGGCACCAACCCCGGACGCGTTAAAATCGTATACCACCAGCGTACCGTCTGCCCGGCGGGCAAAGAGTGTTTTTTTCAAATTCTCTTGATCTGAAAAACCTTGCTTCTCCTGTTCAAACCACTGGCGCACACGTTTCTCATCGTCCATAAACAGCTTTTGAATCACGAGGGAGGCATTGGATTTTCCTGTGCCAAAGTTTCCAGTAATCCAGACAGACTTTGCTCCTGAACTGAGGACGGACAGAATCGTATTACAGATTTCCTCAAACTCGGGATGGGGGCAAAAATCCAGCCAACGCTCAGGTGTCTGATTAATTTCTTCCCGCGTCATGTTGGGGCAGTAATCTTCTTTGACGTGGAAATAGTCGGAATAATGTCTCATTGCAATTCCTCCAACGCCAGATAAACAACATCCCAAAGATTGTGCTTCTCGGGATAAATTTCGATGCCGTCGTTTCCGTGGGTAAAGGTTGTGGAGATGTAGTCAGGGTAACGGGTTCGCAGTCCCTCGCACTGGCGCTTGAAGGTATCCGGCGCAATCCCAAAAGCGACTATGGGGGAAACGAACACGGAATCCACATCAGCAGTGAGTAATTCCCGGACAGTAAAGCTGTTTCGTCCGGACAGTTTTGCAATCAGGTACAGACCATATAGAATGGTCAACGGATGAACCTCTTTTGCTTTGCGGGTGATACTTTTGAAAATCTTTCCGCTAAACTCGCAAACCGCAACACCACCATCGCTGCCTAATGGAGAGCGGGAAATCGATTCTTTTAAAGAAGTGATCCCATCTTTTTTAGTAGACGTACCAAGAGATGGATAATTTTCGCTTAGCTTATCCAACAATTGTTCAACAGAATAAAGGCGTTCAATATCTGTTTCGGTAACAAACCATTTCACAAGAATTGCATTGTTTGCCAAAGCTATCCATATCAGTTCCCAGCCAACGGCGTTCGCTACCCCTTTTTCCTCAAAGACTTTTGATAAAACTGTCATTTTTCTCGTCTTCGGCTCAATCAACATTGCTTGCTGGAACCAAGCACTTGCAGATTGAACCATCTTGTTTCCCAGTGGGTGACTTTCGTGCCAAGGAAAAAAGTTGTCCCCAAGATCAATCAATGCAGCAATCCAATCTTCACGCAGACCAAAGTGGTTATACTTGTTAATGCCACTCATCTTATTTTGCTCATTATCTGACTTATACATGGACTTAAACCTCCAACAGCCAAAATCAATGTCATAACAGCGATAGCAGCGCCTGCATCGTTGAGCATCGACTTCTATTTTTTTATTCTTGAAGCTGATTGCTCCAAAGTTACATTGAGCCTCACACGTCTGACAGCCGACGCAGGCTATGGTTTTACGAAACACATTTTGAAGTGTCGGCAGTAGTTCGTTACGCTCACTTTCTGATCGAAATTCAAAGGTAACAGCAGCCCCTCCTGTATTGGTCATCTGATAATGAAACGGAAGTCCACTATCTATTTTCGTTGGGATTTTAAGGAGAGATTGACCGCTTTCTTTTTCAACTACAACGCTGCCTACCGTTTTTATCCATTCTAAAAAAGCATCTTTTTTCAAAAACTGACTTTCAAAAGTTACATTCAAATTTGTAATTGCTTGGGATGGATTTGGCAGAGTCATTTTTAGAACGACTCCACTTTTTCTGGCTCCCCAATCCACTGTACCAACAAATTCATCTCTTTCATCGGCTGTTAAAAAATTTTTGGTTGAGGTTTCTATGATAATATCCTCGTATTTTCTTATCAGCTGAGGATAGACCTCTTTGGCAAACCACATATACCGCGCAGCAGAATCCGGGCAGGCGATACACCCCACACGGGCGATCCCTTTCTTATACGCTTCATTTACTACCAACCTGTTTGCAAAAATATACAGCCACAGCTCATGGGAACCCCAATCCAGAATGGGCATCCGGTTTAACTGAGAAGCGTTTTTGACGCCATCGGAAGTGTCCTCATAAAAAGACCGGCTATGACTTTCGTCGCCGCGCACCCCGACAAAGGCCATAACTTTGAGTGCGGTTTTATGAAGCCTCTTTTTCAGCGTCATCAATGCGGGAGTGCTTTTATGCACGGAGCAACACCAACGGATCGTCCGGGATGGCGGCCCAAAAACTTTCCAGTTCTCCAGCGCCGGTGTTTCGGCCCGGGCGGTAATAAATTCACGTTCCGGATAAAGGGATTTGACAGCGTCAACGACTTGATAGGTATCCGGAAGCTCCATATCAGTATCGCTAAAAACCACTGGAACGGAAAGCGGCAGGACCCGGTGGCAAATGTCCAGCAGAACCACAGAATCCTTTCCACCGGAGAAGGCAATGTAGGCAATGTCGCATCGTCCAATGCTCTCATCATACAATTCCTTGGTTCTACGTTTTGCGTCGGCAGTCACGATATCCATGATTTCCGCATTCGCAGCCACCATGGCATCCACATCAACGGGGTAGAGCGATAACTTCCCATCAAAGAAAATCTGAATATCCAGCGGTTTCCCATACTGCGTTTTATTCAGTTGGGCAACTTTACGGCCATATGCGTTTCCGTTTTCGTCTACATCTGCAATCAAATAAGTGTTCTTAATTCCCCACATCAACGGCCTGGTTTCATTGGGATCATATTCAAAGTACTGCCCCAGTCCTGTCAACGCCAATTCCGGAACAAATACAGGGCGAATCTCATTCGCAACATATTTTCCGGTCTGGGTAGTCAGCAGATAGCCGTGGGTCTTATTGTCAAAACGATATGAGTACAATCAGCCATCTACCTCCGCAAATGTGTTATTTCTCCACTCTCGGTGTGGTTGTCCTTTGTAATAGGAACTGATTAAGCGCCTATAGGTATCCCAGTCAGGGAGACCAAATTCGGATTTAAAATTTACGCCCAATTGAAGTGAAAGAGCTGTATGCAGCGTTTCCTGAGAGACAGGCAATTCAATCTCATCAAGTCGTTCCAGCGTAGTGGAAAGAATCTCGGGAAAGTCTTCCTGCAATCCAAGTGCCGCAAATGACTGGTAGCAGATTGTATTATTGATTTCTACCCGAACAAGCTCGTCAGACGCACAATGACGAACGATTTTGCTCAATAGGTATTTTGAGAAAGCAGGGAATTTCTCCTGAAGCTCATCTTCCGCACAAGAGCCATAGTGCCCTTCGTTAATTAATGTTACAATTTTTTTTGCAACCTCACCAAAGGTTTCCCATACGTTTCCATCACTATAGCGGACAACTCTACTTCTTATCTGCGGGACCGCAACGCAACGCACCTTCTCTTGCGCGACCCAAAGATAATAGTCTTCAAAATCTTCGACTGTTTTGATGCAGGCGGGATTCAATCGTTTTTCAAATTCTTTGTAAACCTCAGATACTTCAAAGCATCCATAGTTCTGAAGATACGCATCTGTCGTTACCAGTAAGTCAGTCTGAGTTTCCTCATCCGCAATTTGATCCGGTAGGAAAAAGATACCATCCCTTCTGCCGAACATTGAATTTTCAAGATTCTCTTTGATTTTTGTATCAATCTGTATTCCAGATATACCGGCAAGCAGGCTGATAGAGGTAGCCTCAAAACGAAAGCCTCCAGAGTATGTACTCCTCAGTACGTCCAGGATCACATCCGGAATTGTTACATCCAATTGCTTGGATAAATTGTAGCAATTCTCGTTGGAAATTAAGATTTCCGGCGTGTCTATAGTAGAGGGGAATACCTCTTCAACGCCAGATTCCAAAAAGCAAACGTATCTTCTGTATGCGGACAGTCCGGCCGAAAATGTCCCATGACCGCTCCCGCGATCGACCTTTTGAAAGTTGGGCGCAGCGCGGAAAAGTTTGATGAGTCGGTCAAAATCCTGAAGTGTCCGACAGCGATAGGTATCCCGTTCTTCTGTTGACAGAGGAATATCCAATTTGAGGGGCTCAGTGCGGAGGCAGGCGGCGTATCTGTTTGCAACATGGGCCTTATAGGGTAATCCCCGTGCATTTGTTTGGGTTGTAAGCCAAAGAGAAAATTCCTTTTCAGCAGCTGCCCGTATCATTTGAACACCCCCTGCGTAAAAATTAACAAAATAATCATACCACATCTGGTACTGGAAAACAACGGCGCTTTTCGACTTTTACGAAAATCCCTCAAACTTGATTGAGCATGATACCGCCTCCCTGGCTTCCTGGTATACCTCACCGTCATCGCCGTTCCTCTCCGCCACTCTCCATTATAGACAGCCAGCAAACAGGCGGCGTGGTCGGCCAGATATTGGTTGCGCTCCGGCATACTGCAAGTTTGTCTTCCAGCAGGCTGAATCGTTTATCCTTTGTTTATAGAGATGCAGGATCTGAACACCAAGAGCAGACCGTTTTCCGGTCTGCTCCTTTGACTGGCTATCCTTTCACGCATAGAAGTTGACGCTGTTGGGTATCCCAACAAACATGTAGCAGTATGTGATTCCGTCGTACTGAGTCACCCCCACTCCTATACAGTCGCATCTCGGGTCGACCATGGTCTGGAAGTGACCGGGAGAATTGATCCAGTTGTCGACGGCGTGTTGTGCGGCATCAGCTGTACCGGTGAACACGGTGAGGTTGGACCCGAAACCGTAGGGGTAGCCGGCATCAACAGCGGCTTGGCTCTCCTCCGGGGAGTGGTGCCAAGTGTAGCGCCGGTTGGAGCAGGCTTGGGCGGCGTTCATCAGGGCCTCACTGACCGGCAGTTCCGGTACACCGTTGGCCCTGCGGGTCTGGTTGATCAGCCGGATCATCTCCTGTCGTATCTCCATGTTATCTGTCAGGCAGGTGTTGCCATCCTCAACAGGTGGGGCGGGGTCAGCGGCGGCATCGACCGTAAACGTCACGGTTCCGTATTCCCCGGCACTGTTGGAAACGGTAATCTCTGCGTTTCCCGCCTCCTTGGCAACAGCTACCCAAAAGTTTAATACCTGTTCCACCGTTACAATGTCCGGGTCACTGGAGGTGACGGTGTACTCTGTCCTGCTGGGACCAATGATCAGACCACTTCTCTCTCCCACCTCCAGGGTGCTGCCTTTGTAGCTGCTTACCCGGATGGCTGGGGCCTCCGCTGCGGCACCAGGGACAGCGAGGACAATTGCAAGGACGACTGCTGCCAATGTGGCGATGCTCTTTTTCTTGTTGGTCATATTTTCCCTCCTGTATTCAGTATTTTTGGTGTCTTTCGCAACCAACACAATACCGAGTGAGGGAGAAAAAGTCGAGCAAAAATCGATTTGAAAGTAGAGAAATTTATATGGAAAAGTGTAGCAATTTAGACAATCCAGTTATGATAATTTCAGAAATTACGGCTGGCCGTTCTAATCATACATTTTCGTGCTGTAGCTTCCTCAAGATTGCTTCATCCGCTGGGCAAAATTCATACTGTGGTATCTCCTCTGGAGTGATCCAGCGGATATCATTGTGCTCCAGCATCTTGGGCGTTCCCTCAATGATTGCCGCATTGAACAGTGTCAGATGTACATTCAGGTCGGGGTAATCGTGGTCTACATCCATGAACACTTCGCCCACTGAAATAGTGACAGCCAGCTCCTCCCGGCACTCCCGCACCAGCGCCTGTTCTTTTGTCTCCCCAAGTTCCACCTTGCCGCCCACAAACTCCCACAGCAATCCCCGCGCTTTATGAGCCGGACGCTGGCAGATCAGAAACCTGTCTCCATCCCAAATCAGCGCCGCCACAACTTCTGTCACTTTTTTCTTCATACCGTCTGTCACCCTCGATTTGCCTTTTTCCCCTGTCTGTGCTATTTTATATGAGTATACCACAAATTTCCCTTTGGGGGAAGTGCGTAATGGAGGAGCAGTATATGATACAAAAGATCATGCGGGATGAAGCGTTCCTCTCCCAAAAGGCTGAACCAGCCACCTTGGAGGACTTGCCTGTCGCCCAGGACCTGCTGGATACCCTGAACGCTCACAAGGCCGGCTGTGTGGGCATGGCGGCCAACATGATCGGCGTTAACAAGCGGATCATCGCCTTTGACAACGAGGGCAAGTACATGGTCATGTTCAACCCGGAGATCATCAAGAAATCCGGACCTTACGAGACGGAGGAGGGCTGTCTTTCCCTCACCGGCATCCGGAAGGCCAAACGCTGGCAGTCCATCAAGGTGCAGTACCAGAATGAGCAGTTTCAGACACGCTTTAAGACCTTCACCGGCTGGACAGCACAGATCATCCAGCACGAAATTGACCACTGCGAGGGGGTGCTGATCTGATATGGACTTCGATGCCTGCGTTGCCTGCCTGACGGGAAAGGACGCCAAGGACGCCTATGCGTTCACTCAGCAGATCGTAGCGGAAAGTCGGGACTCCGATGCCTGGTATCCCTGTTTTGACCGCTTCGCCGAGCTTTTGCGGCATAAAAACTCCCTGGTCCGCAATCGGGCAATCGCCATTCTGGCGGCCAACGCCCGCTGGGACAGGGAGGGGAAATTTGACGCACTTCTGGATGAATTTTTATCTCATGTAACCGATGTGAAGCCCATCACGGCCCGTCAGTGCGTGGCGGTGCTTCCCGACATCGCGGAGGCGAAGCCGGAGTTGGCCTCCCGCATCCGAGCGGCGCTGGAGCAGGCCGACCTGAGCGGCTACCCGGACAGTATGCAGCCTCTGGTTTTGAAGGACATCGTGGCGGCGCTGCGGAAAATGGAGCGCCAGACATGAAGTCATTGAAACCGATAGAGCTGGGTCTGACCATACCCCTCCAGCGATATTTATACATCAAAGCGCTCCCTTATCCTCGAGAACCAAACCGCCGCTTCTGCTGGGATCTCCACGCCATTCCGCTACGGGGCAGGCCCAGTCTGCTGGCAGTCCACTGCCACACACGTTACACGTTTGTGCTGTATGATCTCAACTACCTGGATTGGGTGCGCCTGCCGGACGTTTTCCTGGACGGTCTGCGGCTCAGCTTGTCCGCCGCCGGCTTTGCCGCAGAAACGACGAAGGAGCTGTGCGGTTCAAACCCGCCTCTGTTCACCAGGACTCATGGCCGCCGGGAGGTGGCCTTTTTGAACTGCGCCTGGGAGGATGTGATCACAGCGGAGCTGGCCTTGGATGAGAGCAGCCAAAGTCAGCCCCTGCTGGAGCAGATCATCAATGCCAAGCCCAGCCGCTGTGCGGGCGCTGAAGGCTTGGGCATGGCGGCGGAACGGCTGGCGGATATGCTTTCCCAAATATGAAAGGATGGGCATCTATGCGCATCATCATCGCCCCGGCGAAGAAAATGGTGGTGGACACGGACAGCTTTGCCGTGGACGGCCTGCCACAGTTTCTGGAGCGGACAGAGCGACTGAAAACTGTCCTTCAGGGAATGTCTCCCAAAGACCTGCAGGCCCTTTGGAAGTGCAACAACGCGATTGCCAAGTTGAATGTGGAGCGGCTGGAACAGATGGACCTGCGCCGTAATCTCACCCCAGCGATTCTCTCCTACGAGGGCATTCAGTACCGCTACATGGCCCCCGGCGTGATGGAGACGGCCCACCTGGACTACCTCTGGGAGCATCTGCGCATTCTCTCCGGCTTCTATGGCCTGCTGCGTCCCTTCGACGGCGTGACCCCCTATCGGCTGGAGATGCAGGCGAAACTGGAGGTGGACGGCTGCCGGGATCTGTATCAATTTTGGGGGAACCGCCTGGCTCGACAGTTGGCCTTGGAGACGGATTTTGTGCTGAATCTGGCCTCCAGGGAGTACAGCAGAGCGGTGGAGGTCCATCTGCCCAAAACCGTCCGATTTGTCACCTGTGCCTTTGGAGAGTGGAAAGACGGCCAGATCGTCGAAAAGGGCACCAAATGCAAGATGGCCCGTGGGCAGATGGTACGCTGGCTGGCGGAGAACCAAATCAAAAGCCCGGAGGATCTCCAGACCTTTGACCAACTGGGCTATCGATTCTGCCGCTCCACATCGGTGGGGAATCACACCGCTTATCTTTGGATACAGTCCCGCAAGGATTGAGCTGTTTCCCGACCGGAAGCGGCTCAATATTCCGTGCTCAACAGGAAATCCGAAACGTGCATCGTCTTGATTCCCTGGTAATTTCCGCTGGTCTGTTTGTTGATGCGGGGGTATTTTTATATCGCTAAAGTATATGGCTATAACCGTAATACTCACTTAATATCAAAAGTTTTGCGGTTTATACCCGTAAAACTTTTGATACAGTCATTGCAGCCCCCTGATTTTAAGAAGTGAACCTGAGTTTTGCTCCCCTTTTATTGCAACCATCTTTAACATTTCTCATAATGTATTGACAAAGCAGATTTTTCTGCTACAATGTAACGATTTAACATTGAAATGTTAAATGGGAGGCATGGGCAGAAAGGAAGAAGACAAATGTTCAGAATTGTTGATGAAGCAGAGTGCAAAAGATATCGTTTAGATTGTTCCTCTGTACTGAAAAAAGTGTGCCTAATGCTAAAAGAAAAGGGAATTTCCGCTCAATTTACACTTGTGGGCAGTGGTGCGAGGAATATGGTGACGAGAAATGGCGATGGGCCATTCGACCTTGACTATAATCTCGAAATCATTAAAGCACCGGAAGAGTATTGGAATAATTTGCGCAGTTTGAAAGATACCATCCGCATTTTGCTGGATAAAGCGGCAGGCCTGAAATGCTTTTCCGAATCACAAGACTCAACTTCCTGCCTGACGGCTCTGTTACACTTTAAAGATGAGCCTGCAATTAAATTCAAATTTGACGTTGCAATTGTCTCCAGAAATTCTAAAGGAAAGCTGCGCCGGTTGATTCACAATAAAAATGCCTGGGGTCTTGGGATGGATCAATATGTTTGGAATGAGATTCCTGATTCTCACAATGTTGCACAAAAAGTAAAGAGACTCAAAGCAGAAGGACTGTGGCTTACAGTAAGAGATCGATACGTTGACCGAAAAAATACGTATTTATCTCGTTGGTTGGATAAAGATCATCCTTCATTTATCATTTACATCGAAACGGTCAATGAGATATATTACAAATATTTTGGATTGGTGTAGGCAACTTTCCAGTCAAAAGAAACTCCATATAAAATCCCCAGATTCAGGGAAAACTGAATCCGGGGTGATAAATTATGGAATTTTTCCGCGGTACAAATAGGACAGGCCCCTATTTTGAGGGCTGGTATTTCAAGCACCAGAACCCGCAGGGGCAGACTCTCGCGCTGATTCCCGCATTTCATATCGATAGAGATGGACGCCGCACCGCCTCCCTCCAGGTCATTTCAAAGGATCAGGCGTGGTGGCTGGAATACCCGGAAGCACAGCTGAAAATCTCCCGGCAACCTTTTCAAGTGCAGATCGGGCAGTCCAGCTTTGGCCGTCAAGGGATCGACCTTCATATCCAACAGGACAATCTTTCCCTCTACAGCTCACTGCGCTACAGCCCTTTAACTGCTCTGCGGTCTGACATTATGGGGCCGTTTCGATTTTTCGCAGGGATGCAGTGCGCCCACGGCGTCATCAGCATGGGGCATTCTCTGAGCGGTGCGCTGGAACTGAATGGTGAGCATTTGGATTTTTCCGATGGAATCGGATACATTGAGACGGACCGGGGCCGCTCCTTTCCCGACAAGTACCTCTGGACGCAGTGCGTCTGGGACGGGCCGGAGCGCGGCAGTCTGATGCTTGCAATTGCGACGATCCCCCTGCCTGTGGGCGGCTTCACTGGCTGTATCTGCTCCGTTTTTTATGGAGGCAAGGAATATCGCTTGGCAACCTATCGGGGCGCCAGAATTGCAAAGTGGTCTCCCTCCGGTGCGGTGGTTCGTCAGGGGAAGTACCACCTGGAAGTCGAATTGCTGAACGAGCGGCGGCAGGCCCTTCGCGCCCCGGTGGAGGGCCGCATGGAGCGCACCATCCACGAGAGCCTCTGCGCGGAGGTACGCTACCGTTTCTGGTACGGGGACAGCCTCCTGTTTCAGCACACGGACCTCAATGCCAGCTTTGAATGTTCCGGTTTAGCCCGTTCACCGACCGTTCGGTGAATGATCTGTGCTGCAGGGCATTTTGCCTACCATTTCTACGTCATATTTTATCCAGTTAGTCGTTTTTTCAATTTAGCAACTGAATATTTTGACGTGCAGAAAATACACATGGAACTCTAAATTTTAATCGGGCTCTAATTCTTTGTATAATTCCTACGCAAAATTTGAGTGCCTGCTTTGACAGAAAACCGTTGCAAAGCTTTCCTGCCAGAGTTACAATGCAGACAGCAAAAATATGAAACGCTTCCCGCTCAGCACCGACGGAAAACCGATGGTCAGAGGCGGGAAGCGTTTCTGACCACAGAACCTGCCACAGACGCAGCCGGAACACATGGAGAACAGCCAGTTAAAGAGGCTTATAGATAAAGTAAAATCCAGCAGAAACGGCCAAAAAGAGTGAAAACAAGCCGAAAAAGTTTTATGAATCTTTTCGCATCCGAGAGGTCGAGAGTTCGAATCTCTTCAGGTCCACCACGAGAAAAGCCTGTAACCGCAAGGGTTACAGGCTTTTTCCATACCCGGCGGAGGGTCGGTTTCCCTTGGATTTTCCCCCTGGAGCACAAGCTCAGGGCGCTTCCGGGGCCCGGGCTTTCACGGAGGTCTCGGGCCGGTATCCGTCCAGCCTGTCCAAGCGGATTCCATAGTACTTTTCGCGTTTGTACTGCTCCGTTCTCAAAAGGCCCTCCCGGTCGATTTCACCCAGCTTTTTCCGCAGCGTCGCCCGGCTCAGGTCCAGGTAGGACAGCAGCTCCTGGGTGGAGATCCCGCGCTCGGAGAACAGCTCCGCCTGAACCAGGAAATAATAGAGCCTGTAGAAAGTCTGATCGTTCACCTGGGGCAGCTTGATGATCCTTTCTTCGTAGTGGTTCAGCCGCCGGGCCCGTTCCTCCAGGGCGGCCAGCAGGTGTTCCGTGGATTTATACACGACCCTCAGGAACATGTGCAGGAACGGCGTCAGATCGCCCCGGTTCCGGGGGTGGTTGCAGGTCTTGAAGGCCTCGTAGTACGCCCGGATGTTTTCCTTGATCGTGTAAGACAGCCGGAAGCTCAGAATCGGCTGCAGTTCCTTTGCCAGCATGTAGCTGCTGATAAAACGATTCAGCCTCCCGTTTCCGTCGTAAAAGGGGTGGATATAGCCCAGCAGATAGTGGAACACGGATATCCGGTACAGCAGCTCCTTGGAGTCGTCGTTCAAATAGTCCAGGGCGTCCTCCATGGCGCGGATGATCTTCTCCTCAGGGTAAAGGCCCCGGTGGATTTCCTTTTGCGTGGCCGACTGCACGCTGACAGACCCCTTGCGGAAAATCTCCCCGTCCGGCATGTTCTCGGGGCAGTCCTCCACCACCTCCCGCAAGGTCAGGTCGTCGTAGACCTGACGGATGTCCGCGCAGGTCCTCAGGGGGATGTCCTCGTTGGTCTGCAGCATCAGGTACTTCTGCACCAGGCCCCGGAACCGGGTGTGCTGATCCTGCCGCCCCAGGTTCATCAAAATGCCGTCAATTTCCCGCCGGGTGCTGTGGACGCCCTCGATGTTGTTCGTCAACACAATCTCGTCGATCAGGCAGCGCTTGGAAAACTGCTCCAGGGCCACCTCCGGCAGCTCCTTGCACAGGAACAGGATTTTCTTGTCCATCTTCTGGATGGACAGCATCCGATCCTGTATCTCAGGCGTCACGACAAAAAAGGCGGGAAACTGGCCGACCGTGAAATCAATATGTTGGGCGTAGGGACTGTTGAACCGCTGGGCGTAAATGTCCTCATAACGGTCCGGCTCCACATAGAACAATTTTATGAGCTCCACGTAAGACACCTTCTGTTTCCTCCTTTACGTTGTTATTTCGACCGGTATTTTATTTAAGTATAGCCTGCCCGAAAATTGACATTGATAAAAAGGCCGGGTTTTATCAATGTCAATCATTTTACCATAAGAACTTTGTAAAAATCAAGCCTATTGAGACGCTTCCTTTTCTTTTTCGGCGAGGCCACCGCTCCTTGACAAGGTAATCGTTTACCGATATAATATGAGCGCGCGAAACTCCGGGAAGCGCTCTCCTGGGCGCGCTCCCGAACAATACAAAAAAGGAAAGGATTGGACGACTATGATCTATTCCACCGAAGTGCAGAACATGTGCCCCGTCGCCAAGGGCGCGTACCACGGTCCCGCTCCCATCCCCGAGGAGGGCAAGTGGGTCCAGGCCAAGGAGATCAAGGACATCTCCGGCCTCACCCACGGCGTGGGCTGGTGCGCCCCCCAGCAGGGCGCGTGCAAGCTGACCCTCAACGTCAAGGACGGCGTCATCGAGGAGGCCCTGGTGGAGACCCTGGGCTGCTCCGGTATGACCCACTCCGCCGCCATGGCCTCCGAGATCCTCATCGGCAAGACGCTGCTGGAGGCCCTGAACACCGACCTGGTGTGCGACGCCATCAACACCGCCATGCGGGAGCTGTTCCTCCAGATCGTCTACGGCCGGACCCAGACCGCGTTCTCCGAGGGCGGCCTGCCCGTGGGCGCCTCCCTGGAGGACCTGGGCAAGGGCCTTCGCTCTCAGGTGGGCACCATGTTCGGCACCAAGGCCAAGGGCCCCCGGTATCTGGAGATGGCCGAGGGCTATGTGACCCGGATCGCCCTGAACAAGGACGACGAGATCATCGGCTATGAGTTCGTGAACCTGGGCAAGATGATGGACGCCATCAAGAAGGGCACCGACGCCAACGAGGCCCTGGAAAAAGCCAAGGGCCGCTATGGCCAGTTCGACGGGGCCGCCAAGTATATCGACCCCCGTCACGAGTAAGAAAAGGAGGAATTGAGAAATGGCTCTGTTTGAAAGCTACGAGAGAAGAATCGACAAGATCAATTCCGTCCTGTCTCAGTACGGAATCAAGAGCGTGGAGGAGTGCCGGGAGATCTGCAAGGCCGCCGGCTTCGATCCCTACGAGATCGTCAAGGGTATTCAGCCCATCTGCTTTGAAAACGCCTGCTGGGCCTACTGCGTGGGCGCGGCCATCGCGCTGAAGAAAAACGTGGCCACCGCCGCCGAGGCCGCAGAAAGCATCGGCGAGGGCCTCCAGGCCTTCTGCATCCCCGGGTCTGTTGCTGACGACCGCAAGGTGGGCCTGGGCCACGGGAACCTGGGCGCCATGCTCCTCCGGGACGAGACCAAGTGCTTCGCCTTCCTGGCGGGCCACGAGTCCTTCGCCGCCGCCGAGGGCGCCATCGGCATCGTCCGCAACGCCAACAAGGCCCGCAAGGAGCCCCTCCGGGTCATCCTCAACGGCCTGGGCAAGGACGCCGCCCAGATCATCAGCCGGATCAACGGCTTCACCTATGTTCAGACGCAGTTTGATTACGCCACCGGCGAGGTGAAGGTGGTCAAGGAGTTCAAATACTCCGAGGGCGAGCGGGCCAATGTCCGCTGCTTCGGCGCGGACGACGTCCGGGAGGGCGTGGCCATCATGCACCTGGAGGGCGTGGATGTGTCCATCACCGGCAACTCCACCAACCCCACCCGGTTCCAGCATCCCGTGGCCGGCACTTACAAGAAAGAGTGCTGGGAGCAGGGGAAGAAATACTTCTCCGTGGCCTCCGGCGGCGGCACGGGCCGCACGCTGCACCCCGACAACATGGCCGCCGGCCCCGCCAGCTACGGCATGACCGACACCATGGGCCGGATGCACTCCGACGCCCAGTTCGCCGGCAGCTCCTCCGTCCCCGCTCACGTGGAGATGATGGGCTTCCTGGGCATGGGCAACAACCCCATGGTGGGCGCGACTGTCGCCGTTGCGGTGGCCGTGGCGGAGAGCAGGAAGTAAACAAAATGTAATATCCGGCACAGAAAATCCCCGGAGTGATCACTCCGGGGATTTTCCATGGAAACCGCTGTCTCAGCCCATGCTGGACATGGCGCTGTCCACCGCCGCGCCCAGCTTGTGGACGCTCTGATCCACCTGCTTTTTCACGGTGCGGCGGCTGCTCTGGGGGGCCATCATCCCCGCCACCGCGCCGGCGGCCATGCCGGCGCCAATGCCCAGGAGTACCCCGGTGCTCTTTTTCATCGTTCATCACCCCTTTACCGTACGCCGCCAGTTTGCCCCGCCGGAACAAAAAAATCCGCCGGGCCCTTTGCCAAAGTCCGCCAGATGCGGTATACTATGGAAAATCAACGCCGTATTCCAGGAGGGAGAGCCATGACCACCATCTATCTCATCCGCCACGCCGAGGCGGAGGGCAATCTTTACCGCGTCGCCCAGGGCCAGCACGAGAGCAATCTCACAGACCGGGGCTGGCGGCAGGTGCGGGCCCTGGAGCGCCGCTTCGCCGACGTTCCCGTCGACGCCGTCTACGCCAGCGACCTCTACCGGACCCGGGCCACCGCCACCGCCATTTACCGCCCCAAGAACCTGCCCCTCCACCGCTGCCCGGGCCTCCGGGAGATCCGCGTGGGGGACTGGGAGGGCCGGACCTGGGGGGACATCGCCCGCGGGACGCCCCAGGCCATGGCGGACTTCGGAAGCCGCATGGACCGCTGGTCCATCCCGGGGGCGGAGACCCCGGCCCAGGTGCTGGAACGGGTCCGGCGGACCGTGGAGGACATCGCCCGGGAGAACCCGGGGAGGACCCTGGCCCTCTTCTCCCACGGCTACGCCATCCGCCTGCTCCTGGCCAACCTCCAGGGCATCTCCCTCCGGGACACCGGGGCCAGGTCCCCCACCGGGGACAACACCGCCGTCTCCCTGCTGGAGTGGGACGGGGAGGGCCTCCGGGTGGTCTTCGCCAACGACAACAGCCACCTGAAAACCCCGGAGTATCTGGCGGGGGAGAAGCCCGCCCGGCCCAAGCGGGCCTTCGCCCTGGAGCCCGGGCTCTGGTTCCGCCCCCTGGGGCGGGGGGAGGCCCGGGAGCGCCTCGCCGCCTGGGCGGAGGCCTCCCCCTTCCCCGAGGCGCCGCTGACGCTGGAGGGCTTTCTGGAGGAGGAGTCCGTGGGCCTTCTCCAGCTGGACCCGGAGCGGGGGCGGATCGGCCTCCTCCACGTCCGCCCGGAGTACCGGAAGCGGGGCTTCGGCACGCAGTTCATCGGGCAGGCGGTGCTGCGCGCCCGGGGGGAGGGCGTGGAGGTCCTCTCGGTCCTTCTGCCGCCGGAGAGCCCGGAACGGGCCTTCTTCCTGGACTGCGGCTTCGCCCCCGGGGAGGAGGCGGAGGGCGGGACCCTCTGGCGAAAGTCCATCGGCTTCGACCCGGCCATCTGAGGCGGGGGGACGTAAAGACTTCGTAAATTCCTTGTCCGCCTGTCAGGGTTTGACAAAGTTAGCGTTGACAAAACGTGTATGATTCCATATAGTGGTCTCACAGCTCATGGCTTCGTAAAAGGGAGTAGCTTACGTTTCAAACGTGGCGCGGCTCGTCATCACGATGGTGTTTCCGCCATCCGGGCCCGCTGAAAAGCGAGACTTTTATCCCGTGGGACAACTGCCGGTTTTCGGCGTTGCCCGGGGGATGGAGGTCTCGCTGAATTTTTGGAAAGCGGTGGATTGTATGGAAATCTGGATCACGGTGCTGTTGTTTCTCCTGGGGCTGCTCCTCATCATCAAGGGCGGCGACTGGTTCCTGGACGGGGCCGTCTGGATCGCGGAGGCCACGGGGGTGCCCCGGTTCATCATCGGGGCCACCATCGTCTCCCTGGCCACCACCCTGCCGGAGCTGACGGTCTCCGTCACCGGCACCCTCCAGGGGGAGGTGGACCTGGCGGTGGGCAACGCCGTGGGCTCCGTCACGGCCAACCTGGGGCTGATTCTGGGCATCTCCCTGGTGTGCATCCCCTCGGCGGTGAAGCGGGCCCAGTTTCAGCTGAAAGCCCTGCTGATGGTCCTGGGGGCGGCGCTGCTGCTGGTCCTCAGCCGGGGCGGCACGCTGCGGGCCCTGCCGGGCCTTCTGCTGTTCGCCGTCTTCGCCGTCTATATTTGGAGCAACCTCCGGGACGCCAAGGCGGGCATGGCGGAGGACCGGGAGGCCCACCCCAAGCGCCGCACCGTCTCCCGGCGGCAGATGGTGGAAAAGCTCTTCCTCTTCGTCCTGGGCATCACGGCCATCGTCATCGGCTCCCAGCTGCTCATCAACTACGGCAGCGAGCTGGCCCTGCTGATGGGGGTCCCCGCCAGCATCATCGGCGTCACCATGGTGGCCATCGGCACGTCCCTGCCCGAGCTGGTGACCACCCTGACGGCCATCGCCAAGAAAGAGGCCTCCATGTCCGTGGGCAACATCATCGGGGCCAACGTCATCGACCTGACCATGATCCTGCCGGTGTGCTCCGCCGTCAGCGGCGGGGCCCTGACCATCGGGGCCCAGACCACGGCGCTGGATATGCCGGCGTGCCTGCTGCTTTGCTGCGTGGCGGTGATCCCGCCCCTGGCGACGGAGCGGTTCTACCGCTGGCAGGGCGTTGTCATGCTGGGGCTGTACGCGGGGTATGTGGTTCTTTTGGTAACATGAAAAAAAGCCCGGCGCGGTACTTCTCCGCGCCGGGCCTTTTTTATGATTCCGCGTATTTGGACAAATCGCTCCAGTCGATCTCGTCCTCCCGGATGAAACCGCCGGCCTCCGCCTCGGCGATTTCCCGGGCCTCCTGAGGAGTGGTCTTGGTGTAGTCCGGGTCCCAGGCCCGCACCAGCTTCTTGATGAACTCATAGGCAAAGCTCTGGTCCGCCTCCGGCAGCATATCCATCAGCCGAGCCGCCTCCAACGCGATATCGGACATATTGCGCTCACCTCACTTGTAGATGTCCCCGCGGTTTCCAATCTCGATGATGAAGAGAATCTCAAGCGTTCCCTCGTTTCCATACCGGTACAGTATGCGCCATTCTCCCACGCGCAGCCGCTTTCTGCCGTCGCTATAACCCTGCATGGCTTTGATATCTCCCCGGGGCGGCACCGCCGTCAGACCGGCGATGGCCTCCCGTATGCGGGCGACGGACCTGCTGTCCAGCCTGCTGAGAAATTTCAAAGCCTTTCTGGAGTATTTGACGACCATGTCAGTTCTCCTCCTCCAGCAGCCGCAGACCCGCCAGATCCGTCACCGGCAGGGAGAACACCACGGCCTGGGCCTTCGTCTGCATGCCCGCCTGGGTCATGACGGCCTTCATGATGGGCTTCCGGTCCGCCTCCCTGGCCAGGATGAAAACGATCTCCTTCTCCGCTGCCAGGGACACGCCCAGGAACTTCCGGGCCAGCTCCGTCCCCGTCCCCTTGGCGTGGACGGTGGTGCCTCCGGCGGCCCCGGCGGACCGGGCGGCGTCCATCACCTGGTCCGTGTGGCCCCGGTTGGCGATGACCACGATGAGCTCGTGGGTGATTTCCTTGTCCATGTCGTCCTCCTCCTCCGCCTGCCATGACAGCAGATAGTCCCGGGCCCGGGCCCCGCCCACGCTGGAGATGGGCACGGCCATCAGAACGCCCCGCCCCGGCACGTCCAGCCACAGCTCCCGGGCCGCTCTCCGCACCAGCCGGGCGGACCGGGGCGCCGCCAGCAGCAGCACCGCCTTCTCCGTGGCCTCCAGCCCCAGGTAGTCCAGCACCTCCGTGGCGGCGGTGCCCTGGCCCAGGGCGGACAGGATCAGCGTGGCCCCCTGGGCCTGGAACCAGGAGGCGAACTCCCCGCCCCGGCTCCGGTCCGTGATGACGATCATGAGAACGGCTCTGTCCATGGGCGGGCCTCCTCTCTCAAAGCGCTTTCGCGCGTGAACTCAATAGGCAAGGTCGATGATCTCCTCGTCCTCCGCCTCCTGGGCCAGCCGGGCCTTCAGCTTCCACTGGTAGGCGAGGCCCAGCAGCTGGATGGTGAGGAGCGGCGTCATGGCCACCATGGCGACGACGCCGAAGGCGTCGGTGACGATGTTCCCCCCCAGGGCCTCACAGGCCCCCATGGCGAAGGGCAGCAGGAAGGTGGCCGTCATGGGTCCCGAGGCCACGCCGCCGGAGTCAAAGGCGATGGAGGTGAAAATCTTGGGCACGAAGAAGCTGAGCACCACCGCCAGCAGATACCCGGGCACCAGGAAGACGAAGATGGACACCCCCGTCAGCACCCGGACCATGGCAAGGCCGATGGACACCGCCACGCCGATGGAGAGGCTGGCGCTCATGGCTCCGCCGGGGATGGCCCCGGAGGTGATCTCCTCCACCTGCTTGTTCAAAACGTGGACCGCCGGCTCCGCCTGGACGATGAACCAGCCCATCAGCATGCCGACGGGGGCCAGCAGCCAGTTGAAGGGCAGGGCGGCGATCTGCCGGCCCAGGTAGGTGCCCGCCGGGAGAAAGCCCACGTTCACCCCCGTGAGGAACAGGGCCAGGCCGATATAAGTATACAACAGGCCGATGACGATTTTCCAGACCTTTTTCCGCTTCAGCCCCAGGGCCAGCACCTGGAAGACCCCGAAGAAGGCGGCGATGGGGAACAGGCTCTTGAAGACCTCCACGGCGTACTCCGGGAAGGCGGAGAGGAACAGCCCCCCCAGCTCCCGGCTGTCCGCCGCCTGGGGCATGGCCGAGGGACTGTAGGCCCCGGAGGCGGGGAAGATCATGGCCAGAATCAAAACCGCCAGAATGGGCCCCACGGAGCACAGGGCCACCAGGCCGAAGCTGTCCTGGGCGGCGTTCTCGTCGCTCCGGATGGAGGAGACGCCCAGGCCCAGCGCCATGATGAAGGGCACCGTCATGGGGCCCGTGGTGACGCCGCCGGAGTCGAAGGCCACGGCCAGAAAGTCCCTGGGCACGAAGAAAGCCGCCAGGACGAACACCACGGCGTAGGACCCCACCAGCAGCCACTGGAGGGAGATCTGAAACAGGATGCGGAGCAGGGCCACCACCAGGAAGACACCCACCCCCGCGGCCACGGCCCCGATGAGCACCATGTTGGGGATGCCCGGGACCTGGGAGGCCAGGACCTGGAGGTCCGGCTCCGAGATGGTGACCACCACGCCGATCAGGAAGCTGACGGTGACGATGACCCGGACCTTCCGGGAGTTCGCCATGTGGGTGCCCACCTGCTCGCCGATGGGGGTCATGGCGGCCTCCGCCCCCAGGGTGAAGAAGCCCATGCCCAGAATCAGCAGCACCGCCCCCGCCAGAAAGGCCAGCAGAATGTCCACCGGCAGGGGGGCCACGGTGAGGCAGAGAACCAGCACGATGGCCGTGATGGGCAGCACGGAGGCCAGGGCCTCCCGGACCTTCTCCCCCAGAATGGTCTTGGTCCGGCCCATCCGGTTTTTCCAGTGTCCCAGCCTGCCCACGTCCTCCGCCTCCTCGCCTGGCAATCATCAGAATATGGTCTATCTTAGCACGAAACCGGCCCCTTCCGCAAGGGAATCCGGCGTTCTTTACAGGAAATTTACACCTTTGGCCCGGCCTGAAAAAACGGTTGCATTTCCGCCGGTTTTCCAGTAGAATGTATGTTTGACAGCACTGTCGGAACATTCCAGCGGCCCCGCCGCTGCACACAAGAGGTATCGCCATGAATCAAAAAGAAGTCAGTGAGCTCCGCCGCCGCTTCCGGCCGGAGAAGTCCGCCGTCAGCCGGGTCTACGGCTGCTATGTCAACGGCTCCAGCCGGGAGATCATCTCCTACCTGGACGAGTCCCTGGGGAACATGCCCCTGGAGGAGGCGGAGAAGTACCTGAGCCTGCTGAAAAAATCCCTCTCCGGCCAGCTGGGGAAGAACCTCATCGACGTGGTGTTCTCCACGGCCCAGGTGATGGACAGCGACGAGCACCGCCTCCTCTCCGCCCTCCGGGAGTCGGAGCTGAAGGACGGGGAGATCCGGGAGAGCTTTTACCGGACCGTCATGGATTCCCTGGACATGGGGGAGGACAACTATCTGATCCTCCTGGCCCACGACGCCTACGACGTGCCCCATCGGGGAAAGGACGGCGAGGCGGACCCCGACGGGTCCGACCAGGTGTTCTCGTACATCGTATGCAGTATCTGCCCGGTGAAAACCTGCAAAATGGAGCTGGGCTACTTCCCCGGGGAGAACGAGTTCCACAGCTGCGCCGCCGGACAGGTGGTCTCCGCCCCGGAGCTGGGCTTCCTCTTCCCCGCCTTTGACGACCGGGCGGCGAACATTTACAACGCCCTCTTCTACTCCCGGAAGCCGGATCAAATCCACCAGGAGTTTCTGGACGCCGTCTTCCGCACCGAGCCCCCCATGTCCGCCGCCGAGCAGCGGGAGGCGTTCCAGGGGGCCCTGACCGGGGCGCTGGAGGGGGCCTGCGGCCTGGAGGTGGTCCAGGCGGTCCACGGGCGGCTGCTGGAGAAGATCGAGGCGGCGAAAGAGGACAAGGAGGCCGAGCCCCTGGCCCTCTCCGCCGGGGAGATCGGCGGCATCCTCCGGGACTGCGGCGTGCCGGAGGAGAAAGCGGCGGCCTTCCAGGAGCGGTGCGCCCAGGCCTTCGGCGGCGCGGCGCTGAACCCGGAAAACCTGATCGACGCCAAGCGCTTTGACGTGAAGACGGAGCAGGCCACCATCTCCGTGGACCCGGCTTACAGCTGTCTGGTGGAGACCCGGATCATCGACGGGCGGAGGTACCTGCTGATTCCCGCCGGCGAGGGCGTGGAGGTCAACGGCCTGCCTGTGGAGGTGGGGGCCGAGGAGCCGGCAAAATAAAAAAGGCCCCTTGGGAAAGGGACCTTGTAGGGAAGGGGCTCTGTTCCCTCCCGTTTCCCCGGAACAGCCAGGTTCCTGGGAGGCGGGGCGGGACAGAGCCCGCCCCCTACATTTTTTATGCCTGTAGGTTGATCTCCCCGCCGCTGGGGGCGGGGGCCTCCTCCGGCAGGGCCATGGCGGCGCTGTCCGCCGCGTACTGCTTCGCCACGGACTCCATGGAGGGCTGGATGGAATCGGCCAGCCTCCGGGCCTGCTCCCGGAGCTCCATGTCCACGGCGGCGATATGGGCCTGCATGCGATTGTCCACTTCCGCCTCCCGGAGATAGCCGGACTCCCGAAGCCGCCGCATGGCCTGCTTTCGCAAAAGCTCCTGCTTCTGGCGGCGGGCCTCCCGGGACCGTTTCTCCTGTATCAGTTTTTTCTGCCGCTCCTGGGCGATTTTCTCCCGCTCCAGCTCCCGGTTCTTCTTCCCCGCCCGCTGGACGGCCTTCTGCAGCTGGTTGATGGACGCCTGGATACGCTTGGCGTTGTCCGGGTCCGTTTGCTTGGCGGCCCTCAGCCGGGCGATCTGCCGCCGGGCGTATCCGGCGGCGGCGTTGACCTCGGCGGGGCGCCGGGCCCGGGCCAGCCGGGCGTAGGCCTCCATGGGCGCGTCGCCATAGCGGGGCTTGGGCTTGATGGAGTTGAATTTGTCCCGGGTGGCGTCGGCCTTTTCTTTGGCGTCCTTCATCATCTCGTAAATGGTGAGGGAGGGGTCCTCCTTCGTCTTCTCCCGTGCGGCGCTCTGGCTCTGCTGGCTCTGCCAGGAGGAGGCCGAAGAGGCCGCGGTGGCCGCGCCGTTCACCTGCATGCTTCCCATGGCCATCCCTCCTGTCCCCGTATGGCGTACACCTATATTTATCATATCGGCACAACGCCGGAAAAGTGAAGACCCCGACGGAAATTTTTGGTCCTTCCGCCGCCCACCCTGATTTCCGGTGGATTTTTTCCCCGATCCGTGGTATGCTGAGTTATTCCCTCTTGGAAAGGAGGCCCGGCCATGACCCTGCCCGAGCTCCTGGCGGCGTATCCCGCCGTCGGGGTCTTCTATACGTCCTTCGTCCGCTTCCTCTTCCCCGTCCTGGCGGGGGCCATCCTCTGGCGGGCCGTCCGGTCCCTCCTCCGGGTGCCCCACACGCCGGAGACCTGGGGCCAGCTGAGCCTCCCCGGCGGGGGCTCCGTGCCCCTGACCCACTGGGAGAACATCCTGGGCCGGGGAAAGAGCGCCGACGTGCGGCTGAACTATCCCAGCGTCTCACGCCAGCACGCCGCCCTGTGCCGGAACGAGGAGGGGGCGTGGACCCTCTACGACCTGAACTCCAAGGGCGGCGTCCTGCTGAACGGCGAGAAGGTGGAGGACTCCGCCCCCGTTCAGATGGGGGACACCATCGGCCTGGGAGGCGTGCCATTGCTGTTCCTGCCCCAGACCGTGGAGGAGCGGGAGGAGCAGGAGGCCAAGCGCCGGGCGGAGCGCCCCGCCGCCATGTGGCCCTCCTTCCTCTGGCTGACGGTGTTCCAGCTGCTGGCCTGCGTCCAGCTGATGATCGCCGCCGGGGAGGAGCCCGCCATTCCCCTGGCCTTTCTGGGCCTCACGGCGGTGATGTGGCTCTACGCCGCCGGCCTCCGGCTCTTCCGCTGCGTGGGCTTCGAGATGGAGACCATCGCCTTCTTCCTCTCCACCCTCTCCCTGTCCGTCACCGCCTCCAGCGCGCCGGGAAGCCTTTACAAGCAGCTCCTGGCCGTCATCCTGGGCCTGGGCCTCTTCCTGACCCTGGGGCTCTTCCTCCGGGACCTGGGAAGGGTCCAGCGGAACCGCTGGGTCATGGCGGCGGCGTCCATCGGCTTGCTCGCCGTGACCCTGGTGCTGGGGAACCGGAAGTACGGCGCGGTGAACTGGATCTCCCTGGGGCCCCTCAGCTTCCAGCCCTCGGAGATCGCCAAGATCTCCTACATCTTCGCCGGGTCCGCCACCCTGGAGCGGCTGTTCCGCCGGCGGAACCTGACCCTCTTCATCGTCCTCACCGGCGTCTGCGTCGGGCTTCTGGGCCTGATGAGCGACTTCGGCACGGCGGCCATCTTCTTCGTCACCTTCCTGGTGCTGGCCTACCTCCGCTCCGGGGACTTCGCAACGCTGTCCCTCATCTGCGGCGGGGCGGTGTTCGGCGCGGGGATCATCGTGAAGTTCAAGCCCTACATCCTGGACCGCTTCGCCGCCTGGGGCCGCGCCTGGGCGGACGCCTCGGGCCGGGGCTACCAGCAGACCCGGACCATGTCCGCCGCCGCCTCCGGGGGCCTTTTGGGCATGGGGGCCGGGGAGGGCTGGCTCCACCGGGTCCCGGCGGCGGACACGGACCTTGTTTTCGGCATGCTCTGCGAGGAGTGGGGGCTGGTCATCGCCTTTCTGGCCGTGGGGTCCATTGCCGCCCTGGCCTTCTTCACCGTCCGGGCCTGCCGGGCGGCGAGAAGCAGCTTCTACTGTCTGGCGGCCTGCGCCGCCGGGTCATTGCTGGTGTTCCAGACCTGTTTGAACGTCTTCGGCTCCGTGGACATCCTGCCCCTCACCGGGGTGACCTTCCCCTTCGTGTCCAACGGCGGGTCCGCCATGATGTCCGCCTGGGGCCTGCTGGCCTTTTTGAAGGCCACGGATACCAGGGAGAATGCGAGTTTCAGCGTCAAGAGGAGAAAGCGGTAGTGGCTGCCTGGAAGCTGGTTTCTGAATGGGGAAATGGCCTGACCTGGGGGTCAGGCCCCACAGGCCCTTCTATTTTGGCCGGCCCCATGAGGAGCTCCATTCCATTTGTGGGGCCCGGTCCCCAGACCGGGCCATTTCTCCCAGGAAGGAGGACTCCATGAAGAAAATTGAAAACCGGGCCTTTGTCTGCCTGCTGCTGGCCCTGCTGCTGGCGGCGGGGATGGCGTTCTTCCTCTTCCGCTATCTCACCCAGGGGGGGAGCTGGGCCTCCTCCGCCTTCAACCGCCATCTCTACAACGCCCAGGGCCAGCTCACCGCCGGGACCGTGCTGGACCGGGACGGGGACGTGCTGTCCTCCGCCGAGGACGGAAAGCGGACCTACTACGACGGCGAGACCGTCCGCAAGGCCACCCTCCACGCCGTGGGGGACCTCCAGGGGAACATCGGCACCGGGGCGCTGAACGCCTTCGCCGACCGGCTGACGGGCTGGAATCTGGTGAACGGCGCCTTCGGCGCGGACCGGGGCGGGGAGCTGACCCTGACCATTGACGCCCGGTACAACTACGAGGCCTATCAGGCCCTGAACGGCCATGCCGGGACCGTGGCGGTGTACAACTACAAGACCGGGGAGATTCTCTGCATGGTCTCCGCCCCCAGCTACGACCCCCTGCGCGTCCCGGAGGACATCGAGACCAACGACCGGTACAAGGGGGCCTATGTGAACCGCTTCCTGTCCTCCGCGTTCACCCCCGGGTCCGTCTACAAGACCGTCACCCTGACGGCGGCGCTGGAGACCATTCCGGACCTGGAAACCCGGAAATGGACCTGCGCCGGGTCCGTGCAGATCGGGGAGGAGACCATCGTCTGCTCCGGCGTCCACGGGGAGCAGGACATCGCCGCCGCCTTCGCCAACAGCTGCAATTCCGCCTTCGCGGAAATCGCCGTGGAGCTGGGGGCGGAGACCCTCCGGAAGTACACGGAGAAGGCGGGCCTGACCTCCAGCTGCAGCGTGGACGGCCTCACCACCGCCAAGGGCTCCTTCGACTGGAAGCTGGACGACGGCCGCCTGGGCTGGGCGGGGGTGGGCCAGGACAGGGATCTGGTGAACCCCTGCGCCCTGATGGTCTGGATGGGGGCCATCGCGGGCGGCGGCAGGGCGGCGGAGCCCTGTCTGATCCTGAAGACGAAAAACGGCCTTGGCATCCCCTCCCTGCCCCGCTGGACGCGAAAGACCGCCGCCCTCATCGACGGGGGCACGGCGGAGAAACTGGCGGAGCTGATGGCGGGGAACGTGGAGAAGACCTACGGCCAAAGCCGCTTCCCCAATATGGACCTCTGCGCCAAGTCCGGCACCGCCGAGGTGGGGGAGGGCAGGAGCCCCCACGCCTGGTTCGCCGGCTTCCTCCGGAACGAGGACGCGCCCTGCGCCTTCGTGGTCCTGGTGGAGAACGGCGGCGGCGGCAGCAGTGTGGCGGGAAACGTGGCGGCCCGGGTGCTGGACGTGATCGTGAACGGCTATGAGACATGAACGGAGGGTGAAGGGATGAAACGGAAAGGCTTCCTTCTGCAAGGCGTGAAACAGCTGAACCTGGGGGCCGTGGTCTCCGGCCTGGGCTTTTTGCTGGTTCTGGGGGCTTCCGCCCTGGAGCGGCGGGGGGCGGCGGACGCGCTGTCCCTGGTCTTCGCCCTGGTGTCCCTGTATGTCTTCGCCTCCGCGGCGGAGGGGCGGCGGAGGGATAAGGAGGCGGTGAGCTATAACCTCCTCTGGGGCACGGGGGCCCTGGCGCTGCTGCTGTGCCTCTTCGCCGCCGCCGCGGTCCGCCAGAGGCTGGGGTTATAGTAGGGGGCGGGCTCTGACCCGCCTCGTCCTCCGGGACTCTGGCGGTTTAATAAAAACGGGCCGGGACAGAGCCCGGCCCCTACAATAAAAAGGGAGGCCTGCAGGCCTCCCTTTTTCGCTTGCCTCAGAACGCCGGAACCACCGCGCCGCCGAAGGTGGAGTTGATGTAGTCCTTCACCGTGTCGGACTGGAGGGCCTTCACCAGGGCCTGGACGGCCTCGTTGTTCTCGCTGCCCTCCTTGACCACCAGCACGTTCACATAGGGGGAGTCGGCGGCCTCAATGACCAGGGCGTCCTCCACGGGGTTCAGGCCCGCGCCCAGGGCGTAGTTGGAGTTGATGGCGGCGATGTCCACCTCATCCAGGGCGGCGGGCACCTGAGCGGCCTCCAGCTCCACGAACTCCAGATTCTTGGGGTTCTCGGCGATGTCCTTGGGGGTGGAGTCCAGCTTGGAGCTGTCCGCCAGCTTGATGAGGCCCTGGGCCTCCAGCAGCAGAAGGGCCCGGCCCTCGTTGGTGGGGTCGTTGGGGACGGCCACCTTGCCCCCGTCGGGAATGGCGTCCAGAGAGGCGGATTTGCCCGCGTACAGGCCCATGGGCTCGATGTGGACGCCGGCCACGCTCACCAGGTGGGTGCCCCGCTCGGCGTTGAAGTTATCCAGATAGGGCACATGCTGGAAGTAGTTGGCGTCCTCGTCCCCGTCCTCCACGGCGGTGTTGGGCACCACGTAGTCGGAGTACTCGGTCACCACCAGCTCGATCCCCTGCTCCTTCAGGAGATCCACGCACTGGTTCAGAATCTCGGCGTGGGGGGTGGGGGAGGCGGCGACCTTCAGGGTGGTGGACTTCTTGCCGCCGCAGGCGGCCAGGGACAATGCCAGAATCAGGGCCAGGGAAAGGGCGAAAATCTTCTTTTTCATACTGTGTTCCTCCAATTGAAAAACCATGACTTGTTCCGAATGGCTTCGGTGTCTGCGGCTTCCCGCTTTCGGCCTCCGTCCTCTCTGCGCGCGTGAGGGGCTTGGAGGGCCCGGAAGGGGAACGCCTTTATTTCAAACGCTTGTCGACCCGAGCCGACAGGCGGCTGAAAACGGATTGGACCACCTGGACGATGATGACCAGGATGATGACGGTGACCCACATCACCGAGGGGACGTTTCTCTGGTGCCCGTACCGGATGGCAAGGTCCCCCAGGCCCCCGGCGCCCACCATGCCGGCGATGGCCGTGTAGCCCACGATGGCGATGAGGGTGATGGACCCGCCGAGAATCAGGGAGGGCATGGCCTCCGGCAGATAGACCTTCCAGACGATCTGGAGCGTGGAGGCCCCCATGGACTGGGCCGCCTCCACCACCCCGGCGTCCACCTCGCTGAGGGAGGTCTCCACCATCCGGGCGACAAAGGGGGCCGAGGCCACCACCAGGGGCAATATCGCCCCCCGGAGGCCCAGCCGGGTCCCCATGACCAGCTTGGTGAAGGGGAAGAGGGCCACCATCAGAATGGCGAAGGGGAAGGAGCGGCCGATGTTGATGATCCACCCCAGGACGGCGTTGACGGGCCCGTTGGGCCGGATGCCGTGGGGCTGGGTCAGGATGCAGACGATGCCCATGGGCAGGCCGAAGAGATAGGCCAGGGCGGTGGACGCGGCGGTCATGACCAGGGTGTCCAGGACGCCCTCCGCCAGAATCGCGCCGTACTCCGCCCAGAAGGCGCCGGTGAAAATCTCAGCCATGATAGTCCACCTCCTCCACGGTGATATAGGGCTGGGCCCGGATGTAGCTCAGGGCCTTGGCGGCCTCGTTGGGGTCGTCGGGCAGGCCCAGCAGCATGGTGCCCACGGCCTTGCCCCCCACGTTCCGGGTGTCCGCCCCCAGGATGTTCAGCTTCACGCCGCAGTCGATGGCCACGGAGGCGATGAGGGGCTGGTAGGCGGTGCCGCCGTTGAAGGACAGGCGGACGGCCCGGGTGCTGGCGGGGTACTGCCCCACGCTGACGCCGCCGGGATACACCAGCCGCCGGGCGGCGTCGGTGGAGGGATTGGAGAAGATCTCCTGGACCTCCCCCAGTTCCGCGACGCTGCCGCCGTCCAGGATGGCCACCCGGGAACAGATGGCCTCGATGACGCTCATCTGGTGGGTGATGACCACCACGGTGACCCCCAGCTTGGCGTTCAGGTCCTTCAAAAGCTCCAGGATGGAGACGGTGGTGGTGGGGTCCAGGGCGGAGGTGGCCTCGTCGCAGAGGAGGACCTTGGGGTCCGTCGCCAGGGCCCGGGCCACGGCCACCCGCTGCTTCTGCCCGCCGGAGAGCTGGGAGGGGTAGGCGCCCGCCTTGTCGGCGAGGCCCACGATGTCCAGAAGCTCCTCCGCCCGCTTTTTCGCCCGGGCCTTGGGCACCCCGGCGATCTCCATGGGGAAGCGGACGTTTTTCAGACAGGTCCGCTGCATCAGCAGGTTGAAGCTCTGGAAGATCATGGTCATCTTCCGCCGCTGGAGCCGGAGCTCCTTTTCCGACAGGGCGGTCATGTCCTTCCCGTCCACGATGACGGCGCCGGACGTGGGCCGCTCCAGCAGGTTCATGCACCGGACCAGGGTGGACTTCCCCGCGCCGGAGAGGCCGATGATGCCGAAGATCTCCCCCTGCCGGATGTCCAGATTGATGTCCCGCAGGGCGTGGACCTGATTCTCTCCGCCGCCGAAGTCCTTGCTGAGATGCTGGATCTGAATGATGGATTCGCTCACGATAGCAGCTCCTTTACGGGAAGTTGGGAAACAAAAAAGCCCTTGAAGCCTCTCCGGGCTTCAAGGACGAGCGCGTCTCCGCGCCGTGGTACCACCTTGCTTCGCGCGCCTCCTCACGGGGGCGGCCTTGTAGAGTGCCGTCACACTCCCGCGCTGTCACGGGCGCTCCCGTCGCGGCCTATGCCCTGGGGCGGTCGGCGGCGCGACTCCGGGACCATGTTCGGCCGGCCCCTCCGTACCCCTTTTCACCTCTCGGGGCTCTCTTTGACGGTTCATCCGGCGTACTCTTCCCTTCATCGTCTTTGAAGGTATGAAATTTTAAAAGATGGTTTGTAGTTTACACGCTTTCCCCCCGGCTGTCAAGGGCGAAGCGCACAGAAAAGCCGCCGCTCTTCCGCCCGTATCCCGTCAAGGCGCACAAAGAACCGGGGAGAAGAGAAAAATTTTTGCCCGAAATGGCGGAATCGGATTGCAGGACCGGGGCAAAACTGGTATCATATCCCGTGAAAATCCGCAACGCTTGAGAGAGGAGACGCGCCGGTGGAAAAGCGAAAACGGACCCGCTGGCTGCGGAACCTGCTCTGCGGCGTTCTGATCGGCGCGGGGGCCATCCTGCCGGGGGTCTCCGGCGGGGTGCTGGCGGTGGTGTTCGACATCTACCGCCCCTTCATGGAGGTGCTGACCCGGCCCGGGCGGGCCCTGCCCCGGTACTGGCGGATGATGATCCCCCTGGGCCTGGGCTGGGCGGCGGGCTTCATGGGTGTGGCCAAGGGCATCGCCGCCGCCATGAGTCTCTCCGACGCCGCCACCTACTGGCTCTTCATCGGCCTGATCGCGGGGACCCTCCCCTCCCTCTTCCGGGAGGCGGGGAAGGAGGGGCGCTCCGCCTCCGCCTGGGGGAGCTTCCTCCTCTGCGCCGGGGCGGTGTTTGCCGGACTCTTCTACGTCAGCCGGGTGGTCCACGTCCAGGTGGAGCCCGATTTCTGGTGGTACAACTTCTGCGGGGTGCTGTGGGGCATGGGGGTGGTCATCCCCGGTATGACCTCCTCCTCCGTCATGATGGCCCTGGGCCTGTACCAGCCCATGCTGGAGGGGCTGGCGAGGCTGGACCTGCTGGTCCTCTCCGCCGCCCTGCCGGGCATGTTTCTGACCATCGCCCTGCTGGCCCGCCTGGTGACCTGGTTCTTCCGGCGGCACTACGCCGTGGCCTACCACGGCATCCTGGGCTTCGCCGCCGCGTCCACCCTGGTCATCGTTCCCACGGAGTACACCGGGGCGGGGGAGATGGCCGTCTCCGCCCTCTGCGCCGCCGCCGGGTTCGCCCTGGCCTTCTTCCTGGCCAGGATGGACAGGCAGTAGGGGAGGGGCTCTGTCCCCTCCTGCTCTTTCGGAACCGCCCTGTTTTCGGGGAAGCGGGGCGGGACAGTACCCGCAAGGGGCACGCCGCATCCCTAAGCGGCAAAGCCGCCAAGGGCTGCGCAGAACCCGCCCCCTACCATCAGCGCTCCAGGTATTTTCTCACTGCGGCCCGGGCCTCCCGGACCGCTTTTTCCTCGTCCACACCGGTGAGGCGGCCGTCCCGCACGACGACCCGGCCATTGACCACCGTATGGTCCACCGGGCCCTTGAAGCCCACGGTGCCAAGCATGGATTTGACATCCAGGTCCGCCCCCACCAGCTCCAGCCGGTCCCGGCGGATCAGGAACAGGTCCCCGGCCTTGCCCGCCTCCAGAGAGCCGATGTCCTCCCGGCCCAGGACCCGGGCGCTGCCCCGGGTGGCGATTTTCAGCAGGTCGTACCCGCTGGGGGCCCGCTCGCTGGAGTGGAGCCGGTGGAGCAGGTAGGCCACGCGGAGCTCCTCCAGGAGGCTGGACCCGTCGTTGCTGGCGCTGCCGTCCACGGCCAGGCCCACGGGAACCCCCAGCTCCAGCATGTCCGGAATCCGGCAGACGCCGGAGGACAGCTTCATGTTGGAGATGGGGCAGTGGGCGACGCCGGTGCCCGTGTCCGCCAGGAGCTTCAATTCCTCGTCGTTGAAGTGAATGCCGTGGGCGTACCAGACGTCCGGGCCCATCCAGCCCAGGTCCTCCATGTAGGCCAGGGGGCGCTTGCCGTGCTTCTCCAGGACATAGCGCTCCTCGTCCTTCGTCTCGCAGAGGTGGGTGTGGAGCCGGACCTTCAGGTCCCGGGCCAGAAGGGCGGACTGGCGCAGCAGCTCCGCCGAGACGCTGAAGGGGGAGCAGGGGGCCAGGGCCACCGTCCGCATGGAGAGGGGCCGGGGGTCGTGGAACTTCTCCACCGCCGCCCGGCAGTCCCGGAGAATCTCGTCCACGGTCTGGACCACGCTGTCCGGGGGCAGGCCGCCATCTTTTTTACTCAGGTCCATGCTGCCCCGGGAGGCGGACATCCGGACCCCCAGGGCCTCCGCCGCGGCGAACTGGGCGTCCAGCAGGGCCAGGGAGGCCCCGCCGGGGAAGACGTAATGGTGGTCGAAGACAGTGGTGCAGCCGGTTTTCAGCAGCTCTCCCATGCCCACGATGGAGCTGTGGTAGATGGTCTCCCCGTCCAGGTTCTTCCAGATCTCGTACAGCGCCCGGAGCCAGTCGAAGAGCTCCAGATTCTGCACCTGGGGCAGGTTCCGGCTGAAGGTCTGGTAGAGGTGGTGGTGGGTGTTGACGAGGCCGGGGTAAACGATGCAGCCCGAGGCGTCCAGGACCTCGTCCGCCGCCCGGGCCTCCGGGCCCATGTAGGCGACGGCCCCGTCCTGAATGAGGATGCCGGCGTTTTCCAGCACCGTGTCCCGATGATCGCAGGTGACAATGGCCGAGGCGTTTTTGATGAAGAGACTGCTCATGTGTCGTCCTCCCTTGTGAAATGAATATGGATGGGCCGGGCGGGGGGTCAGAAATCCGCGTCCTGGGCGTATTCGGCGTACTCGTTCAGCACGCTGTCGTTCAGGTACCGGAGGTTCCGTTCGCCGTGCAGCGCCGCCACCGCGTCGTAGGAGAGGTAGGAGCAGCTCTCGGACATGGGCCCGCTCTCAAGCAGGGAGAACACCGGGCGGGAGATCTCCTGGAGCACCTTGGCCCTCCGGGCCTCCGGGGCGACGATGTGGGCGCTGATGGACAAACTCGGCTGGAGCGCCATCAGGTCGGCCATCCGGAGGAGGCCGGAGTAGATGGACGTGGTGTGCTCGATTTCAAAGGCGTGGAAAATCACCCTTCTCCGAATCCAGAGCACGTCGATGTTCTCAATGATTTTCAGGGTGACCTGGTTGAAGTTCAGCGGCAGGCGCTCCAGCAAAACGGAGTCGGACGTGGGATGCCAGAACTCCAGAACCCGCTGCCGGTCCGCCTTGGGGATCCATATTTTGAAGCGCATCCGGTCGCCGATCTCCGCCACGGTGGCCTGCATTTGGGCGTGCCCGACCTCCTCCGCGGAGCAAGCGGGCGCGGGGGCCTCGTCGTCCGGAATGGAGACCGGGATGGGCCCGGTCTCCGAGTTGACCAGAGACGGCTGGAGCTTCTTCCGGTCCAGGGGGGACAGCGCAAACTCCCTCTGCTCCGCCCCTTGGTTCAGCAGCAGCTCCTCCAGAAACCGCCCGTCCCCGTCGGACAGCCTTCTCAGGCTGCTGCGGATGGTCCCCGTCCAAAGAGAGCTGTTCCGGCTGAAGTTCCTGGTAAAGGAAAGGTGCTCCCAGCAGGCATCGTCCCGAATGGGCACGGATTTCTCCGGCGCGAGCCACGCCAGGGGCTTCACGCGGAAGCGGACCAGGAAGGGGTCCGCCTCCGGCAGGAATATGGGGGTGTCGTCCAGGAAGTAATCCGACGTGACCTCCAGCAGGCCGACCCACCTGGACAGCTTGGTCATGTAGCAGATCAGCTTGTCCCCGGGCCTGACAGAGGCCGCCGTGCCCTGCTGCTGTGCCCGGAAGCCCGAGACCCCGCGGTCCGAAGCCGAAAACGCGCCATACGTCTCCGGCGAAAACAGGTTGATATAGTACGCCATAACCCCGCCCCCAATCGTTCAAATGTTGAATCCAGCATAACCCAGCCGCAAGAGCTTTGTCAACCTTTTTCATCCCCGCCGCCCCAAGCGTCCCCTCGACCGCGAATCCAGCGCAGCGAATCGCGGCCGAAAGCGAAGAAGTTCCCCAAGCCGCGCCGTTTCCCCTCGGCCCCGAATCCAGCGCAGCGAATCGGGGCCGAAAGCGAAGAAATTCCCACCACCGCTCCGTTTTCCGCCCTGTGGGCGGGAAACGGAGCGGTGGTGGGAATTTCTGAGCTGGCGCAGCGGGTGGGATTCGAACCCACGGTACCCGTGAGGGTACACCTGATTTCGAGTCAGGGCCGTTATAACCACTTCGATACCGCTGCATAAACCGTCCCTTATTATGCCACACTTTCCCCCTCGTTGCAAGAGGGAGGCGGGAATTTTCCCGCCCCAGCTTGTCGAAAAAGTCCTTTCGACAAGCTGGGCAAGTTTTCAGAACCCGTGGGAGGTTCTGAAAACTTATGATTGAAATTGCGGGAAACCCCTCCTGGGTTTCCTGCAAACACCCTTCCTTCCCGTCAAATTGGCGCTCGGCGTTTTCCCGATCACCTTCTCGCCTTCACTTCCCATAGAAAAACGCGTCGCACTTCAGCATGCCGTTGTAGAGTTTTCTCTTCCTGTCCGCCGGACGGCCGAAGCAGCGCTCAAACTCCGTGTGGGAGCTCAGCACGATGACCCGCCACTTGGGGGGCAGGTCCTCCAGGGCCTTGCCAAAGCTCCGGTACAGCGCCTCCGCCTCCTCCTTCTCCAGCAGCCGCTCGCCGTAGGGCGGGTTGGTCACCAGCTGGCCGTATTCGCTGTCCCGGCGGAACTTCCCCGCGTCCGCCTCCTCGAAGCGCACGCAGTCCTCCACCCCGGCCAGCTCCGCGTTGTGCCGGGCCAGCTCCACCGCCGCCGGGTCGATGTCCCCGCCCCAGATGTCGTAGTGCCCGTGGAACTCGCGGTCCTGGGCCTCATCGGCGGCGTCCATCCACAGCCTGGAGTCCATGAACCTCCACTTCTGGGCGGCGAAGCGCCGGTCCAGGCCCGGGGCCCGGTTTTTGGCGATCAGCGCCGCCTCGATGGGGATGGTGCCGGAGCCGCAGAAGGGATCACAGAAGGGGTCCCTCCCCCGGTAGCGGGAGAGGGTCACCAGGGCCGCCGCCAGGGTTTCCCGCAACGGCGCGCCCATGTTCACGGCCCGGTAGCCCCGCTTGTAGAGTCCCTCGCCGGAGGTGTCCAGGTACAACGAGGCCCGGTCCTTGACGATGGCGAACTGGATCTGATAGCGGTCTCCCGTCTCCGGCAGGGTCTCGCAGCCGTAGGCGTTCCCCAGCCGCCGGGCGGCGGCCTTTTTCACGATGGCCTGACAGGCGGGGACGGAGTGGAGGGTGGAGTTCAACGAGTAGCCCTTCACGGGGAACTCCCCCTCCCGGGGGATGAACTCCTCCCAGGGCAGGGCCAGGACGCCCTGGAACAGAGACTCGAAGTCCGGAGCCGGGAAAGACCCCAGCTCCATCAGCACCCGAGCCCCGCAGCGCAGGTTGATGTTCAGCCGGGCGATGTCGGCGAAGCCGCCGTCGCAGTGGACCCGGCCGTTTTCGGCCCGGACATTGGCAAGGCCCAGGCGCTTCATCTCGTCGGCCACCAGGGCCTCCAGGCCCAGGAGGCAGGGGACGGTCAATACCAAAGGGAGCCCCTCCTTTTTTATTATGATAGCGCTCAGTCTTGGGCGAACAGGGCGTTGTAATCCACATGGAGAACCTCAACCAGTTTGTCGATTTCAAAGATGGAAAGATTTCTCCGGCCATGCTCTGCCTTCCATACCATTTCAGAGGTCATATCACAACCCACCGTCTGGAGCTTCGCGGCCAATTCCTTCTGCGAAAGGCCCCGGTGCTCCCGGTAGAACGCGACCTTTTTTCCTATATTCCGGTCTTTCGGCGTAGAACGGTTCATACAATCTCCATATATAGTCAATTTCAACTTGATTATATGGAGTCTGTTATATTATAATGACCATATATGGAATTTGGGGGTTTTCTTATGGCAGGTCCGAATTTCTCCCGCGAGACAAAAGCGCCCGTCACGAAAGAGTCCATGCTGGTCTGCTGCGGTGTGGCCTGGATGATTCAAAGCTGCCATGACGAAAAGGAGGCCATAGAGCGCATCTGCCGCTTTTTGAATTACTGGCGCTACGATATAGACCTCATCGAGCTGGGATCCGAAGCGCCAGATTCCCCCCGCCGCTCCGCCCCTCAATAAACCGCCAGTTCAGCGGCAGCGGAAAGAGGAGGAAGTCGATTCGACAAGCACCTTCCCAGCCCGTATCACGCTGTTCTACCGAAAGAAAGGCAATTCCTGAGGGAATGGCCCGGTCAGGGGACCGGGCCCCACAGGGTGGCCTACCGATAGAAAGGCAGACCCGGAGGAACGGGCGGCAGATTGCCGCCCCTACAAGGTGGACCACCGATAGAAGACCAAAAAATTGGCCCGAAGGGCCATATACTTCTTTTTCTCTTTTGGGCCGTGCATTGCCAAGCCATCATCATGGCTTCAATCCTCCCCGCCCGTCAGGGCCGGAAAAATCCCCCTCCGCCCGAAGGGCCACCACAACATCTTGTGAATTGTTACTGAAATGAAACACATTTCCCCCCCGAGGTATGCTATACTGTAAATAAACCCGAGCCCCATTGGAAAGGAGGCATCCTGATGAACATATTTATCTGGCTGTGGCTGGGAGCCATCGTCCTCTTCGGCGTGGCCGAGATCCTCACCGAGGGCATGGTCTCCATCTGGTTCGTGGCCGGGTCCCTGGCGGCGCTGGCCGCCTGCGTGGCCGGCTGGACCCTGGGAGGGCTGACCCCGGAGGCCACCCAGGTGCTGATATTCGCCCTGGTGTCCGCCGCCGCCCTGGTCCTCACCCGGCCCCTGGTGCGGCGCTTCATGACCAAGCCCCATGTCCCCACCAACCTGGACCGGGTCCTGGGCATGATCGCCAAGGTCACCGAGCCCGTGGACAACGACCGGGCCTCTGGCGCCGTCTACGTGGACGGCAAAACCTGGACCGCCCGCAGCGCCGACGGCAGCGTCATTCCCGCCGGGACCCAGGTGAAGGTACAGAAGATCGAGGGCGTCAAGCTCCTGGTCCAATATTCAGAGAAAGCGGAGGTAGCAAAATAATGTGGTGGATTCCTGTCTCAATCGTCATCATCCTGCTGGTCATTCTGATCATCTCCAACGTCCATATCGTCCAGCAGTCCCGGGCCTATGTGGTGGAGTGGCTGGGCCAGTTCCACGCCGTGTGGAACCAGGGCCCTCACGTGAAGGTCCCCTTTGTCATGCGGGTGGTGAAAAAGGTCTCCCTCAAGGAGCAGGTGGCGGACTTCCCGCCCCAGCCCGTCATCACGAAGGACAACGTCACCATGCAGATCGACACGGTGATCTACTTCCAGATCACGGATCCCAAGCTCTACACCTACGGCGTGGAGCACCCCATGAACGCCATTGAAAACCTGACGGCCACGACCCTGCGGAACATCATCGGCGACATGGACCTGGAGCAGTCCCTCACCAGCCGGGACATCATCAACTCCCGGATGCGGGCCATCCTGGACGAGGCCACGGACCCCTGGGGCATCAAGGTCAACCGGGTGGAGCTGAAGAACATCATCCCGCCCAAGGACATCCAGAGCGCCATGGAAAAGCAGATGAAGGCCGAGCGGGAGCGCCGGGAGTCCGTCCTCCAGGCCCAGGGCCAGAAGGAGTCCCAGGTGCTGGTCGCCCAGGGCGAGAAGGAGGCCGCCGTCCTCCGGGCCGCCGCCGCCAAGGAGGCCGCCATTCTCCAGGCCGAGGGCGAGAAGCAGGCCCGCATCATGGCCGCGGAGGCCGAGGCCGAGGCCATCACCCGGGTCCAGACCGCCCTGGCGGATTCCCTGCGCCTTTTGAACGCCGCCGCCCCCAACGATCAGGTGGTGAAGCTGAAGGCCCTGGAGGCCATGGCGAAAATCGCCGACGGCAAGGCCACGAAGATCATCATCCCCAGCGAGCTCCAGGGCCTGGCGGGCCTCGCCGCCGGGGCGAAGGCCGTGTTTGAATCCGAGGAGCCGAAGAAGTAAACCCACCCTGCTGATGAAAAGAGGACCCCGTCCACCCGGACGGGGTCCTCTTCCTGTCTTTTACTGGGGCTTCACAATCAGATTCACCAGCCGGTTTTTCACAAAGATGGTCTTCACCACCTTCATCCCGGCGGTGGCCTTCTGCACCTTCTCCACCGTCAGGGCGGCGTCCACCACGGCCTGCTCTTCGCTGTCCGTGGGCAGGGTGACGGTGCCCTTCAGCTTCCCGTTCACCTGGACGGCGAAGTCCACCGTGGAGGCCACGGTCTTGCTCTCGTCGTAGACGGGCCAGTCGCTCTGGCAGCACATCTTCCCCGTCTCGGCGGCAAAGCCGAAGCGCTCCCACAGCTCCTCGGTGATGTGGGGGGCGAAGGGGCAGAGAATCTGGAGCAGGGGCTTCATGTCCCCCTTGGTGACTCCGTTGGCCGTCAGCTCGTTCACCGCCGTCATCATGGCCGCGATGGCCGTGTTCATTTTCAGGCTGTCCACGTCCGAGGTGACCTTTTTGATGGCCCGGTGGAGAATCGCCTCGTTGGCCGGGGAGGGGTTGGGGTCGTCCTTGGCGCTCTCCGCCAGATTCCACACCCGGTCCAGGAAGCGCTTGGAGCCCTTGACGGCCTCGGTGGACCAGATGGCCGCCTGCTCGAAGTCGCCCACGAACATGATATAGAGCCGCATGGTGTCCGCGCCGTACTGGGCCACGATGTCGTTGGGGTTCACCACGTTGCCCCGGGACTTGGACATCTTCTCTCCGCCCTCGCCCAGGATCATGCCGTGGCTGGTCCGCTTGGCGTAGGGCTCTTTCGTGGGCACCACGCCGATGTCATAGAGGAACTTGTGCCAGAAGCGGCTGTACAGCAGGTGCAGCGTGGTGTGCTCCATGCCGCCGTTGTACCAGTCCACGGGGGACCAGTAGTCCAGGGCCTCCTTGCTGGCCAGGGCCTTGTCGTTGTGGGGATCCATATACCGCAGGAAATACCAGCTGGAGCCCGCCCACTGGGGCATGGTGTCCGTCTCCCGCTGGGCGGGGCCGCCGCACTTGGGGCAGGTGGTGTTCACCCAGTCGGTCATCTTCGCCAGGGGGCTCTCGCCGGTGTCCGTGACCTCGTAGCTCTCCACCTCCGGCAGGAGCAGGGGCAGCTCCGACTCCGGCAGGGGGACCCAGCCGCACTTGGGGCAGTTCACCAGGGGGATGGGCTCGCCCCAGTAGCGCTGGCGGGAGAAGACCCAGTCCCGGAGCTTGAAGTTGGTCTTGGGCCGGCCATAGCCCTCTTTCGTCACGTGCTCCTTCATGGCGGGGATGGCCTCTTTGACGGTCATCCCGTTCAGGAAGCCGGAGTTCACCATGATGCCCGTGTCGTCCTTCAGGACGAAGGCCTCCTTGGTGATGTCTCCGCCCTTGACCACCTCCACGATGGGCAGGCCGAATTTCGTGGCGAACTCCCAGTCCCGCTGATCGTGGCCGGGCACGCCCATGACGATGCCGGTGCCGTAGCCCATCAGCACGTAGTCGGAGACGAAGACGGGCACGTGTTTTCCGGTGGCGGGGTTCACCGCCTCGATGCCGTCCAGGCGGACGCCGGTCTTCTCCTTGTTCAGCTCGCCCCGCTCGAAGTCGGATTTTCTCGCGGCCTCGGCCTGATAGGCGGCCACCTCGTCCCGGTTCCGGATCTGGTCCTTCCACTGCTCCAGGAAGGGATGTTCCGGGGAGATGACCATGTAGGTCACGCCGAAGAGGGTGTCGCACCGGGTGGTGTAGACCGTCAGCTTGTCGCCGTTGGTGGCGGTGAAGTCCACCTCGGTGCCCTCGGACCGGCCGATCCAGTTCCGCTGCTGGATCTTCACCCGGTTGATGAAGTCCACGTCGTCCAGGTCGTCGATGAGCCGGTCGGCGTACTTGGTGATGGCCAGCATCCACTGGCTCTTTTCCTTCCGGATGACCTCGCCGCCGCAGCGCTCGCAGACGCCTTCCACGACCTCCTCGTTGGCCAGGACGATCTTGCAGCTGGTGCACCAGTTCACGGGCATGGAGGCCTTGTAGGCCAGGCCCTTCTTGAACATCTGGAGGAAAATCCACTGGGTCCACTTGTAGTAGTCCGGGTCGGTGGTGTTGACCTCCCGGTCCCAGTCGAAGGAGTAGCCCAGCATGCGGAGCTGCTTGCGGAAGTTCTCCACGTTGTCGTGGGTCACCTTGGCGGGGTGGATGTGGTTTTTCACGGCGTAGTTTTCCGTGGGCAGGCCGAAGGCGTCATAGCCGATGGGGAAGAGGACGTTGAAGCCCTGCATCCGCTTCTTCCGGCAGATGATGTCCATGGCGGTGAAGGGCCGGGCGTGGCCCACGTGGAGCCCCTGGCCGGAGGGGTAGGGGAACTCGATGAGGCCGAAGAACTTTTCCCGGCTTGTGTCGCCGTTGACGGCGGTGAAGGGTTTTTCCTCCAGCCACTTCTGCTGCCACTTTTTCTCGATGGCGGTGAAATCGTACTTCATGTGTGATCTCCTTTATTTTGAAAAATGTTGATATGCTTCAATCCCGCTGAAACCCCAGATACCGGGTTCCCTGAAAGCTGAGGCTTCCACGGTCCCCCTCCGCCAGCAGGCCGTACTCGGAGCCGCTGAGGGGAAGCTCCATCCGGTCCCCGCTCTCCACCTGGAAGGTGGCGTAGTAGTGGGTGTACGCGGTGGTGTGGCCGATGCCCATGCCGCCGTGGTGGCTTCCGTGGGCCTGATGGCGGTGGTGGGTGACCTCGGTCCGCTTGGACACCACGGTGGCGGGAACCGTCAGCTTGGGGGAGGCGTTGTTTTTGCTCCAGGTCCTGACGCCCCGGACCGCCGTGACGACAAACATGCCGATGACGACGGCGAACACCCCGAGGAACAGGTACGGGAAGATCCCGAACAGGAGGCGGAATCCCCCGATCCCAAACTCTGAACCCATCATGTCTTCTCTCCTTTCCAGGTCAACGAAAACGCCCCCAGCCTGCAACGGCCAGGGGCGTGTCATCACTACGCGGTACCACCCTGTTCAGCCCCGCCGGGACGGCGGGACCCTCTGGGCCCGGTAACGGGGGCGGACCGTCCCGCCCTACCTGTCGGGCGGAAGACTCCGGGACCAGTCATGCACAGGGGTTCCCCCTCCGGCTCGCACCAGCCGCCGGCTCTCTGAGGGCGGGATATCCCCGTCTTTTTCCCTTCATCGTCTTTCAACAGGCCCTATTGTACGGGGAAGGGGCCGTTTTGTCAAGGGGGAAATGACCAAAAACCGCCCAAGGCCTCGTCCCGGGCGGTTTCCAGACGAGAAAGGGCCGCCCAGGGGGGCGGCCCTTTCTACAGGGTTTGTGTTGACCGTAGGGGCCGCCGCCTTCGGCGGCCTGTTTTGCCGGGACCTCCAGGTCCTTACTTCTCCTTCACGTCGTCGAAGAGCTTCTCGACGCCCGCGTCCGGGGCGGGGGTGAGGAGGCTGACGATGACGATGGCGGCGAGGCCCACCAGGAAGGCGGGCAGCAGCTCGTAGATGTCCCACGCGCCGCCCAGGGGGCGGACCAGGAACTTCCACACGAAGATCATCACGCCGCCGGCCACGAGGCCCGCCATGATGCCCTGGCGGTTGCTCCGCTTCCAGTACAGGGCGCAGAGGATGGCGGGGCCGAAGGTGGCGCCGAAGCCCGCCCAGGCGAAGGACACGATCTGGAACACGTTGCTGTTGGGGTCCGAGGCCAGGAAGAGGGCGATGACGGCGATGACCACCACGGTGAGGCGGGCGATGAGCATGGTCTGCTTTTCCGTCAGCTTGACGCCGAAGACCTCCTGGACAATATTTTCCGAGAAGGCGGAGGAGGCCGCCAGCAGCTGAGAGTCCGCCGTGGACATGGTGGCGGCCAGGATGCCCGCCAGGATGCAGCCCGCCACGATGGCGGGGAAGATGCCGTAGCTGGACAGCAGGTCCGAGAGCTTGACGATGATGGTCTCCGTGGCGCTGCCCTCCAGGAAGGGGACCCGGCCGGCGGCGGACACCGCGTGGCCCACGATGCCGATGAACACCGCCACGCCCATGGAGATCACCACCCAGGTGGCGGCGATGCGGCGGGAGAGGGTCAGCTCATTCTCGTCCCGGATGGCCATGAAGCGGACCAGAATGTGGGGCATGCCGAAGTATCCAAGGCCCCAGGCCATCATGGAGATGATGCGGATGAAGCCGTAGGGGTCCGCGGAGCCCGTGGAGACGTTATAGGTCTCCGTGAAGCTGAAGAAGCCGGGGAGGGTCTGGGCGTGGGCGATGACGGCGTCCAGGCCCCCGGCCTGGACGATACCGAAGACCACGATGACGGCCAGGGCGCAGGTCATGATGATGGACTGGATCAGGTCCATGGTGGCCACGGCGTTGAACCCGCCCACGGAGGTGTAGCTGATGATGACCACCGCGCCGATGCAGGCCGCCACCATGTAGTCCCAGCCGAAGAGGCTGTTGAAGAGCTTGCCCACGGCGGCGAGGCCGGAGGCCACGTAGGGCACGAAGAAGATCAGGATGATCAGGGCGGAGATGCAGGTGATGACGGGCTTTTTCTCCCCGTAGCGCTTGGAGATGAAGCTGGGGATGGTGATGGCGTCCAGCTTCACGCTGTAGCGCCGGAGCTTCTTGGCCACCAGCAGGAAGTTCAGATAGGTGCCAACGGCCAGGCCGATGGCGGTCCAGCTGGCGTCCGCCACGCCGGAAAGATAGGCGAGGCCCGGGATGCCCATGAGCAGGTAGCTGCTCATGTCGGAGGCCTCGGCGCTCATGGCGGTGACCAGGGGGCCGATGCCCCGGCCGCCCAGGTAGAAGCCCTCGGCGCTCTTCTTGGACCGGCGGCCGATCATGACCCCGGTGAAGATGACGAAGCAGAGGTACGCGATGATGGTACCCATGATGCAGATTTGTGCGGTAGACATGAAATCTCTCTCCTTTTCCGTTCAATGGGTGCTATCATAGCACACTTTTCACCAGAATGAAAGACAGAACGAGGTATAGAATGCGGTCTACACCCCGTTCTGTGGGAATTCAACAAAATGTCGAAATGGCAAGCCTTTCAAGCCGTACATTTTTCGGGAAGATTTTCCGGCGAAACTCAAAATCCGCCTCAGCCCCGCCAGCTCTCCAGAAACGTGGGGGTCATGGAGTCCGTGTAGGCCACCAGGGAGTACTCCCCGCCGCAGAGGCACCAGTCGTACAGCAGCGCCCGCTCCCAGAGGGCGTAGGCCTTCACGATCTCGTTCACCGTCCGGTCCGTCCGGAGCTGGCCCGCCTTCTGGCCCTCGGCGATGATCTTCCGCAGGAGCTTGAAATAGGTCCGGTTCCGGTCCAGCAGGTGCTTCTCCCCCCGGGTGAGGAGCTGGGTGGAGAGGAGCCGGGCCAGGAGGTCCAGGGAGATGCCCCCGTCGATCATGGCGAAGAGCTCGTGGTTCAGGAAGACCAGCTTTTCGATGGCGTCCTGCTCCGGCGGCAGGGCGGGGATCAGTTCCTCGTACTTTTCATCGAAGACGTTGGAGAGGGTGCCAAGCAGGGCGTCCTTGCCGTCGAAGTAGTGGTAGAAGGAGCCCTTGGAGGTCTCGGACTCGAAGACGATGTCCTCGATGGTGGTGTCCTCATAGCCCTGCTCGTAGAAGAGCTTCCAGGCGGCGGAGATGATGCGGCCCTTGGTGTTCCGGGCGTTCTTCCTGGGCATGCTCGGGGCCTCCCTTCCGGCGAATCTTATGGTTGACAGCCCGGGATGGGGCTGGTATAATCAAAGCAAGAGGGGCGCGACCGCGGCATCGGTCGCGGCTCAACCTCGTCAAGTTTATAGCTTGGAGATTCGGCCGCTTCCTATTGCCTGGGGGGCGGTTATCTCTTTGTTGTTACGTTAATAACTCCAAAGACAACAACGGCTATCAGGTTCAGTAACGCCAGGGTTTCCAGAACCGTCACGTTGTCACCTCCTATGTACGGAGGCTGGGCCGTTCCCCTCTTGCTGTTACTGATATACCACACTTCCCCCATCCTGTCAACGGCGGGGCCCGCGTCCCTTCGCATCTTTTGCAAGGTTTACAGCACGTTCTCCGGTGTTCATTTGCGGAGAGTGCGATTATAATGAGAACCATACAAGGAGGAAGGATCCATGAAATTCTGGAAGATGAACGGGGCCGGAAACGACTTTATCATCCTGAACAACCTGGAGGAGCGCCTGCCCCTGGAGGCCCTGCCCCGGATCGCCCGGACGCTGTGCGAGCGGCGGCTGTCCGTGGGGGCCGACGGGCTGATGGTGGTGGAGGCGGCGGACCAGGGCGGCGATTTCAAGATGCTGTTCTTCAACTCCGACGGAAGCGTTGGGGAGATGTGCGGCAACGGCGCCCGGTGCATCTGCCGCTACGGCTTTGAGAACGGTCTGGCCGGGGAGGCCCAGGCGGTGGAGACCACCGCGGGCATGGTCTTCGGCCGGCGGATCGACGGCCGGCTCTACCGGGTCCAGCTCAACGACCCCACCACCATCCGGCTGGACTGCCCGGTGGACGTGGACGGCGTGCGGTATGCCTGCTCCTACGTGGAGCTGGGGGACCCGGGCCTGCCCCACGCGGTGGTCCCGTACCACAACCTCCGGGGCGCCGACGAGGGGGAGCTCCGGGAGCTGGGCCGGAGAATCCGCTGGAACCCCGCCTTCCCCAAGGGGGCCAACGTGAACTTCTACGAGCTCACCGGGGAGGACCGATTCTTCGTGCGGACCTTCGAGCGGGGGGTGGAGGACTTCACCTACGCCTGCGGCACGGGCACCGGGTCCGTGACGGCGGTGCTGACCCTCCAGGGGAAGGTCAGCGGCCATCAGGTCCGGGGGGACATGACCGGCGGGACGCTGTACGCGGACGCGGAGCGGGTCCACAGCCAGATCACGGAGCTGTTCCTCACCGGGCCCACCAACATCGTCTGCAAGGGCGAGGTGTTTGACGAGGATTTGACTTATTGAAACGTGTGTGAATCAATCGGGAGGGAACATTATGGAAAAGAAATCCATCGCGAAAAACTACGTCTTCCTGGCCATCATGCTGGGGGCCATGATCCTGGGCGCCATCCTGGGCTGGGTCTGGCCCGCCGAGGCGGACGGCAGCGGCGGCGTCGTCTCCGGCACCGGCGCCACCGTCCTCAAGCCCCTGGGCACCGTGTTCATCAACATGATGTTCTGCGTCGTCGTCCCCATGGTCTTCGCCTCCATCTCCAGCGCCGTGGCCAACATGGAGAGCCGGAAGCGGGCGGGGAAGATCATGGGCGTGACGGTCGGGACCTTCGTGGTCACCGGGGCCATCGCCGCGGTCATCATGTACCTGCTGATGATCGTCTTCCCGCCGGTGCCCGCCGCCTGGACGAATCTGGCCGCCGAGGAGATGGGCGAGTACGCCACCCTGCCGGAGCTGATCGTCAACTTCTTCACCGCCAGCGATTTCAGCGGCCTGCTGACCCGCCAGGCCATGCTGCCCCTGATCGTGTTCTCCCTGCTCTTCGGCTTCGCCGTGAACCTCAACGGCGGCAGGGAGACCCCCGTGGGGAAATTCCTGGATGATCTGGCCAACGTCATGCTGAAATTCGTGAAGATCATCACGTATTACGCCCCCATCGCCTTCTTCGGTTTCTTCGCCGACCTGGTGGCCACCTACGGGCCCCAGATCACGGAGAACTATGTCCGGGCCCTGGCGGTGTACTATCCCCTGTGCTTTGTCTACATCTTCACCGCCTGGCCCCTCTTCGCCCGGTTCGGCGGCGGCAAGGGGGCCGTGGGCGTCATGTTCCGGCACATCACCAAGCCTGCCGTGGTGTCCCTGGGCACCTGCTCCTCTGTCGCGACGATCCCGACGAACATGGAGGAGGCCGCCGACACCGGCATCCGGAAGGACGTGGCGGACATGGTGCTGCCCCTGGGGGCCACCATGCACATGGACGGGTCCTGCTTCTCCTGCGTGCTGAAAATCGCCTTTGTCCTGGGAGTCTTCGGGCAGAAGCTGGACTTCGGCATGCTGGTTCCCGTGATTCTGGTGGCGGTGCTCAGCTCCGTGGGCATGAGCGGCGTCCCCGGCGGCGGGTACATCGGCGAGTACATCATCTGCTCCATCTTCTTCCCCGCTCAGATGGAAATCGCCTATCCCATCCTGGTGGTCATCGGCAATCTGGTGGACCCCCCGGCCACCATGATCAACGCCGCCGGCGACTACGTGGTGTGCTACATCGTCTCCCGCTTCGTGGACGGGAAGGACTGGCTCCAGAAGCAGCTGAAAAAGTGAGCCGGAACCGGTTTTGAAACGGCCCTCGGGGCTTCATCCGGCCCGCTCTTCCACAGAGGGCTGTTTCAAAAAACAAAGCGCTCCCGCCGGATGCCCGGCGGGGGCGCTGCTGTCTGTGGTTCATGAAGCGGAAGCCCCGCCGTTCTCCGGGGCCTCCGAGGGCTCCGGGGCCCGGCCCGCCGGGTCCTGCCGTTCACCCTTGATGATTTCGTCCACCAGACTGTCGATGACGCTCCGGACATACTGGCTGCAGCCGTCCGCCAGCTTCTGGTCCCAGTCGTCCCCGGTTTCATCCAGACGCCGCTTGAGGGCGCCCCAGTCCGTGCCGCCGCCGGTGTGGACCGGCTTGCCGGTGGCCATGGCATAGACCATGTCCTCCTGGGTGGCGTTGCCCGTCTCCAGGATGGGAGGGTCCTTGAGCGCTTTGGCCTTCGTGGCAAATTGGACCAGCCTGGCCCGCATGAAGGTCAGGGTTTCCTGAATCTTCTCCTGGTCCCCCAGACCGCAGCGCTTCAGCTCCTGGAGGGTGCAGGCCTGGGCGGCATGGTTTCCGCCCGGATACCGCCTGGCGACAGCCTGGGCGGCCTCCCCGTCCGTCATGCCGGGGTAATACGCCTCCCGGTGGAGGCGGGAGAGATCCCGGAGGCCCTGACTGTTCCACTGCCGCTCCCGTTCCCGCTGAATGAAAGTGGCCGTGCCCGTAACGGGCCGGGCCATGTTGCCGGTTCCGAAATAGTGGGCGCTGTCCCGGCCGATCAGCCCGCTCTCATAGGCTCCCAGATCGGGAAACGCCGCCTCAAAGCGGTCGTTCATCAGCTTGTATTTCTCCACGTCCGTCATGCCGCTGTAGTCCGTGGCGTCATGGAGGGTGGCCAGGGCGGAGAGCTTTTGCCTGTCCGTCATCTTGGAGAAGTTGGGCAGGTCCGGCGTCCGCGCCGCCTGCTCCGCCCGCTCCTCTCTGGTCAGCACGGACTGGAACGTGTCCGTCCGGGCGGGGGCGGCGGTCTTCTTCGCTTCCGCCGGGGCGGTCCGCTGGAGGGAGGTCACGGTCTGTCTCCGGAGTCCTTGGATACCTTCCATGGGTTCCATCTTCTTTCATCAAATATTGATTCGCGGGGAAAGGAGCGGGCCGGGACAGAGCCCGGCCCCTACATATTCTATCGGCCCGTTTCCTGATTTCTTTAGGGGGGTTCTTCCATCCGGAGGTGAAGTGCCCCGTCCTCCAGGACGTAGGGGCCCAGAATGTTCCCGTCCTCTCCCAGGAGAGGATTCCCCTCCCGGTCCGCCGGGACGTAACCCTTTTCCGGGACCATGACCGCGCCCAGCGGGGCCTCGGGGCCCGCCGTCAGAAAATAGCGCCAGTACCGCCCCGACTCGTCCCGGTCGTAGAAGGACCAGCCGGTGTCACCGTGGTTGTAGAACTCCCAGGCCTCCCCCTGGCCGTCGCCGTCCAGGTCCGTCACCTCGGCTTCCTGGCTGCTGCCCACGTCCAGGACCAGCTCCGCGCCCGCCGGTGTGGCGGCGAAGTACCAGCTTGTCACCGCCGCCGCGCCGATGCCCAGGGAAATCTGCCAGCCCTCCCGGCCCAGGATGTCCGGCACCCGCTCCGCCACGTCCAGGCCGTGCCCGACGTAGTGGTTATAGCCCTCCAGCAGTCCCAGGACCCGCCAGTCCATCTCCGGCGTCCGGGTGAGGGCATACACGTCGTAAAAGACGACGGGAGGGTCGTACTGCACCTCCGCGGTGACCCGGCGAATCTCCAGCTCCGCGCCGGAGTCCAGTCTGTCGCTGTATACCACGTCCTCCGAGGCCAGGGCCGCTTCCGGGGCACCGGTGGGCAGACCGGGCGGGTCCAGCTCCTGTGCCTCCAAAGGGATCACCAGGGGAAGCCCGTCCGGCGAAAGCGCTTCTTCCGGGGGTTCTTCCTCCGGAGCTTCCGTCTGAGACGCGGCGGGGAGGGATTTCTCCGCCCGGGGCGGGTCCTCCGGCTCCGGGGCGGCATTCTCCGGGGAACAGCCGGAAAGCAGCGCCAGCGCCGCCAGGGCGCAAAGAACCAGGCCCGCCCGAAAGCGGGCCCGGCTCCGGGGCCTCTGGGGTTCAGGGGTCATTGTGGTGCGCCGCGTAGAAGGCGTCGTAATCCTTCAGCATCTCAATCAGCAGGTTGGGGGTGTCCAGTCCGTAGGGGCAGCGGCTCTTGCAGGCGTCGCAGTGGACGCAGTTCTCGATCTGGTGCATCTTCTCGTGCCACGCGTCCGTCATGTACTGCTGGTAGGGCGACCGGCGGAGCAGGGCGGACATCCGGGCCGCCTGGGGAATGTCAATCCCGGCGGCGCAGGGGAGGCAGTAGCCGCAGGAGCGGCAGAAGCTCCCCGCCAGGTCCTTCCGGTCCGCCTCGATGACGGCCCGGAGCGCCGGCGTCATATGGGGGTCCCGCTCCGTCAGCTCCAGCCACTGGTCCAGCTCCCACTCGTGCTGAATGCCCCAGATGGGCACCACGTTGGGGTACTCCCGCATGAAGGCGTAGCAGGCCTCGGCGTTGTTCAGCAGCCCGCCGGACAGGCCCTTCATGGCGATGTAGCCCATGTCCGCTTTGGCGCAGTCCTCCACCAGCCCCAGCTCCTTCTCCGTGGTCAGGTAGCAGAAGGGGAACTGGAGGGTCTCGAAGTTCCCGGACTGGATGGCCTCCCGGGCAACAAACAGCCGGTGGTTCGTGATGCCGATGTGGCGGATGTAACCCTTTTCCTTCATCTCCAGGGCGGCGGCGAAGGCGCCGTCCGGGTCGTTGATGTCCGGCAGGGCGGGGGGATTGTGGAACTGGAAGAGGTCGATGTAGTCCGTCCGCAGGGAGCGGAGGCTCTGCTCGATGTGGGCCATGGCCGTCTTTTTGTCCCGCCCGGCGCTCTTGGTGGAGATGACCACGTTCTGCCGGATTCCCTCCAGGGCCTCGCCCAGCTTCTCCTCGCTGTCCGTGTACATGTTGGCCGTGTCGAAGTAGTTGATTCCGCCGTCCACGGCCCGGCGGACCAGCTTCACGGCGTCCGCCTTGGGAATGCGCTGGATGGGCAGGGCGCCGAAGGCCGTCTTCGTCACCATCAGCTCCGTGCGGCCCAGTCTGACTTTTTCCATGAGGAAATCCTCCTGATATGTATGTCCGTTGCCGTCGCTTCGGCTTGGTCCATCGCCGGACCATCAGAGCGCGATAAAGTTCTTTTGCTTACTTTCCCCCTTCGGGGACGTACTCCACTAAGATTTTGCTTCGCACAATCAAGTGTCGTTACAGTCTTTCAAGAAAAGCAAGTCAGAAATCCGGGCCGCAGCTGTTGGTCAGGGCCTCCAGAATCTGGTAGCGGTCCATCTGGAAGTTCTTCTTCATGGCCAGGGCCTCCTCCATGTCCATGTCCGCCAGGCGTCCGTCCAGAATGCCGATGATGGAGTTCCCCTCACCCTCGGCCAGGACCTTCACCGCCTCGTAGCCCATGCGGCTGGCGGTCTCCCGGTCCCGGGCGGAGGGGGAGCCGCCCCGCTGGATGTGGCCCAGGACGGTGACCCGGGGGTCGATGCCCAGCTCGTCGTGGATGCGCTGGCTGATCTCGATGGCGCTGCCCGCGCCCTCGGCCACGACGACCATGTAGTGTGTGGTCCCCGCCAGACGGGCCCGGCGGATCTTCTCCACAATGTCCTTTTCAAAGTCCGGTTCCCGCTCGGGGATCAGCACGGCGGTGGCGCCCACGGAGATGCCCACGTACAGCGCCAGATACCCCGCGTGCCGGCCCATGACCTCCACCACGGAGCAGCGCTCGTGGGACTGCATGGTGTCCCGGAGCTTGTCGATGCACTCGATGGCCGTGTTGCAGGCGGAGTCGAAGCCGATGGTGTAGTGGGAGCAGCCGATGTCGTTGTCGATGGTGGCGGGGATGCCCACCACCCGGAGGCTCATGTTGTCCTTGGCGGCCTGCCGGGAGATGGCCAGGGCCCCCCGGAAGGTGCCGTCGCCGCCGATGGCCACGATGCCGTCCAGGCCCAGCAGGCGGCAGGTGGCCAGGGCCTTGGCCCGGCCCGCCTCCTCCATGAACTCCAGGCTGCGGGCGGTGTAGAGCATGGTGCCGCCCTTGTTGATGATGTGGCTGACGCTGGAGGAGGTCAGCGGGACGAAATCGCTGGTGATCAGGCCGTTCCAGCCCCGGCGAATGCCGATGCAGCTGATGCCCCGGGCGATGGACGCCCGGACCACCGCCCGAACCGCCGCGTTCATGCCCGGCGCGTCGCCGCCGCTGGTGAGGACGCCGATCCTTCTTACCTTCTTTTCCATCAGAAAACCCTCCTGTCGAATTTCACCGGCCCAAGCCGATTTTTTCCTGTATATCATGATACCGCCCGAGGGGCGGGATGTCAAGCTGGGTTTGATTTCCAGGCGGGGGACACGTAGGGGCGGCAATCTGCCGCCCGTCTTTTGGAAGAAGCGGAGCCCTTGGGGAGACGGGCGGCTGATAGCCGCCCCTACACAAATCTGTCACCCTTTTGTTACCCCTTTCCGCCGGGGGAGCTGGTATACTGGCCTTGTAAAACCCATCGGAAGGAGGGACGTTTCATATGCGCCGAGTGCTGATGTTCCTGCTGGCCCTGCTGGCCCTGCTGGCCTTGTCCGCCTGCGCCGCCCCGGCGGAGGTGGCGGAGGAGGCCCCGCCGGCCCCGGCGGACCCTGCCCCTGTGGAGCCCGCCCCGGGGGGCTCCGTTCCGAACAGGACGGCCCCGGAGGACGACCGCTCCCTGACCCTGGAGGCCCCTCTGGCGGACGGGCGGACCCTCCTGCTGGAGGCCGTGGGAAAACAGGTGGACGAGTACAGCTTCGGCGTCCGGGAGGTCCGGGTGTACGACGGGGAGGAGCTCATCCAAACGGTCCAGGCCCGGGAGGGCATCGAGCATTTCTGGGGAGACAGCGACGGCGGGGTCGTCAGCGAGTATACCTCCTGCTGGTCCCGGGAGGAGAGCATGGAGGTCCTGGACCTGAACTTCGACGGGAACACGGACTTCGGCCTCTTCGGCTGGCCCGCCAACAACACCATTCCCTATTACTATTGGATGTGGGACCCGGAGGCGGGGCGGTACCAATACGCTTTCACCCTGCAAGGCGTCTCCGCCGATTCGGACAGGCGGGAATTGGAATCGACCTTCCGCCTGTCGGCGGTGGAGTATGAAACGGACTATTACGCGCCGGATGAAACCGGGGCCCTGTATCTGGCGCGGACGGAGGTTTCCAACTGGGAGGTCAGCGGCCTGGACGACCGGGCCGCCCGTGAGACCTGGGTCCCCGCTCCGGACCAGCGGCTCAGACCGGGCGCGCCGGACTGGAGCTATCACGACCTGACCCTGGTCCGCCGGGAGCTGCCCGTCCGGGAGTTTCATGACGGCGGCACGATTTCCAACTACACGGAAATCTGGGAGCTCATGGACGGCGAACTGCAAATGACCAGCCGGGAGGAGTTTTTCTATGAAGACCACCAATGACCTGCGCCTCACCGTCACCCTGCGCCTTTTGGACGGGGAGGGCCAGCGGCGCTTCGGCCCCGGGGTGGCGGCGCTTTTGGAGGAGGTCCGAGAGCGGCGCTCCCTCCGGGCGGCGGCGGGGGCCATGGGCATGGCCTATTCCAAGGCGTGGCGCATCGTCCGCTCCGCCGAGGAGGCCCTGGGGTGCAAGCTGCTGGACTCCACCATCGGGGGCCGGAACGGCGGCGGCGCGGCCCTGACGCCGGAGGCGGAGGCGCTGCTGGCGGACTGGCGGGCCCTCCGGGACGAGGTGGACGCCTTCGCCCGGCAGCGGTTCGGGGAGCGCTTCGGGGACCTTTGACCGCCTTTCCGCATAGGATGGAGTACATCCTGTGAAAAAAGGAGGTCCCGTTATGGAACCTGTTTGCAATGAGTGCGCCCAGGCCGCGGAGTGCCGGGAGCCGGTTGTCATGAAGGCCCGTATCCTGCGGGTGAACTGCTGTGACCTGCTGGTGTGCGACCTGTGCGGATGCCAGGAGGTCCTGGTCCATACCGACAACGCCTGCTGCTTCTGCCCGGGAGAGTGCGTCTGTGTGGAGTACGACGGCGCGATGACCATGAGTCTCCCGCCCCAGATCAGCGCGGACTGCGTGAAGCGCATCCCGTGCCCCTGCGGCGGCTGCGTCTGCTGAATATCGAGAAGCGCCGGAGGCCTGGGCCTCCGGCGCTTTCGCTTATGTATCCAGTTTTTTCAGGTGCTTCGCCGCCGCTTTCAGCATCAGCTTTTTCTGTCCCGCGCCCTCGAAGTCCACCTGGACCAGGGCGTCGCCGCCCATGGGCTGGACGGACAGCACCGTCCCTTTGCCGAAGGCCCCGTGCTCCACCCGGTCCCCTTCGCTCAGGGCCATGGGGGGAGCCGCCGCCGGAGAGGCCGCCGCTGTCCGCCGGGCCTCCTGCCAGGCGGGGCGGGCCGGGCGGGCGTAAACGGGCCGGCGGGTCCCGCCGGCAAAATCCCCGCCGCCGTACGCGCCGCTTCCGTAAGAGGAGCCGCCGTAAGAGGAGCCGCCGAAGGTCCCCCCGGGCTGGAGGTCCTTTCCCTCCCAGTCCCGGTTCTCCTCCGGCACCTCGTCCAGGAAGCGGGAGAGGCGGTTGCTGGAGGTCCGGCCGTAGAGCATCCGCTGCCGGGCGTGGGTCAGGGTCAGCCGCTCCCGGGCCCGGGTCATGGCCACGTAGCAGAGGCGGCGCTCCTCCTCCAGCTCCTCCTCCTCGAACTGGGCGGAGCTGCCGGGGAAAATGCCCTCCTCCAGGCCCACCACGTAGACCAGGGGGAACTCCAGGCCCTTGGCGGCGTGGATGGTCATGAGGGTCACGCAGTCGTCGCTCCCCTCCAGGGAGTCCAGGTCCGTGTACAGGGCGATCTCGTTGAGAAAGCCCGAGAGGGTGGCGTCCTCCGGCTGGCGGTCCAGGAAGCCCAGGATGTTGGACTTCAATTCCTGGACGTTCTCCAGGCGGCCCCGGCTCTCCAGGTCGTTCTTGTCCTGGAGGGCCTTCACGTAGCCCGTCCGGTCGCAGACCTCGTCATAGAACTCCGGCAGGGCCAGGGTTCCCCCGGCCTTCCGGAGGCCGTCGATCAGGTCCGCGAACTGGAGGAGCTTCTTCGCGGGGCTTTTCAGCTCCGGGAAGAGGTCCGCGTTGCGGATGATCTCGTAGAGGGAGGACCCCTGCTGGTCCGCCAGCGCCGCCACCTTGTCCATGGTGGCACCCCCGATGCCCCGGGCGGGGCTGTTGATGATCCGCCGGAGGCGCAGGTCGTCCAGGGGATTGTTCAGAACGCAGAGGTAGGACAGCATGTCCTTCACCTCCGCCCGGTCGAAGAACTTCATGCCCCCCACGACCTTGTAGGGCACGCCGCTGCGCTTCATGGCGTACTCCAGGGCGTTGGACTGGGCGTTCATCCGGTAGAGGACGGCGGCGTCCCGGAAATGGCCCCCCCGGCCCACCGCCGAGAGGATGTCCCCCGCCACGAAGGACGCCTCGTCCCCCTCGCTGAGGGTGGTGCGGACGCGGACCTTTTCCCCGTCCCCGTTCTCGGTCCAGAGGGTCTTCCCCTTCCGGCCCGTGTTGTGGCCGATGACGGCGTTGGCCGCGTCCAGGATGTGCTGGGTGGAGCGGTAGTTCTGCTCCAGCCGGATGACCCGGGCGTCCTCGTACTGCTTTTCAAAGTTCAGGATGTTCTCGATGTTGGCCCCCCGGAAGCGGTAGATGGACTGGTCGTCGTCCCCCACCACGCAGAGGTTCCGCCGCCCCCCCGCCAGCAGGCCGGTCAGGAGGTACTGGAGGTGGTTGGTGTCCTGGTACTCGTCCACCAGCACGTAGCGGAACTTGTTCTGATAGTACTCCAGCACCTCCGGCTCCCGCTTCAGCAGGGTGACGGTGTGGAAGATGAGGTCGTCGAAGTCCAGGGCGCTGGCGGAGGCCAGCTTTTTCTGATAGGCGGCGTAGATTTTCGCGATGCGGGCCATGCGCCAGTCGGTTTCGGCGCCGTGCCTCCTGGCGAACTCCTCCGGGCCCTGATACTGGTCCTTGGCGGCGCTGATGACGGAGAGGACGTTTTTCGGCGGGAAGGCCTTGTCGTCCAGGTTCAGCTCCTTCAGGATGTCCTTCACCACCCGGCGGGAGTCGTCGGTGTCGTAGATGGTGAAGTCCTTGGCGAAGCCCAGGCGGTCGATGTCCCGCCGGAGGATGCGGACGCAGGCGGAGTGGAAGGTGGAGGCCCAGACGCCCTCCGCCTCCGGGCCCAGCCGGGCGGACAGGCGGTCCTTCAGCTCCCCCGCCGCCTTGTTGGTGAAGGTGATGGCCAGGATCTCCCAGGGCCGGGGCGGGTCCACGGCGCAAAGCCGCTTCGCCCGGTCGAAGTCCAGGGGGGAGGGGTCCTCCGGGAAGCGCTCCAGGAAGGCCAGGTCCTCCTCCGCGGCCTCCGGGGGGACGAAGTCGGAGTCGCTGCCCCGGCCGTAGGTCAGGAGGGTGTAGACCCGCTGGATGAGGACGGTGGTCTTGCCGCTGCCCGCCCCGGCCAGGAGGAGGAGGGGCCCCTCGGTGGTCATGGCGGCTTTTCGCTGCATGGGGTTCAGCCGTCGGAGGTCCCCGGCGATGACGTTCCGCCGGGCGGCGATGTAGCGTTGGTTGAAGTCGTTCATAGTGTCACCAGTTTCCTTGGTCGTCGGTCGGTACAATCCCGTTCATTTTAGGGCAAAATCCGCCCCGGGTCAAGAGCGGAAGACGCCCGGGCCGAAAAAACGGGCGGGCCCTTGGGCTCGCCCGGGGTTTATTCGGAGGCCCTGGGGTAGGGGGCGGGGTCGTCGGTCAGGCCCACCAGATAGTCGATGGAAACCCCGTAATATTGGGCAATCCGCATGAGAATGCTGACCTTCGGTTCGTGGACACCCAACTCGTAGTTCTGATACGCCTTTTCCGTAATATCACAGTAGATGGCAACCTTTATTTGAGGCAAACCGGTCTTTTCTCGGCATTTCCTCAGTCGTTTTGCCAAAATGTCCTTCATAAAATGCACCCACAATCGTTATTGACAAGTGCAGTATATGGCATTAAAATAAGAAGAATACCAAAGATTATTACGGAACGATTTTAGGTGACAGGGAAGGCCGTTATGGATTTGCAGACCACAAGAAAATTATACGAAAACGCACTGGGGGAATTGGCGGCAAAATACCTGGAGTCCCTGGACCCCGAAGAAATCCGCCCCCTGATGGAATCCAGGGCCCTGGAGCTGATATCTCAAATCAAGTCCATCCTGGACGACGAGACCCTGGAGGACCCGGGGTGCTTCCGGCGGATCGACGCCATGGTGGACGCCTTCCATGACCATGGCGTCCCGGTCAGCCGGCACGATTGGTAGGGGAAAGCGCCGCGGGGGGGCCTTGACAGGACCGGGGGTTTCCATTATAATAAGGACAACGGAAAAGCGCCGCTGCATGCGGTCAGCCCGTTACGATCAAGAGACTAAGCCCGTTGACCGCTTGGGGGTAGCCAGGCGGTCAACACGCATTTGGGGATATGTAGGCCAATACCCAGAGGGTAAGGACCAAGCATACCACAAAACGCAGGACTTGCGCCCAGCGTATGTTTCCCATCCGCACCACCTCCCCTCGAATCATCTTCGCGAGGAACGTGGGCCAACCGCTTTTTCATGCAGCGACGCTCTTCCACCCCTTTCGGGGTAAATTCATCATACCAGAGCCGGGCCGTTTGTCAAGCTCCGCCGTAAAAAATCCCCTCCGGCGTCCAAGTTCTTGTTGACACCCCTTGCGCCCGTATGGTATACTGTCCCATGCGTCGAATCGGCGTTTGAATTTGTCTGCCGCGCCGCCTGCCCCTTTTCGGGCCGGGCGGTGTTGGGAAAGCGCCGCTTCCGGGCTGCCCTGAGAAGCGGACGGAATATGGACAGGAGGTGTCTCAAGCATGGCAACGAAACGTACCTATCAGCCCAAGAAGCTCCACGGCCAGAAGGTCCACGGCTTCCGCAAGCGCATGGCTGACGCCAACGGCCGCAAGGTCCTGGCCCGCCGCCGCGCCAAGGGCCGCGCCCGCCTCTCTTATTGAGAAGCAGGAGACACTTGAACACGAGTCCTGACAGGGGCGGCTGGAATTTTCTGGATTCCTCCGTCCCTTGTACTGGTTCTCCGGCCTGGGGGGATGCGCTGTGAAAGCCGCGGTGACGCTGAAAAAGAATCACGAATTCCGGCGCATGTACCAGAGGGGCGCGTCGGCGGTGGCGGGGAGCATGGTGCTCTACTGCCGGAAGAACCGCCTGGGCCACAACCGCCTGGGGGTCACCGTCTCCGTGAAGCTGGGGAACGCCGTGAAGCGGAACCGGGCCCGGCGCCGCCTGCGGGAGGTCTACCGGCTGAACGGTCCCCGGCTCCGCCAGGGCTGGGACCTCATCCTGGTGGCCCGGGGCAGGACGCTGACGGCCTCCTGGGGGGAGCTGAACGACAGCTTCCTCCGCCTCGCCCGGAAGCTGGGCCTTTTGGAGGACAAGCCGTGAAGAAGGTTTTGATCTGGCTGGTGAAATTCTACCGGCGGAACATCTCCCCCTGCCGGCCCCCGTGCTGCAACTATATCCCCACCTGCTCCCAGTACGCCCTGGAGGCCCTGGAGAAGTACGGGGCGGTGAAGGGCAGCTGGCTCGCGTTCAAGAGAATTCTCAGATGCAATCCGTTCCACAAGGGCGGGTATGACCCTGTGCCCTAGCTCCCCACTGAACAAAACGAGAGGAACAAGCTATGTTTTCAACCATCGGATACTTTATCTGTATCCCCTTCGCCTGGCTGGTCCGGCTGTTCTACAACCTGACCAATTCCTACGGCATGGCCATCATTCTCTTCACCCTGGTCATCAAGCTCATCATGCTGCCCTTCCAGATGAAGTCCAAGAAGAGCATGATGCGCATGAGCCGCATGTCCGGCCGTCTCCAGGAAATCCAGAAGAAATACGCCAACAACCAGACCAAGCAGGCGGAGGAGATGCAGAAGCTCTACGCCGAGGAGGGCGTCAGCCCCATGTCCGGGTGCCTGTGGAGCTTTCTGCCCCTGCCCATCCTGCTGGCCCTGTACTCCATCATCCGCCAGCCCATCACCCACTTCATGATGCTGGGCCAGGACGTGGTCCAGCAGATGGTGGACGCCGTCAGCGGCGCCGGGCTCAGCTTGGAGGGCATCGCCCAGATGAAGGACGGCGCCGCCGTGGTCCGGGACGGAATCACCCAGCTCATGCCCTACGGGCAGATCAACCTGGTGCGGACCATCGCCTCGGAGCTTCCCGAGGTGGGGTCCTCCGTGCCCGGGTGGATCAACATGAACTACACCTCCTTCGGCCTGGACATGGCGGCGACGCCCTGGAACATGGTGAAGGACTTCTCCTTCACCTGGGCCGCCATCGGATTGATTCTCATCCCCATTCTGGCGGGCGGGAGCCAGTGGCTTCTCACCAAAATCACCATGAAGCACCAGCCCCAGACGGACCCCTCCGCCGCCAGCGCCAACCGCATGATGATGTTCATGCCCCTGTTCTCCGTGTATATCGCCTTCACCATGCCCGCGGCCCTGGGCCTGTACTGGATCGCCCAGAGCGGCATCTCCGGCGTGCAGGAGTTCCTCATGGGCAAGTTCTTCAACAAGAAGTTGGAGGAGGAGGAGAACGCCCGCTATGAGGCCCGCCAGGCCGAGCGGAAGCGCAAGATGGAGGAGGCCAAGGTCCTCCAGGAGCAGCAGCGCCAGCAGGCCGCCCAGAAGCAGACCCTGAAGGAAAAGCAGAAGGCCGCCCGGGACGCCAAGGCCGCCAAAGCCGCCAAGGCCGGCACCGCCACCACGGAGGCCGGCCGGGTGGGGGACAGGCCCTACGCCAGGGGCCGGGCCTACAAGCCGGACCGCTATGACGAAACGTAAAGGTGGAAGCCGTTATGAGAGACTATATTGATGTAACCGGCAAGAACGAGGATGAGGCCATCTCCAAGGCTCTGGCCCAGCTGGGCCTGGACCGGGACGACGTGTCCGTGGAGGTCCTGGAGCGGGCCAAGTCCGGTTTCCTGGGCCTGGGGGCCTGCCCGGCGAAGATCCGCGTGTACTACGGTCCCGAGGAGGAAGAGGAGATTCTCCCGCCCGTCCCGAAGCCGGAGCCTGTCCGGGAGGAACGGCCCCGCCCCGCCGCCCCGGAAAGACGGGAGCGCCCCGAGCGCAAAGAGCGTCCCCCCCGGGAGAAGAAGGAACGCCCCGCCCCGGAGAAAAAGGAGCGTCCCGCGCCCAGGCCGGAGCCCGTCCGGGAGGAGCCCCCTGTTCCCCTGGGCGAGGAGGTGGACGACGAGAAGGCCGCGGCCATCAGGACCTTCCTCAAGGGCCTTCTGGAGCACATGGACAGCGCCGCCGAGGTGAAGGTCTACCTCCCTGAAAAGGGCCGCTACAAGGTCATCCTGGAGGGCCAGGGCCTGGGGGCCCTCATCGGCCGCCGGGGGGAGACCCTGGACGCCATCCAGCAGCTGACCAGCTACGCCGTGAACCGGAGCGGCGGCCCCCGGGTCCGCATCCACCTGGACGCGGAGAATTACCGGGCCAAGCGGGAGCAGAGCCTCCAGCATCTGGCCCGGAAGGTGGCGGGGAAGGTGGTCCGCTACCGCCGCAGCGTCACCCTGGAGCCCATGAACGCCTATGAGCGGCACGTGATCCACACGGCCCTTCAGGACTTCGAGGGCGTGACCACCTACTCCACCGGCATGGATCCCAACCGCCGGGTGGTGGTGGCCTGGGACCGGGGTGAGAGGCATTGAAAACGCACTTGACTTTTGCCTGTTCCCAGAGTATACTGTAGTTGAACTTAGAAAGGATATAGTTCAAGTGTTCACCTAAAAGCGGAGCGCCCGGAAGTTGCAGCTTCCGGGCGCTCCATTTAGGCTGGCGCTGTCATTTGCCTCCATCCAGCCATTTGCAAACGAAGTGAGCCACCACGTTTGCCGCGACGGAGGCAATCAGAGAAAGGATATAGCTCATTATGTCCACCTCCTCCCACTGTGGAGGGCCGACAGCAGTTTGAGTATATCACACCTTCCGCCAAAAAGCGACAGCCTGAGACAATTTTTCCAACGGGACGCCGCCCAGCAGATACCGGGCGGCGTCCCGTTCTTTGTCAATGAATTTCTATTTCACCCGCAGCTTTTCCACCGCGGACTCCTCCGGGGTGACGTTCACGGTGCGGTACGTCGTGTAGACCACCATGCCCGGCCGGCCTCCGGCGGGCTTTTTCACATTCCGGACCTCCGTCACGTCCACCGGCACGTTGCCGCTCTCCCGGGCCTGGGAGAACCACGCCGCCAGCAGCGCCGCCTGGACCACGTCCTCCTCCGACGGGGCCCGGCCCGCGCAGCGGAGGATGACATGGGACCCGTGAATCCTCTGGGTGTGGAGCCAGAGGTCCCGGCGGTCCGCGTCCTTGAGGGTCAGCTTGTCGTTCTGGCGGTTGTTCCGGCCCACCTGGACCCGGAGGCCCGAGGCCGTGCGGAACTCCCAGGGGGCGGCGGGGCGGGATTTGTCCTTCTTCCCCTTGCCCTGCTTCTTGAGGAAACCCGCCTCCCGGAGCTCGGACCGGATGTCCAGGAAGTCCGCTTCCGTCTCCGCCCGCTCAATCTCCGCCAGGACACTCTCCAGATAGTGAAGGTCCCGCCTCGCCAGGGCCATCTGCTCCCGGAGGTACTTTTCCGCCGTCTTGGCCTTGGCGTAGCGCTTGTAGTATTTGGCGGCGTTCTGCTGGGGGGTCAGCAGGGGGTCCAGGGGGACGGCCACCGGGGCGTTGTCCTCGTAATAGTTCTCACACTCCAGCCGGGACTGCCCCCGCTCCATCCGGTAAAGGTTGGCGGTGATCAGGTCCCCCTGGACGCGGAGCTTGTCCCGGTCCTGGGTGGCGGCGTATTCCTTCTCCTGTAGGGCCAGCTTCCGCCGGAGGCGGTCCCGGGCCGTGGACGCCGCCCGGAGGAGGTCCGCCCCCCGCTGGCGGGCCCGCTCCTGTTTTTCCCGGGCGGCGTAGAAGGCGTCCAGCAGCTGTGAAAAGCTGTCATGGACCACGCACTCCGCCGCCTCGCCGTACTGGCCCACGGGCACGCAGGCGAAGTCCAGGGGCTTCCCGTCACGGAGGAGGCACACGGGGGTGAAGCGCTCTTCCCGGATTCGGTTCTGGAAGTCCTCCAAGGCCCGCCACAGGGGGGCGGGGCCCTCCATTTGGAAGACACGGGTGTCCGTATCCCCCGCCGCCCGGAAAGCCAGCTCCCGGGCCATCAGGGGGGAGAGGCCGAAGTAGGCGTCCAGCAGGAAGCCGTCCAGGGTCTTCTCCGCCGGTGCGTCGGCGAAGCGGGCGGCGAAGCCCGCCTCCGTCTCCTCCAGGAAGGGCAGCCGCCCCGTGGAGGCCGGGGGCTGGTAGAAGAGGCCCGGCAGCACCTGCCGCGCGGCGGACATGTCCGCGTCCACCCGGCGAAGGCTGTCGATGATCCGGTCCTCCTCGTCCAGTAAAATCAGGTTGGACCGCCGTCCCATGGCCTCCAGCACCAGCGTCCGCTTCCCCGCCCGGCCCAGCTCGTCGGAGGCGTCGAACTCGATTTTCACCAGCCGCTCCAAAGGGGGCTGGGTCAGGCCCGCCACCCGGGCCCCGGAGAGGTGTTTCCGCAGGAGCATGCAGAACATGGGGGGCTCCGCCGGGTTGTCCCGGAGGACTTCCGTCAGCTGGAGGCGGGGGGCGCCCGCCCCGGCGTTCAGCAAAAGCCGCTTCCCCCGGAAGAGGAGCACCACCTGATCCCGGGCGGGCTGCTGAATCTTGTCCACCCGGAGGCCCGTCAGCCGGGGCCGCAGCTCCGCCACAATGGCCGTCAGGCAAACCGCGTCAATCGCCATGGGCTTCCTCCTCCTCCATCATCACGCAAAAGAGCTCGTTGATCCGCTCCGTCTCCCCTCGGAGGTGAAGCCAGCCCAGCAGGGCCTCCAGGGCTGTGGCCTCGCCGTACTGGGCCCGGCTGGCGTGGTGGGGGACGGTGTGGACCTGGGCGTTCCGCCCCCGGCGGAAGACGGCCTTTTCGTCCTCCGTCAGAAGGGGCTTGATCCGCTCCGCCTTCTCCGCCTGGGACTCGGCGCAGACCAGCCGGACGGCGGCGCGGTGCATTCCCCGGCCCGTGGCCCCGCCGTGGGCGCAGAGCCAGGAGCGGACCAGCAGCTCAAACACCGCGTCCCCCATGTGGGCCAGGCCGATGGAGCTGATCTCCAGGATGTGCTCCCGGCTCAGCTCGGGGTGAAAGTAGTTTTCCATCTCGTCCTCCTCATTTCGCAAGCACCGCCGCCAAACGGGCGAAGTCCTCCAGGGTCAGCTTCTCCCCCCGGACGCCCTCGGGGAGGCCCAGGGAGGCCATGGCCTCCTGTACCCGCTCCTTTCCGATTTCCGGCAGGGCGGCGGCGAGGCTGTTGGCCAGGGTCTTCCGCCGGAGGAGGAAGGCCCCCCGTACACAGCGGAAGAAAAACGCCTCGTCCTCCACCTCCACGGCGGGCCTCTCCCGCCGGACACAGCGGAGGACGGCGGAGTCCACCCTGGGGGCGGGGACGAACTTCTCCGCCGGGACGTCGAAGAGGACTTCCGTCTCGCAGAAATACTGGAGCCACAGCGTAAACGCCCCGCCGTCGCTGGACCCCTGCCGGGCCGCCAGCCGCCGGGCCACCTCCTTCTGGAGGAGGACGGTGACGCTCTCAAAGCAGGCCGCTTCCACCAGTTTCGTCAGCACCGGCGTGGTGATGTTGTAGGGCAGGTTCGCGCAGACCAGGGGCCGGAGGCCGGCGAACTTCTCCGCCGCCAGGGCGGCGAGGTCCAGCTTCAGGGCGTCCCCGGGGACGATTTCCACGTTGTCAAAGGGGGCCATGGTCTCCGCCAGCACGGGGAGGAGCTTCTGGTCCAGCTCGACGGACGCCACCTTCCCCGCCCGCCCCGCCAGCTCCGCCGTCAGGCACCCCACGCCGGGCCCGATCTCCAGCACGCCGCAGGTTCTGTCCGCCCGGGAGGCGGCGGCAATATCCGCCGGGACGGCGGGGTCGATGAGGAAATTCTGTCCCATGGACTTGGAGAAGTGGAAGCCGTGCCGGGTCAGAAGGGCCCGGAGGGTCTCCCGGTCGCAGAGATTCATGGCCTGTCCGCCTTTCCGATGAAATGTCAGGGCCAAGTATATCAGAAAACCGGCCCGATGGAAAGGGGGAAAATGGCCGGGCTTGCAATTTGCCCTGGCCCCGAGGTATACTGGGTTCAACAGAAAGGAGGGTCCCCCCATGACCCAGATTGTTGACCGGGCCTCCTGGCCCCGGCGGGAGCTGTTCGATTTCTTTTCCGCCATGTCCCAGCCCTTTTACAGCGTCACCTTCCGGCAGGACGTGACCCGGCTTTACCGGTTCGCAAAGGAAAACCGCCTGTCCTTCTATCATTCCATGATCTTCCTCTGCGCCCGGGCCGTCAACGGCGTGGAGGCCTTCCGCTACGGCCTCCGGGGGGAGGACCTGGTGCTCTTTGACCAGAGGATTCCCAGCTTCACGGACCTCCATCCCGGGGCGGAGACCTTCCACATCGTCACCCTGCCCCTGGAGGAGGACATCCGCTCCTTCTGCGCCGCCGCCAGGGCCGGAAGCGCCGCCCAGTCCACCCTCCTCAGCGGGGAGGACGGCCCGGACCTGATCTATTTCACGTGCCTTCCCTGGGTGGAGATGACGGGCCTGACCAACGAGCGGCACTTCGACCCCGACGACGCCGTGCCCCGGATCGCCTGGGGAAAGTACGCGGACGAGGGGGACCGGAAGGTCCTCCACATCTCCCTGGAGCTGAACCACCGCTTTGTGGACGGCCTCCACGTGGGCCGGTTCCACGAGGCCCTGGACGCCCTGATGGAAGCGCTGTGACCCGTGAACCGAAAAAGGCCGGAGGACGGTGACGTCCTCCGGTCTTTCCTGTTGGATTCAGGCGGCCTCCTCCACGCGCTCCGGGACGCCCGGGTCCGCCGGGGGTTCCTCCTCCGGCAGTCCGCCGCCCGCCGGGACCCGCTCAAAGGAGAACGCCCCGCCGGTCTTCCGCCCGTGGACCAGGATGGTGTAGTCCCCCGTCCTGGGAATCTCCAGGGACTGGTCCCCGTTCAGCGGGGAACCTTCCAGAAGAGTCTCCCCGTCCTCGCCGCTGATCTCCACCTCCAGCCAGCCGTTGCAGGTATCGACCCGGCCCGCCAGGGTGTCCCCGGCCTCCAGGCGGAGGGTGTGGGAGTCGAAGCCGTTGAAGTAGTCGTAGCGCATCCGGTAGACGCTCTCGTCGGCGTAGCGGGAGCAGTCGTAAGCGTTGAAGAAGTCTTCGTTTTCCCAGGCCCAGGCGGCGGCGTACATGCATAGTCCCGCCCCGACGAGGAGGAAACAGAGGAGCATCCCCAGCCAGTCGTACCGCACCTTCCCACCGCCCCGGGCGGAGAGCAGGGTCTCCACCCCCAGGGCCACCAGAATCAGGGGGGAGGCTTTCAGCAGCCAGCCGATGTCCAGCTCCGGCCACAGCAGGGAAACCAGCATTCCGATTCCCGCCGCCACCAGGACTATCCCCAGGGTGAAGGTCCCCACCCGGCGCGGGGGCCGGGCGGAGGTTTCACTGGCCGTCATGGTCCGCCTCCTGCTTCTCCTGGAGCTCCTTTTCGTACTTCTCCACGTTGAACTCGGACTTCCACTCCAGGGTCACGGGCTGGGGCTCCTCCGGCTGCTCCGGCTGGGGGACCTCCGGGGCCCGGGGCTCCGGTTCCTCGTGGAATGTTTCCTCGGCCTTCGTCCAGGGGGTGGCCTTCATCTTCGGGGGCGGGTCCCTGGGAGGCGCGTAGGAGGGGCCGTCGTCAACGGTTCCGCCCTTGGGGGCCTTGGGCCCCTTGATGAACCAGATGCCAAGAGCGATGATCAGCACCGTCCCCAGAATCCGGGGCATATCCCAGACCAGCGTGTCATACAGCCAGTCGGTAAGCCAGTTCCCCCGCCAGGGGGCCAGCAGGTTCCGAGCCACGACCATATAGAGGCTGTACGCCCCCACCGCCACCAGCAGCCAGCCGATGAGGCTCCCCCGGCGGGCGAGGATGCGGCTGAGCTTTTGGGAGTCCATCTCGGACATGCCGAACATGAACTCGTCCTCCGGAGCGAGCCCATCCCGAATCTGGCGGCGGAGGTTGTAGCTGTCAAAGAACGAATAGGCCCACAGAGGGGCGATGAGAACCGACAGGGCCCCCATCTCCAGGAATATCGCGATGAACAGCAGGGCGCAGAAAATGATGGTCTGGGAGATGCCCCGCTTCATGTACCCCTGGCACATCTGCCCGCAGCCGGGGACGCAGGCCCAGATCAAGTGCCAGCAGGCCTTCAAAAATCTCCAAATGGCTTTCATGCCCTATTTCCTCCTTCTGTCATGCGGCGGGCGCTGAGCCCGTCAAAGAAATCCGAGATGCCGCCCACGGCCCCCCGCAGGGAGTCGCCGATGCCCCCCGTCCAGTCCGTCAGCTGCCGGGAGACGCTGGGCCGGTCCTCCGGGAAGACGGGCCGGGTGAACTCCACCCGCTCCCCGCCCCACAGCACCGTCAGGGCCAGGGTCACGGCGGCGGCCGCCGTGGCGTACCGGCTGGTGATCATCCGGAGGGCCCGGCTCCGGATTTTCATCCAGAGGGTCCTCTGACAGGACCGCTCCGGCGCCAGCAGGGCCCCGTCCTCCAGGGCCATGGTGTAGCGCTGCAGGCAGTAGTCGCAGAAAGCCAGATGCTCCGCGATTTCCAGCCGCTCCAGCTCGTCGAAGCGGTCCTCGTTTCTCGCCAGGGCCGTCAGGGCCCCGTCGCTGATGTGTCCGTCCTCACGGAATACCATGCCTTCCACTCCTTTCCAATGCCTCCCGCAGGAGCTTTTTCCCCCGGGAGAGCTGTGTATAGACGGTCTTCACCGGCCTGCCCAGGGAAGCCGCGGCCTCCTCCGGACTCCGCTCCTCCATGAGGCACAGCCGGCACACCTGCCGGTAGGGCTCCTTCAGCTCCCGGAGGGCCCGCTGTATGTCCGCCAGCTCGCTGCGCCGGAGGACCGCCTCCTCGGCGGGCGGGGCCAGCCCCCGGGCCAGTTCCTCCTCCCCGGGAAGCACCGTGCGGCGGTTCCAGGCGCTCTGGAGGTGGTCCTTGGCCTTGTTGGCGGCGACGCGGCTGAGCCACTGCCGCTCATAGCCCTCCGGCATGGCCTCCCGGTGGATGTAGGCGGAGAGGAAGGTCTCCTGGGTCAGGTCCTCCGCCGCCGCCGCGTCCCGGACCAGCTGGAAGCAGACGGTGTACACCAGCCGCTCGTATTGCAGGACCAGCTCCGTGAACCGCTCCTTTGAAATCACAGCCACGCCGCGCACCACCTCCTCCCGGGCCCGCCGGAACGCGTCCGGCCCTCTGTCGTCCGACAAAGATCATACGATGGAGCCCTTCCGGATTCTTCAAAAAATCGAAAATTTTTTCCGCCCCCGCCCGGGACGGGAGGACGCCCGGCCCGGGGGTATTCAAAACTGAATAAGTTCTATTCAGTTTTGAATAAAACGGTGCCGCCCACCGGGCTTTTGCGCGGTTTTCACAGAAAGCCCGTCCCTGTTCCCGCATTTTTCACAAAGCTCCTGGCGGCTTTTCCGTGTTCCCTGTGCGTCCGGGTTATTCAAAAATGAATAAAGCTTCCAATTTTCGGAGATCTCCCTCTCCCAAACGTAGAAAAAGCCCTTCGATTTTTTGGCATTGTGAACAGGAAACTGGCCCCGGCGGCAGAAACTGCGGCTTGCGAAGCTGGCATGGGATTTGCTATAATAACACATGGACAAAACGGGGCCCGCCCCGAAAAATGAAGGAGGAACACAAGCCATGTATCAGACCGTTCGTTATGAAAAGAAAGACAGCATCGGCATTGCCACCATCAACCGTCCCGAGGCGCTGAACGCCCTGAACTCCCAGGTCATCTCCGATCTGGAGGCTTTGATTTCGGAGGTGGAGAAGGACACGGAGCTCCGGGCCTTCATCCTCACCGGCGAGGGCCGCTCCTTCGTGGCCGGGGCCGACATCGGCGAGCAGAAGCCCATGGACGTGGCCCAGGGCCGCAAGTGGGGCCAGCGGGGCAGCGGCCTCTTCCGCCGGATCGAGAAGCTGGAGATTCCCACCATCGCGGCGGTGAACGGCTTCGCCCTGGGCGGCGGCTGTGAGATCGCCATGAGCTGCGACATCATCTTGGCCGCGGGCCCCAACGCCGAGGGCAAGGGCGGCGCGAAATTCGGCCAGCCCGAGGTGGGCCTGGGCATCACCCCCGGCTTCTCCGGCACCCAGCGCCTTCCCCGCCGCGTCGGAATTGCCAAGGCCAAGGAGCTGATTTTCTCCGGCAAGGTCATCGGCGCCGCCGAGGCCAAGGCCATCGGCCTTGTCAACGAGGTCTACGCCCCCGAGGAGCTGCTGGACGCCGCCGTGGCCATGGCCAAATCCTTCACCGCCAACGCCCCCATCGCGGTCAAGTACTCCAAGGCCTGCATCGACCGGGGTATGCAGATGGACATCGACGACGGCATCGCCCTGGAAAACGAGCTCTTCGCCATGTGCTTCGCCACCGAGGACCAGAAGGAGGGCATGAGCGCCTTCCTGGAAAAGCGGAAGGAAAAGCACTTCCAGAACAAATAAGCAGCCTCGTTGCATCAGCCTGTAGGGGCGGGCCTCTGCGCCCGCCCGCCTGGAGAACTTCGAGGGAGCGGGCCGGGACAGAGCCCGGCCCCTACAAGCGATATTCTATCACAGGAAAAGGAGTTCGGAAAGCATGAAAAAAGTTCGTGTCATCACCGCGGAGGAAGCGGCCCTGATGGTCAAGGACGGCGACACCGTCTCCACCGGCGGCTTCGTCAGCTGCGCCTGCCCCGAGGCCCTGACCAAGGCCCTGGAGCAGCGCTTCGTGGAGACCGGGCATCCCCGGGACCTGACCCTCTTCTTCGCCGCGGGCCAGGGCCACCGGGACGGCACCGGCGGCGACCACTTCGGCCACGAGGGCATGTGCAGGCGGGTCGTGGGCGGCCACTGGGACCGGGCGGCCAAGCTGGGCGAGCTGGCCCTGGCCAACAAGCTGGAGGCCTATAACCTGCCCCAGGGCGTCATCACCCACATGTACCGGGACATCGCGGCCCACAACATCGGGACCATCACCCACGTGGGCCTGTACACCTTCGTGGACCCCCGGAACGGCGGCGGAAAGCTGAACGAGTGTACCAAGGAGGACCTGGTCAAGGTCGTGAACATCGAGGGGGAGGAGCGGCTGCTCTACAAGCCCATCCCCATCAACGTCTGCCTGGTCCGGGGCAGCTACGCCGACGAGTACGGCAACTGCACGGTACATAGGGAAATCGGCCCCCTGGACGTCACCGCCCAGTGCCAGGCCACCAAGAACTCCGGCGGCATCGTCATCGTCCAGGTGGAGAAGATCGTCCAGGGCGGCACCCTGGACCCGAGGCTTGTGAAAATCCCCGGCATCTACGTGGACGCCATCGTGGTGGGCTCCCCCGAGGACAACAACCAGTGCCTGGGCATGCCCTATGACGGGGCCCTCAGCGGCGAGTTCCGCATCCCCGTGAACGACATCCCCCCCATCCCCCTGGACGCCAAGAAGATTCTGGCCCGCCGGGCCGCCATGGAGCTGCCCCAGGACGCCATCGTGAACCTGGGCACCGGCGCCCCGGAGAAAATCGCCAACGTGGCGGCGGAGGAGGGCATCTCCGACAAGATGACCCTGACGGTGGAGGCGGGAAGCATCGCCGGCGTGCCCTACGGCGGCACCCAGTTCGGCGGCGCGGCCAACTCCATGGCCATCCTGGACCACAACGTCCAGTTCGACTTCTACCAGGGCGGCGGTCTGGACGTGGCCTTCCTGGGCCTCGCCGAGACGGCCCCCAACGGGGACCTGAACGTCTCCAAGTTCGGCACCCGCCTGGCGGGGGCGGGCGGCTTCATCGACATCACCCAGAACGCCAAAAAGGTGGTCTACTGCGGCACCTTCACCGCCAAGGGCCTGAAGACCGAGTGCCGGGACGGCAAGCTGGTCATCACCCAGGAGGGCGGAAAGAAAAAGTTCGTCAACCAGGTGGAGCACATCACCTTCTCCGGCGACTACGCCAACAAGGTGGGCCAGCCCGTGCTGTACGTCACCGAGCGGGCCGTCTTCGAGCTGCGGCCCGAGGGCGTGACCCTCATCGAGATCGCCCCGGGCATCGACCTCCAGACCCAGGTCCTGGACCAGATGGAGTTCATGCCCAAAATCGCCGAGGACCTGAAGCTCATGGACGAGCGGATTTTCCGCGACGAGCTGATGGGCTTGGCAAACGACTGAGTCCCCGGCGTCCTTGCAGGGGCGGGCCTCTGTGCCCGCCCGGTCATGCCGGCCTTGCGGAAGAGCGGGCCGGGAGAGAGCCCGGCCCCTACAGGGCATCCATTCACAAACCCCCACTAAAATCAGGAGGAAGAAAAAAATGGCCTTAATGACCCCCCAAGAGTACATCGAGAGCCTGCGGAAGCTGAAGACCCGGGTGTACATGTTCGGCGAGGAGATCAAGAACTGGGTGGACCACCCCATGATCCGCCCCTCCATCAACTGCGTCGCCATGACCTACGCCCTGGCCCAGGACCCCCAGTACGCCGACCTCATGACCGTGAAGTCCAGCCTGACGGGCCGGACCGTCAACCGCTTCACCCACCTGCACCAGTCCACCGAGGACCTGATCAACAAGGTCAAGATGCAGCGCCTGCTGGGCCAGAAGACCGCCAGCTGCTTCCAGCGCTGCGTGGGCATGGACGCCTTCAACGCCGTCTTCTCCTCCACCTTCGAGATCGACGAGAAATACGGCACCCACTACCACGAGAACTTCAAGAACTTCCTGACCATGGTCCAGGACAACTACCTGACCGTGGACGGGGCCATGACGGACCCCAAGGGCGACCGCTCCAAGGCTCCCAGCGCTCAGGCGGACCCGGACATGTACGTCCACGTGGGGGAGCGCCGCCCGGACGGCATCGTGGTCTCGGGCGCGAAGTGCCACCAGACCGGCTCCATCAACTCCCACTGGCACATCTTCATGCCCACCATCTCCATG
>CAJTKE010000011.1 GCA_910576865.1 uncultured Oscillibacter sp.
CTGTTTCATACTCCGCGCCCCCTTTCCCTTATTTTATCACATCTTTTATCATTTCGGGGGATTAAATCAGCGTTTCCCTAACAGAGCTGCAGGGGCTTCCGGTCAACGGCGAAGCGGTACCAATTGGCGTTCAGCCAGTGCTTGAGATAGGCGAGGGGCTCGTCCTTCCCGCCGACGAGGACTTCCTCCATCACCACCACGGGGCCCCCGCCGGGGAGCTCGTCCTCCTCCGCCGGGTTCATGGCGGTCAGCTCGATGCCGGAGCGGGACGCCCGGGCGTAAATGCCCGTGGTGACCAGCTCCGAAAGCTGCGCCTCGTTCTGGAGCTGGATGTCCCACCGCTCCAGCAGGCTGCTGTGGACCATCAGCACCGACGAGGCCACCCGCAAATCCCCCGCGTAATACACCGCGTCGATGGACGCCATGACGCTGGATTCCACCGAATAGCCCAGCTTGTCCGCCACGTACTTGCCGCACTGCTGCAGGTTCCAGGACACCTGGACCGACGTGACCGGGGAAATGCAGTTTTTAAGGCAGGGGTTGAACATCCACTGAAGGCCGTTGTCCAGACGGTTGATCCTGTTGGCCACCATGGTGCGCTTCCCCTGGGCCTTGTATAAAAAACCGTCCTCCTCCAGCTTCCGCACCGCCGTGCGCACGGTGGTGCGGCTGACGTTCCAATGGGCCGCCAGCAGGTTCTCCCCCGGGAGGAGGTCCCCCTCCCTCAGCTCGCCGGTCTGGATCATCTGGAAAACGATGTCGTAGATTTGGACATAACTGGGGATGTTGGTCTCCTCCAGCAAAGGCCAGCCCTCACAGGTCATCCTCTCAGCCCTCTTTCCGGTCCCGGCGGATGATCCGCCGCATTCCCGCGATGGCCACCCGGATCACCCGGTCCTCCAGGTCCTCCAGGGGGCGGGTCCTGGCCTGCTCCTCATATTCCTTGCAGTTCGTCGCCGACACCATCACGCTGGCGGCCCGGATGCCCAGGGAGCCGCAGATCAGAAACAGCGGCGCGCATTCCATGCTGGTGTTGGTGGCCCCGCCCTTCACATAGGCGTCCCACCGGTACAGCAGCTCCGGGGCGACGGGCTTGGTCTCCGGGGAGGTCTGGGAGTAGAACGACGCCTTCGTGATGGTCACGCCGGTGTCATAGGGCAGGCCCTCCTCAATGGCGGCCTCCTCCAGGGCCTTCATCATCTGGAAGTCCGGCACCGCCGGGAACTCCACCGGGAGGTAGTGCTCGCCCACGCCCTCCATGCGGACCGCGCCGCCGGGAATGACGATGTCCCCCATGGACACCTTCGGAGAGGTGGAGGCGCAGCTGCCCACCCGCATCATGGTGTCCGCGCCGATCTGGTGCAGCTCCTCCACCGCGATGGCGGTGGAGGGGCCGCCGATTCCCGTGCTGGTCACCGCCACGGGGACCCCGTCCAGGGTGCCCGTCCAGGTGCGGTACTCCCGGTTATAGGCGATCTCCCTGGGATTTTCAAAGTACTTCGCGATCTTCTCCGTCCGCTCCGGACTGCCGGGGAGGAACACGTACCTCCCGATGTCGCCCTCGCAAAGCCCGATGTGCATCATTTTCTTTTTTTCCAAAACCATCTTCCTCCCTCTCCCTCTTGATTGCGAGTTCATTCTACAACTTGACAGCCAAGTTGTCAACATGGCTGTCCTTTTTGCGAACAAATTTGTGAATAATCCAGCAGAACAACGGAGAATCCATGGTTGTTTTGACGAAGGTTTCCCGGGAAACCCCCGGCGGCTCCCCGCTCGCGAACTCCCCCCCCGCTCAAAAAAACATGGCTCCAGCCCTTGCTTTATGGCCGGGACCTTGGTATCATGAGGGGGATCATCCGCAAAGAACCTGTCAATTTTGCGTGAAACAAAGGAGGCCGCGCCTATGAGCCTGGACAAGAAATCCGTCACCCTGGGTCAGAAACAGTACCACATCGCCCTGTCCCCCGGGGACATCGGCGAATACGTGCTCCTGCCCGGAGACCCCGCCAGAAGCGACATCGCCGCCAAGTACCTGGACGACGCCCGGCTGATGGCCAGCAACCGGGAGCACCGAACCTTCACCGGCTTTTACAAGGGTGTGAAAATCAGCGTCACCTCCACCGGCATGGGCTGCCCCTCCGCGGCCATCGCCGCCGAGGAGCTGATCAACATCGGGGCCAAAACCCTCATCCGCATCGGGAGCAGCGCCGCCCTGGACCCCAGGATCCAGATCGGCGACCTGATGGTCACCACCGGCGCCATGAAGAACGAGGGAACCTCTCGCTTCTACGTGCCCGAGGGCTTCCCCGCCGTCCCCGACCTGGAGCTGACCATGCTGCTGCTCCAGACCGCCCGGGAGCTGTCCGGCGGGGTGGGCGTGTACGCGGGGATCACCTCCTCCGACGACGCCTTCTACGGCGAGAGCGAGGAGTTCATCGACAAACTGCGCTCCTGCAAGGTCATGAACCTGGACATGGAGTCCTCCGCGCTGTACACCATCGCCCACCTGCGGGGCGTTCGGGCCGCCACCATCAACGGCACCTCCGGAAACCTGACCAACGCGGAGGTCATCTACACCAGGAAAAACGAAAAGCTCCATGAAGCCTGGGAGCGGGAGATTCAGATCGTGCTGGAAACCATTTACCGCCTGGAGCAGAGCAAGGGCTGAGAGCAAAAAAGGACAGGGCCACAGGGCCCTGTCCTCTCTTTATTTACCTCTTCACTTCTCCGCCAGGGCCTCCAGAAACAGGCTCCGGACCCGTTCCTCCGGGTAGCGCCCCAGCTCCGGCAGGCGGTCCCTGCCGATCAGGCCCCCGCCCATGGAGGCGTGGCCTCCCCCGCTGCCGATGCCCTGAAGGGCCTTGTGCAGCAGGTCCCCGGCGTGGACCTCCGGCTTTTCCGAGCGGACGGACAGCTTGACGCCGTCCTCCCGGGAGCAGAAGACCACCGCCACCTCCACCTCGATCAAGGCCAGGAGGAAGTCCGCCAGAATCGCGATCAGCCCGTCCGGGCAGGGAAAGGGGATGTAGGAAAAGCCCACGCCGTCGTAAAGCCGGATGCTCTCAATCGCCGCGCCGTAGGCTTTCAGGTCGGTGAACTCCAGGTTGTTCCGCTCCAGGCCGGACAGCGCCTCCTGGTCGCACAGGGGGAACAGATAGCCGAACATGCGGATGTCCAGCTCCGTCACTCCCCGGGTGAACTGGAGGGTGTCCATCTTGATCCCGTAGAGCAGCGCCGTCGCCGCGTCCCGGTCCGGCTCCTCGCCGGAGAGGGCGTAATACTCCGCGATCAGGGAGGCGCAGGCCCCCGCCGGGCGGATGTCCCGATACCGGTACTCCATGGGGACGAAGGTGGGGTGGTGGTCGATGCAGGCCACCTCGTCCCCCACAAAGTCCGTGACGTTCCCCGCGTGCTTCTGGGTGTCGACACAGATGATCCGGTCCGTCTCCCGCATCTCGGGCCGCAGGCTCTCGTAGGGGGACATCTCAATCCGGAAGGCCTCCAGCATTTTGGCGGTGCTCAGCTTGTCGATCTTCCCGTCGTAGCACAGCCGGGATTTCACCCCTTGGCGCTCCAGCAGCTTCTGCAGGCCAAAGGCCGAGGCGATGGCGTCGGGGTCCGGGAAATTGTGGGTCTGGATATAGACGGGATACCCCCGGCAGAGGGCGGTCAGCTCACGCAATCCGCTCATCCCGCGCCCCTCCTCAATCATCGGTGCGCACGCCCTGACGGATGCCGCCGATGTCATAGGGCGTGGTCTGGTACACGCAGTAGTTCAGCCAGTTGGCGTACAGCAGATGGGCGCAGGAGCGCCAGCGGACCACCGGCTGGCGGTGGGGGTCGTCCTCCGGGAAATAGTTCCGGGGCGGCTGGATGTCCACCCCGGCGGCCAGGTCCCGCATGTACTCGTTCCGCAGGGTCACCCGGTCGTACTCCGCGTGGCCCATGAGGAACACCTGCCGGCCCCGGTCGGTCTTCACGGCGTAGACCCCCGCCTCCGGGGAGCTGGATAGAATCTTCAGCTCCGGGACGGCCTCGATGTCCTCCCGGTCCACGGTGGTGTTCCGGGAGTGGGGCACCCAGAACACATCGTCAAAGCCCCGGAAGAGAATGAAATTCGGCTCCTCCACCGTGTGCCGGAACACGCCGAAGAGCTTGTGGTCCAGCCGCCGCTTGGGGATGCCGTAGTGGTAATACAGCCCCGCCTGGGCGCCCCAGCAGATGTGGAGGGTGGAGTGGACGTGGGTCTTGCTCCACTCCATGATCTCGCACAGCTCCGGCCAGTAGTCCACCTCCTCGAACTCCATCAGCTCCACCGGCGCGCCGGTGATGACCAGACCGTCGAAGGTCCGGTCCCGCACGTCGGCGAAGGTCTTGTAAAAGGCCAGCATGTGGGCCTGGGAGGTGTTCCTGGACACGTGGCCCGCCGGGGCGATGAGCTCCAGCTCGATCTGAAGGGGCGTGTCCCCCAGGACCCGGGCCAGCTGGGTCTCCGTGTCCACCTTGGTTGGCATCAGGTTCAAAAGCAGAATCTGAAGGGGGCGGATGTCCTGGGTCACCGCCCGGGTCTCCGTCATGACGAAAATGTTCTCCCGCCGCAGCGTGGCGGTGGCGGGGAGCCGGTTTGGAATCTTGATGGGCATCTCAAACGGCCTCCAGCGCCTGGCGGATGTCCTCGATCAGGTCCCGGGCGCTCTCCAGGCCGCAGGACATGCGGATCAGGCCCGCGGGCACACCCGCCGCCCGGAGCTGCTCGTCCGTCATCTGCCGGTGGGTGGAGGTGGCGGGGTTCAGGCAGCAGGTCCGGGCGTCGGCCACGTGGGTCTCGATGGCGGCCAGCTTCAGCCGGCTCATGAACCTCTCGGCGGCGGGACGGCCCCCCTTCAGCTCAAAGGACACCACGCCGCAGGAGCCGTTGGGCAGGTACTTCTCCGCCAAAGCGTGGTACTTGTCCCCCGGCAGTCCGCAGTAGGTGACGGCGTCCACCTTGGGGTGGGCCGCCAGGAACTCCGCCACGGCCTGCCCGTTCTCGCAGTGGCGGGCCATGCGGACGTGGAGGCTCTCCAGGCCCAGGTTCAGATAGAACGCGCTCTGGGGGGACTGGGTGCAGCCGAAGTCCCGCATCAGCTGGGCGGTGCACTTGGTGATGAAAGCCCCCTCCTTCCCGAACTTCTCCGCGTAGGTGATGCCGTGGTAGCTCTCGTCCGGGGTGCAGAGGCCGGGGAACTTCTCCGCGTGAGCCATCCAGTCGAATTTCCCGGAGTCCACGATGGCCCCGCCCACCGCCGCGCCGTGGCCGTCCATGTACTTGGTGGTGGAGTGGGTGACGATGTCCGCCCCCCACTCAATGGGCCGGCAGCCCACGGGGGTGGGGAAGGTGTTGTCCACGATCAGGGGCACGCCGTGGGCGTGGGCGGCTTTGGCGAATTTCTCGATGTCCAGCACCGTCAGGGCGGGGTTGGCGATGGTCTCGCCGAAGACCGCCTTGGTATTGGGCCGGAAGGCGGCGTTCAGCTCCTCCTCCGTGCAGTCCGGGGGGACGAAGGTGGCCTGGATGCCCATCTTCGCCATGGTGACGGAGATCAGGTTGAAGGTGCCGCCGTAGATGGCGGAGGACGAGACGATGTGGTCCCCGCAGGAGGCGACGTTGAACAGGGAGAAGAAATTCGCCGCCTGCCCGGAGGAGGTCAGCATGGCGGCGGTTCCCCCCTCCAGGGCGGCGATCTTCGCCGCCACGAAGTCACAGGTGGGATTCTGGAGGCGGGAGTAGAAATAGCCGCTGGCCTCCAGGTCGAAGAGCCTGCCCATCTCCTCGGAGGTGGCGTATTTGAAGGTGGTGGACTGGACGATGGGAATCTGGCGGGGTTCGCCGCTGCCCGGGGTGTAGCCCCCCTGGACGCAGACGGTCTCAATGCGGTAATCGCTCATGATCGGTTCTCCTCTCCGGTTTCTGATGGGGCGCAATATCTGCGGGTCATTATAAAAGACGGCGGCGGTTTTGTCAACCGCCGGAGGCCGGTCGGGTAGGCATCATGACAGAATATCGGAGGGCGAAACCGCCGCGAAAGGGACTCGGGGGCGCAGTTTCAGGGGGACTTCATCCGGAAGATGAAATCCCCCTGAAAAGGGAATGCGCCAGCCTGGACAGCCGCTCTTTCACACTCTCTTCCGCGTGAAGCAGGCCCCGACGACCGCCCCGATCAGGGCAAACGGCGCTATCCTGACGAACAGCCACTCAAACGCGTGATACATGGTTCCGACCACCGCGGTTTCGGGCTGACCGTAATCCCAGTCCAGATAAGGGCTGTTTAATCTGACCAAGGCCGCGAAAACAGCCACGATAACCGCGCACAGCGAGAGGAAAAACCAGTGGGCCGCTTTTTGCCTCCCTGCCTTTCCTCGGGCGAGCTGCAGGTTTATGACCTCGAGCTTCTCAGAAATCGCGCTCAGGTCGTCGGCCCTTGTCTCGGCGACAGTTTCTCCCAGCAATGTGCTTACGGGCGTCTCAAATACCTCCGAGAGGGAAATCAGCATATCGGCATCCGGGACCGACAGGGCCTGTTCCCACTTAGAGACCGTCTGCCTCACCACGTTCAGCTTGAGAGCAAGTTCCTCCTGGGAAAGCCCCTTGGATTTTCTAATGGCTTTGATATTTTCGTTCAGCATCAGGGAAGGCCTCCTTTCACCGCCATAATACGGAGGAACCCCCGTTGCGTCAAGCAACGCAAATTAACATGCGTGCCGGGGCGGCGGTTTTGTCAACCGCCGGGGTCTGGACAAGGGGGGAAAACTGTGGTATTTTGGAACGGAAACACGAAAACTGGAGGGATCACCCATGGAACACAGCCGCGCGCTGGGGCACGCCCTGGCCTTTGGCACCGTCGCCGTCTGGGGCACCACCTTCATCTCCACCAAGGTGCTCCTCACCGGCTTTCAGCCGGTGGAAATTCTGTTCATCCGCTTCATCCTGGGGCTGCTGGCCCTGTTCCTGGCCTGCCCCCGGAGAATCCGGGGGACCACCTGGAGGCAGGAGCTCCTTTTCGCCGGGGCGGGGCTCACCGGCGTATGCCTGTACTACCTGCTGGAGAACATCGCCCTGACCTGCACCCTGGCCTCCAACGTGGGGGTCGTCATCTCCGTGATCCCCTTTTTCACGGCGGTGCTGGCCCATCTGGTCCTGAAGGAAAAGCGGCCCGGGGGCCGCTTCCTCCTGGGCTTCGCCGTGGCCATGGCGGGCATCTTCCTCATCAGCTTCAACGGCGCGCGGATGGAGCTGAACCCCCTGGGGGACCTGCTGACCCTGCTGGCGGCGCTGATGTGGGCCTGCTACGTCATCCTCACCCGGAAGCTGGGCGCGGAGGGCTGGCCCACCATCCTCGTCACCCGGCGCATCTTCTTTTACGGCCTTCTGTGGATGATTCCGGCGCTGTTCCTCTTTGACTGCCGCCTGGGGCTGGAGCGGCTGGCCAACCCCCTGTACCTGGGGAACCTGCTGTTCCTGGGCCTGGGGGCGTCGGCGCTGGGCTTCGTCACCTGGAATCAGGCGGTGAAGCTGCTGGGGCCCGTGCCCACCAGCGTGTACACCTACATGACCCCCGTGGTCACCATGACGGCCTCCGTGCTGATTCTCCACGAGCGGGTCACGGCCCTGGCGCTCCTGGGCGCGGGGCTGACCATGGCGGGGCTGCTGCTGTCCCAGGACTGGACGGCGCTGAAGGGAGGTGCGAAATGAAAACCGGCTTCATCGAGGGCTGCGTGGACTCCCACGCCTCCGCCCTGGCCGCCTGCCGGGGCGGCGCGGACCGGCTGGAGCTCTGCGCCAATCTGGCCATTGGCGGGACCACCCCCTCCCCCGCCCTGTTCCGGCAGGTCCGGCGGGACTGCGCCGTGCCCGTCAACGTGCTCATCCGCCCCCGCTTCGGGGACTTCCTCTACTCGGAGATGGAAGTGGAGGAGATGGAGGAATCCGTCCGCCTGTTCCGGGACCTGGGCGCCAATGGCGTGGTGCTGGGGGCCCTGACGCCGGAGGGCCGGCTGGACGAGGCCGTCATGGCCCGGCTGACAAACGCCGCCGGAGGGCTGGACGTCACCCTCCACCGGGCCTTTGACATGACCCGGGACCCCATGGAGGCCCTGGAGGCGGCGGTGGGGCTGGGGTGCCGGACCATCCTCACCTCCGGGCAGGCCGGGGACGCCCTGGCCGGAGCGGAGACGCTGAGGGCCCTCTCGGCCCGGGCCGGGGGCCGGATCGAGATCATGGCGGGCTGCGGCGTGCGGAAGGAGAACATCCGGGAAATCCACCGGCGGACCGGCGTGGCCGTCTTCCACACCACCGGACGGCGGGGCCCCGCGGACAGCGGCATGGTCTACCGGAAGGCCGGGGTCTCCATGGGCCTGCCCTCCCTGTCGGAGTACGAGGTCTGGAGGACCGACGAGGCGGAGTTCCGGGCCTGCGCGGAGATCGTCCACGGGCTGGGCGGGGAGGCCTGAGCCCGGTCAGAACGCCAGGTCCAGGTCCACATCCCCCTGGATGCCGTCCACCCGGCCGGCGTGGGTGTACTGCCACAGGTCAAAGTGGTAGTAAAAATCCGGCGTCAGGTCATATTCCGCCAGCCACAGCTCGTAGTCCGTCAGGTCCCGCAGGTCGTAGCGCAGGTAGCCCTGGGTTTGGTTGAAATAGACCGCCGGGCGGTAGCCCGCGTCCTCGACCCGCTTGCAGAAGGCGGCGGCGCAGCGGGTCATCGTCTCACCGTCCAAACCGTCGGTGCGGGCCTCGTCCCCGATGATGGTCTCCCAGTCGAAGGCCACGGGGAAAGCCAGCTCCTGGCCGTTCAGCGTCTCCAGCACATAGTCCGCCTCCTCCTCCGCCTCCTCGGGGGTGACGGCCTGGGAGAAGAAGTAAACGCCCACCTCCAGCCCGGCGTCCAGCGCCCCCCGGAGGTTCTGCGCAAAGGTCTGGTCCAGGAACAGGCCGCCCTCGGTGTAGCCCCGGTGGCCCAGCCGGAGCATGGCGAAGTCGATGCCGTCCGCCGCCACCGCCGGCCAGTCGATCTCCTTCTGATGGGTGGACACGTCGATGCCCGTCCGGGCCCGCCGCCCGCCGGACGCGTAGACCACCCGGCCCTTCTCGTCCACGGAGAAGTCCTCTTTGGAATAGGGGTTGAGGGGCATACCCTCCAAGGGCTCCAGCACCATGTCCCCGAAGCGGAAGGTGACGGGCTCCTCCTCCGGCGCGTCGGGGGGTGCCTCCTCCCCGCTTCCCCGCAAAGCGAGGAACAGCGCCGCTCCCGCCAGAATCAGCGCGGCGACGGAGACCGCCAGGGCCACGGCGCCCCACTCGACGCCCTGCCTCCGGGGACGGGGCGGCGGGGCCTGCCGCCTGCCCTCGGGCGCCTTCCCCGGCCGGCGGGCCGGAAGCTCCCGCTCCTTGAAATCCAGATCCGATCCGGGCAGCATGTCGTTCATAGCGTTTCCTCCACAATTCGACTTTCTTCTATTGTACCACCAATCCGCCGGGTATGCAAAATAAAATCCGGATCCCGCCCGTTGACACGGCGGCGGGCCTTACGGTATAATCGGCAAAACGAGGGCCGGGACGGCCCGCTTGCAAACCGCGGGACCCGCGGTCGAAAGGAGCGCAGTATGGGAGTATACAGCGGGGAGGACATCCTCCGCCTGATCCGGGAGGAGGACGTCCAGTTCATCCGGATGCAGTTCACCGACCTCTTCGGGCAGCTGAAAAACGTGGCGGTCACCGCCTCCCAGATCCAGCGGGCGCTGGACGGGGAGATCATGCTGGACGGCAGCTCCATCCAGGGCTCCGTCCGGGTGGAGGAGTCCGACCAGTTTCTGAAGCCGGACCTGGACACCTTCGCCATCCTGCCCTGGCGTCCCCAGTACGGCAAGGTGGCCCGGATGATCTGCAGCGTCCGCAACCCGGACGGCTCCCCCTTCGCCGGCGACCCCCGGAACGTGCTGGAGCGGGCGCTGGGGGCGGTGCGGGACCTGGGGCTCACCCTGAACGTGGGGGCGGAGCTGGAGTTCTTCCTCTTCCTCACCGACGAGGAGGGGAACCCCTCCACCAGGACCGCCGATCAGGCGGGGTACTTCGACCTGGGCCCCCTGGACCACGGCGAGAGCACCCGGCGGGAGGTGACCCTGGCGCTGGAAAAAATGGGCGTGGCCGTGGAGGCCAGCCACCACGAGGCCGCCGCCGGACAGCACGAGATCGACCTGAAATACACGGACGCCCTCTCCGCCGCCGACAACATCATGACTTTCAAGCTGGCGGTCAAGACCCTGGCTCAGAAAAACGGCCTGCACGCCACCTTCATGCCCAAGCCCCTCCGGGACGCGGCGGGAAACGGGATGCACATCAACCTCTCCCTGTTCCGGGACGGGCGGAACGCGTTCCACGACGAGAGCGATCCCCGGGGCCTGTCCCCCCTGGCGCGGCACTTCATCGCGGGACTGCTGGACCACGCCCGGGGCTTCTGCGCCCTGGCGAATCCGCTGGTGAACTCCTACAAGCGGCTGACGGCGGGCTGTGAGGCCCCCTGCTGTCTGGCCTGGTCCTCCGCCAACCGCTCCGCCCTCATCCGCATCCCCGTCCCCCGGGGGCAGGGCACCCGGGTGGAGCTGCGGAGCCCCGACCCCGCCTGCAATCCCTATCTGACGCTGGCGGCTTGTCTGGCGGCGGGCCTGGACGGCATCCGGCGGGAGCTGACGCCGCCGCCGGAGATCGCGGGCAACCTCTACGACATGCCGACGGAGGAGCTGGCGGCCCGGCGGATCCGGAACCTGCCCGCCTCCCTGGAGGACGCCCTCCGGGCCATGGAGGCGGACGGCCTCGTGATGGAGACCCTGGGCCCCTACGCCGCCCGGTACATCCAGGACAAGCGGCGGGAGTGGGAGGAGTACCGGGCCCAGGTCACCCAGTGGGAGCTGGACCGGTATCTGGTGGCGTGGTGACCCGCCGATGTCCCGCGTGATCGTTGCCTTCACCGGGGAGCGCCTCCGCCGGAAGAGCCTGGGCCTTCTGAACGCGGAGGGCTGGGAGACCGCCGTCTGCGCCTCCGGGGCGGAGGTCATCCGGACGGCCCGGAGACAGGACGGCGCCATGGTCCTCTGCGGCTTCCACCTCCCGGACATGACGGCGGACACTCTGGCGGCGGAGCTGCGGGGAACGGCGGCGGTGCTGGTCATGGCCCGGGCGTCCTGCCTGGACCTGTGCGGCGGGGAAAACCTCTACAAGCTGCCCCTGCCCGCCTCCCGGGCCGAATTCCTGGCCTCCCTGGACCTGCTCTCGAACTTTGAGCGGGCCCACCTCCGGCACCCGCCCTCTCAAAGGAGGGAGGAGGACGCGGCCCTGATCCGCCGGGCGAAGGAGCTGCTCATGGACGTCAACCGCATGACGGAGGAGGAGGCCCACCGCTTCCTCCAGAGGCGCAGCATGGACAGCGGGCTCCGGATGACGGAGGCGGCCCGGCACATCATCGACTCCTACCGCGTGTAGCCCCTCCGGCGGCGGGCTGTGCGCGGGTAAAGCACATTCGTCCGTCCCACAGAAATGCACAAAGCGGGCTTCCGGCAAAACCGGTCTTTTGGCGCAGTTACCGAAATCGGGCGGACAGGCCGGCAAAGGCGTTGACAATCCCGCGTTTTCCCTCGTATAATGAAAGCCATGAGAGAGCAATGGGGCCTCCCTGAGGGGTTCCCTTGCTCTTTTTTGGCTTTTATTCTGCCAGCGAACGGAGTTGTTTTTATGTCATTCGCCTCCCCTCTCTACAGTCCCCGGTTCGAGCACGACGCCTGCGGTATCGGCGCGGTGGTGGACCTCAAGGGACGGAAATCCCACGAGACGGTGGACAGCGCCCTGAAGATCGTGGAAAAACTGGAGCACCGGGCCGGAAAGGACGCCGCCGGGGAGACCGGCGACGGCGTGGGCCTGCTCATACAGATCCCCCACAGGCTGATGAAGCGGGCCATGGCCCGGACGGAGGTCTCCCTGGGGGAGGAGCGGGACTATGGCGTGGGCATGTTCTTCTTCCCCATGGACGCCCTCAAGCGGGCCCAGGCCAAGAAGATGCTGGAGATCATCGTGGCCAAGGAGGGCCTGGAGTTCCTGGGCTGGCGGGACGTGCCCGTCCATCCCGAGGTCCTGGGGGAAAAGGCCCGGTCCTGCATGCCCCACATCTGCCAGTGCTTCGTGAAGCGGCCGGAGGGCTGCGAGCGGGGGCTGGACTTTGACCGGAGGCTGTACGTGGTCCGGCGTGTCTTCGAGCAGTCCAACGTCAACACCTACATCCCCTCCTTCTCCAGCCGGACCATCGTCTACAAGGGCATGTTCCTGGTGGGCCAGCTCCGGCAGTTCTACGCCGACCTGACGGACACGGACTGCGAGAGCGCCATCGCCCTGGTCCACTCCCGCTTCTCCACCAACACCACGCCCTCCTGGGAGCGGGCCCACCCCAACCGCTACATCCTCCACAACGGGGAGATCAACACCATCCGGGGCAACGCGGACCGGATGCTGGCCCGGGAGGAGACCATCGCCTCCCCCGTCATGGACGAGGACATGGACAAGGTCCTCCCCGTGGTGGACCAGAGCGGCTCCGACTCCTCCATGCTGGACAACACCCTGGAGTTTTTGATGATGAACGGCATGGAGCTGCCCCAGGCCGTCATGCTGTGCATCCCGGAGCCCTGGGCCCGGGACCGCCGGATGGACCGGAGGAAGCGGGACTTCTACCACTACTACGCCACCATGATGGAGCCCTGGGACGGCCCCGCCGCCATCGTCTTCTCCGACGGGGACACGGTGGGGGCCGTGCTGGACCGGAACGGCCTCCGGCCCTGCCGGTGGTATCTCACCGACGACGACCAGCTCATCCTCTCCTCCGAGGTGGGCGTGCTGGACATCGCCCCGGAGAAGATCGTGAAAAAATCCCGCCTCCAGCCGGGGCGGATGCTGCTGGCGGACCTCCGGGAGGGCCGTCTGGTGGACGACGCGGAGCTCAAGAGCCTTTACGCCCGCCGCCAACCCTACGGCGAGTGGCTGGACCGGCACCTGGTGTACCTGCGGGACCTGCCGATCCCCAACAAGCGGGTGGAGACCCACTCCCAGGTCCTGCGGGACCGGCTGTACAAGGCCTTCGGCTACACCTACGAGGAGGTGAAGGACGCCATCCTCCCCATGGCCCGGGACGGCATCGAGCCCACGTCCGCCATGGGCGTGGACACGCCGCTGGCGGTGCTCAGCGAGCGGCACCAGCCCCTCTTCAACTACTTCAAGCAGCTCTTCGCCCAGGTGACCAATCCCCCTATCGACGCCATCCGGGAGGAGGTGGTCACGGACACCACGGTCTACGTGGGCTCCGGCGGCAACCTGCTGGAGGAGAAGGCGGCCAACTGCACGGTACTGGAGATTCACAACCCCATCCTCACCGACCTGGACCTGATGAAGATCCGCTACATGGACCGGCCCGGCTTTCACGTGGAGACCGTCTCCCTGCTCTACTACAAGGGCTCCCCCCTGGAAAACGCCCTGGACCGCCTGCTGGTGAACGTGGACCGGGCCTACAAGAAGGGGGCCAACATCGTCATCCTCTCCGACCGGGGGGTGGACGAGAACCACGTGGCCATTCCCTCCCTCCTGGCCGTCAGCACCCTGGAGCAGCATCTGGTCCGCACCAAGAAGCGCACCGCCGTCTCCATGGTCCTGGAGAGCGCCGAGCCCCGGGACGTCCACCACTTCGCCACCCTCCTGGGCTACGGCGCCCAGGCCATCAACCCCTACCTGGCCCAGGAGTGCGTGGAGGAGCTGGTGAGCCTGGGAATGCTGGACAAGGATCCCGGGGCGGCGGTGAACGACTACAACAGCGCGGTGCTCCACGGCATCGTGAAAATCGCCTCCAAAATGGGCATCTCCACCATTCAGTCCTACCAGTCCGCCCAGATCTTCGAGTGCGTGGGCATCAACAAAGCCACGGTGGACCGGTACTTCACCAACACCATCAGCCGGGTGGAGGGCGTGGGCCTGGAGGAGATCGGCGAGGGCGTGGAGTGGAACCACAGCCAGGCCTTCGACCCCCTGGGGCTGGGCTTCGACCCCACCCTGGACTCCATGGGGGGCCACAAGCTCCGCTCCGGTCCCGACAAGGAGGACCACATGTACAACCCCCGGACCATCCTCCTGCTCCAGAAGGCGGTCCGGGAGGGGGATTACGACACCTTCCGGCAGTACAGCGCCCTGGTGGATTTCGCCGACAAGCCCCACACCCTCCGGGGGCTGCTGGACTTCCGCTTTGATGAAAACGGCGGCGTGCCCCTGGAGGAGGTGGAGAGCGCCGACGCCATCGTCCGGCGCTTCAAGACCGGGGCCATGAGCTACGGCTCCATCTCTCAGGAGGCCCATGAGTGCATGGCTGTCGCCATGAACCGCATCGGGGGAAAATCCAACTCCGGCGAGGGCGGCGAGGCCCGGGAGCGGCTGAACACGGACCGCCGCTCCGCCATCAAGCAGGTGGCCTCCGGCCGCTTCGGCGTCACCAGCGAGTATCTGGCCAGCGCCGACGAAATCCAGATCAAAATGGCCCAGGGGGCCAAGCCCGGCGAGGGCGGGCACCTGCCGGGGAAGAAGGTCTACCCCTGGATCGCCAAGACCCGGTGCTCCACCCCCGGCGTGACGCTGATCTCCCCCCCGCCCCACCATGACATCTACTCCATCGAGGACCTGGCCCAGCTGATCTACGACCTGAAAAACGCCAACCGGTACGCCCGGATCAGCGTCAAGCTGGTCAGCGAGGCGGGGGTGGGCACCATCGCCGCCGGCGTCGCCAAGGCCGGGGCCCAGGTGGTCCTCATCTCCGGCCACGACGGCGGCACCGGCGCGGCCCCCCGGAGCTCCATCCACGGGGCGGGCCTGCCCTGGGAGCTGGGGGTGGCGGAGGCCCACCAGACCCTGATTCAGAACGGCCTGCGGAACCAGGTGGCCATCGAGGCCGACGGCAAACTGATGACCGGCCGGGACGTGGCCATCGCCTGCATGCTGGGGGCGGAGGAATTCGGCTTCGCCACGGCCCCCCTGGTGGCCCTGGGCTGCTGCATGATGCGGGTGTGCAACCTGGACACCTGCCCCGCCGGCATCGCCACCCAGGACCCGGAGCTCCGGAAGCGCTTCGCCGGCAAGCCGGAATATGTGGTCAATTTCATGTACTTCGTGGCCCGGGAGCTGCGGGAGTACATGGCGAAGCTGGGCGTGCGCACGGTGGACGAGCTGGTGGGCCGCTGCGACCTGCTCCGGGTCCGGGAGAAGCTGGTGACCCACCGGGCGGAGACCCTGGACCTCAGCGCCCTGCTGCAAAACCCCTGGGGGGAGCGCGTGCCCCACTTCGACCCCGCCGCCGCCTATGACTTCCACCTGGAGCGGACGGCGGACATGCGGGTTCTGCTGGAGCGGCTGGGCCGGACCCTGAAGGGGAGGCGGACCGGCCGGCTGGACGTCCGGGTGTCCTCCACGGACCGGGCCTTCGGCACCCTCTTCGGCTCCGAGATCACTCGGACCTGCGGGAACGAGCTGCCCGAGGACAGCTACGTCGTCTCCTGCCACGGCGGCGGCGGGCAGTCCTTCGGGGCCTTCATCCCCAGCGGGCTGACCCTGGAGCTGGAGGGCGACTGCAACGATGGCTTCGGCAAAGGCCTCTCCGGCGGAAAGCTGATCCTCTTCCCGCCGAGAGGTGCCGGCTTCAAGCCGGGGGAGAACATCATCGTGGGCAATGTGGCCCTCTACGGCGCCACCGGCGGGCAGGCTTTCATCAACGGCATGGCGGGAGAACGATTCTGCGTCCGCAACTCCGGAGCCTCCGCCGTCGTCGAGGGCGTGGGGGACCACGGCTGCGAGTACATGACCGGGGGCCGAGTGGTCATCCTGGGCCCCACAGGAAAGAACTTCGCCGCGGGCATGAGCGGGGGCGTCGCCTATGTGCTGGACGAGAAGCACGACCTGTACCTGCGCCTGAACAAGGAGCAGGTGCAGTCCTCCGAGGTGGCCGAGCCCCACGACGCGGCGGAGCTGCGGGGTCTCATCGAGGCCCATGTGGCCGCCACCGGGTCCCCCCGGGGAAAGAAGATCCTGGCGGCGTTCCAGTCCTATCTGCCCTGCTTCAAGAAGGTCACGCCCCGGGACTACGACCGGATGCTGCGAGCCATCGCCCAGCAGGAGGAGAAGGGCATGAGCCGGGAGCAGGCGGAAATCGAGGCGTTTTACGCCACCGCCAGAGGCTGAGGAGGGATGAGCAATGGGTAAGATGACCGGATTTTTGGAATACGCCCGGCAGGAGAGCCTGGACCGTCCGCCTCTGGAGCGGGTCCGGGACTGGGACTCCTTCCACGTCCCCCTGCCGGAGGCCGTCCGGCGGGAGCAGGGGGGCCGGTGCATGAACTGCGGCGTTCCCTTCTGCCAGTCGGGAATGCTCTGGGAGGGGCGGACCTTCGGCTGTCCCCTCCACAACCTGATCCCCGAGTGGAATGACATGATCTGGGCGGGGAATCCCTCCCACGCCCTGAGCCGCCTTTTGAAAACCAACAACTTCCCGGAGTTCACGGGCCGGGTCTGCCCCGCGCCCTGCGAGGGGGCCTGCGTCTGCGGGTTGTACGGCGACGCCGTCACCATCCGGGACAACGAGCTCAGCGTCATTGAGGACGCCTTCGCCGCCGGGGCGGTGAAGCGCCGCCGCCCGCCCCAGTGGTCGGGGAAGAAGGTCTGCGTGGTGGGCTCCGGCCCGGCGGGCCTTGCGGCGGCGGACCAGCTGAACCACCGGGGCCACTCCGTCACCGTGGTGGAGCGGGAGGAGCGGGCCGGAGGCCTCTTGACCTACGGCATCCCCAACATGAAGCTGCCCAAGGACGTGGTCCGGCGGCGGGTGGACCTGATGACGGACGAGGGCGTCAGCTTCGTCACCGGCGTGGACGCGGCGGACCCGGATGTGGCCCGGCGGCTGCTCCGGGACTATGACGCGGTGATTCTCTGCTGCGGCGCGGAGCGGCCCCGGCCCCTGGAACTGGAAACAGCGGGGATTTCCGGCGTTCACTACGGCACGGAGTTCCTGAAGGCCGCCGTGGAGCGGCAGAGCTTCGGCAAGGACCCAGCGGTCCCCACGGCGGAGGGCCGGGACGTGGTCATCGTGGGCACCGGCGACACCGCCTCGGACTGCGTGGCCACCGCCCTGCGGCAGGGCTGCAAATCGGTGGTCCAGCTGGTCCGCCGGCCCAGGGAGGACTATCTCCAGGACGGCGCCCTCCCCCGGGACTGCGCCCACCAGGAGGCTCTGGCCGTCTTCGGGGAGGACCCCCGGCGCTTCGGCGTCCAGGTCCGGGAGCTGCGGGCGGAAAACGGCGTCCTCACCGGCGTGGTGACCAGCGAGGGGGACACGCTGCCCTGCGGGCTGCTGATCGCCGCCACGGGCTTCGCCGGGTGCGTCCCGGCGGTGTGTGAGGCCTTCGGCGTGGAGTACGGCCGGACGGTCCGCACGGCGGAGGGCGGCTTCGCCACCAACGTGGAAAGGGTCTTCGCCGCCGGAGACATGCGCCGGGGACAGTCCCTGGTGGTCTGGGCCATCGCCGAGGGACGGACCGCGGCGGCGGAGGTGGACGCCTACCTCAACGGCTATACCAGCCTTGTGCGCTCCGTGTAAGCGCGGGCTTTGAAAAGCGCCTTCCCCGCGGGTTTCCGCGGGGAAGGCGCTTTTTCCACCGGCCCTCCGGCGGACGAAAAACCGGACGGAAAACCGAAAATCCGGCCCCACAATGCCAGGGAGTTCCGTTATCCTGAGATAGAGAAAAGGAGGGGATTCTCGTGGATAAATGCCGCAATTTCGCGGAAAACCTGGAGGCCGTCCGCAAAATCAAAAACGTGAGCATGGCCGAGTTCTCGGAGGAGCTCAACATTCCCAAGTCGACCCTGCGGGACGTGCTGAAGGACGGAAACGCCTCCCTCCACACGGCCCTTCACATCGCCGGGCAGCTGGACATCCCACTCAGCGCCCTGACCGGCGAGGCCATCCCGGCAAAGGAGCTGGACCCGCTGCGCACCCTCCTGACCTGCTTCCAGTGGTTCGCCTCCCTGGACGGCGAACGGCAGGCGGCGGTGGCGGCGCACATCCGCGCCATTCTGGAGGCGCTCCGAAAGTGAGGCGGGCGGATCCGCCGCCGAATGGCAGCGGCCCGAGGGGAATTCCCCTCGGGCCGCTGTTTGTCCTCTCGCATCTCTAAACCTCGTACCACCGAATCTCATTGGCGGACAGCTCCAGCGGGAAGCCGGACCCGTCCCCCCGGTAGACCGTGGTGCTCTGGGGCTCGTAGGTGTTGTTCACCACACAGAAGCGCCCGCTCTCCACATAGGCGTGGACCTCCACCCGGCAGTTGGAGGAGAACCACTGTCTCAGCCGGTCCTCCCCGTGGGAGGCCCACAGGATGGCCCGGTGGAGCAGGCGGCAGTTCTCGAAGGAGTAGGGCAGGCCAGAGACGTACACCCCCCGGCCGGAGCCGAAGGCGTTGGCCGCCAGCTGGACCTCCTTCTCCCGCTGGACCAGCACCTCCGCCCCCTCCAGGGCGTAGACGCCCTTCTGCCCCTCGCCGAAGTCCACGGGGGCGGCGGCGTCCGCCAGGATGAAGTGGTCCGGGTGCTCGTCCCAGTTGTACTTGTCATAGCCCAGGGTGAAGCCCGTCTCCTTCTCCACCCCCAGCACCGGGGCCATCTGGAAATACCGGCCCTGGTACTGGTGCCCCGAGGGCTCCCCCACGCCGATGAAGCCGCCGCCGTTCCAGACGAAGCGCTTCACAGCGGAGGAGATATCCGGGTCCTCCCAGACCGCCCCGCCGGTGTGGGCCGTGTCCCCGCCGCCGATGTTCAGGAGAACGTCCACGCCGTCCAGGGCGTGAGGGTCGGCCTTCAGATCGTCAAAGCTCAGAAAGCGCACGTCGAAGGGCGCGCCGGACAGGGCCTCAATCACCCCGGCGTAGGAGTAATTCTGCTTTTGATACAGGGCGTGGTGGACCATGTGGCAGCCCCAGGAGCGGGCCCGGCCCCAGCAGTTCAGCACCGCCACCGTCCCGGCGCAGTAGGGCCTGGCGCCGTTGATGCAGCCGTACAGCTCCCGGAACTCCCGGCACACGGACTCCACGTAATCCACAAACTCCGGGAAGGCGCAGGCCAGCTTCAGGTACCCGCCGTAGCCGATGCGGTCGATGGGCTTGCGCAAAATGGCCCGCCGGGCGGTGACCCAGTTCTCCCGGGCCTCCCCCACCGGGTCCCCGCCCTCGTGGAAGGTGTCCGGGAAGAAGTAGGGCAGGAAGCGGCCCTCGGTGTACCGAACGCCGGGGATGTCGGCGATGAGGCGGAGGGTGGACCCGTTGCCCACGCTGCCCACCACGGCGTCCAGGCCGATGGACTTGAACTCCTCCAGATAGGGCTCGGTGCCGATCCAGTGGTCCCCCAGGAACATCATGGCCTCCTTGCCCAGCTCGTGGGTGAGGTCCACCATCTCCTTCGCCAGCGCGGCCACCTCCCGGCGCTGGAAAGCGCAGAAGTCCTTGTACTCCCGGGAGGGAACCCGATACTGGTTGTTGTAATACCCCTGGTCGATGATGAACTCCGGCCGGAACCGGTACCCGGCCTCTTTTTCAAAGCGCTCCAGGATATAGGGGGACACGGAGGCGGAGTAGCCGTACCAGTCCACGTACTTCTCCCGCTTCAGCTCGTCGAAGATCAGGGTGAACTGATGGAAGAAGGTGGTGTAGCGGATCACGTCCACATAAGGATGCTCCTGGATGAAGCGCCGCAGGCGCTCCATGGTGAACCTCCGGGTCTTGGGCTGGCGGACGTCGAAGGTGATCTGGTGCTCGAAGTCCTTCCAGTCGTTGGTAACGGCGTTGTACATGTGGACCGGGTCCCAGATGAGGTAGGCCAGGAAGCTGACGGTGTAGTCGTGGAAGTCCTCCGGCTCGGGGATGACCACCGCGCCCCTCTCTGCGTCAAAGTCCCACGCTCCCGGGTCCAGGGGCTGTCCCGTGGTCCGGTCCATGACCTCCCACCAGCGCTTCACGTCGTCCCGGTCGTTGACCTTCAAAAGCTCCTCGCTGACGCCCTTCAGAAGCGGGATGGACAGGGGCCCCCCCGCCGCCGTGTGGAAGGACGTCTGTATGTAGCACTGCTGGACCTCGTCGGGGTTGGCTTTCGCCCAGGCGTTGTCCTTCCGGGTGGTGTAGTAGGTGGCGTAGACCTTGGCCCCCACGGATTTCAGCTCCTCGGGGTAGCCCGTGCCGTCGCAGTCCCGGATGGCGTCCGCCCCCCAGCGCTCCAGCAGGGACAGGGTCTCGGGGACCACGTCCACATCCGTGGGGATGGTCACCCGGCCCTTGTTCAGTAAATCTGTCATACGCATCCTCCTCAGAGGCCGGGGCCCTTGTCCCCTTCAAAGGGCTTGTTGTAAATCATCAGCGCCGCCAGCAGCAATATGACCCCCAGGATCATCAGTCCCAGGCCGGACAGCTGCCCTGTCCGCTTCCAGCCGACAATCACCAGGGCCAGCCCCACGAAGAAAAACCCCGCGATGAACAGCGCCCGGAGGCCGGTGTGCTCTTTCCAAAAATTCATACTCTCACCTTAACCCTTCAAGCCGCCCACGGTCATACCCTGGGTCAGCTTCTTCTGCACGCACATGTAGAGGATCAGCGTGGGCAGCATCACCAGCACCAGACCGGCGTACAGGATGCCGTACTCCGCCGAGGACTGCTGGGCCTGCATCAGGTTCAACAGGCCCACGGGCAGGGTCTTCTGGCCCTGGGCGCTGCTCATCAGCGTCATGGAGATGATGTACTCGTTCCAGAAGGAGAGGAAGTTGAACAGGATGATGGTGATGATGGAGGGCTGGGCCATGGGGAAGATAATCCGGATCATGGCCTGTCCGTAGCCCGCGCCGTCGATGTAGGCGGCCTCCTCGAAGTCGTGGGGGAGCGTCGCGAAGTAGCCGGAGAGGAGGTAGATGGTGAACGGCAGGGCCGTGGAGGCGTACACCACCGCCAGGACCACCAGATTGTTCAGCAAAAAGCTGTTCCCCATCAGGTTCTTCAGCCACATGTCCCCGTCCCGGAGCATCAGGAAAATGGGCACCACGATGTAGTTCACGTTGATGAACAGCCCCGCCATGAAGCAGGTGTTCAGAAACCGGCTCCCCCGAAAGCGGAACCGGGCCAGACAGTAGGCGGCGGGCAGGGCCACCACCAGCAACAGGGCCAGGGACAGGGCCGTCACCAGGACGGAGTTCAGCATGTAGCTGCCCATGCTGGCGGCGTTCCAGGCGTCCACGAAGTTCTGCCAGTAGAAGCCCGCCGGCAGGGCCCAGGGGTTGCCGTAGAACTCGCTGTTCTGCTTGATGGAGGCCAGGAAGACCCAGGCCACCGGCACGAGGATGACCACGGCCAGGGTGATCAGCACCACATAGATGAAAATCTTGTACAGGGTCTCGCCGGACATGCCCTTCTTTTCTCTCGTCATACCCTCGCCCCCTTACATTTCCAGGACTTCCCGCTTCGTCACCCAGTTCACCAGGGCGGACAGCAGGAAGGAGAACAGGAAGATCACCACGCCCGCCGCCATGGAGTAGCCGTAGAGCCCCGCGTCCTTCTGGGCGTACATGAAGCTCAATCCCACGTCGGCCATGCCCTTGGCCACCATGGCCTTGACAAACAGGAAAGCCATGTTGATGGTGGAGATGATGAAGAAGGTCAGGGTCGTGCGGATGTTGGTCCAGATCAGGGGCAGGGTGAGCTGGAAGAACTGGGTCAGCCGCCCCGCGCCGTCCAGCCCGGCGCTCTCATAGAGGCTCTCCGGCACGGCGGACATGGAGGCCATGTACATGACCATGTAATAGCCGATGGCCTGCCAGACCATGGCGATGATGACGCTGACGATGACCATGGGCTGGTCCTTCCAGAGGACCATGACGGTCTCCCCCTTGAAGAAGGAGAGGATGCTGTTCAGCATGCCGTTCTCCGGCTTGTAGATGGCGGAGAAGATGCCGGCGATGACGACCACGGAGAGGATGTTGGGGATGTAGAAGACGATGCGGAAGAAGTTCTGCCCCCTGATCTTCTCCCGAGTCAGGATCGCCGCGAAGACGATGGCGAAAAAGAAGGTGATGATGGTCACCGTGACGATCAGCAGGATGGTGTTCTGCATGGCCGTGATGAATTTCACGTCATTGAACAGGGCCTTGAAGTTCGCCGTGCCCACGAAGGTCTCCGTGGGAGAGTAGGCTCCCCGCTCAAAGAGGGACATGCGGAAGACGTTCAGGGTGGGCAGGATCATGAAGATGAAGTAGAGGATCACCGCCGGGGCGACGCACAGGGCCAGGAAGCGCCCCCGGCTTTTGCTGCTGCGCATGGAATCACTCCTTTCGGGTCGTGTGGCGGGAACAGAACAGGGCGGCGGCGAGCAGAAACACTCGCCGCCGCCCACGGATTACGGACTATGCGGTTTTGCCGGGGCGCTTATCCCATGATATTCGCCCGCATCTGGTCGCTGGCGGCCTTCACGTCGGAGATCCACTGGTCCACGGTGACGCTTCCGTTCACCAGACCGTTGACGGGATCCAGGAAGACCTCCCGAACGGTGCCCAGGCCCGCCACGGCGTTGTAGGCCGCGAAGTTGCCCATGGCCGCGTCGGCCCCGTTGTCATAGATGGAGTAGAACATCTTGTTGTCGCCCTCCAGGTTGTCCGTCAGGCCGGGGACGGGCTGCACGGCGCCGCCCTTGGCGAAGATGGCGCAGGCCGCGTCAGAGTACAGGAAGGCCACGAACTGCTTGGCCGCGTCCAGGTTGGGGGCGGCGGCGGGAATCCAGGCCTGCTCCAGCCAGCAGTAGCTGGCGCCGTTGCCGCCGGACTTGGCGGCGGGCAGGGCGGTCATGCCCCACTTGAAGCCCTCGGCCCGGGGAGCCTCGGCCATCTCGCCCACAATCCAGGTGCCGTTGGGCATGAACAGGGCCTTGTTGTCCAGGACCAGCTGCTGGTTCTGGGTGAAGTCCTGGTCGTTGGCCTGGGCGGGGGTGACGGGGTTCGTATAGCTGGCCAGCTTGGCGATGATGTCGAAGCACTGCTGAGCCTCGGGGGTGTCCCAGATGCCCTCGGCGTAGGTGGTGGCCTTGTTGAAGAAGTCGGCGCCGCCCACGGAGTACATCAGCGCGTACAGGAACGCGTCAAAATAGCCGGTGGTGGGATAGGTGAAGAGGTAGGTTCCCTCAGCCTGGGCCTTTTCGGCCAGCTCCCACATCTCGTCCCAGGTGGCGGGGACGGTCCAGCCCTTCTCCTCGAAGAGGCCCGCGTTGTAGAACAGGCCGCAGGGGGAGTAGAACATGGGGGCCAGATAGGTCACGCCGTCGCCGTAGGGGTTGGTGACGGAGGTGTCCGTGAAGCCGCCGACGATTTTGTCGGAGACCTTGGCGCTCTCACCGGGGATGGTCATGGACAGCACGTCCGTCAGCTCCGCGATGTTGCGGTCCTTGATGAACTGCTCGGTCAGGCCCTTCTCCCGGCCGGTGGCCAGATGAATCACGTCGGGGAAGTCGCCGCCCTGCATGGACGGGCCGATGACATCCTCCAGGTTCTTGTCGCAGATCAGGTTCACCTTCACGCCGGTCTCGGCGGTGAAAGCGTCGCAGACCTCCTGCCACATGCCGGGATAGGCTTCCTCATAGCCGGAGGCCAGGGCGGCCACCGTGATGGTCACGTCCTCGGCGGGAGGCGGGGTCTGGGTGTCGCCGCTGCCGGAGTCGGCGGGGGGCGGGGTGGTGGTCCCGGCGTCAGAGCCGCCGTTCCCGCCGCCGCAGGCGGCAAGGGACAGCACCAGCGCCAGTGCCAGCAAGAGACTGAAAAACTTCTTCATGGTAGTACCTCCTTATAATATAGGGGCTTCCACAGGCCGGGTTCCGGCCTCTCTGATGCCAGTATAGCGGGTTAGCCGCTGGTAAAGCAATCTCTTTCTTGCGCAACTTTTTATATATCTTGCTCTCTTTGCATTTTATCCCAATTTCCAGAGGATACCCCGCCGTGTTTTGGGCAAAACTTATAATTTCCCGGTTTCTCCCCGCTCCCGCCCCGCCTCTTCGACAAAAACCCGCCGGAGCTGAAAAAAATTTTTATCAAAAGTTGCGCCGCCGGAACAAAGGCGGTATAATGGAAGCCATACCGGGGCGCTGCCAATTTTCATAAAATTGCGCCCCGCCGGGGGGGAACGCCTATGAGCCAGCGTCAATACGCCTTCCAGCGGGAGTCCTCCGCGCCCGGCGGAAAGCCGACGCTGCTGTACATCTCCCGGGCCCAGTACAGCAGCGAGTGGAACTCCAGCCTCCACACCCACGGCTGCGCCGAGCTGTTCTTCATCACCGGGGGCCACGGGCGCTTCCGCACCGGCGAGGAGGAATTCCCCGTGGCCATCCACGACGCCGTCATCGTCAACGCCAACGTCCCCCACACGGAGGTCAGCCACCCGGACAGCCCCCTGGAGTACGCCGTTCTGGGGGTGGAGGGCCTGGAGACCCTGGCGGGGTCCGGGGACTATGCCCTGCTTCACCTCCACACCGGCTGGGAGGAGCTGATGGGCTGCCTCCGGCTGATGCTCCTGGAGGCGTCGGAGTCCCAGCCGGGCTATGAGCAGGTGTGCCGGAACCTGATGGACGTGGTGCTGGTCCGGCTGGGGCGCCAGCGGGACTTCGCCCTCTCCGGCGAGGTGGCGGGCCCCCGCCCCAGCCGGGAGTGCGGACTGGTCCGGCGGTACATCGACAACCACTTCAAGGAAAACCTGACCCTGGAGCAGCTGGCCGGGCTGGCCCACCTGAACAAATACTATCTGGCCCACGCCTTCCGGCGGGAGTTCGGTGTCTCCCCCATCAACTACCTGATTTCCCGCCGCATCGAGGAAAGCCGCTTCCTCCTCCGGGAGACGGACCACAGCATCTCTCAGATCGCCCAGATTCTGGGCTTTTCCTCCCTCAGCTACTTTTCCCAGAGCTTCCGGCGGCTGGAGGGCGTCAGCCCGGTGGAGTACCGCAAGAACCGCCGCTCCCCCGCCGGGCGGCGGGACGGGGCCTCCTGACAGGCCGCTCGCGAAAGCCCCCCGGCGAGCCGGGGGGCCTTTTTCTCATTCATTTTCATTGCCGGCCGCCAGCCGCCGGCAGCTGCTGCGCTCCACGATCCGGTGGGGCACGATGATCTTCGCCGCCAGCAGGTCCGGGTTCTCCACGTGGTTCACCAGCTGGGACGCCGCCTCAAAGCCCAGCTGGAAGGAGTTGATGTCCACGGTGGTCAGCTGGAAGGAGGTGATCTGGGCGAAGGGCGAGTTGTTGAAGGAGATGATGGAAACATCCTCCGGCACCGACAGGTCCATCCGCATACAGGTCCGCTCCAGCACGACGGCGTAAATATCGTCGCTGACCACCACGGCGGTGGGCCGGTCCTCCAGCCTCAGCAGGGCCCGCAGGGCGCCGTCCTCCCGGGGCTCCTCCAGCTCCAGGCAGTACTCCGGGCGGGGTGAAAGCTCATGCTGGAGCAGGGAGAGCTGATATCCGGACTTCCGGTCCGCGGAAAAGAGGAAGCCGCTGCCGCAGCCCAGATAGGCGATCTTCCGGTGGCCCAGGTCCCAGAGGTAGTCCGTGGCCTCCCGGCCCGCCAGCAGATTGTCGTTGTCGATGCAGATGGTCTGTTCCGCCAGCTGGTTCGGCTTGCCGATCACCACGTACAAGGTCCCGGTCTCACAGAGATACTCCACAATGGCGTCCCCCGTCTTGGAGTAGAGAAGGATGACGCCCTCCAGCTGCCCGCTCTGGCGCATGGTCTGCAGGGAGCGCAGGACCTCCTCCTCGTCCTGCCCGGTGACGACGGCGGCGGTGTACTGCCGCTGGTTGCAGAACTGGCTGATCCCCCGCAGCGTCTCCAGGTAAAAGGGGTTTTCATAGGCGGTCCTGCTGGAGGGCGGCAGCACCAGCCCGATCAGCCGGACCCGCTGGCCGGAGGGCGCCCCCGGACCGGGAGAGGGCTCGTAATTCAGCTCCGCCATGGCCCGGCGGACCTTTTCCTTGGTTTCACGGCTGATTGCGGAATGATCGTTGCACACCCTGGAGACCGTGGAGGGGGAAACTCCCGCCAGGGCGGCGACGTCCTTGATGGTAACGGCCATTTTGCGCCCCCTTTTCAGAAATTCTTGCGCAATTTTATTATAAGCCCTTCGGGCATTCTTGTCAATCGCCTCCGGCAGTTTACGAAATGACCAGGTTCTCCGCCTCCCCGCTGTGCAAAAAATAGAATTTCATGAATTGCATAAATTATCCTTGAAATGCACGTGCAAACATTGTACAGTTATTGCATAAAGTTTGCGCAACGCACACGGCGCTGCGAAGAGAGGAGAGCAACGCACTATGGCAGAAAACAACACGCTCCGCGTCCTGTCGCCCCTGAGCGGGCAGGCGGTCGCCCTGGATCAGGTCCCGGACGAGGTCTTCTCCCAGCGGGTGCTGGGGGACGGCATGGCCATCGTCCCCACGGAGGGCCGCATCTACAGCCCGGTGGACGGCGAGATTTCCTCCGTGGCGGAGACAAAGCACGCCTATGGCTTCACCTCCGACGACGGCCTGGAGGTCCTGGTCCACTTCGGCCTGGAGACCGTGGCGCTGAAGGGCGAGGGCTTCACCCCCCGCGTGAAGGAGGGCGACAAGGTCAAGGCCGGGGACCTGGTGGCCGAGGTGGATTTGGCCCTGCTGAACGGCAAGGGCATCAATCTCATCACCCCGGTGCTGGTCTGCGACGGGGCCGACGGCTGCGCCATGGAGGCCGCCTCCGGCCCGGTGAAGCCGGGAGACCCCGTCCTCACGCTGACGGCGGAATCCGCCCCGGCGGAGACCCCGGCCGAGGCTCCGGCGGAATCCGCCCGGTCCCAGCCCGTGGACACCGGCAGGCGCCTGGGCGTCAACTTCGACTTCCTCCAGAAGCTGGGCAAGGTGCTGATGACGGTCATCGCCGTCATGCCCGCCGCCGGGCTGATGCTCTCCATCGGCAAGCTCTTCCAGATGGCGGGGGCGGACATCGGCTTCGTCATGACCGTCGGAAGCACCATGGAAAACATCGGCTGGGCCATCATCAACAACCTGCACATTCTCTTCGCTGCGGCCATCGGAGGCTCCTGGGCCAAGGAGCGGGCGGGCGGCGCTTTCGCGGCCATCATCGCCTTCATCCTGATCAACTGCATCACCGGCGCGGTCTTCGGCGTCACCAGCGACCTGCTGGCGGAGGAGGGCGCGGTGGTCACCTCCTTCCTGGGCCAGGAGATGCTGGTGGAAAACTACTTCACCTCCGTCCTGGGAGCCCCGGCCCTGAACATGGGCGTGTTCGTGGGCATCATCGCCGGCTTTGTGGGCGGCGTGGTGTATAACAAGTACTACAACTTCCGCAAGCTGCCCGACGCCCTGGCCTTCTTCAACGGCAAGCGCTTCGTGCCCCTGGCGGTTATCGCCTACTCCGTGGTGATCTCCCTCATCATGGCCCTGGTGTGGCCCATGGTCCAGTCCGGCATCAACGCCTTCGGCATCTGGATCGCCAACTCCTCCGACACCTCCCCGGTGCTGGCCCCCTTCATCTACGGCACGCTGGAGCGCCTGCTCCTGCCCTTCGGCCTGCACCACATGCTGACCATCCCCATGAACTACACCTCCTTCGGCGGCACCTACATGATCCAGACCGGCATCAACGCGGGCAGCGAGGTCTTCGGCCAGGATCCCCTGTGGCTGGCCTGGGTGACGGACCTCATCAACTTCCAGGACGCCGGGGACACCGCCGCGTATCAGAACCTGATGGCCACGGTCATCCCCGCCCGGTTCAAGGTGGGCCAGATGATCGGCGCCACGGGCCTGCTCATGGGCATCACCCTGGCCATGTACCGCCGGGTGGAGCCCGACAAGCGCCGGAACTACCGCTCCATGTTCATCTCCACCGCCCTGGCCGTGTTCCTCACCGGCGTGACGGAGCCCCTGGAGTTCATGTTCATGTTCTGCGCCCTGCCCCTGTACGTGGTCTACGCCGTTCTTCAGGGCTGCGCCTTCGCCATGGCGGGCATCGTTCACCTGCGGCTGCACTCCTTCGGCAACCTGGAGTTCCTCACCCGGGTGCCCATGTCCATGAAGGCGGGCCTGGGAGGCGACATCATCAACTTCATTGTCTGCTGCGCGGCCTTCCTGGTCATCGGCTATGTGGTGGCCTACTTCATGATCGGCAAATTCAAATTCGCCACCCCGGGCCGCTTGGGCAACTACACCGAGGAGGGCGGCGACGAGGCCGAGGCCTCCTCCGGCGGCGCCAGGTCCGGCGGCGGTCAGGCGGAGCGCATCATCGCCCTGCTGGGCGGCCGGGAGAACATCACCCTGGTGGACGCCTGCATGACCCGGCTCCGGGTCACGGTGAAGGACCCCGCCAAGGTGGCGGAGCTCCCCGAGTGGAAGGCCGAGGGCGCCCTGGGCCTGGTGAAAAAGGACAACGGCATCCAGGCCGTCTACGGCCCCAAGGCCGACGTGCTGAAATCCGACATCAACGACATCCTGTAATATCCCGGCAGGGGCGGCGATCCGCCGCCCCTGTGTTTTAGAGGTGAACGCCATGAAACTGCTTACCCTCAACGCCCACAGCCTCCAGGGAGACGACGCTCCCCAGAGGCTGGAGAACTTTGTCCGGGGCGTCCTGGACATGAGGCCGGACCTGATCGCCCTCCAGGAATCCAGCCAGTCCCGGTCCGCCGCCCCCCTGGACGGCCCGGGCCGGCAGGGCTTCGTCCGGGCCTCCGGCGGCATCCCCCTCCGGCGGGACAACCACACCGCCTCCGCCGCCCGGCTGCTCCGGGAGGCGGGGGTTCCCTGCTCCTGGTCCTGGCTTCCGGTGAAGCTGGGCTACGGCAGATACGACGAGGGGCTGGCCCTTCTCAGCCTCTCCGCCCCCGTGGCGGAGACGGACGCTCTTCTGATCAGCGCCCGGGACGACTACCGGGACTGGCGGACCCGAAAGGTCCTGGGCGTCCGGCTGGAGGGCCGGGAGGACTGGTTCTACTCCGTCCACCTGGGCTGGTGGGGGGACGAGGACCCCTTCCGGGACCAGTGGGCCCGGCTGGAGGCCGGCGTGGCGGAAAAGCGGGCCCGGGGCCCGGTGTGGCTCCTGGGCGATTTCAATTCCCCGGCCCACGTCCGGGGACAGGGCCATGACCTTGTGGAGTCCTCCGGCTGGCGGGACACCTTTCAGCGGGCCGCCCGGCGGGACGGCGGCGGCACCGTCCGGGGCGCCATCGACGGCTGGCGGGACCGGCTGGAGGAGGGCGTCCCGGAGGACATGCGCATCGACTACATCTGGTGCAGCCAGGACCGGGACATCGCCCTGTCCCAGGTGGTCTTCGACGGCGGGAAACACCCCGTGGTCTCCGACCACTTCGGCGTTCTGGCGGAAATGGAGGAACCATGAACAGGACCACCGGCATTCTGCTGCCCATCTCCAGCCTGCCGTCCAGATACGGCATCGGCTGTTTTTCTCAAAGCGCCTATGACTTCGTGGACTGGCTCCGGGAGGCGGGGCAGACCTATTGGCAGATCCTGCCCCTGTGCCCCACCAGCTACGGGGACTCCCCCTACCAGTCCTTCTCCACCTTCGCCGGGAACCCCTACTTCATCAGCCTGGAGGCCCTGGTGGAGGAGGGAGTCCTGACGAAGGCGGAGTGCGACGCCGCGGACTTCGGGGACGACCCCGGCCGGGTGGACTACGAGAAGCTCTACCTCGCCCGCTATCCCCTCCTGCGGAAGGCCTATGAGCGCAGCGGCATCGCGGAAAACCCGGACTATCAGGCGTTTCTGGAGGAAAACCGGTGGTGGCTGGCCGACTACGCCCTCTTCATGGCGGTGAAGGACCGCTTCGGCGGCGCGCCCTGGACGGAGTGGGCGGAGGACATCCGCCTCCGGTGGGACAACGCCCTGGACTACTACCGCCGGGAGCTGTACTTCGACATCGAGTTCCACCAGTACCTCCAATTCAAATTCTTCCAGCAGTGGCGGGCCCTGAAGGACTACGCCAACGCCCGGAGAATCCGGATCATCGGCGACATCCCCATCTACGTGGCCATGGACAGCGCCGACGCCTGGGCCCACCCGGAGCTGTTCCAGCTGGACGGGGAGAACCTTCCCACGGCGGTGGCGGGCGTCCCGCCGGACGGCTTCTCCGCCACGGGCCAGCTGTGGGGAAATCCCCTGTACCGCTGGGACTACCACCGGGAAACGGGCTACGCCTGGTGGCTCTCCCGCCTCCGGCACTGCTTCCGGCTCTATGACGTCACCCGCATCGACCACTTCCGCGGCTTTGACGAGTATTACGCCGTCCCCCGGGGGGAGGACACCGCCGTCAACGGCCGCTGGGAAAAGGGCCCCGGCGTGGAGCTGTTCCGCCGGGTGGAGGAGGTCCTGGGCTGGCACGAGGTCATCGCCGAGGACCTGGGCTATGTCACCGACTCCGTCCGGCAGCTGGTGCGGGAAAGCGGCTTCCCCGGCATGAAGGTGCTGGAATTCGCCTTTGACGCCCGGGACACCGGCTCCGCCAGCGACTACCTGCCCCACAACTACCCGGAGAACTGCGTGGCCTACACGGGAACCCACGACAACGAGACGCTCACCGGCTGGCTCCACAGCATCACGCCGGAGGAGCGGCAGTCCGTCCGGGACTACCTCTGCGACAGCCGCACCCCCCAGAGGGAGCTCTACCGTCCCCTCATCGCCCTGGTCATGCGCAGCGCCGCCAAGGCCTGCGTCGTTCCCATGCAGGATTATCTGGGGCTGGACAACCGCTGCCGGATGAACAAGCCCTCCACCGTGGGGACCAACTGGATCTGGCGGCTGACGGACGACGACCTGACGCCGGAGCTCCGGGAGGACCTCCGGCGGACGGCCCAGCGGTACGGCCGGGCCAGCCGGAACGGCTGAGCCCGTGAAGCCGGCGGGCCCTGTCTCATGGAGACAGGGCCCGCCGGCTTTCGATTCGCCCCGCCCCGGACCCCTTTCTCCGTTGACAAGGAGGGGCGGAGATGCTACAATACCCCAAATCAAATCTGATTTTTTGGGAGGACACGACCATGCAGAGCCTGTCTGAGCGCACCGCCGGCTTCACCGACTCGGTGATCCGCCGCATGACCCGCATCTCCAACCGGTACGGCGCGGTGAACCTCTCCCAGGGCTTCCCGGACTTCGACCCGCCCCGGGCCATTCTGGACCGGCTGGCGGAGGTCAGCCGGGAGGACTTTCACCAGTACTCCATCACCTGGGGGGCCCAGAATCTCCGGGAGGCCCTGGCGGAGAAACAGTCCCGTTATATGGGCCTTGATCTGGACCCCAACGGGGAGATCACCGTCACCTGCGGCAGCACGGAGGCCATGATGGCCGCCATGATGACCGTGGCGGACCCCGGGGACAGGGTGGTCGTCTTCTCCCCCTTCTACGAGAACTACGGGGCGGACACCATCCTCTGCGGGGCGGAGCCCATCTACGTGCCCCTGACGCCGCCGGACTTCCGCTTCGACCCGGAGATCCTGGAGGACGCTTTCCGCCTCCGGCCCAAGGCCCTGGTGCTCTGCAACCCCTCCAATCCCTGCGGCCGGGTCTTCACCCGGGAGGAGCTGGAGGCCATCGCCGCCCTGGCGGAGAAATACGACGCCTACGTCATCACCGACGAGGTCTATGAGCACATCGTCTACGCCCCCCACCGGCACACCTATTTCGCGACCCTCCCCGGCATGCGGCAGCGGACCATCTCCTGCTCGTCCCTCTCCAAAACCTACTCCATCACCGGCTGGCGGCTGGGCTACACCATCGCCCCGCCGGAGATCACGGACCGGATCAAAAAGGTCCACGACTTCCTCACCGTGGGGGCGGCGGCCCCCCTCCAGGAGGCGGTGATCCCCGGGCTGAAATTCGGACAGGACTACTACGACGGCCTCCTGGCCGAGTACACCCGCAAGCGGGACCTGTTTCTCAAGGGCCTGGACGACCTCAGGCTGATACATACCACGCCGGAGGGGGCCTATTACGTCCTGCTGGACATCTCGGAGTTCGGCTATGACAGCGACCTCCGGTTCTGCGAGGTCCTGGCGGAAAAGGTGGGCGTGGGAGCCGTGCCCGGGTCCAGCTTCTTCCGGGAGCCGGTGAACCACCTGATCCGCTTCCACTTCGCCAAGCGGGACGAGACGCTGCTGGACGCGCTGAACCGCCTGGAGTCCCTGCGGGCGAAGATTCCCCCGGCGGACCGGGCCTGACGTCGGTCCCCCCCGGCACAGGCGGAAAACCAGGCAAATTTGACGCATTGCAAAACACTCCGGCATCCTTTATAATACATGGCAAGAAATCTTTAAAGGCGGTTTCCAGATATGTCTTACAAAACCGAGCGCGACCTGCACCGGATGCTCCGCCACCAGGAGCTGATTGAGTCCTCGCTCTCCTTCGTCAGCGGGTCCGAGGACTTCATCCGGGACAACGACATCTTCCCCTCCGGCCGGACCGACAGCGACGTGATGCGGGGCCTCCGGTATCCCAACGGAACCGGCGTCATCGCCGGCGTCACCAGCATCGGCGACGTGGACGGCTACGACCTGAAGAACGGGGAAAAGATTCCCCGGAAGGGCCGGCTCTTCTACCGGGGCATCAGCATTGAAGATCTGATTCAAAGCTGCATCCGGGAGGACCGTTTCGGCTTCGAGGAGACGGTGTACCTCCTCCTCTTCGGCCAGCTGCCCACGGCCTCCCAGCTGGAGGACTTCCGGGTCCTCATGGCCCGGTGGAGCCAGCTCCCCGGCTACTTCTCCGAGGACATGATCCTCCGCTCCCCCAACAAGAACATCATGAACAAGCTGGCCAGCTGCATCCTGGCCCTCCACTCCCACGACGGGGAGGCGGAGAACATGACGCTGGAGAACGAGCTCTTCAAGTCCTTCCGCATGGTGGCCCGGACCCCCACCATCGTGGCCCACTCCTACGCCGCCAAGCGGCACTACTTCGACAAGGACAGCCTCTATCTCCACCGGCCCAGGACGGACCTGAGCGTGGCCCAGAACTTCCTCTACACCCTGCGCAAGGACTCGAAATTCGACGACGACGAGGCCAAGCTCCTGGACCTGTGCATGATCCTCCACGCGGAGCACGGTGGCGGCAACAACTCCACCTTCGCCTGCCGGGTCCTCACCTCCACCGGGACGGACTTCTACTCCGCCATCGCCGCCGCCGTGGGATCCCTGAAGGGCTTCCGCCACGGCGGGGCCAACATCAAGGTGGTGGAGATGATGCGCTATCTCCGGAACGCCGTCCGGGACTGGAAGGACGACGGCCAGGTGAAGGACCAGCTGGTCCGCATCCTCAACCGGGACCTGGGGGACGGCACAGGGCTGATTTACGGCATGGGCCACGCGGTCTACACCCTCTCGGACCCCCGGGCGGAAATCCTCAAGCAGTTTTCCCGCCGTCTTGCGGAGAAGCGGGGCATGGTGGACCAGCTGGACCTCATCGAGTCCGTGGAGCGTCTGGCGCCCCAGGTCTTCCAGGAGGTCCGGGGCATCGACAAGCCCATCTGCGCCAACGTGGATTTGTACTCCGGCTTCGTGTACCGGCTGCTGAGCATCCCCACGGATCTGTACACCGCCATTTTCGCCAGCGCCCGCATGGCCGGCTGGTGCGCCCACCGCATGGAGGAGTGCTGCGCCGGCGACCCGCGGATCATCCGCCCCGCCTACAAAACGATCTGCAAGCGGGCGCCCTACGTGCCCCTGGCGGACCGAGGATAATTTCAGGAGGTTTCGGCTATGATCACTCTTCACGACAACGGCGTCTTCCTTTCCCATGGCGCGCTTCAAACCGCCGCCCCCGTCTCCCCCGCCGAGGGCCGGGAACGGACCCTGGCCTGGAGCATCCTCCAGGCCCACAGCGTCTCCGGGGACCCCGAAAAGCTCCAGGTCCGCTTCGACGCCATGGCCAGCCACGACATCACCTACGTGGGCATCATCCAGCAGGCCCGGGCCTCCGGCATGCGGGAGTTCCCCATTCCCTACGCCCTGACCAACTGCCACAACTCCCTCTGCGCCGTGGGAGGCACCATCAATGAGGACGACCACGTCTTCGGCCTCTCCGCCGCCCGGAAGTACGGCGGCATCTATGTCCCCGCCAACCAGAGCGTCATTCACTCCTACGCCCGGGAGCAGCTGGCGGGCTGCGGGAAGATGATCCTGGGCTCCGACTCCCACACCCGCTACGGCGCCCTGGGGACCATGGCCGTGGGCGAGGGCGGGCCGGAGCTTGCCAAGCAGCTTCTGAAAAACACCTGGGACGTGCCCTATCCCAAGGTGGTCCTGGTCTACCTCACCGGCGCGCCGAAGCGGGGCGTGGGGCCCCACGACGTGGCCATCGCTCTGGTGAAAGCCACCTTCGAGAGCGGTTTTGTGAACAACTGCGTCCTGGAGTTCGCCGGGCCCGGCGTCGCCGGCCTGCCCATTGACTTCCGGAACGGCATTGACGTCATGACCACCGAGACCACCTGCCTCTCCTCCATCTGGGAGACCGACGGGGAGACCCGGGGCTTCTACGAGGCCCACGGCCGGGGGGCGGAGTACCAGGAGCTCCATCCCGGCGACTTCGCGTACTACGACAAGTACATCGAGCTGGACCTGTCCCGGGTGGAGCCCATGATCGCCCTGCCCTTCCACCCCTCCAACGCCTGGACTATCCGGGAGTTTTTGGACAATGCCTCCGACATTCTGGCGAAGGTGGAGGCCGACGCCGGTCAGCGCTGGCCCAAGGCCAAGGTGGACCTCCTTCAGAAAATCCACGACGGCGGCGTCTGGGCGGACCAGGGGGTCATCGCCGGCTGCGCCGGAGGACTCTTTGACAACATCACCGAGGCGGCGGACATCCTCCGGGGTGAAAGCTGCGGAGACGGGTACTTCACCCTGGACGTGTACCCCACCAGCATCCCCGTCAGCCTGGAGCTGACGAAGATCGGGGCCACGGCGGACCTGCTGCGGAGCGGCGCGGTCATCAAGCCCAGCTTCTGCGGGCCCTGCTTCGGCGCGGGGGACGTGCCCGCCCACAATGGGCTCAGCCTCCGGCACACCACCCGGAACTTCCCCAACCGGGAGGGCTCCAAGCCCGGCGAGGGCCAGTTCGCCGCCGTGTGCCTGATGGACGCCCGGTCCATCGCCGCCACGGCCCGGAACGGCGGAAAAATCACCCCCGCCACGGACGTCGGCTATGAGCCTGTCCGGCACGCCTACCACTTCGACCAGGGCGTCTATGAGAAACGGGTCTACAACGGCTTCGGCCATCCCCGGCCGGAGGAGGAGCTGATCCTGGGCCCCAACATCACCGACTGGCCCAAGATGCGGCCCCTGGCGGAGAACCTGCTGGTGGAGCTGGCGGCGGTCCTCCGGGACCCGGTGACCACCACCGACGAGCTGATCCCCTCCGGGGAGACCTCCTCCTACCGCTCCAACCCCCTGCGGCTGGCGGAGTTCACCCTCTCCCGCCGGGAGCCCGCCTACGTGGGCCGGGCCAAGGCCGCGGCGGAGATGGAGGCCAGGCGCATTGCCGGAGAGACGCCGGAGAGGCTGCAAAAGCTGCTGGACCGGGCCGGGGCCAAGGCCGGGAACACCCAGTTCGGCTCCTGCGTTTTCGCCAACCGGCCCGGCGACGGCTCCGCCCGGGAGCAGGCCGCCAGCTGCCAGAAGGTGCTGGGGGGCTTCGCCAACATCTGCTACGCCTTCGCCACCAAGCGCTACCGCTCCAACTGCGTCAACTGGGGCATCCTGCCCTTCACCCTGGACGAGGGGGCGGCGTTCCCCTATGAGGCGGGGGACTGCGTGTTCGTCCCCAATATCCGCGCCGCCATCCAGGAGGGCCGGGAGGACCTCCCCGCCAAGGTTTTGAAGGCGGACGGCGGCGAGGAGGAAATTCTGCTTCATGTCCGGGGCCTGACGGCGGAGGAGAAGGAGATCATCCTGGACGGCTGTCTCATGAACTACTACGCCAAGCGGGCGAATTGACGGGAGGCGCTTTATGGAAAAGATCAAAATGACCACTCCCCTGGTGGAGATGGACGGGGACGAGATGACCCGGGTCCTCTGGGGCATGATCAAGGAAACGCTCATCCTGCCCTATGTGGACCTGAAAACCGAGTATTACGACCTGGGTCTCCTGAGCCGGAACGCCACAAAGGACCAGATCACCGTGGACGCCGCCCTGGCCACCAAGCGCCTGGGCGTGGCGGTGAAGTGCGCCACCATCACCCCCAACAAACAGCGCATGGAGGAGTACCCGGAGCTGACGGAGATGTGGAAGTCCCCCAACGGCACCATCCGGGCCATCCTGGACGGCACGGCCTTCCGGGCCCCCATCGTCCTGCCCTGCATCAAGCCGGTGGTGAAGAACTGGGAAAAACCCATCACCATCGCCCGGCACGCCTACGGGGACATGTACAAGGCCGTGGACATGACCACGGAGGAGCCGGGAACGGCCACCCTGACCTTCAAGGGCGAGAGCGGGGCGGAAAAAACCCTGACCGTCCAGACCGTGAACGGCCCCGCCGTCTGGCAGGGACAGCACAACCTGGAGAGCAGCATCCGGGCCTTCGCCCGCTCCTGCTTCCAGTACGCCCTGAGCCAGAAGCAGGACCTGTGGTTCTCCACCAAGGACACCATCGCCAAGGTCTACGACGGGGAGTTCAAGCGGATTTTTGAGGAGGAGTACGAGTCCTCCTGCAAGGCGGAATTTGAAAAAGCCGGTATCACCTACTTCTACACCCTCATTGACGACGCCGTGGCCCGGGTCATCCGGTCCAAGGGCGGCTTCATCTGGGCGCTGAAAAACTACGACGGGGACGTGATGAGCGACATGGTCGCCGCCGCCTTCGGCAGCCTTGCCATGATGACCTCCGTCCTGGTCTCCCCCGACGGCACCATGGAGTTCGAGGCCTCCCACGGCACCGTCACCCGGCATTACTACCGCTATCTCAAGGGGGAGAGCACCTCCACCAACCCCATGGCCACCATCTTCGCCTGGTCCGGGGCCCTGAAGCGCCGGGGCGAGCTGGACAGCCTTCCCGAGCTGGTCCGCTTCGGCGAGCGGCTGGAGGCGGCGTCCCTGAAAACCCTGGAGGACGGGATCATGACCCGTGACCTCCTCCCCCTGGTGGAGCCCGGGTTCCAGGCCCGGGGCGTGGACAGCGGGGAATTTCTGGAGGCCATCGCGGCGCGCCTTTGAAAAAACGAAGCCGGAAACGGCGGCGGCTCATGCCGCCGCCGTTTTTCAAGGTTTCCGCGCCTCCGGCAAAAACCCGGCCTGAAACGGCATGAACCACGCTCCACGCCTTGACTTTTCCCCACGAAGGTGTATAATCTTCATAGATTCGACATATTTTTCGCCCCGCCGGCGGGGATTCATCTATCGGAGTTGGTGTTCGCATGGCCTTTCATTCCGCGCCTTTTCTGTTTTTCTTCTTTCCGGCGGCGTGGCTGCTCAGCCTGACGGTCTCCGGCAGGGGGAAACAATATGTGCTCATCGCCGTCAGTCTGGCCTTCTACGCCTGCGGCCAGTGGCAGGGGCTCCCCTTTCTGCTGCTGTCCGCCGCCGTGAGCTGCGCTGCCGGTTTTTTCATGCCCAGAGTCCGGGCCCGGAAGACGCTGCTGGCCGCGGCGCTGGTTTTCCACCTCCTGCTGCTGGGAATCTTCAAGTACCTGGACTTCTTCACCGGAAGCCTGAACCGCCTGCTGGGAACGGGGCTTCCGGCGGCGGGGCTGCTGCCGCCCCTGGGCGTGTCCTTCTTCACCTTCAAATCCATATCCTACGTCATCGACGTCTACCGGGATGAAACCGCCCGGGCCCGGCGCTTTTCCGATGTGCTGCTCTACATCTCCTTCTTCCCCCAGGTGGTCTCCGGCCCCATCTCCCGCTTCGGACAGTTCGCCCAGGGGCTGGACGCCCCCCGGCCCGACGCGGCCCGGTGCGCCCGGGGCCTCCGGCGCTTCACCGTGGGCTTCGCCAAGAAGGCCCTGATCTCCGAAATGGCCGCTACGGTGGTGAACACCGCCTTCTCCCTGGGGAACGGCCTGGACTTTCGGTTGGCTTGGCTGGGGGCCGCCGCCTACACCCTGCAGATTTACTTCGACTTCTCCGGCTACAGCGACATGGCCATCGGCCTGGGGAACCTCTTCGGCTTCGAGACGCCGGAGAACTTCGACTACCCGTATATCTCCGCCTCCATCACCGAGTTCTGGCGGCGGTGGCACCTGTCCCTCTCCCTCTGGTTCCGGGACTACCTGTACATCCCCCTGGGCGGCGGACGGCGGGGCACGGGACGGAAGTGCTTCAACAAAGCGGTCGTCTTCCTGCTCTGCGGCCTGTGGCACGGGGCCAGCTGGACCTTTGTCCTCTGGGGCGCGTGGCACGGGCTCCTCTCCGCCGTGGAGAGCGCCCTGCCCATGAAGAAGCTCCAGGAGAGGCCCCTGGGCCGATGCCTGGGGCACGTGTACACATTGCTGGCGGTGTGCGTGGGCTTCGTGGTCTTCCGGGCGGCTTCCGTTCCGGAGGCCCTGACGGTGCTCCGGGCCATGTTCACCGGCTTCGCCCCCTCCCCCGCCTCCACCCTGGCCCTGGAGCGGATCAGCCCGGCGGTGTGGTGCGCCCTGGGGGCGGGCGTCGTGGGAAGCCTCCCCCTGGGGCCCTGGCTGAAACGCCGGATAGGCGGCGGATGGCTGGAGTTCTCCTCCTTCGCCGGGGCGGCGGCCCTCTTCGTCCTCTGCCTTCTGGCGGCGGCGGGCAGCAGCTTCCAGCCCTTCATCTACGCCCAGTTCTGAGAGGTGCCGCCATGAAAAAGAACCTTCCCTACGCCGCCTTTACGGCGCTCATCCTGCTGCTGTGCCTGATTCCCTCCCTGGGAATGCTCCTGCCCAAAGAGGAAAGCGGGGCCGGCGGCAATCAGACTCTCTCCCGGGCCCCCTCCCTCCGGGACCCGGAGGGGCACTGGAACGCCAATTACCTGTCCCGGATGCAGGACTACCTGGGGGACAACTTCCACCTCCGGCAGGAGATGATCACCTCCTGGTCCGCCCTGAACGTCAAGGTCTTTGGGAGCTCCATCACCGAGGACGTGGTGCTGGGCTCGGAGGGCTGGCTCTACTTCGCCGACACCCTGCCGGACTACGTGGGGCTGGACCCCATGACAGACCGGGAGATTTTCTCCGCCGCCCGGAATCTGGCGCTGATACAGGAGTACTGCGAGAGCCGGGGGGCCAAGTTCCTCTTCACCGTGGCCCCCAATAAAAACTCTCTCTATTGGGCCAATATGCCGGACCTCACCCTTCCCTCCGCCCGCAAGCCCCGGGACGCGAAGCGGCTGGCGGAGGCCCTGGCGGAGCAGGGTGTGGACTATCTGAATTGCTTTTCCCTCTTCCGGAACCAGGAGGAAACCCTGTACTTCAAGACCGACTCCCACTGGACCAGCAAGGGCGCGGCCCTGGCCGCCGACGCGGTGAACGAGGCCTTGGGCCGGGCTTCCGGCTATTTCGACGGCCCCTTCACCTCCGAGGAGGTCCACAAGGGGGACCTTTACGACATGCTCTACCCCGCCGGGGACGGTCTGGAAGCGGACCAGGTCTACGGCGGCGGCCTGACCGTAGAATACGACGTTCCCATCCGCTCGGCGGAGAACCTGACCATCATGACCCATGGCGGCGGGGAGGGGTCCCTGGTGATGTTCCGGGACTCCTTCGGGAACAACCTCTACCCCTATCTGGCGGACAGCTTTGACGCGGCCCTGTTCTCCCGATCCATGCCCTACCGGCTGGACCTGGTGGAGCAGCGGGAGGCGGACTATGTGGTGGCGGAGCTGGTGGAGCGGAACCTCCGGTATCTCATCCAGAACGTCCCCGTCATGCCCGCCCCTCGGCGGGAGCTGCCGGGGGACTTTACCGTCTATGGAAGCGGCGTGCGCTTTGACGCGGCGCCCTCGGAGGACTTGCCGGGCTATGTCCTGGTCACCGGCCCCTCGGCACTTGCGGGCCGGGAGCTCCCGGAGGCGATGACGGATTCTCCGGCGCTGGTCTCGGCCTCGGACGGAAATTACTATGAGGCGTTCCTCCTGGAGGACGGGGCCATGGGCCTCTATCTCCCGGAGGGCGTCCAGCCCCTGGGCCTCGCCCGTCGCAGCCCGAAGGCCCCGGGCCTCTGACACCGCGCACAGATCAGATTAAAGGAGAAAACAAGCATGGGTAAGAACTGTTGGATCGCGCTTCTGCTGGCCCTGGTGATGCTGGTGACCACCGTGCCCGCCTGCGCCTCCGAGGCTGTGGGCCTCAGCGTGAAAACTTACAGCGAGGAGGATTACGGCGGTCTGGCTCCTCCGCCGGAGGAAGAGCCCAAGGAGGCCGCCGGGCGTCCCGCCGGAGGCGATGACAGCGGCGGGCTTGCCCCGGACGCCCCCACCAAGCGGAAGCAGAACAGCGCCAGCGCCACGGCGGCTGTCCCCGGGAAGATTCCGGCCGGGATCTCCCTGATCACCGCCTCCCACCCGGCCTACCTTCTGGGCAGCGGCGGCGCGTTCCCCTCCTTCAATCCCACCCGGCAGGTCACCCGGGCCGAGGCGGCCCAGATGCTCTACCGGCTCCTGCCCCCCTCCACGCCGGTGCCCGGCGACACCTATGCCGACGTGCCCGAGGGCGCGTTCTACGCCGACGCGGTGAAAACCCTGGCGGGCCTGGGCGTGCTGGAGGCCCGGGACGGGATGCTGGACACCGGCCGGACCGTCACACGGGGGGAGTTCACCCGGTACATCGCCAGCTTCTTCCCCCTGCGGACCGACGCGGAGCTCTTCCCCGACGTGGCGGAGGACGACCCCGGCGCCCCCTTCATTCTCTCCGCCCGGGCCTACGGCTGGGCTCAGGGCGGGGCCGACGGGCTCTTCCACCCGGACGAGGACATCAACCGGGCGGCGGCGGTGACACTGCTGAACCGCTGCCTGGGCCGGACGGCGGACCGGGCCTACATCGACCGGAACCACCCCGTCTTCTATGTGGACGTGTCTCCCACCAGCTGGTATTACTACGACGTGTGCGAGGCCACCACCCCCCACCAGCACACCGCCTTCTCCGGCGGGGAGACCTGGGAATCCCACACTCCCAGGGCCGAGGTCCCCGAGGACGGCTTCCATCTGGTGGACGGCTGGCTGTACTATTATGACAGCGCCCAGGGCGATCTGGTCCGAAACGCCAGGGTTAAAAACCATGACTTCAACGACATGGGCCGCTTCACCACCGGGAACAACGAGCTGGACTCCTGGCTCCACAAAATCGTCCTGGCCCACACCGACCCCTCCATGACCCAGGAGGAGATGCTCCGGGCCGTCTACCTCTACACCCGGGACTCCTTCACCTACCTGCGCCGCCCGCCCTATGAGATGGGCGTGTATGACTACATGGAGACCGACGCCCTGCGCATCCTGGAGACGGGCTACGGCAACTGCTACTGCTACGCCTCCCTGCTCTGGTACCTTACCCGCTGGATCGGCTACGAGTCCCTCATCTACAACGGCACCGTGGGCGTCCGGCGCTCCCCCCACAGCTGGGTGGAGATTGAGCTGAACGGGAAGACCTACATCTTCGACGCGGAGCTGGAAATGGCCTACCGCCGGAAGAAGCGCTTCGACGTCAACCTCTACAAGTTCTACGACGCCGGAAACAGCTGGAACTACCGCCGCCCCAAAATTGGCGGGGCCGCGGTCTGAGACAGACCGATACAAAATAAAGGAGAGCCGACCAAATGATGAAGCATTTCAGGAACATTCTGCTCTGCGCCACGCTGCTGTGCGCCCTGTGCGCCTGCGGCGGAGGCCAGACCCCGCCGCCCGCCGCCCCTCAGAACACCGAGGAGCCGGCGGTCCAGGCCGAACAGCCCGCCCCCGAGAAGGCAGCGGCGCCGGAGACCCCGGAGGCCCCGCCGGAGACCCCGGAACAGCCGGAGGATTCCGCCGGGGACGCCGAGCCTCCCGCCGGAAAAGAGGAGACACCGGAAGCCCCGGAGCAGCCTCCCGAGGAGACCGGGAAGCCCGCCGCCCCGGCGGAAAAGCCCAAGAAGGATCCCCCCGCCCCCAAGCAGACCGACAAGCCGGAGGTCAAGCCCGAACCGAAACCGGAGCCTGAGCCCGAGCCCGCTCCCGCCGAAAAGCCGGAGCCTGAGCCTGCACCGGAGCCCGCTCCGGCGGCGGACCCCAAGACCGTGGCCCAGGGGCTGGTGGGCCGTCCTGTCAGCGAGCTCTACGCCGCCATCGGCCGTCCCATCTCCTCCGACTACGCCCCCAGCTGCCTGATCGACGGAGAGGACGGGGAGCTGATTTACGACGGCTTTGTGGTCTACACGGAAAAGGGCGCGGATTATGAGACGGTCTACGCCGTGTTCTGACCAGTGGAGGATACCGCGCTCATGAATCGAAAGCTCATTCCGGCCGGAGCCGCCATCCTCGCGCTGGCGGCTCTGGCCTTGGCCACCGCTTACTTTTACATACCCGGCGGCGTCCGCCCCGTTTTTGACGAGGGAGTCATCCGCGTCTGCATGAACGGGGACGGGACCTTGGAGCTGGACTGGCCGGAGGCCCGGCTGGAGGGCCGGACCGCTGCGCCGCCGGAGGACGAAGACGAGGTCCCGCCGGAGGGCGGAACAGACCAGCCTCCGGCAGAGGACGGGGAGTCCGTCGTGTTCTACGACCTGGAGGTCAAAAGCGGGGACAACCATATCCAGAAAGCAATCAGCTATACCGGCGCTTCTCCGGGCAAGCTCTCCCTGCCCATGACGGTCCGGGTCCACGCCGTGGCGGAGGGGAAAAACCTCCTGGGCATGACCCGGGTGCTGTCCGGCCAGACCCTGGCGGCGGAGATCGCCGACCCGGGCCTCTCCGCCCCGGAGGCGGTGGGCGTGCCGGAGCCGGGGAGGCTGACCCTCTCCTGGACCCAGACGGGGCCTGCACCCGGCTTTTACGAGGTCTCCGCCCTGGAGAACGGACAGACCGTCCGCACCATCACCGCCAACGGGAAAAACGTGAACCTGAAGGTCAGCAAACGGGACGGGGACCTCACCCTGCCCGGCTACGGCCACCCGCTGGAGGTCCACGTCCGGGCGGCGGTCCAGGGGGACGGCTACGTCCTCTGCGGCCCCCAGTCCAACCTCATCTCCGTGGAGCGGCAGGACCTGCTGGGCTATGACCTGAATCCCCTCTGCCTGGAGACCGAGCCCCGGGTCTGCACCCTGGAGTGGGACGAGACCAAGGGGGAGGGCTACCGGCTCTACGAGAGGATCGGGGAGGAGTGGGTCCTGCTGGACACCTTCGAGCCGGCGGAGACCCTCACCTGTGAGCTGGGCCGCCTGGGCTCCGGGTCCAGCCACTCCTACATGGTGGAGGCAACGGACGGCGGCGGCGGCGTGCTCTCCGTGGAGACGCTGCTCTTCCAGGCCTCCGTGGACCCGCTGTACGCCACCATCTGGCCCATCATTGAACAGCCCTTCCATGAGCAGGCTGACGGGGAGTCCGCCGCCCTGGGGAAGATTCCCGGGGGAACCGCCCTGTGCGTGCTGGAGGAGAGCGGGGACTGGTTCCGGGTCCGGTACAAGGACCAGTACGGCTGGGTGGACAGCCGGTTCTGCATGATCAACCTCCCCGAGTACGTGGGAGACCACTGCGCCTATGACATCGCCAACAGCTACCGCTCCGTCTTCAAGGTCCACGAAAACCCCATCGCCCTGATTACGGATCAGGTGGTCCAGGGCTTCGAGCACATCCGGACGGAGGACGAGCAATTCCTGGTTCCCTACCTCTACCCCTGCGCCAAGAAGCTCCTCAGCGCCGCCCAGGCGGCGGAGGCCGACGGCTACAGGCTGAAGATCTACGAGGCCTTCCGCCCCAACGAGGCCACCCGCTTCCTCTACGACACCACCGCCGGGCAATTGGAGCTGGCGGCGCTGGTCTACAGCTATGAGGACGCGGAGGGCGAGCCCCTGGGCGAGGACGAGGACCCCCGGGCCCTGGACCCCGTCACCGGCTGGGAGGTGGACCTGTCCGACGGGCTTCTGATCGACCCGGAGACCGGGGAGAAGATCAGCCGGGAGGACCTGGCCCTGCGCCAGGCGGAGGAGGCCGAGGAAGCGGCCCAGGAGGGCGAGGGCCCCGTCATCCAGGACCCGGACGGGCAGTTCATGATGCCCGCGCCCCAGCCGGGGGAGGAACAGCCCTTCTTCACCCTGCCGGAGGAGGGCGAGGGCGGCAGCCTGGACCCGGAGGCACAGCCCGCCCCTGAGACGCCCCCGGCGCAGCAGCCCCCGGCGGAGGCCCAAACCCCGGCGGAAGAGTCCCCCGGAGAGGGCGAACCGGCGGAGGGCGAGCCCGAGGACGGAGAAGAAGCCCCGGAGACCTATTTCTCCATCATGACCAACAACGGGCGGTTCGGCCTGGGCAGCTTCCTGGCCCGGGTGGCCTCCGCCCACAACCGGGGCATCGCCCTGGATCTGACCCTGGAGAAAATCAACAGCGGCGAAGAGCTGGAAATGCAGAGCGCCATCCACGACCTGAGCTGGTACTCCGCCGCCTACCTGAACAACGACAACGCCAAGCTCCTGGAGAAGTACATGACGGCCACGGGAATGCGGGGCCTCAGCTCCGAGTGGTGGCACTTCCAGGACGACGAGACCCGGGAGGCCATCGGCCTGACCAGCTATCTGTTCAAGGGCGTGAACATGGGCGGCTGGACCAGGGACGACCAGGGCTGGCGCTACCGGAACGAGGACGGCGGCATCCTGAAAGGGACCTCCTTCACGGCGGACGGGAAGCGCTACACGGCGGACCAGGACGGCTACGTCCGGGAGTGATACACATGAAAGAAGAGCCTCCGGGATGACCCGGAGGCTCTTTCATGCTTTTACTGCCCGATGCTCACGCAGTAGCGGTGGAGGATCGCCGCCGCCTGACCCCGGGTGGCTCCGCCGGAGGGATTCAGCCGCCCGTCGCCGGTACCGTTGATCAGACCGCTGCCGTTGGCCCAGGACAGGGCGTCCTTGGCGTAGGAGGCGATGGAACCCGCGTCGGGGAAGGTGCTCAGGTCCGCCAGCTTGACGACGAAAAAGCCCTTGTACTGGTTGTAGCGGTACAGGAAGGTGGCCATCTGTTCCCGGGTGATGGGGTCGTTGGGTCTGAACAGGCCGTCCGCGCCGCCGGTGGTGACGCCGGTGGCCGCGGCCCATTTCACCGCCTTCTCACAGTAGGACCCGGCGGCCACATCGCTGAAGCCCAGGCCGCTGACGGCGGGCTGGCCCTCCAGACGGTAGAGGATGGTCACCAGCTGGCCCCGGGTGATGGGGGCCTGGGGGTTGAACTTTCCGCCGCCCACGCCGCTCATCAGGCCCTTCTGGCTGACATAGGCGATGTCGGCGGCGAAGGTGCTGCCGGAGGCCACGTCATTGAAGGTGGAGGGTCCGGCGGGGCGTGTGACGGTGAACTGGACGGTCAGCTTCGCCTGCTCCGTGTTGCTGTTGAACTCGATGATCCCGTCGTATTTGTTGGCCGGCAGGCCCGTCCGGGGACGGATGTTCAGGGTCATGCTTCCGCCGGCGGTCAGTACCGTCTGGGGCAGGGCGCTGATCTCATAGCTGTAGGAGGTGGGCTGGGTCATCAGAAGGGAGGAATCGGTGTTGTTTTTCAGGGTGATCGTCTGGTAGGTGAGGGCGGTGTACCCCTCCTCGGCGGTGCCAAAGTTCAAAGAGGCGGGCTCCACGCTCAGGGGCGCCAGCTTCTTTTCAACAGCCACGGTGGCCTTGAAGCTGGCCGTGGCGCCCTCCCGGGTCTGGAAGACGATGGTGTCGGTGTAGGTGCCGATGGCCAGTCCCTTTTTGGGGACGATCTTGTAGTCGGTCTTCTCCCCGTTTTTCAGCGTGATGGATTCGCTGTTCACGGCGGTGACCGTAAAGTGGTCGTTCCCCTTGACTCCGTCCATCCGGACGTCGGAGGCGCCTTTGTTCTGGACGGTCACGGTGACCTCTTTTTCCTTGGCGGTCTTTTCCTCATAGCCCTCGGACAGCTTGCCCAGGTCCTTGGACGTGGGGTCCACGGAGATGGAGTAGTTGGAGTCCACCACCTGGGCGTAGACGGGAATCGAGATGGTATACGAGCCGGTTCCCTCCACGAAGGAGGCGTAGACCGTGAAGGTCGAGTTATAGGTGCCCGTGCTGCTGGTGCTGTCCAGCCGCAGGGTCACGGTGGTGGAGCTTCCCGCGCTCAGTGTGCCGGTGGCGCCGGAGATCACCGTGTAGTAGTTCCCCACGGAGGGAGAGCTGAGGGTCATGGCGTACTTGGTCCGGTTGGTAATGGTGAAGGTCCGGGTCAGGTCGTTGGTGGAGCCCTTCGCCTGTTTTCCGAAGTCCACGGAGGAGGAATAGCCGAGGTCACTGCTGCCGGGGGTGGTGGGCTTGTTTTCCTCCTCCAGCGCTTTCTGGGCATCGTCCAACGCTTTCTGGGCGTTTGTTACGGCTTTTTTCGCATCCTCCAAAGCCTCTTCTTTTTCGCTGATATTTGCTGTTGCTTTAGCATCTGTAAGGTTTCTGTCTGCTTCATCAAGTTTTTCTTTTGATAACTGATACTCACTTTGAGCCTTATCCCAGTTGTCTTTCAATGTACTCAGAGTATCTTGATTAGCAGCGTCGCCTTTCCCTCCTTCCGCATCATAGGCAGCTTTTGCATCATCCACTGCGTCTTGCGCTTCTTTTTCCACCCTTTTTGCTTCGTCAAAAGCATCCTGATAGGTCTTTACAGAAGCGTTCGCCTCATCCAAGGCATCCTGCGCTTCTTTCTGCGTCGATTTTGCTCTTTCCAGCGCCAATTCCAATTCCGTAATGCTCTCCCCCGCGGCGGCGGCGGGCACGACGGCGAGGCTGGCCAGCAGGCACAGCGTCATCAACAAAGCCAACAACCGATTTATACGTCTCATCATGTATCCAGTATCCTTTCCTCGTTTTTCGGGGGCCATGCCCCCTGTGCCCTACTTTACCACGTTCCATTCCAAAATACAAGCACCTGTTGCCGTGGAAAAAACCGGCGCCCACAGATATGGGCGCCGGTTTCTGTCGGTTTCAGGCGGAGATCAATACATGCCGCCCATGTCGGGCGCGGCGGGGGCGGGGGCGGGAGGCTCGGGCTTGTCGGCAACCAGGGACTCGGTGGTCAGCACCATGCCGGCCACGGATGCGGCGTTCTCCAGAGCGCTGCGGGTCACCTTGGCGGGGTCGATGATGCCGGAGGCCACCATGTCGCAGTATTCCTCCTTGTAGGCGTCGAAGCCGTATCCCTTCTCGCCGGAGCGGACTTTCTCCAGGATGACGGAGCCGTCCAGGCCCGCGTTGGCGGCGATCTGGCGGATGGGGGCCTCCAGGGCCTTGGCCACGATGCGGACGCCGGTCTTCTCGTCGCCCTCCACGCCGTTCACCAGGGCTTCCACGGCGGGGATGACGTTCACGAAGATGGTGCCGCCGCCGGCCACCACGCCCTCTTCCACAGCGGCCCGGGTGGCGTTCAAAGCGTCCTCGATGCGGAGCTTCTTCTCCTTCATCTCGGTCTCGGTGGCCGCGCCGACCTTGATGACGGCCACGCCGCCGGCCAGCTTCGCCAGACGCTCCTGGAGCTTTTCCTTGTCATAGTCGCTGGTGGTGTTGGCAATCTGGGAGCGGATCTGGGCCACACGATCCTTGATGGCCTGAGAGTCGCCCGCGCCGTCCACGATGGTGGTGTTCTCCTTGGTCACCTTCACCTGACGGGCACGGCCCAGCAGGGAGATGTCGGCGGTCTTGAGCTCCAGGCCCACTTCCTCGCTGACCACGGTGCCGCCGGTGAGGACGGCGATGTCCTGGAGCATCTCCTTGCGGCGGTCGCCGAAGCCGGGGGCCTTGACGCACACAACATTCAGGGTGCCCCGGAGACGGTTGACGATCAGGGTGCTGAGAGCCTCGCCCTCCACGTCCTCGGCGATGATGAGGAGCTTCTTGCCGGACTGGACCAGCTGCTCCAGCAGGGGCAGGATGTCGGAGATGACGGAAATCTTCTTGTCGGTGATCAGGATATAGGCGTCGTCAACAACGGCCTCCATTTTCTCCATGTCGGTGGCCATGTAGGGGGTGATATAGCCCCGGTCGAACTGCATGCCCTCCACGACCTCGCTGTAGGTCTCGGCGGTCTTGGATTCCTCGATGGTGATGACGCCGTCGGCGGAGACCTTCTCCATGGCGTCGGCAATCAGCTTGCCGATTTCCTCGTCGCCGGAGGAGACGGCGCCCACCCGGGCGATGTCCTTGGAGCCGTCCACGGTCTTGGCCAGCTTTTTGACCTCGGCCACCGCGGCCTCCACGGCCTTGGCCATGCCCTTCTTGACCACGATGGGGTTGGCCCCGGCGGCCAGATTCTTCAGGCCCTCGCCGATCATGGCCTGGGCCAGGAGGGTGGCGGTGGTGGTTCCGTCTCCGGCCACGTCGTTGGTCTTGGTGGAGACTTCCTTCACCAGCTGAGCGCCCATGTTCTCAAAGGGGTCGTCCAGTTCGATTTCCTTGGCGATGGTCACGCCGTCGTTGGTGATCAGGGGCGCGCCGTATTTCTTGTCCAGAACCACGTTCCGGCCCTTGGGGCCCAGGGTGATCTTGACGGTATCGGCCAGAGTGTTGACGCCGGTTTCCAGCGCCTTGCGGGCATCCTCGCCGCGCTTGATGAGTTTGGACATAATAAATCGTTACCTCCCGATGATTTGAAAAATGAAGTGGTTACTCGACGATGGCCAGAATGTCGTTCTGCCGCACAACCACGTACTCGACTTCCTCCAGGGTGACCTTGGTGCCGGCGTACTGGCTGGTGATGACCTTGTCTCCGGGCTTCACGGTCATGGTGACTTCCTTGCCGTCCACGGTGCCGCCGGGGCCCACGGAGATGACTTCGGCCACGGAGGGCTTCTCCTTGGCGGAGCCGGTGAGGATGATGCCGCCCTTGGTGGTCTCCTCGGTCTCCACCATCTTCAGGATGACGCGGTCTGCGAGCGGGGTGAGTTTCATAATGGGTTCCTCCTTGAAATATGAAAATTTGAAAAAACGTAATCACTGTTAGCACTCAAATACCAGGAGTGCTAACAGTGATTATCATAGTACAGCCGCCCCCGTTTGTAAAGGGGGTTTCACGCAAAAGTTATGAAGAATTTGTAAATGTTGCCCCTTTATTCCAGCAGCCAGTCGTCCACGATGTCCCGTAGCGCCACCGGCGTCACCACGCCCCGTACCAGGGCCCGGGCCAGGGCCTCCACCCTCTCCCGGCAGGGGCTCAGGTCCGCCGCCGTCGCCTCCTCTCCCTCCAACTCGATCAGAACGCCATAGGATCCGGGATCCTCCCCGTCCTGCTCCAGCAGGTAATACCGCGCCCGGGACGCAAGACACCGGGCCTCTCCCACTAACAGCTTGCGCAATCCGCCTCCTCCTCGCCGGACCCGTCCTCCTCCGGAGGCGGGTGTGTTCTGCTTTCAGCATAGCACGGACTGTCCTGCGAAGCGTGTCAGATTTTGTCGAACGCCCGCTCCTCCGCCAGCAGCCTCTCCAGCTCCTCCCGGCCGAAGAGGAGGTTCAGCGCCTCCAGCATGGCGTTGGCGGTGAGATGCTCGGGGAGGTCCAGGCGCTTCAAAAGGCGGCGGCGCCTCTCCGCGCTGCCCTCCCCGCCGCTGAGGCCCAGGGCGTAGAGGTCCGCCTTGGTGATGGCCTCCCCCCGCTCCGGCGGGGCGGCGTCCTCAAAGGTGGCCCCGCAGCGCCGGAGGGCCTCCAGCAGCACGGCGGGGGACATGCCCTCCACGCCCAGCTTGCCCTCCTTGCCGCCCTTCCGCTTCCGGCGCTCCTTGCCCTTCACGTCGGGGATATAGGCCTGCTTCACCCTGTCCTTGGGCAGGGCTCCCTTCAGGTAGTTCCGCAGGAGGAAGCCCGCCCCGTCGCTGTCCGTCAGGATGACGAGGCCCCGCTTCTCCGCCAGACGGCGGAGGAAGGCCAGCTTCTCCTTGTCGTTGAACACGGCGAAGCCCCCCAGGGTGACCACGGTGGCGTCCACCACCTGGGAGACGGTGTTTTTGTCATAGCGGCCCTCCACCACGATGACCTCCCGGACGCGCTCCATTCCATCAGCTCCTCTCCGCCGCCAGCTGGACCAGCAGCAGCTTCAATTCCCCGGCGCTGTCCACGCCCCGCTCGCTCTTCATCCGGCGGTCCAGCACTTGGCAACTCCGCACCGCCTGGGCGCACCACTCCGCCGTGGTCCGCCGGGCGGCGTCCAGCAGCAGCCTGGCCGGGTAATCGGACTTCATGCCCCAGAGCTCCATCAGCCAGCGTCGGTCCCGCCCGCCGTCCAGGGCCAGCCGGGCGGTCCAGATGCGCCGGAGCTGACTCCCCAGGGACGCCAGAATCATGATGGGCTCCGTCTGCATCTTCAGCAGGTCTCCCAGGATGGACGCCGCCTGATCACAGCGCCCCTGGAGCACCGCGTCGGACAGCTTGAACACCTCCGCCGACAGCACCGGGTCCGCCACGGCATCGATGTCCGCCTGGGTGACGGTTTTCCCCTTGGCATAGGCGGCGATTTTCTCGATCTCCGGCACCAGCCCCGTCATCAGCCCGCCGCAGGTGAAGACCAGATGCTCCGCCGCCGTCCGGTCGATCTCCTTTCCCAGGGCCTTGAAACGCCGGGAGATCCAGGGCAGCAGGTCCGCGCTGGACGCCGCCGGGAACTCCACCGCCTCCACGTGGGCCTCCAGAGCCTTGCAGAGCTTCTTCATGGTCCGGTTGGGCTTGTATTCCAGGGTGTCGTAGACGAAGACGACACAGCACCAGGGGGGCAGGTCCTCCAGCAGGGCGATGAGCTTCTCCCGCTGGTCCTCCCCCAGCTTGAAGAGGTCCCAGTCCGTCACCACCGCCAGCGTCCGCTCCGACATCTGTGGCAGCGCCTCCGCCGCCTCCGCCAGAGCCTGGGCCGTCAGGTCCTTCCCCTCCAGGGTGTGGACGTTGAAGGTCTCGAAGCCCGGGAGAACCAGCTTCTTCCGCAGCTCCCCCAGGTAGTACTCCCGGAGATAGCTCTCTTCTCCGTAAAGGACGTAGGCGTTTCCGATGGTCCCGGCGGAGAGGTCCGCCTTTAATTTTTGCAGGGCCGCCCCCTTCCGGGGGGCCTTCTTTTTTTCAGCCATGGCTGTCCTCCTGATTCCAAGAGAGATGGATGGTCCCGTGGAGGTCCGTCCGGTAGATCTCACAGCCCCGCCGGGCCAGCCGGAGCAGGGTCTCATCGGCGGGGTGTCCGTAGGAGTTGGAGCCCACGCTGACACAGGCCGTCTCCGGCCGCACCGCCTCCAGCAGCGCCTGGGAGCAGGCGTATTTGGAGCCGTGGTGTCCCGCCACCAGGGCCTCCACGTCCGGCAGATCGTAAGTTTCCAGCAGCTTCTTCTCCGTGGCGGCGTCCATGTCGCCGGTGATGAGGAAGTCGTTTTCCCCCGCGGAGGCCAGGACGCTCAGGCCCCGGTCGTTGTCTCCGCCGTTCCCCAGGGGCGGGTAGACCGTCAGCGTTCCCCGGCCGAAATCCAGGCGCTCCTCCGCCGTGACAAACCGGACGGTCGCGCCGTGCTCTCCCGCGGCGGAGAGGACCACGGTTTGCAGTCCCGCGCCGTCCTCCGCCTCCGGGACCAGCAGCGTTCCCACCTCCAACCGCTCCAGCAGGCCGGTCACGCCGGAGACGTGGTCCTTGTCATAGTGGGTCAGCAGCAGGAAGTCCAGGCGCTTGCAGCCCATGGCGGCCAGCTGCCGGGCGGCGGTTTCGCCGGGGTCCTTCCAGCTGTTGGCGCTGCCGCAGTCCACCAGGGCGAAAGCCCCGCCGGAGGCCAGCGCCACGCTCTGCCCCTGGCCCACGTCCAGCACCAGGGCGTCCAGATCGCTCCAGAACCGGGCCTCCCCCAGCCGGACGGTCAAAACCAGCGTCAGCGCCGTCAGGACGGAGGCCAGGGCATACTTCCGCCGCCCCGTCCGCCGGGCCAGGTACGCGGCGGCGAAGAGGGCGTAGGCGTAGGCCAGCCAGTATTTCACATAGGGGTTGGCGGTGTAGACCGCGTGACAGGGAATCCTGGAGAGAAGCCCGGCGGCGAACAGCATGTACTCCGCCCCCAGCCGGGCCGGCAGGGCCAGCAGCGCCCCAAGGGGCGGATGGAAAAAGCTGACGAACACCGACAGCAGTCCGAAGGTGAAGGCCCAGGTTCCCGCCCAGAGGCACAGAGCGCTGCTCAGCGGGGCGATCAGCACCACGGCGCCGAAGTAGTACGCCGACAGGGGCATGGTGAACACCATGGCCCCCATGGAGGTGGAAAAAGTCACGGCCAGGAAGCGGAAGACCCTCCCCCGCTTCTTCTCCCCGGTCAGGCCCTTGTAGAGCTTTGGCGTCAGCCAGAGAATGCCCGCCATGGCGGCGAAGGACAGTTGCAGGCTGACGGAGGCGGCGGCGAAGGGGTTCGCCAGCAGGATCAGAAACAGGGCCGTCAGCAGGGACGTGGGTCCGTCGTTCTCCCGGCGGACCAGGATGGCCAGCAGGGGCAGGGACAGCATGACGCAGGCCCGGAGCACCGAGGGGCTCCCGCCGGTGAGGACGGCGTAAAACGCCAGCAGCGGGATGCCCAGCAGAGCCTGGAGCTTCCGACTCGGCAGCAGGAAGCCCGCCAGGGCCATGAGGAAGCCGCAGTGCATCCCGGACACCGCCAGGATGTGGCTCAGCCCCGCCTCGGCGAGGGCCGTATAGGCCTTCTCGGAGACCTCCCCCCGGTCACCGGTCAGGATGGCGGTCAAAAAGCCGGCGGCGTCCCCGGAATAGAGGGCCCCGATCCGCTCCTTCATGGCCCGGCCCAGCCGGGCGGGAAACCAGCGGAGGCTGTGCCGGGTCCCCTCTCCCGCCTCCAGGCCTCCCCGTGCGTAGGCCAGGAGGAACACCCCCTTGGAGGTGAAAACGGTGATGTCCTCGTCCCGGATCCGGGCGGCGTCCCGAAACCGGGCCGTGCCGGAGACGGTCTGGCCGGGGGCGAGGTCCAGCAGCTCCCGCCCGGCGTAGAGGACCGCCCTGCCGGGGACGCCCTCCAGCCGGACCTCCGCCCGGGCGCCGAAATCCGTCTCCCAGGCATAGCCGCAGAGGGTGGCGGCAAAGGCCTCCGTCCGCTCCGCCTTCAGCTGAGCGGGCCGCTGGACCTGACGGGCGTAAAGCCAGCTCCAGCCCTGGCCCAGGGCCAGCGCGGCGCAAATAATCACACCCCGCCGCCGCCACTCCCGGGGCAGGAGCGTCGAGAGAACACCCAGTCCCAGAACCGCCCCGGCGAACGCCAGAATCCAGCCGTCCCGGAGGAGATATTGGGCCAGGAACACGCCCAGGGAAAAGCCCCCGGCAAACGCCGCCAGCCGCCTCATACTCCGTCCTCCCCCGTCTCTTTCTCCATGCCAAAACTCCCGGAGGGGCTTCCCTCCGGGAGTTTTCCGCTGATTCAAAAGGGATCCCGTCACTCCGCCAGGATCAGGCGGCTCCCCGCCGGGGCGGGACCGCCCGCCGCCAGCTCCGGGACGAACTCCGTCTTCCCGTTCTCTCCCGCCGCCTGGGCCACCAGATTGGCCAAGGTCTCCACCCGCTCCAGGGCGGTGGCGGCGTAGATGCGGTCCACCCGGGCCGCCAGACGGTTCAGGTCCAGTCCGGCCACGGTGTCGGGACCTTCGGCGATGACCGACTCCGGCACCTCCACGGACAGGAGGATGTCATAGGGCTCCAGGGCCGTCCGCAACTCACCCAGAAGCAGGTCCAGGTTGTTGGCCAGGGGCACGTCGGTGTTGTAGTAAATTTTGTTGATCTTCCCCTCGGTGGGGTAGCTGAGGTCCGTCAGCAGCAGCTCGTCGAAGCCCAGCTCCGCGATCTCCTTCGCCAGGGCGCAGACATACTCCCGGGTGGAGGGCTTGGCGGGGTCCAGCCAGAGGTTGTTGTTTCCGTCGTAGAAGATATAGCCGCCGGTGTTTTTCAGTCCCCGGCCCTCCACGTCGGCGTTGGCCGCCTTGAAGTCCTGGAGGCAGGCCACACTGGCGATGGTGTGCAGCCCCTCCTGGGCCGTAACCGCGGCCAGGGCGGCGGCGGTGTCCAGCTCGGTCTCCACCGCGCCGGAGACGGCGCTGGCGGAGTCAAAGTAAACGCTCCCGTTGGTGGTTTTCAGCCGGACGGCCACGGCGTTGAAGTCCTGGTTCTCCGCCCTGCCGCGCCACTCCGTCCAGGACGCCATGGTCAGCGCCTGGGCCGGAAGGGAACCGGCGGCGGTCTCCCGGGGCCCCTGGGGCTCCGGCTCCTGCACGGTGACGGACACGTCCGGCCCGCTGTTCGGATTCTTTTCCTCTCCGGGCGGCTGGGGGTCATTCCTCTCCGTCTGCCAGGGCAGGACGATCTGCCGCCGCCCGTCGGCGCTGTAGACCATATGCTCCCCCAGGTAGATGACGCTGACGGCCACCGCGATGACCAGGACCAGGAAAACCGCCAGTAAAATTTTCCATCTGGGCCCCCGGCCCCGGTAGCTGCTGTAACCTTTGGCTCCCGTCATGCGCGTCACCTCTTTTCAGGAGCGGCGCTCCCATCGTTTTTCACTCAGCCCTCCAGGGCCATCATCTTCTCCACCCGGCGGGCGTGGCGTCCTCCCTCGAACTCGGTGGAGAGGAACACCTCCACCATCCGCTCGGCCATGTTGGGACCGGTGAAGCCCGCTCCGATGGCCATCATGTTGGCGTCATTGTGCCGGCGGGTCATTTCCGCCTGAAGACAGTCGGCGCAGTGGGCGCAGCGGATGCCCTTCACTTTGTTGGCGGCGATGGAGATGCCGATTCCCGTGGTGCAGATCACGATGCCCCGGTCGCATTTCCCCTCCGCCACGGCCCGGGCGGCGGCGGCGCCGAAGTCGGGATAGTCGCAGCTCTCCCTGGAGAGGCAGCCGAAGTCCTCCGCCTCGTGGCCCAAGCGCTCCAGGACCTTGATGACATGCTGTTTCAGCTCATAACCGCCGTGGTCGCAGCCCAGCGCAATTTTCATGGCAGTATTCCCCCATGTCCTTGAATTTTGTGGCTTATATTGTACTCCAGATTTCTCAAAAAATCAAGGTGCTTTTAAAACGCAGATGTGACCTTTTTCGCTACAGGGCATGCCGGACCGGCCTCCGGCCCTCGAAGGTGCAGAAATGCGTGAAGCCGCACTCTTTCAGCAGCGCCTGCCGCTCCCGGACGGCGCAGCCCACGAACCTGGCGGCGTGGGCGTCGGTGCCCAGTGTGACAATCGGATCGCACATCATGTCCTCATACAGCCGCAGCCACATCCCGTCCGGCAGGGGCGTGTTGCCCCGGTTGGTGTTCAGCTCGATGCCCAAACCCTTTCTGTTCAAGATGGCGAAGATGTCCGTGATTTCGCTTCCGAAGCGGTCCATGGACAGGCTCCAGCCCCGGTTCTCGTTGAGGTAGCGCAGGGGCAGGGTCAGGTGGCCCAGCACGTCAAACTTCCCCCACTCCGCCATCTTTTTCACCTGCCCCAGGTAGTCGGCGATACCGGCCCAGGCCTCCTCCTCCGTCTTCGGGTCGAAGTAGTAGAGGTCCACGCCGCCGAAGCGCTCCGAGAGCATGTGGACGGAGCCGATGATGAAATCAAAGGGTGGGGCGTCCGCCAGCAGCTTCTCCGTGTGGGCGAAGTTCCAGCAGGCGTCCCCCAGCTCGATGCCCAGGCGCAGCTGAATGCGGTCCCCCATGGCCTCCCGGGCCCTGTCGAATTCCTCCGTCAGGACGGACCAGCCATAGGGCCCCCGGAGGTCCGTGCTGTTCCAGACGATGGGCTCCACGTGGTCCGTGAAGCAGATCTCGTCCAGCCCCGCCGCCACGGCGGCCTCCGCCAGGGCGGTCATGGAGTCCCCGGCGTCGGGAGAGACCCGGGAATGGATGTGGTAATCCGCCAGATACATGGCTCACCTCTTTTTCTTGCCCTTGCCGAAGAAGCCCTTCCGCTCCTCGTAGTTCTCGTCGCCCATGGTCTCGGCAAATTTCCGCAGGGCCTCCTTTTGCTCTTTGCTCAGGTTCCGGGGGGTTTCGATGTAGACGGTGACATACTGGTCCCCCCGGCCCCGGCCGTTGATGGAGGGGATGCCCTTGCCCTTGAGGCGGAAGGTGGAACCCGTCTGGGTCCCCTCCGGCAGGTCGTACTTGACCTTGCCGTCAATGGTGGGAATTTCCAGCTCCGCCCCCAGAACCGCCTGGGCGAAGGTGATGGGGGCCTCGCAGAGGACGGAGGTCCCCTCCCGGCGGAACAGCTCGTGGGGCCGGACGGTGATGGTGATGAGCAGGTCCCCGGCGGGTCCGCCGTTCTTTCCGGCGTTGCCCTGGCCCCGGATGGAGATGGTCTGCCCGTTGTCGATGCCCGCCGGGATGGCGGCCTGGATGGTCTTTCGTTTCCGCACCGAGCCTGCGCCCCGACACTCCTTGCAGGGCTGGTGGATGATCTTTCCCTTGCCGCCGCAGCGGGAGCAGGGGGAGGCGGTGGCAAAGACTCCCATGGGCGTCTGCCGCCGGACCTGCACCGTGCCGGTGCCGTGGCAGTCCGGGCAGATCTCGGGGGTGGTGCCCTCGGTGCAGCCGCTGCCCTGGCACGAAGCGCAGGGCTCCAGCCGCTCCACGGTGACGGCTTTCTCACAGCCGAAAGCCGCCTCCTCGAAGCTGAGAATCAGCGACATGCGGATGCTCTCTCCCCGCTGGGGGGCGTTGGGATTCGTCCGCCGTCCGCCGCCGAAGCCGCCGCCGAAAAAGCTGCCGAAAATATCCCCCAGATCGCCGAAGTCGAAGCCCCCGTCAAAGCCGCCGCCTCCCGCGCCGAAGTTGGGGTCCACCCCGGCGTGACCGAACTGGTCGTACCGGCTCCGCTTTTCCCTGTCCGAGAGAATCTCATAGGCCTCGTTGGCCTCCTTGAACTTCTCCTCGGCCTCCTTGTTGTCCGGGTTCAAATCCGGGTGATACTTCCGGGCCAGCTTTTTGTACGCCTTTTTGATCTCGTCGTCCGACGCGCCCTTGGCCACGCCCAGGACCTCGTAATAATCACGCTTTTGGTCAGCCATGTTGCCTCCTGCGAATAACGCCGTTCAATGGGGCGGGGAGAACTCCCCGTCCCATTGAACGAACAAAGCTGTTTTATTTCTTCTGGTCGTCGTCGTCCACGACCTTGTAGTCCGCGTCGTAGTACTGGCCCTCATGGGCTCCGCCGGCGTCTCCGCCGGGCTGGGCGCCCTGGGGATTGGCCTGCTGGTACAGCTTCTCGCTGACGGCGTAGAACGCCTGCTGGAGCGCTTCCGTGTCCGCCTTGATGGCGGCGCTGTCCTGCCCCTTCAGGGTCTCCTTCAGCTTGTCGAGGGCTCCCTGGACCTTGCCCTTGTCGTCGGCGGGGATTTTGTCCCCCATGTCCGCCAGGGTCTTTTCGCACTGGTAGACCATCTGGTCCGCCTGATTCCGGGTCTCCACTTCCTCCTTGAGCTTCTTGTCCTGGGCGGCGTACTGCTCCGCCTCCTTGACGGCTTTTTCGATGTCCTCCTTGCTCATGTTGGAGGAGGAGGTGATGGTGATGTGCTGTTCCGTCCCGGTTCCCAGGTCCTTGGCCGAGACGTTCACGATGCCGTTGGCGTCAATGTCGAAGGTGACCTCGATCTGGGGCACGCCGCGGCGGGCCGGGGCGATACCGTCCAGGTGGAAGCGGCCCAGGGACTTGTTGGCCGCGGCCATCTCCCGCTCACCCTGGAGGACGTTGACCTCCACGCTGGTCTGGTTGTCGGCGGCGGTGGAGAAGACCTGGCTCTTCTTCACGGGGATGGTGGTGTTCCGGTCGATCAGCTTCGTGCACACGCCGCCGTAGGTCTCGATGCCCAGGGACAGCGGGGTCACGTCCAGCAGCAGCAGGCCCTTCACGTCGCCGGTGAGAACGCCCGCCTGGAGCGCCGCGCCCATGGCCACGCACTCGTCGGGGTTGATGCCCTTGAAGGGGTCGGAGCCGGTGAAGGACTTCACCGCGTCCTGCACGGCGGGGATGCGGCTGGAGCCGCCCACCAGCAGAACCTTGGAAAGGTCGGAGGGCTTGAGGCCCGCGTCGCTCATGGCCTGCCGCACGGGGCCCATGGTGGCGTCCACCAGATGGGCGGTGAGCTCGTTGAACTTCGCCCGGGAGAGGGTCACGTCCAGGTGCTTGGGGCCCGTGGCGTCGGCGGTGATATAGGGCAGGTTGATGTTGGAGGTGGTGACGCCGGAGAGCTCGATTTTCGCCTTTTCCGCCGCCTCCTTCAGGCGCTGCATGGCGACCTTGTCGGTGGACAGGTCCACGCCGTCGCTGCGCTTGAACTCGCCCACCAGCCACTTCATGACGCACTCGTCAAAGTCGTCTCCGCCCAGGCGGTTGTTGCCCGCCGTGGCCAGAACCTCAATGACGCCGTCGTCGATGTCCAGGATGGACACGTCGAAGGTACCGCCGCCCAGGTCGTAGACCATGATCTTCTGGGTCTGTTCCTTGTCCACGCCATAGGCCAGGGCCGCCGCCGTGGGCTCGTTGATGATGCGCTTGACGTCCAGGCCCGCGATTTTGCCCGCGTCCTTGGTGGCCTGGCGCTGGGAGTCGGTGAAGTAGGCCGGGACGGTGATGACCGCCTCGGTGACGGTTCCGCCCAGATAGGCCTCGGCGTCCGCCTTCAGCTTCTGGAGGATCATGGCGCTGATCTCCTGGGGGGTGTAGTTCTTGCCGTCTACGGTGACCCGGTAGTCGGAGCCCATCTCCCGCTTGATGGAGGAGATGGTCCGGTCGGGGTTGGTGATGGCCTGGCGCTTGGCCACCTGGCCCACCATGCGCTCTCCGGTCTTGGAGAAGGCGACGACGGAGGGGGTGGTCCGGTTTCCCTCGGCGTTGGCGATGACGACGGCCTCGCCGCCTTCCATCACCGCCACGCAGGAGTTGGTGGTTCCCAAATCGATACCGATTACTTTAGACATAACAACTGCCTCCTGAACTCTATGAAAATAGTATTTTGAACGCGTCTTCAATTGGCGACCTGCACCACGGCGTGGCGGATCACCTTGTCCCCCAGGAGAAAGCCCGCCTGGAAGACCTGGGCCACTTCATTTTCGCCGAAGTTCTCGTCGTCGATGTGCATGACGGCCTCGTGCCGCTCCGGGTCGAAGGGCTGGCCCCGGGCCTCAATCTCCGCGACGCCCAGCTTTTTCAAAAGCTCCTTGTACTGGGTGAAAATCATCTCCAGGCCCTTCTTGTGGGGGTCGTCCTCCCCGCCGGGGGCCGCCGCCGCCCGCTCCAGGTTGTCGTACACCGCCAGGAACTCCCGGATGGTGTCCGCCTTGGCGTCCTGGTAGAGGGATTCCTTCTCCTTGGCGGTGCGCTTGCGGTAGTTGTCGTACTCCGCCGCCAGACGGGCGAACTGGTCCTTGGTGGTCTCCAGCTGGCGCGCGGCCAGCTCCATCTGCTCCACCTGCTCCTTCGTGAAGGTGAAACCCTTTTCCTTCTTCTTTTTGCCCTTGGGCGCTTTCTCGGCGGGTTCCTCCGGCCGGGGCTCGGGGGCCGCTTCCGTCTCCGGGGCCTCCTCCTCCAGGGGCTGCTTGTTTTCTTCCGTCATTTCAGTTCCTCCTTCGGGGGTAGTTCCTCCTGTTTTCCAAACAATCTCGTCAGCCCCTCGGCGAAGCCGGAAAGCCGCGCGGCCACCGCCGCGTAATCCATCCTCGTGGGGCCCACCACGCCGATGAGGCCCCGCATGTCGTCCCCGATATCATAGCTGGCCACCACCACGCTGGTGTCCCGCAGGGCCTCTTTCACATTCTCCGGCCCGATGAGAATCTCCATGTCCCGGTGCAGCGGCTGGGGAAGCTCCTCCTTGCTCTCCGCCAGGAAGCTCATCAGCTCGTGGGCCTTGTCGGCGTCCCGGAACTCCGGGAGCTTCAAAAGCCGGCTGGCCCCGGCGGTGACGATCTCCCGCTGTCCCGCCTCCTCCAGCGCGTCCGCCGCGAAGCTCACGGCCTGGGACAGCAGCAGGAAGAGCTGGGGGCTCACCTGATCCGCCACGTTCATCAGCCGCTGGCTCATGCCGACGGGGTCCGTGTTCACGAAGTGGCTGTTCAAAAGGTTCGCCGCCGCGGGCAGGTCCGCCGGGTCCACCTTGAGCTGCATCCGGAGGAGCTGGCTCTTCACCTTGCTGTCGCTGGTCATCATCACCAGGATGCAGTTCCGCTCGTCCACCGCCAGCAGCTCGAAGCGCCGGGCGGTGAGCTCGGTCTTCCGGCTGGCGGCGATATAGGCCGGGTAGCGCACCAGGGCGGAGACCGCCCGGCCCGCCTGGGCCAGGAGGCGGTCCAGCTCCTCCATTTTCAACTGGAGGGATTGGTTGATCTTCTCCGTCTCCGCCAGGGAGAGGCGCTGTTCCTCCATCAGCTCGTTGACGTACAGCCGGTAGCCCTTGGGGGAGGGCATTCGCCCGGCGGAGGTGTGGGGCTGCTCCAGATAGCCCATTTCCGTCAGATCGGAAAGCTCGTTGCGGATGGTGGCGGAGCTGACGCTGCCCCCCATCTCGGCGGCGATGGACTTGGAGCCCACCGGCTCGGCGGTGCGGATGTAGTCCTCCACCACCACCTTCAATATCTGCCGTTTCCGCTCCGACAAGTCCACGACAACCTCCCGCGTCCGCGTTCTGTTTTCATGCTTTAGCACTCCTTTTCCCGGAGTGCTAAAGCGAGTTTACCACCGGAGGGATTTGTTGTCAATGGACGGACATGAACAAATTGTAAACAAACCGCGTCGGAATGGTGAATCCTTTTCCGGCGGCAAAAACCCCTGTGCTCAAAATATACCGAATGTTGTCCAGAGTTGTCCGAGAGTAAAAAATTGTGCTTTACTTTTTCAGCAAAAGCTGGTATTATCATTAGATGTGTGGGATATGCGCCAGAAAGGGATGAGCACATGCTTAGTGAGCAGGAGCTGGTAAAAAGTCCGCTGTTTCATGACATCAGCTATCAGGACTACCGGGAGATTCTCACCTGTTTCCAGGCGGTCCAGCGGTCTTTCCGGGCGGACGAGCTGATTTATGACTTCTCCTCCGACGCCGTGGGCGTGGTGGAGCGGGGTCAGGCCACCCTGATCCGCATCGACGAGGAGGGCGTGGCCACGGTGCTGGAGGACCTGGGCGCCGGGGGCATCTTCGGCAAGACCCTGGCCTTCGCCGGGTCCACCGGGGACAGCCTGGAGGTCATCTGCCGCCGCCCCTGCGACGTGGTCTTCATCAACTACGACCACTTTTTCAGCGCCTGCGGCAACGCCTGCCAGCGGCACAGCGTCATGGTCCAGAACATGGTGCGCCTGATGGCGGACAAGGCCCAGGCCCTCTCCCGCCGGGTGGACGTGCTGTCCCGCCGCTCCATCCGGGAGAAGCTGCTGTGCTACTTCCGCCAGCTCTCCCAGCAGTCGGGAAGCCGGACCTTCACCCTTCCCTTCTCCCTCAGCACCCTGGCGGACTACATCGCCACGGACCGCAGCGCCATGATGCGGGAGCTCAAGCGCCTCCGGGAGGAGGGCAGCGTCCGCTCCGACGGGCGCCAGTTCACCATCCGGCAGTGACGGAAAAGGGGGCGTTTTCCGTGGATTACGAACAGCTCCGGTCCTTCCGCAATGAGAGCAACCCCTTCGGCAGGCGCCTGGGCATCTACGTGGAGGAGCTCCGCCCCGGCTACGCCCGGGCCGTCAAGACCGTGGCGGAGGAGGACCTGAACCCCGTTCAGGTGCCCCACGGCGGGGTCTACTTCTCCCTGGCGGACACCGCCTGCGGCTCCGCCATGGTGGCCTATGGAACCATGGCGGTCACCATCAACTGCTCCTTCAGCTTCCTGAAAAGCGCCCGGGTGGGCGATACGCTGACGGCGGAGGCCCGGGAGCTTCAGGGCGGCAAAAGCGTCTGCGTGCTGGAGGCCCGGGTCACGGGCGGGGACGGGGAGCTCTTCGCCGTGGGCACCTTCACCTTCCGGCGGCTGGACAAGAAGATCGAGCTGTGACAAGATATGACAAAGAGGCTGTCTCCGACAGCCTCTTTTTTGCGCGCTCTTCAAAGTTTTATCCGATGTAGGGCAGGATCATCGAGGCCAGCAGGGCCACCACCAGCACCACCACCAGGACCAGGGCGACGATCCGCTTCAGCTTTCCGTTCATGTCGGTTCCTCCTTTGTCAGTACTTTTCGGATGCTCTTCTCCGCCTTGCTCCGGGGGAGCATCAGCTCATGGCCGCAGCCCTGGCACCGGAGCTTGATGTCCATGCCCACCCGCAGAATCTCCCACCGGGTGCTGCCGCAGGGATGGGGCTTTTTCAATTCCACCAGATCGTGAAGCCGCAGGTCCATCTTGTCCTCCTGTCAACCATTTCGGTTTTCCGCATATATTGTCTGTATCAACGTTTAAGGATGCGATATCATGCCGGAAAATAAACTGTACCCGCCGGAGGGCCTCCGCCCTCCCGTCCCCCTCACCCTCGACCGCCTGCGGGAGGCCCTGGAATCCGGGGACATCCTGGAAGCCCCCGTCCAGCGCTGCGGCGTGGACCACACCCTGTACCTGAACCTGGGCGGCGTCCAGGGCCGCATTCCCCGGCAGGAGGCCGTGGCCCCCTGGATCAGCGGCGCGGACCGGGACATCGCCGTCCTCTCCCGGGTGGGGAAGCCCACCTGCTTCACCGTCACGGCCCTGGAGGCCGACGAAAAGGGCGCGCCCATCGCGCTCCTCTCCCGCCGGGCCGCTCAGGAACAGGCCATGGCGCATTTTCTGGAGCAGCTGGAGCCCGGGACCGTCCTCACGGGCCGGGTCACCCGGCTGGAGAGCTTCGGGGCCTTCGTGGACGTGGGCTGCGGCATCGTCGCCATGCTGCCCATCGAGCACATCTCCGTCTCCCGCATCGCCCACCCCCGGGAGCGGTTCCAGGAGGGCCAGAAGATTCTGACGGCGGTGTGGTCCCTGGACCGGGAGGCCCGGCGGATCACCCTGACCCACCGGGAGCTTCTGGGCACCTGGATGGACAACGCCAGCCGCTTCCGCCCCGGCGAGACGGTGAAGGGCGTGGTGCGGACGGTGAAGGACTACGGCAGCTTCATCGAGCTGGCCCCCAACCTCTCGGGCCTCGCCGATGCCAGGGAGCACCTGTCCCCCGGCGACGGGGTCAGCGTGTACATCAAGAGCATCCGCCCGGAGCGGATGAAAATCAAGCTCCAGGTCATCGAGAAGCTGCCTCCGGCCCCGGCGGAGCCCATCCGCTATCAGGTCACCGACGGGAAGCTGGACCGCTGGGTCTACTCCCCGCCGGACTATGAAAAGCAGCCGGTGGAGACGGTGTTCACAGCTCCCTCCCCTTGAGCTTTTCCCAGTAGGCTTTCGCCGCCTGCTCCGTCTTGTTCTCCCCCCACTCGTAGTACTTCACGCCCTTCAGGGCGTCGGGGAGGTACTGCTGGTCCACCCAGTGGCCGGGGAAGCTGTGGGGATACAGGTAGTGCTGCTGGTTGTCGAAGCCGGTGGTGTCGGCGTGGACGTTCTGCAATTGCCGGGGCACGTCCCCGGTGCGGCCCGCCCGGACGTCCGCCCGGGCCCGGCCGATGCCCTCCACCACGCTGTTGGACTTGGGGGCCGTGGCCAGCAGGATGGCCGCCTGGGCCAGGGGCAGCTGGGCCTCCGGGAGGCCCAGCTGCATGGCCGTGTCCACGCAGGCCTTGACAATCGCCACGGCCTGGGGATAGGCCATGCCCACGTCCTCGCTGGCGGAGCAGAGGAGGCGGCGGCAGGGGGTCACCAGGTCCCCCGCCTCCAGAAACCGGGCCAGATAGTGGAGGGCCGCGTCGGGATCACTGCCCCGGAGGGACTTCATCAGGGCGGAGGCGATGTCATACATGGCGTCGCCTCCCTTGTCATAGCGCATGGCGCTGCGCTGGGCCACCTGGGCGGCGTCCTCCTTTGAGAGGAAGAGCTTCCCCTTTTTCGGCTGAGCGGCCTGACTCAGGAGCTCCACGGCGTTGACGGCCTTCCGCACGTCCCCGCCGCAGGCGGTGGCGATCTGGAGGGACAGGCCCTCCTCCCACTCCAGGGGCAGGGGTGAGCGCTCCCTCTCGATGTTCAGCGCCCGGAGGACGGCGGGCTCCGCCTCCTCCGGAGGCACGGCCTTGAATTCGAAGACGGTGCTCCGGCTGAGGAGGGCCCCGTAGACGTAGAAATAGGGGTTCTCCGTGGTGGAGGCGATGAGGGTCAGCTTCCCGTTCTCCATGAACTCCAGCAAGCTCTGCTGCTGCTTCTTATTAAAATACTGAATCTCGTCCAGGTAGAGGAGCACCCCGCCGGGGGCCAGCAGGGTCCCAACGTCTCCGATGATGTCCTTCACGTCCTGAAGGGAGGCGGTGGTGGCGTTGAGGCGGTAGAGGGCCTTGTGGGTCCGCTCCGCCACGATGTTGGCAATGGTGGTCTTCCCGGTGCCGGAGGGACCGTAGAAGACCATGTTGGCCTCGGTTCCCCCCTCGATCAGGCGGCGGAGCACCGCGCCGGGGGCCAGGAGGTGCCGCTGGCCGACGACCTCGTCCAAAGTTTTCGGGCGGATCTCGTCCGCCAGGGGGCGCTGCATGGCGGTCCCTCCTTTTCGTTTCATGAGACAGGATTATAGCACACCGGGAACAAAGTTTCTACCCGGTTCGGAAAAAAACTTTCGGCAATCCACCGGGGGCCGCTCCTCAGATTCCCCCGCCGGTCAAATCATAAAGTTCGGTGATGTCCTCCCCGTCCGTGCTGTAGAACCGGACCTTGTCCCTGTCGATATGATGACCTTCCACCCGGCTGTCAATCTCCGCGCAGAGCAGGAAGTGGTCCCGGGGCCAATTCTTCTCCAAGTCGTAGGTCAACCCGTCTATGGAGACGGTAATCTTGGCAAGGCGGACCTCCGGGTCCCGGCCCCCCAGGAGAAGGAATTTCCTCCCTCCGCTCTCCACGATAGAGTCCCGGAGGCCTCCGTCGCCGTACGTGAGATATTCGATTTTGTACCGCCCGGTCAGGCTTCGTTTCAGGGCGACGCTGCCCAGGGACTCCCCCATCTCAATCAGGTAGTACTCCCGATTCCCCACGCCCACACCGTCGTACACCGTGATTTCAGACGGGTCCAAATCCTCGGACTCCCGGTTGTGAAACGCCGCGATCTCCTCCGGCAGCGTAACAAGGTTCCACTCAATGGGATAGGAAGCCTGGTACGCCACCGCCAAAAGCAAAGCCGCCAGAAGCAAAACCCCCGTCGCGCGTCCGGCGGTCTTCGCCGTGATGCTCATCCTCCGCGCCTCCCCAAACTCGTTTTTCCGATTATACCACGCCCCGCCGTCTCCCGCAAGCGCCGGAGCTCCAGTACAAATCTTTCTCCCCCTGGACAGGCCCCCGGTTTTCTAGTATAATAAACTCAAAATCCGGACGATATTTCTAATAACCAGGACGATCCTCTCTTCCCATTTCCATCCAGCGGGCCTACAATAAGGCCAGATGAATCTTGAAAATATTTCACAAAAGCGGTCAATTTTCATAATTTGAAAGGAGCGGTTTTTATGTCCATTCTTGTCACCGGCGGCGCGGGCTACATCGGCAGCCACACCTGCGTGGAGCTCATCCAGGCGGGCTACGACATCATCGTGGCGGACAACCTCTACAACTCCAGCGAGGAGGCCGTCCGGCGGGTGGAGAAAATCGTGGGGAAGAAGATCCCCTTCATCAAGGCCGAGCTCTGCGACATGGAGCAGGTGGAGGCCCTCTTCGCCGCTCACCCGGAGATTGACTCCGTGATGCACTTCGCCGGGCTGAAGGCCGTGGGCGAGAGCGTCGCCAAGCCCCTGGAGTACTACTCCAACAACCTCATCAGCACCCTGTACCTTCTCCAGGCCATGCGGAAGCACAATGTGAAGAATTTCGTCTTCTCCTCCTCCGCCACGGTCTACGGCGACCCCGCCTCCGTGCCCATCCGGGAGGACTTCCCCACCGGCGGCACCACGAACCCCTACGGCACCACCAAGCTCTTCCAGGAACGCATCCTCTCCGACTACTGCGCCGCGGACCCCACGCTGAACGTGGCGCTGCTGCGGTACTTCAACCCCATCGGGGCCCACGAGTCCGGTCTCATCGGAGAGGACCCCAACGGCATCCCCAACAATCTGGTACCCTACATCGCCAAGGTGGCCGTGGGCCAGCTGGAAAAGGTCCACGTCTACGGAAACGACTACGACACCCCCGACGGCACCGGCGTCCGGGACTACATCCACGTCGTCGATCTGGCCAAGGGTCACGTGGCGGCGCTGAAAAAGCTGGAGACCAACTGCGGCCTCTTCATCTGCAACCTGGGCACCGGCAACGGGTACAGCGTCCTGGACGTGCTCCACGCCTATGAGAAGGCCTGCGGCAAGGAGCTGCCCCACGTCATCGACCCCCGCCGCCCCGGCGACATCGCCCAGTGCTACGCCGACCCCGCCAAGGCCCGGGAGGAGCTGGGCTGGGAGGCGGAGCTCGGCATCGAGGAGATGTGCGCCTCCTCCTGGAAGTGGCAGTCCATGAACCCCAACGGCTACAAGGGATAAGAAAGGATAAGGGAGAGGGAATATGAAAAAGCCTGTTCTGGTCATCATGGCCGCCGGCATGGGAAGCCGGTACGGCGGCCTCAAGCAGCTGGACCCCGTGGGGAACCACGGCCAGCTCATCATCGACTACTCCATCTACGACGCCCGCCGGGCGGGCTTCGAGACGGTGGTCTTCGTCATCAAGCCCGAGATTGAGGAGGACTTCAAGCGCTGCATCGGCGACCGGGTGTCCCAGGTGATGGACGTCCGCTACGCCTACCAGCTGAAGGAGGACCTGCCGGAGGGCTACAGCGTCCCCGAGGTGCGGCAGAAGCCCTGGGGCACCGCCCACGCCGCCCTGGCCGCCCGGAACGTGGTGGACGGCCCCTTCGCCGTCATCAACGCCGACGACTACTACGGGCCGGAGGCCTTCCAGGAAATTCATGACTACCTCTCCGCCCACGAGGACGGCGCGCTCTACGAGTACGTCATGGTGGGCTACCTTCTCAAGAACACCGTCACGGAAAACGGCACCGTGGCCCGGGGCGTGTGCGAGGAGACGGGGGACCACTACCTGTCCCAGATCACCGAGCGGACCAAGATCGAGCAGGGCCCGCCCCTGCGCTTCACCGAGGACGACGGGCAGACCTGGACCGAGCTGCCGGAGGACACCATCGTCTCCCTGAACATGTGGGGCTTCACCCGGAGCTTCCTGGACGAGGCGTGGAAGCGCTTCCCCGCCTTTCTGGACAAGGCCCTGGCGGAGAATCCCGCCAAGGCGGAGTACTTCCTCCCCAGCGTGGTCAGCCAGCTGATCGGGGAGGGCAAGGCCCGGGTCAAAGTCCTGCGCAGCGGAGACAAGTGGTACGGCGTCACCTACCGGGAGGACAAGCCCACGGTGGTGAACGCCATCGCCGAGAAAACAAAGGCCGGCCTCTATCCGGACCGGCTGTGGGAGGGTTGAGATGAGCGCCGCGGAAGAGAGAATTCAGGAGGCCCTGGCGGGCTTTGACTTCGGAGCCCCCGTGGTGGGCGCCCTGCGCTATGGCCAGGGGCATATCAACGACACCTTCGTGGTCCACACCCAGCCGGAGGACCGCTGCTGCCGCCGCTTCATCCTCCAGCGGATGAGCGCCGCCGCCTTCAAGCACCCCGACGAGCTGATGGAGAACATCATCGGCGTCACCGAGTACCTGGGCCGGGAGATCGAGAAGCACGGCGGGGACAGGGACCGGGAGGCCATGCGGGTCCTCCGTCCCCGGAACGGCCAGCCCTTCTTCACCGACAGCGACGGCGGGGCCTGGCGGGTCTACCCCTTCGTGGAGCGCACCGTCTGCTATCAGTCCGCCGAGTCGGCGGAGCTGTTCGCCGCCTCCGGCCGGGCCTTCGGCCGCTTCCAGCGGCTGCTGGGGGGCTATCCGGCCCAGACCCTTCACGAGACCATTCCCAACTTCCACAACACCGAGGACCGCCTGGCCAAATTCAAGGCCGCCCTGGCGGCGGACCCCCTGGGCCGGGCCAAGGACTGCGGGCCGGAAATCGACTTCGTGCTGGCCCGGGAGAAGGACTGCTCCGTGGCCCTGGACGCCATGCGGGCGGGAAAGCTCCCCCTCCGGGTCACCCACAACGACACGAAACTGAACAACGTCCTGATGGACGAGGAAACCCGGGAGGGCATCTGCATCATCGACCTGGACACGGTCATGCCGGGCCTTGTGATTTACGACTTCGGCGACTCCATCCGCTTCGGGGCCAACCACTCCGCCGAGGATGAGCGGGACCTCTCCAAGGTCAACCTGGACGTGGATCTCTTCTCCGCCTACACCGCCGCCTTCCTGGAGGGAACCGGCGGGGCCCTGACGGACACGGAGATCGAGTACCTCCCCTGGGGGGCCAAGCTCATGACCCTGGAGTGCGGCATCCGCTTCCTCACGGATCACATCGACGGCGACCACTACTTCCACATCAGCCGGGAGGGCCAGAACCTGGACCGCTGCCGCACCCAGTTCAAGCTGGTGGCGGACATGGAGGCCCGCTGGGCCGAACTGGAGGCAATCGCAAAGCAATATCGGAAATGAACATACTCTTTGACGAAGAGGGTCTGCGCAAGCTGATCGCGAACCTCAACATCCTCACCGGCGTGCCCGCCAACATTCTGGACCTGTCGGGCCGGGACATCAACCTCTTTCGAGGCCACCCGCCCTTCTGCCGGGCCATCAACGACCTGCCCGAGGGCCATCAGCGCTGCGTCGCCTGCGACCAGTGCAAGATCCAGCGGTACAGCGCGGAAAGCGGCTTTCAGCACTACCGCTGCCACGTGGGCATCTGCGAGGCCGTCATGCCCCTCTACAACAAGCAGAACCCCGTGGCCTATCTGGCCGTGGGCTGCTACCTGGACGACACCCCCATGGAGGAGCAGTGGGAGTACACCCGCTCCCTGCTGGACTGGTGGCCCGACGGTCCCGACTCCCTGAGGGACGCCTTCTTCCAGTTCCGCCAATGCTCCCGGAAGGAAATCCAGGCCTACACCGAGACGCTGGAGGCCCTGTCCGCCTACATCCAGCTCAAGGGCATGATCCTGACGGCGGAACAGACGGACCTCCAGAAGCTGGAGCTCTACCTGGACCAGCACTACATGGAGAAGCTGTCCCTGGAGTCCATCTCCCAGCAGCTCCACATCGGCCGGACCAAACTCTGTGCCCTGGCCAAAGAGCTCTCCCGGGGCCGCACCCTCTCCTACCTGATCGTGCAGCGGCGGATTGAGGCCGCCAAGCGGCTGCTGCTCCAGAGCAGCATGCCCATCTCCGCCGTGGGGGAGGCGGTGGGCGTCAGCGACTACAACTACTTTTCCAAGGTCTTCCGTTCCGCCACCGGCATGACCCCCAGCGCGTTCCGGAAAACCGGCCTGGACGCGGCCTCCGGTTCGGCTTCCAATTTCAGTTAATCGTTTACGGAAATCGTACGAACTTTCGTGGTTCGTACGATTTTCCTATAAACTGTACGGAGGCCCCTATTATTTACAAATTCTACAAGTATAATAGGTATATGAGGGTTGCGTTTGTGAATTTTACATATTGCGCTCTCATATGCGCCTTGTGCGCATAATTCTGAACAAAGAGGAGAATGACGATGAAAAAGTTTCTTGCCACCTTGCTTGCTCTCGTGATGGTCCTGTCCCTGGCCGCCTGCGGCGGCGGTGACAAGGGCGGCGACACCTCCGCCCCTCCCGCTGACTCCGGGAACACTGAGACCGAAGCTCCCCCCGCCGATGCCGGCTCCGGGGAAAAGACCACCATCAAGGTGATCGCCGCCGAATACGGCCAGAACACCAAACAGTGGTGGGCCGACTTCGTCACCGAATTCAACGGCAGCCACGAAGACATCGAGCTGGTCGTGGAAGCGGTGTCCTGGAACGACATCTACACGGTGGTCAACACCCGGGTGGCCAACAATGACGCCCCGGACATCCTGAACATCGACGTCTTCGCCGACTATGTGGCCGACGACCTGCTCCTGCCCATTCAGGACTGCGTCTCCGACGAGACCTACGCCAAGTTCTATGACGCCTTCCTGGAGCAGTCCAACATCGACGGCACCATCTGGGCCATCCCCGATCTGGCCTCCGCCCGCGCCATGTACTACAACACGGACATCCTGGAAGCCGCCGGCGCGGAAGTTCCCACCACCTGGGACGAGCTGAAGGACGTCTGCGAGAAGATCAAGGCCTATGACTCCAGCATCTATCCCTGGGGCATCGACATGACCACCGACGAGGGCCAGGCCGCTTTCGCCTACTACATCTGGAACAACGGAAGCGATTTCACCGACGCCTCCGGAAACTGGACTCTGAACGCGGACGCCAACGTGGAAGCCATCGAATACGCCATCGGGCTGGTCAAGGACGGCCTGACCAATACCGATCCCGCCAACGAGACCCGCTACGCCCTGCAGGATCTGTTCGGCGCGGGCAAGCTGGCCATGATGATCGGGCCCAACTCCATCCCCACCTACATCGCCGACAACTACGCCAAGGCCAACACCCCGGCTGAGGAGCAGATCAGCTATGCCTTCGCGGCCATCCCCACCAATGGGGGCAACGCCTCCGTCTCCGCCGGCGTCATGGACCGCTTCATGGTCTTCGACAACGGCGACTCCGATGAAAAGATCGAGGCCATCAAGGAGTTCTTCGACTTCTTCTATGAGGACACCCGCTACTCCGACTGGGTGCTGATGGAGGGCTTCCTGCCCGCCACCTCCGCCGGCGGCGAGATCGTGGCCGCTTCCGACCCCGATATGGCCCCCTGGGTGGACATCGTGGGCTCCTGCAAGTTCTATCCCACCGCCAAGGCCGAGTGGGCCAACGTGAAGCAGGGCGTCATCAATGTGGAGCAGCAGGCTCTGATGGGCGGCAATGTTCAGGAGCTGCTGGATGAGCTCCAGGCCGAGATTGAGGCCGAGGCTGCCGGCTGACGCCTCCAATCGCTTCACCGTTCACCGACATGCCACCGTGGGGCCGGGCCTGAACGGCCCGGCCCCCGTTTTCTTCCAGCCGTTCTCAAAGCGCGGCGGTCCCGCCGGGTTTTGACAGCGGCCGGAAGACGCTTTGATTCTGACTATAGGGAGGTGTCCCCGTGAGTACAAAGACCCCTGCTGCCCCTGCGGCATCCCAGGAGCTGGCCAGGAAGGCCCCACGTTCCTCCAAAAGCAAAAAATTCTTCCGCAAGGTGGAACCCTACATCTGGATCGCCCCCAGCATCATCCTGATGGCCATCTTCATCGTGACCCCCATCGTCAAGGTGTTCCAGCTCTCCATGAGCAAGGTGACCCGGGCGGGCCTGGTCAAGGGCTACAACAACTTTGAGAACTTCTCCAAGGTCCTCAAGAGCCCCGCCTTCGCCCTGGTTCTGAAAAACACCATCGTCTGGACCATCGCTGTGGTGGTCCTCTCCACCGTGCTGGGCTTCATGCTGGCCCTGGTGCTGAACAACAAATTCCGGGGCCGGAAGGTCGCCCGGGCCATCGTGGTCTTCCCCTGGGCCACCACGCTGGTCATTCAGGCCAGCGCCTGGAACTTCATCATCAACAAGGACTACGGCACCTTAAACACCCTGCTGATGAAAATCGGCCTCATCAGCGCCCCGGTAAACTGGACGCCCACCCCGGGGGCCTACTTCGCCTGGGAGATCGCCTGCGGCATCTTCGTCACCATTCCCTTTGTCACCTTCTGCGTGCTCTCCGGCCTCCAGAGCATCGATGCGTCCTATTACGAGGCCGCCACTGTGGACGGAGCAGGGTACTTCCAGAAGCTCTTCAGCATCACTCTGCCCCTGGTGAAGTCCTCCCTGACGGTGGCCACGGTGCTGAACATCATCTACGTCTTCAACTCCTTCCCCATCATCTGGACCATGACCAAGGGCGACCCGGCCAACCACACGGACACCCTGGTCACCTACCTCTACAAGCTGGCCTTCTACAACGGCAAGCAGGGCGAGGCCTCCGCCGTCTCGGTTATCGGCTTTATCATCCTGCTGGCCTGCGCCAGCGTCTACATGATCTACACACTGCGGAAAGGAGATGACGACCTGTGAGCCAGCCCGCCAACGCCGTGAAAAAACCCGTCTCCGTGAAGAAGACGATCCTGCGCGTCCTGCTCTACTTCGTCGTCCTGGACGTGTGCGTCATCACCCTGTACCCCTACTTCGCCATGCTGTGCACCGCCCTGAAGAACCGGGTGGAGATCTTCTCCGGCGGCACCATCCTGCCCGTCGTGCCCCTGTGGTCCAACTTCATCGACATCTGGAGCCGGGCCCCCATGGCCAAGTACATGCTGAACTCCGTCCTCATCGCCGGCGGATCCACCCTCATCGCCATGCTCTGCGGCATCCCCGCCGCCTATGCCCTGGCCCGGATGAAGTTCAAGGGGCAGACCGCTTTCCTGGGCTTTGTCATCGTCTCCCAGATGTTCGCCCCGGTGGTGCTGCTCATCGGCATCTATCAGGTCATGCAGCGCCTGGGCCTGACGGACAACATCCTGGGGCTCATCTTCATCAACGCCGCCTTCAATCAGGCCTTCACCATCTGGCTGCTCCGGGGCACCTTCATGGGCATCTCCGCGGAGATGGAGCAGGCCGCCACCATCGACGGCTGCACCCGGGTCCAGTCCATGATGAAGGTGCTGCTTCCCGTGGCCGCCCCGGGCATCGTCACCACGCTGATCTTCATCTTCATCAACGCCTGGAACGAGTACACCGTGGCCCTGTGCCTGATCTCCACCGACGAGTTCAAGCCCCTGACGGTGGGTATCAACACCTTCAACGGGTACAATATGATCGAGTGGCAGTATCTGTTCGCCGCCTCCATCTTCGCCATCATCCCCGTGGTCATCCTGTTCATGTGCATCGAGAAGAACCTGGTCAGCGGCCTCGCCTCCGGCGGCGTCAAAGGGTAACTTTTCTTGAAAGAAAAGTTACCAAAAGAACTTTCGTTCGCTCCGGCAGTCTGGTGGTTTACCAAGCCGAAGCGACGGCAACATAGAATTGCGTTATGAAACCTTGTTTTGGAAACTGGAAAGGAGAATTGCCATTATGAGAATCTTTATCGAGAAGGACTACGACGGCATGAGCCGCCGGGCGGCTCAGGTCATCGCCGCCGAAATCGTCCACAACCCCGCCTGCGTGCTGGGTCTGGCCACCGGCTCCACCCCCGAGGGGGCTTACAAGTATCTGGTGGGCTGGCACAAGCAGGGCCTCCTGAGCTTCAAGGACGTCCTCTCCGTCAACCTGGACGAGTACGTGGGGCTGGCCCCCGACCATGACCAGAGCTACCGTTACTTCATGCAGAAGAACCTCTTTGACCACGTGGACATCGTCCCCGCCAACACCCGGGTGCCCGACGGATTGACCAAGGATCCCAAGACCTTCTGCGCGGAGTACGACGCCTATATCCGCTCCCTGGGCTATGTGGACCTGCAGCTCCTGGGCATCGGCCGGAACGGCCACATCGGCTTCAATGAGCCCGGCGACTGCTTCGTCCGGGAGACCCACGTGGTGGATCTGGCCGAGAGCACCATCGACGCCAACGCCCGCTTCTTCGCCTCTCGGGACGATGTGCCCAAGCAGGCCATCAGCATGGGCATGGGCGCCATCATGGGAGCGAAGAAGGTCCTCCTTGCCGCCAGCGGCGAGGAGAAGGCCGACGCCATCCTGGGAGCCGTCTCCGGGGTCATCAGCCCCCGCTGCCCCGGCTCCATCCTCCAGCTCCATCCCAACGTGGTGGTCATCGTGGACGAGGCCGCCGGTAGCAAGCTGAAAGCCGCCGGGGTGCCCGTATGCGGATAACCGGCGGGCAGGTCTTTGACCTGGAACAGGGCTTTGCCGCCCGAGACCTCTGCACCGACGGCTCTTTGATCTCCAGCGTCAGCGGCGACGGGGACGTGCTGGACGCCTCCGGCTGCTATGTGATTCCCGGACTGGTGGACGTGCATTTTCACGGCGCCGTGGGCGAGGATTTCAGCGACGCCACCCCCGAGGGCCTGCAAAAAATCGCGGACTACGAGCTTGGCCAGGGCGTGACCTATCTCTGCCCCGCGGGCATGACCCTGCCGGAGGACCAGCTGACGGCCATCTGCAAAACCACCGCCGCCCACCGGAAGAAGAACGCCGGCGGCGCGGAGGTGGTGGGGGCGCACCTGGAGGGTCCTTTCCTCTGCATGGCCAAAAAGGGCGCCCAGAACGGCGCGTTCCTCCACGACCCCGACGTCCCCATGCTGAAGCGCCTCCAGGAGGCGGCGGAGGGCTGTGTGAAGCTGGTCACCGTGGCCCCCGAGCAGCCCGGTTCCCTGGAATTCATCAAAGCGGCGAAGGACCTGGGGGTCCACGTCTCCGTGGGCCACACCGTGGCGAACTACGACACGGCGAAAGCCGCCTTTGAGGCGGGGGCGGACCACGCCACCCACCTCTACAACGCCATGCCGCCCCTGGCCCACCGGGACCCCGGCGTCATCGGCGCGGCCTATGAGGTCTCCTCCGTCATGCCGGAGCTGATCTGTGACGGCATTCACATCCATCCGGCGGTGGTGCGCCTCACCTTCGGCCTCTTCGGAAAAGAGCGGATGATCATCATCTCCGACTCCCTCCGGGCCACGGGCATGCCCGACGGCGAGTATCCCTTCGGCGGGCAGATGATCGAGGTCCACGGCAACCGGGCCACCATCCTGGGCCACCCGGAGACCCTGGCGGGCTCCGTCACCAGCCTGATGGGCTGCCTGCGCCAGGCCATTTCCTTCGGCATCCCGGCGGCGGACGCGGTCCGGGCCTGCACCTGTAACCCCGCCCGTTCCATCGGCATCGAGGACCGGGCCGGCACCCTGGACGTGGGCAAGGAGGCCAGCATCGTCCTGCTGGACCAGAAGGACCTGTCCATCCGCAGGATCATCTTCAAGGGCGAGGCCGTCAAGGCCTGACCCACCCCCAACGTTGGACTTGGCGGAACACCTCCGCCTTTCCATAAATTCAACGGGCCGGACGGCGACTCCATTCCTATCGTCCCCGGCACCAGACAAGAAGGAGGAAACCCCCGCTTTCACTTGCGGTGCGGCAGTGTGGAGACCTGCCGTAATGCCCGCGGGAACGCGCTTCCCGGGGCGAGGCGGAGACGGCGGAGGCCGCTTCGTCAAAGTGAATACGCTATGGCAACTCTGAACCTCAAGAGCATCAAGAAGATCTACCCCCACAGCGGCGACCAGAAAAAGGCCAAGAAAAAGGCGGCGGACCCTGAGAAGAAGGTCAACCTCCAGGTGACGGACAAAGGCGTCGTGGCGGTGCAGGAGTTCAACCTGGACATCGCCGACAAGGAGTTCATCGTCCTGGTCGGCCCCTCCGGCTGCGGCAAGTCCACCACCCTGCGCATGGTGGCCGGCCTGGAGGAGATCAGCGAGGGCGAGCTGTACATCGACGGCCAGCTCATGAACGACGTGGAGCCCAAGAACCGGGACATCGCCATGGTCTTCCAGAGCTACGCCCTGTATCCCCACATGACGGTGTATGAGAACATGGCCTTCCCCCTGAAGCTCCGCAAGGTGGCCAAGGATGAGATTGACAAACGGGTCAAGGAGGCCGCCGAGATTCTGGACATCACCCAGTACCTGGACCGGAAGCCCAAGGCTCTGTCCGGCGGCCAGCGCCAGCGCGTGGCCATCGGCCGCGCCATCGTCCGGGAACCCAAGGTCCTGCTGATGGACGAACCCCTGTCCAACCTGGACGCCAAGCTCCGCAACCAGATGCGGGCGGAGATCATCAAGCTCCGGCAGAAAATCAACACCACCTTCATGTACGTCACCCATGACCAGACCGAGGCCATGACCCTGGGCGACCGGATCGTCATCATGAAAGACGGCTGGATCCAGCAGATCGGAACGCCCCAGGAGGTCTTTGATCACCCCGCCAACCTCTTCGTGGCCGGCTTCATCGGCACGCCCCAGATGAACTTCTTTGACGCCAAGCTGCTGAAGGAAGACGGCAAATACAGCGTCTCCGTGGGCGGCATCAAGGTGGAGCTCTCCGATACCAAGCAGAAGGCTCTGGCGGCGAAGAACGTGGGCTCCCAGGCCATCACCCTGGGCGTCCGTCCCAGCCACATCACCCTGGGCGACGGGGCCAACACTCTGACGGCCACGGTGGACGTCTCCGAGATGATGGGCAGCGAGGTCCATCTCCACGCCAATGCCGAAGGGCGGGACGTGGTGGTCATCGTGCCCACCCTGGACCTCTCCAGCGTCAGCTTCGCCCCGGGCACCGCCATCCACCTGAGCTTCGACGGCAGTGTCTGCCACATCTTCGACAGCGAAGGAAAGAACCTCGAGTTCTGATTGCCTCTGTTTTCAGAAAGCCGGTACGGATTTTCCGTACCGGCTTTTTGCAAAAAGATTGATTTTTTCCCAGCTTTCCTGTAAACTAAGCCTTGAACCCAAAATCTTGCCAACAGGAGGCGCTCTATGAAAGAGCTTTTTCTTCTGGCCGCCGTCATCTGCTTCGGCATGGCCATCCTGAAATTCTACTCCGCCCGGATGAATCGCTCCGGCTCCGCCCCCCAGACCGCTGAAAAGCCCTGGGCCACCATCACCGCTGATGAGGCCAGGGAGCGGCTGGAGGCCAACCCGGACGCCATTCTCCTGGACGTGCGGACCCAGGAGGAGTACGACGGAGGCCACATCCCCGGCGCGGTGTGCTTTCCCAATGAGGACATTCTGCCGGAGCTGCCCCTTCCCTTTGAGAGGGAGGCGGAGATTCTGGTCTACTGCCGCTCCGGTCGCCGCAGCGCCGAGGCGGCAAAGAAGCTGACGGACATGGGCTACACCCATGTGACCGACTTCGGAGGCATCCAGAGCTGGAACTACGAGACAACGACCGATTGAGAAGAAAGCCACGCCTTTCGGCGTGGCTTTCTTTGCGCTCAATTCTCCGGCACGGCGTAGATGCCGTAAACGAAGTAATTCCGATCCAGCTCATACTGACTCACCAGCTCCGGGAAGACGGTGATGGAGTTGTCCTCGTTGAACTCGATTTTCAGCTCCCCGCTGTGGAGGCGGTAGGCCTGGGTTTTCTCCGTCCCGTCGGAGGAGATGACCGTCACCGTCAGCCGTCCGCCGTCGAAGTAGTCCGCGTCCATCTGGCACTCGGTGGTGATACCCAGGCCCGTGTCACAGGCCATGTCCTCCGGCGGCACCCAGAAGCCGTAGCTGGCCTCGGGGTCATAGTCCTCCTGGAAGCTCTCCCCCAGGGCGGTCATCTCCGGCATGTACCAGGTCCCGTCGTCCCGCCGGCTGATGGCGGCGGGGGCCAGGGTGCCCTCGGCCATGGCTTGACGGTATGCCGCCATCTGCTCCTCCGTCAGATTCTCCCGGCTCTGGTAGCGGTACAGCCCGCCCCGGTCAATGGACATCCTCACCCGGGCGATGTTCTCCCCGGTGATCTGGAAGAGGCACCCGGTGAAGTCGCCGAACTCCGGCGTGACACAGCCCTCCCCCACGGCGAAGGCGATGCTGCCGTCCTCCGCCGGGCCGTAGGCGCTCTCGGTCATGGCGGCGTAGGCCGTCAGGCCGAAGGTGGGCACCAGCACCTGGGCCGGGGAGGTCTTCTTCTGTCCGGCGCTCCCAACGGCGGCGGGGCCGGAGGGCTCCGCCGTGGGCGCGGGCCGGAGGGAGAAGCCCCCCAGCACCAGGGCCAGGGCGCAGACGGCGCAAAGAACCGTACGCGCAAAGGGCCGTCCCCAGCTCCGGGACACAGCCGCCGCGGCTGTGCGAGCCCTCTCCGGCTGTCCCCAGCTCTGCCGCTCCCGGCGGGAAGGGGCCTCCGCCGTCCGGCGGCGGGCCTCGAAGAGGACCCGGTCATTCAGCCCGTCGGGCGTATGGATACGTTCCGTCAGCTTCCGATACCGATTTTCCATCGTCAAAACCTCCCAATTCATTCCGCAGCTCCGCCCGGGCCCGCCGGAGGCGGCTCCGCACCGTCGCCGCCGGGACACCCAGCAGGGCCCCGATCTCGCCGCTCTCATAGCCCTCGCCGTAGAAGAGATGGACCGCCGTCCGCAGCTTCTCCGGAAGCCGGGCCACCGCGTCCCACAGCTCCGCCGCCCCCTCGTCCACGGGCCGGGCCATGTCCGGCACCTCCTCCAGGGACAGGGTTCCCCCCCGCCTCCGGCGGGACCGCCCCAGGTCGGCGCAGCGGTTCAGCGCCGTCCGGATCAGCCACGCCTTCAGGTGCTCGGCGTCCCAGCCGCCGGAGCGCTGCTCCAGCAGCCGGAGGAACACGTCCTGATAGACGTCCTCCGCGTCGGCGGCGTTCTGGAGGCGGCACAGGGCCAGCCGGTACACCGTGTCGCCGTGGGTTTTCATGGCATTGCTCAATTCCTGTTCCGTCAAGGCAATGCCTCCTTTCCTTCATCTGAAAAGCGCCTTTCACTTAACAACACGTTTGGGAGGCCCTGTCTGTTCACTCCAATGAAAAATTTTCTCCCATCAAAACAGGGCGGGCGCAAAAGCGCCCGCCCTCTCCCGTTATTCCGGCCTGATGCCGTAGATCTCGAACCGGCCGATGATATCCTGCAAGGTCAGCTTCCGGGCCAGGAGCTGCTGATAGGTGGCCCCTCTCTGCTTCCCCGCCTCCCGGAGCCTGTCCATGTCGGAAAGAACCTTGTCCCGCTCCTTCAGGAGGTCCCCGTACATGCGCTCGTAAGCCGCCAGACGTTCCGGATCCGTCATGGCCTTACACATTGAAGCGGAAGTAGATCATGTCGCCGTCCTGGACCACGTACTCCTTGCCCTCGCTGCGGAGCAGGCCCTTTTCCTTGGCGGCGGCGACACTGCCGCATTTCATCATGTCCTCATAGGCGATGACCTCCGCCCGGATGAAGCCCCGCTCGATGTCCGTGTGGATTTTCCCGGCGGCCTGGGGGGCCTTGGTGCCCCGCTTGATGGTCCAGGCGCGGCACTCGTCCTTGCCGTAGGTCAGGAAGGAGATGAGGCCCAGCAGTGCGTAGGAGCACTTGATGAGGCGGTCCAGGCCGGACTCCTCTACGCCGATCTCCGCCAAAAACATCTGCTTTTCCTCGCCCTCCAGCTCCGCCACGTCCTGCTCCAGCTTGGCGCAGATGGGCAGCACCTGGGCGCCCTCCGCCTGGGCCACCTCCCGGACCTGCCGGAAGTATTGGTTGTCCTCCAGGTGGGTGAAGCCGTCCTCGTCGGTGTTGGCGGCGTAGATGACGGGCTTGAGGCTCAAGAGGTCGGAGGTGGCCACCAGCGCCGCGTCCTCGTCGGAGCAGTCGAAGGTCCGGGCGGACTTCCCGGCGTCCAGGTGCTTCGCCAGGGCCTGGAAGACCTCCACCTCATGGAGGAACCTCTTGTCCCCCTTGGCGGCCTTCTGGGCCTTCTCCACCCGGCGGTTCACCATCTCCAGGTCCGCCATGATCAGCTCCAGGTCAATGGCCTCCATGTCCCCCAGGGGGTCCACCGGCACGTTGGTCCCGGCGTCCGCCACCACGTGCATGATATTTTCGTCGTCGAAGCAGCGGACCACGTGGACGATGGCGTCGGTCTCCCGGATGTTGGCCAGGAACTTGTTCCCCAGGCCCGCGCCCTTGCTGGCGCCCTTCACCAGACCCGCGATGTCCACGAACTCGATGACCGCCGGGGTCTTCTTGTCCGGCTGGTACATCTCCGCCAGCTTGTCCAGCCGCTCGTCGGGAACGGCCACCATGCCCACATTGGGGTCGATGGTGCAGAAGGGATAGTTGGCGCTTTCCGCGCCGGCATTGGTGATCGCGTTGAACAGGGTGGACTTCCCCACGTTGGGGAGTCCCACGATTCCTAATTTCATAGCTTTCTACAACTCCTTTATTTTCAAGGGTTTCATGGTTTTCACCACACCCGTTTACGCCATTTTCAAAAGGATGCGTATCATCCGCCGTCAGGAGCTTGATGACATCATGCCATTTCATTATAGCACAGAGCTTCCTGTTTCTCAATACCCGTTCGGCAGTTATATCGCCACATGAAGGTGGAGGAAATTTGTCTTCTCCCGGTCCATCCGCCCCACGGCAATATCATACCGCCCTGGCGGGATTTCTCTCCCCGCCAGGGCGGTACGGCTCTCTCAGGAAATATGCTGCCCCGATCAGGCCGTCTTCTCCTGGAACGTCCACTGGGTATTGGACCCGGCGTTGCAGTTGGTCAGGTCCGCCATCCCCAGCTCCGGCAGGTAGAACCCGATGTAGAGGGTGCTGTTTCCGCCCTCCCGGACCTCCTCCGGGGAGGTGACCAGCCGCTGGTTGTGAAGAATCACCGCGTAGAAGGTATCCAGGCACACCTGATACCGCTCCCGGTCGTCCACCAGCTCCCCCGTGGCATAGAGGTAGTCTATGGGCCGGCTCTCGCCGGGAATATAGCCGTTCATGCTGGCGGACAGCACCTGCTCCAGCTCCTCCATGGTCAGGCCGTACTCCGTCATGGAAGCCGCCTTGTCCATGGCCGCCTGTCCCCGGCAGACCTCATAGACGCCCTCGTAATACGGATGCTCGTGGTCCTCCGCCGACTGGTACCAGCGGAAGTCCCCGCCCTCCCCGAGGCACAGCTGGGAGCCGTCGCCGCAGAGGAAGGTGTTGCCGGTGAGTTCATCCCGGGTCCCGATCTCAAAGGTCAGGCTTTCGCACAGCTCATTCAGCTGGTCCCACACCGGCGTCGGGTCTCCCACAGTCTCGGCGTCGGCCTGTCCGCAGAAGGTCAGCACAAGGTTTTTCTGGGGCGCGATCATCAGCTTCGAGCAGTAGAGGATGGAATCCTGACAGCCGCTGAAATCCGCCGCGTAGCAGTCCACCCCGTCGGCGGACCGCCAGGCGCTCACGCTTTCCGCCGCCTGGAGGTCGGAAAACTGATTGGTGTCCTCATAGTGGCTGACCAGCGCCTCGTAGAACTCCTGGGGAGTGTAGGAGCCCAGGGGGGACACGCCGTTGAGGCCGTAGACCTCCGGCCGGCCGGTGGCGAAGAAGAGGTCCGTCCCCTCCGCCCGTGTCCAGTCCGCCGGGACCTGGAAGGAAACGCCCTGGGTGGAACAGGTGATGCAGGCGGCGTCTTCCTGTTGACCGGCGGCAGGTTCGTTCTCCGGCGGGGCGCTGTCCGTGTCTCCATCCGCCGGAGCGCCGCAGGCGGAGAGGCACAGCATCAGAATGGCCAGCAGAACAGTCCATCCGTTTTCAAGGGAAATAACTCGCTTTTTCATGATAACAACTCCTTTTCAGGATGGATCCCGTGCTTCATGAACGCCGTCCTCCTGTCTTACAGCTCCTGAACGCCCACTTGGCGCAGCCAGTCCTGGAGCTTCTTGGCCGGGAAGCCGGTGAGCGGATAGGTCTCGCCGGACTTGCTGTGGATGGTCACGGCGGTGAACAGCGCGATCTTGCCCACGGAAAAGCCCTTGATCTCCTCCAGAGGCAGATTCATGTCCGGTTCGCCGGGCATCATGATGATCTTGAAGCACGCCCGCTGATTGGTCACAAAGACGTTGCCCTGAAAGGGTTTTTTCGTCAGGCCCTGCTTCTGGTAGAGGGACATCTGACCGCTGCCGATCATTGTCTCGCCGGGGTTCAGGTTCAGCTTTGCCATTGTGTTTTCCTCCTGTCAAATGTTGTTTTGCACGTTAATATATACAACCGGATCTGAAGGGTCCTCCGGAGGTGTGCGCGGTCACTCGCCGTACAGGTACAGAGTTGCCGCATTGGGATGCTCCGCCAGGAACTGCTTGGAAATGTCCCTGGCTTTCTTGTGTCCCAGCCTGATCCCCGCAAAGATCACGGCGGCAGGGACCGCCACCAGGATCGGGGAAGAGGTGCCGCTCAATTGACCCCTGCTCCTGCTGAAACGCCAGTAACCGTTACGGCGCCAAATCAAAAAGGCTGTGACCGCAAACATGATGAGGCTCAAAATCCTGCATATCGTTTTTTGCGGAACGTACTTCTGGCGTTATGCCTCCAGATCCACGCCCTGCCGGTAGCCGTCCAGAATGCTGGTGTCAAAGGGCTTGCCCCAGTCCCAGCCGGGAACCCGCTGGTGGACGTACTCGCCCAGCCGGGCGGCCTCACTGTGGAAGATTTCATTCAGCGTCCAGGACGCGCTGAGCCGCCGCTCCGGTGCCAGGGACATCGTATAATCCCGGATGACCTTGCTGATGTCCTCGCCGTCGCTGACCCCATATCCTCTTTTCATGTGGTCCAGCGCGATCTGCTTCACCTGCCGCACCACGCCCTCGTCCACGGGAACCATTTCCCGGTAGTCTCCGGCGTCGTTCAGGCTCATGCCGGGGGTGCCGTAGGGATTGACGTGGGGCTTCCCCTGCTGCCGCTGGTTCAATTCTCCGATCCTCTGCTGCTGTTGATGTTTCACCAGTTCCGTAATGGTCATGACAAAATCCTCCTCCTGTCTCCATGATCTCAACGCGAATGAGTAATGCCGTAGCAGTAAGCCCGGCGGACAATCCGCCCGTCGTCCGTGCGATAGCCGTGATTCGGGTAATCGTCCTTTCTAACAGACGCCTCATACAGCTCCAGCACCTGATTGAACTCCGCCTTTTTCAACTCGCAGGGCAGATCAAAGCTCCGGGTGGGCAGTTTCCCCGCCGCCACGTCGCCGCTGAGGACCTGGGAATACAGCAGGTCGAACAGCGCCTTCTGCTCCCGGGTCAGGGCGTCGTAGCCCTCCACCTCATCGCAGACGGGCACCGCCAGATCTCCGTACAGCCAGCACCCCACCGGCGTGGGAAGCTCCATGCCCTCCCCGCCCGTGCGCGGAACCCCGGCCGCGTCGGTAATCGAGAGAATGGTTCCCGTCTCCGGCAGATACTCCACCCGATAGGACGGCTGCATCAGCTGGGTCTGCGCGATCAGCGTCGCGGCGCACCGGAGGTCCCCCTCCGTGGCGGAATGGTAGTACACATACCGCTCGTCCGGGATCTGCTTGGCCCCGTCCCGCACGGGCCGCTCCACCAGCAGCAGAGGGCCCACGTAGAGGGCGGGGGTCCCGGCCCGGTACAGCTCCAGGTCCCGTCCGGTCTTCTCGATCTTCCCGGTCAGGCGGATCCCCAGGACCCCGAAGCCAAACACCAGCACCCCCAGGCCGCACAGGGCGGCGTAGGCGATCCACGGCGTCTTGGGCGGTTCCCGGCGCTCCTCCTCCAGCTGCCGGAGGTAGAAGGCCCGCCGCTCCTCCGCCGTGGCGAACTCCGGAGGCTTGACGCTCTCCCGCCGCCGCCGGGCCCGGCTCAGGGCCGCTCGCTCCAGCAGGAAGCAGGCCAGGGGCGTAAAGGGCATCGCCGTCAGCAGCACGCCGCAGATGATTCTCCCCCAATGCTCGCCCCGGAGGACCGACACCGCCGGGTCCGAACCGAACCGCCACCACAGCGCCTCCAGCAGCTCCGGCGCGCCCAGGGCGGCGGCGGGCAGGGTGAAGGTCAGCAGAAAGGCCAGGAGCAGCCATTTTCTCTTTTTCATGGTCAACCCTCCTCCCCGCAGGAAATCCACAGCACCAGGCGGCTGTTGGGCAGATAATCGATCCGCACCGGGTAGGCATACATCTCGTAGTCCGTCAGGTCAAACTGGAGCTGGCCCATGCGGCAGTCCACGCCGTCCACATGGATGTTCAGCACCCAGCGGTTGTAAATCCCCGGCATGATGGGCATGAGCAGCCTGGACCAGCGGGGATTGGAGTACCAGGGAATGGGGTCGTAGCCCTCCCGGGTCTCCCGGCCCAGCTGGGCCATGGCGTTGTTCCAGGCGGTGTCCTCCTCCATCTCCAACGTGACGATGCCGGTAGACCACTTTCCCTCCAGAACCAGCGGCAGGTCCCGGGCATAGGGGACCAGGGAACACGCCGACCAGAGGGCCAGCGCCAGGGCCAAAGCCCAGGCTCCCCAGGCCCGGGCCCAGGGCGGACGGCGGCCGAACAGGCGGTAGGTCAGCACCAGCCGCTCATGGCACTGGACGGCCAGCAGCGCGTCCAGCGCCAGATTGAACAGCAGCGGGACCACGGAGGCGATGTACATATAGGGCCGGAAGGACCGTCCCAGAAAGGAAAACAGGTCCTGGAGCTGGTT
>CAJTKE010000012.1 GCA_910576865.1 uncultured Oscillibacter sp.
CCCCTCCAGGATTCGTGTCGGGGCTAGCCTCTTCCCACATCAAGCCTGGAATTGGCCCCTTCCGCCCGTCGTCCGCATGTTCAATCTAGCAGTCTCCTGTCCGTTTGTCCATAGGTTAGGTTCAGTTGTAATTTGTTTGATAAGCGCCATTACTTAAAAAGCGATATGTGAAAAATATTCGTAACAAAATATGGATTTTGCCGTCAGACCTCCCGTTCTTCCCCTCCTCCCCCGGCGGGGACGGCCTCTTCCTTGTTCAATATGTAACGCTGCCGGTCCTGAGCCAGCACGCCCCGGGCCAGCAGCCTCTGCAGCAGCGGGCGGCATTGGCCCGGCCCGATGCCCAGCAGACGGGCCACGTCCTGCCGGTAGGCGAAGCCCTCTTTTTCCAGATAATCCCGCAGAACGGCCTCCTGTTCCTCCGGCGGGACCACGCTGCCGGGAAGGTAATACCGGGCGCCCACCTGGGTCAGCTTCCCCCGTCCCACCAGCTGCTTGAGCCGCTTGTAGGCCGCGGACCAGGAGACATTCAGCAGGGCGCAGACCTCATTCCGGGTGGTCCATCCCTTCTGCCGGACCTGGGAGAGGATCCGCCCCTCTCCGCCGGAGCGCAGGGCGCAGTCCACCCGCAGGTCCCGGAGGGTGAGGTCGTCCAGTCCCGCCCGGACCAGCGCCGCCCGGGCCAGCTTGGAGAGGCGGGTCCGGTCATAGGGCAGGCCGCTCCTGGGCGCGGTGAGGACGGGTCCTTCCCGGCCCTCCCGCTTTGCCAGCTCCTCCAGCGCCCGTCTGGCCCCGCCGGCCAGGGGGACCTCCCGCCCGGGAAGGCGCAGCCGGTCCCCCTGGACCTGCTCCCAGGTCAGGGACACGATCTCGTCCAGCTGCAATCCGACCTGCCAGCTCAGCCACAGGGCGATGCCGGCGGGGCTGGACCCCTCGGAGCGGAGGAGCTTCCAAAGGGCGAATTCGTCGATCCGGGGGGACGCCTCCCGGCGGATGCGTGTGGAGAGCTTTTTCTTCTCCAGATGCCCGGCGAAGTGGACGTTCAGCCCCGCCGCCTCCACGCCGGTGATCCGGGAGACATACTGCCAGTCGTGCTCCTCCAGTTGCCGGAGGATGAAGTCGTGGCGCAGGTCGATGAGCCGCACCCCGGTCTGTCCCTGTTTGTCCAGCGCCCCCCGGGCCAGCCGGGAGATGGACTGGGGCGTCAGGGGCTTGTGGTCCCGGTCCGAGAGGACCACCGCCTCCTGGCTCCGGTCCCGCCCGTCCCGCAGGGCCTGAAGCCAATCCGTCAGCTCCCGGCCGACAGGGACCCTCCGGTCCGGCAGCACCAGGCACTGGTCCAGGAAGTCCACCTGCGCCCAGGTGAGGCGCTGGATCTCATCCCGCAGCAGCCCCGCCTGCCAGGCCAGACGCAGCACGGCCCCGGCGGCGTTGCCGGGATTTTCCTCCAGCGCCCGCTCCATGGCGCTTCCGTCGGGGCGGTTGACGACGTACTCCTGCATAAAGCTCCCCTTTCCCCACATTCCAATTGTTACAACTGTCTGCATCAATCAAATGCTGCAAGGAAACCGCAAAACTTTCGCAATGCAATTCGCGCGGCGTTTTCATGTTTGCATCATACGCCAAAAGTTGGTAGAAATCAAGCGCTTTCCTCAGATTTGAGCCCCGGACATGAAAAACGGCCCGCCTCTGGCGGGCCGTCCCCGACGCCGGGCGGCGTCAGCGTATGAAGTTCATCATGGGCCGCTGTGCCGCCTCCGGGGCGGGAATGTTCGACTCGTGGAGCACCTTGACCATCCAGGCCATGTCCCGGCCCAGCCGGGCGGCCACCGCCATGCCCTCCTCGTCCCGTTCCGCCTCGCCGGGGTCCGCCCCGTGGACCGCGCCCCAGTAGTCGGAGGTCATCAGAATCATCTCCATGGCGTCCATGGTCCCCAGCAGCTGCTGATAGGTCTCCATGCCCCCGCTCCGGCGCAGGGTGCAGAGGGCCCCGCCCACCTTGTGGTGGAGCTGGTTCACCCCGCAGCCCGCCGCCAGCATCAGGCGGTCCAGCACGCATTTCATGCCCCCGGCGATGCCCCCGTGATACACCGGGGAGGCCAGCAGGATGCCGTCCGCCTCGATGCAGGCCGCGATGATCTCGTTGACCCCGTCGTCCTTTTGGACGCAGCGGAGGCTCCCGGTGTTCAGGCAGTGGTAGCAGGCCATGCAGGGCCGGACCCTGGCGCCGGGCTGAAAGACCTGGAACTCCACGCCGGCGGCTTCGATCTCCCGGCCCGCGGCCTCCAGGACCAGGGCGGTGTTTCCGTTCTTCCGGGGGCTTCCGTTGATGGCGACGATTTTCATAAGGGCTCCCTCCTTCCATTTCATCAAAACGATTATATCCGACCCCGGCTGGAATTGCAAGAATTTCGCAATCCCCCCTTTTTCTTCCGCCCAAAGTGCGCTATAATAACACCCGTAAATTCAAACCTACGGAGGATAACTCTCATGCGCCAAAACGAAATGTTCCTGCTCAAGCTGGGCGAGGTGGTCCTGAAGGGCCTGAACCGCCGCTCCTTCGAGGACCGGCTGGTGGCCAACGTGGCCCGCCGCCTGAAGTCCTGCGGCAGCTTCCAGGTCTACATCCGCCAGAGCACCATCTACGCCGAGCCCGTCACGGACCACTGCGACATGGAGGCGGCCTGGGCCGCCGCCCGGCAGGTCTTCGGCGTGGTGTCCGTCGCCCGGGCCGTGCCCTGTGAGAAGACGGTGGAGGCCATCGTCGAAACCGCCAGGGACTACCTGGCCGACGCCTTCGCCTCCGCCAAGAGCTTCAAGGTGGAGAGCAAGCGGGCGGATAAGAACTACCCCCTGAACTCCATCCAGGTCTCCCAGGCCGTGGGCGGCGAGCTGGCGGAGGCCTTCCCCCACGTGACGGTGGACGTCCACGACCCGGACCTGACGGTTCACGTGGAGATCCGGGAGAAGCATGCCTATGTCCACGCCCCCGCGGTTCCCGGGGCGGGGGGCCTCCCCGTGGGCATGGGGGGCCACGCCGTCAGCCTCCTCTCCGGCGGCCTGGACAGCCCCGTGTCCTCCTGGATGATGGCCCGCCGGGGGGTGGAGCTGGAGATGGTCCACTTCGTCTCCCCGCCCTATACCTCTCAGCAGGCCCAGGACAAGGTCCTGGAGCTGGCCCGCCTGCTGACGGCGTACTGCGGCCGCCTCCGGGTCCACATCGTCCCCTTCACGGAGATTCAGGAGGAGATTCGGAAGAACTGCCCCGAGGAGTACTTCACCCTCATCATGCGCCGCTTCATGATGCGCCTGGCCCAGGCCATCGCCAAACGGGCGGGGGCCAAGGCCCTCATCACCGGCGAGTCCCTGGGCCAGGTGGCCAGCCAGACCATGATGGCCCTGGGCGTCACGGACGACGTGACGGAGATGCCGGTCCTCCGGCCCCTCATCGGCATGGACAAGGTGGAGATCATCCGGATGTCCCGGGAGATCGGGACCTACGACACCTCCATCCTGCCCTATGAGGACTGCTGCACCGTCTTCACCCCCCGTCACCCAGCCACGAGGCCCAAGGTGGAGGACGTCCGGGCGGCGGAGTCCAAGCTGGATGTGGATGGGCTCATGGCCCGAGCCCTGGAGGGGGAGGAGTGGATCTGGGTCAAGCCTTGACCGGGTGCGCGCCCTTGCGGGCGCGGCTGGGGTACGGACGGTTTGATACGCAAGTCTTCCGCCCGCAGCGTGGTGCGAGCGGGGGTTTTGGTGGTTGTCGCATGGACTCTCTCCTCTTTCCGCTACCGCTGATTTGGTGGTTGGGGAAAGCGATACATCAAAACTCGTCCAGCAGTTGCGCCATGAGCTGTGCGCCGAAGCGGACGCCGGTGTGAAATGCGGCGTCCCGCTGTTCCAGAGCAAGGACTTGGATTTCATGCTGGAAAATTTCAGCTGTCTTTGGCTCCAGCACGTGCAGCTGGCGCAGGATGTGCTCCTCCGCAACCGTGTAAGGCGCTTCCATGGGGGACTTGCCCCGCAGGGCGATACTTCCTTTTCTCTTTTGGACCGTGCACGGCCCGTCAGGGCCGGAAAACCCTCCCCTTTTCAGGGGGAAAAAGGAGAATTCCTATGTCCCACACCGCCGAACTCATCGCCGTAGGCACCGAGCTGCTCCTCGGCAACATCGCCAACACCAACGCCCAGGTATTGAGCCAGAGCCTCTCCGCCCTGGGCGTCAACGTCTTCTGGCACACCGTGGTAGGCGACAACCCCAAGCGTCTCAAGGAAGCCCTGAACATCGCCCGGAAGCGGGCCGACATCCTCATCACCACCGGCGGCCTGGGCCCCACCTACGACGACCTCACCAAGCAGACCATCTGCGCCGCCTTCGGAAAGCCCCTGGTTCTCCACCCCGACATCCTGGAGGACATCCGGGCCTTCTACGAGTCCGCCCTCCACGTGCCCATGCCGGAGAACAATACCCAGCAGGCCCAGCTCCCGGAGGGCTGCGCCGTCTTCGACAACCCCGTGGGCACCGCCCCCGGCTGCGCCTTCCAGTGTGACGGCGTCCACGTCCTCATGCTCCCGGGGCCTCCCCACGAGATGGAGACCATGCTCCGCCGCCACGTGGAGCCCTACCTCCGCCGCCTCTCCCACGAGGTCATCGTCTCCCGGGACATCATGACCTTCGGCATGGGGGAGAGCTCCATTGACCAGCTTCTCCACGAAAAGATGGCCCGCATGACCAATCCCACCCTGGCCACCTACGCCAAGCCCTGCGAGGTCCGCCTCCGGGCCACGGCGAAGGCCGCCACGGAGGACGAAGCCCGGGCCATGCTGAATCCCGTCCGGGACATGGTCTGTGAAACCCTGGGGGATATTGTCTACAGCGGGGACGGCGGCGACTTGGCGGACTGCTGCCACGGGCATCTGATCCGCCGGGGAATGACCCTGGCCACCGCCGAGAGCTGCACCGGCGGATTGGTCGCCCAGCGGCTCACCGCCATTCCGGGGGCCTCCGGCGTCTACCGGGGCGGCGTGGTCAGCTACTGGACCAGCGTCAAGGCGGACGTCCTCCATGTCCCCCAGGACCTCCTGGACAAGTACGGCCCCGTCTCGGCGGAGTGCGCCCGGGCCATGGCGGAGGGGGTCCGGAGGATCACCGGCGCGGACCTGGGCGTCTCCGTCACCGGCGCGGCGGGCCCGGACCCGGACGAGCGGGGCGTCCCCGTGGGCATCGTGTACATCGGCCTGGCGACTTCCGGCGGAACCTTCTGCCGCCCCCTGGACTTCGGCCGCCGCCGCCGGGACCGCATCCAGGGCCTTGCCGCCAACCACGCCTTCGACGTGGTCCGCCGGTATCTCCAGGGCCTGCCGGTGGAGCGGATCTGAGGGCCCCCCATTTTCCCCTTGCGTTTCCCCTGAAAAGCTGATATACTGGGCCTCTGTGGACGCACGCGCCGGTTCGGGCGCGAATATGATACAAAGGAACGGACTCATGAAAACGATCTTTCTCGTGGACGGAGACAACAACATCGGCACCGGCCTGACGGGCGTCGACATGCTCTCGGAGCAGGATACCGTCCTCATCTTCTATCAGAAGGAAAAGGGCCTGGCCCTCACCAAGCTGAAAAAGCTCTGCGCCGGAACGGCGGCGGACGTGCAGTATATCGAGAGCGTCCGGGGCGGCAAGAACTCCATCGACTTCCAGATCATCACGGAGCTGGGCGTTCTGGTGGGCAAGCGGGAGGCGGACTACGCCTACGTCATCAGCCAGGACAAGGGCTACGCCGCCTCCATCGACGCCCTCCAGACCCGGTACGCCGGGGCTTTCCAGGAGGTGGCCCTCCGCCCCTCCATCGAGAGCTGCCTCCACCTGCCCTTCATCCTCCGGGCGGCGGACCGCCAGGAGCTGTGCAACGCCCTGGTGAAGGAGTACGGCTCCGCCCAGGGCTGCGCCCTGTACAACCACCTCAAGCGGATCTTCCAGCTCCCCGAGCCGGAGCAGGAGAAGCCGGCGAAACCCGTCCGCCCCCGCCGGGGCGGGCGCCGCAAGAAGCCCGCCGCCCAGGATACAGAGGAATAAGCGCTTGGCTTCAAGCGCCGGAACGCCGCCCGCGGGGCGGCGTTTTTTCTCCCCGCCGTTCCGGCCGATCCGGCTTCGTTCGACAGAATTCGACAAATTCCTTGTGTTTCTTCCCGGTTTTTGATATGATATTACCGGGAGTGACAGTCTTTTCCTGGGCTTGGACCGCCTCTTCCCGCAGATGCTAACCCAGACGCTTCCAGTGGGAGGGGACCCTCTCCGGGAGTTTCGCCGGAAAGGAGTCATCCCATGGACCTGGACCTCTCTCTGCTGCCCCAGGCCGCCGCGCAGATGCGGGGGGCCTTGAGCAGCCTCTACTTCGCCGCCGCCCGGCTGGCGCCCGCCGCCGAGCGGGAGCGGGATCCGGAGCTGGACGCCAAGGCCGCTCTGGTGGATCAGAGCTACTACCGCCTGCTCCGGCTGGTGAACGACCTCTCCGCCGTCCGCTATCTGGACGAGGCCCCGCTGCCTCTGCGGGACCGGGACATCGTGGACTTCGTGGCGGAGCTGTTCGCCAAAGCCGCCTCCCTGGCCCCCCTCCGGGGACTGGAGACCCGGCTGGTCTGCGCCGCGGACCACCACATCTGCGCCTTCTGCCCCGACGCGCTGGAGCAGCTGCTGTACCAGCTGCTGTCCAACGCCTTCAAATTCACCCCCGCCGGGGGCCTCGTCACCGTGGAGCTGCGGCTGTCCGGGGGGCGGGTTCTCCTCTCCGTGGAGGACACCGGCCCCGGCATCGACCCGGACCGGCTGGAGGCCCTGTTCGACAGCTATCACCAGGCGGAGCGCCCCGCCCCGCCGCCCCAGGGCCTGGGCCTGGGCCTGGCCCTGTGCCGGGGCATCGCCCGGGGCCACGGGGGACTGCTGACGGCGGAGTCCCGCCAGGGGAAGGGGAGCCGCTTCACCTTCTCCATGCCGGACCGTCTCTGCGGAGACACGCTGTCCGACCGCCGCTTCGACTACAGCGGCGGCTTCAACCACGCGCTGATGGCCCTGTCGGACGCCATGCCGCCGGAGGCCTTCGTGATCCGCAGCCACTGAGGGAGGGACGGCCATGCAGAACCGGTATCAGAGTATCTTTCCCGCCACGCTGGTCTTCTCCGGGGGGCTGATGCTCCTGGGCTTCCTGCTGGAGGCTCCCCTGGACATCGCGATGGGGCTCTACCACATCGTCACCATGCAGGACCTGCTCATCACGGACTACGTGTCCATCGGCGGGCCCGGCGCGGCCCTGGTGAACGCGGGGCTGGTGACCGTCATCTCCATCTGCATCATCAAAATCTCCGGGGACCCCTTCAACGGCTTCACCATCGTGGAGATGGGCCTGATGGCGGGCTTCTCCCTGTTCGGGAAGAACTTTCTCAACATCTGGCCCATCATCCTGGGCACCTGGCTCTACGCCAGGTACCAGAGGGAGCCCTTCTCCAAGCACGCCTCCGTCGCCCTGCTGGCCACCTCCCTGGCCCCTCTGGTCAGCTACATGGCCCTGGGCAGCATCCACGCCAGCCTCCCCCTGGGGGCGGTGACGGGCATCCTCATCGGCTTCATCCTGCCCTCCCTCTCCGCCTATACTTACAAGGTTCAAAACGGCATGAACCTGTACAACATGGGCTTCGCCTGCGGCCTGTTCGCCATGATGATCGTCCCGGTGCTCACCGCCTTCGGGGACAGCCCGGACTCCGTCCTCTACTGGGCCGAGGGCTACAACACCGGCTTCATCGCCGTGCTGAGCCTGATGTGCTCGTCCCTGATTCTGCTGGGCTTCTTCTTCACGGGCGTCCCGACGTGGAGCGTCTGGGCGGGCTACCGCCGCCTCCTCTCCACCACCGGCCGGGCCCCCAGCGACTTCCTCCGCATGTTCGGCTACGGCCCCGTCATGGTGAACATCGGGGTCAACGGCCTGCTGGGCATGGGGTACGTTCTCCTGGTGGGGGGCGACCTCAACGGCCCCACCCTGGGGGGCATCTTCACCATCATGGGCTTCTCCGCCTTCGGAAAGCACGCCAGGAACATCCTCCCCGTCATGGCGGGGGTCTTCATCGGGGCCTACGGCATGCACCACACGCCGGACTATCCCTCCCTCCAGCTGGCGGGCCTCTTCGGCACCACCCTGGCCCCCATCTCCGGCCACTTCGGCTGGCCCTACGGCGTCCTGGCGGGATTCATCCACGCCTCCCTGGTCCTCCAGACCGGGGGGCCGGTGGCGGGGCTGAACCTCTATAACAACGGCTTTTCCGGCGGCCTCATCGCCATCGTGCTCTACCCCACCATCACCGCCATCAGCCGCCGGCGGCGCCCCACGCTCCAGGACAAGGATTACTATGACCAGTTCCAGGAGAGCGCCCCCATCGACACCTCCGACCTGGAGGAGACCCACGGCGAGGCCGCCCCGCCGGAGCCCCCGGAGAACGAGGCCCTGGAGGCCTGGGCGAAGAAAAATTTCCTGGGCCCGGAATAAAATCCGGAAAAGCCGTCCATGCTTCCCCCAAAGGCCCCGGAGCGCGGACATGGGGGCCGGGAAAGGAATGGACGGCCATGAAAACGGAGGAGAAACGCGGAAAGCTGAAGCTGCTGGAGATCGGCCTGCTGCTGTTCCTGGCGGCGTTCCTGGCCTCCGGCGCGGCGGCGCTGCAGACCGGGCAGGAGCTGTCCGACAAGGTGGTCCGCCTCCACGTGCTGGCGAACTCCGACAGCGGGGAGGATCAGGCCCTGAAGCTGAAGGTCCGGGACCGGATCCTGGCCTACGCGGAGCCCCTGCTGGCCTCCGTTGCGGACCGGGGGGAGGCGGAGGCCCTGCTCCAAAGCCGCCTGCCGGAGCTGGAACAGATCGCCGCCCGGGAGATCCGGGCGAACGGCCATGACTACGCCGCCGCTGTGGAGTTGGAGGACACCGTCTTCCCCACCCGGGAGTACGAGGGCTTCACCCTCCCCGCCGGGAAGTATCTGGCCCTCCGGGTCATCATCGGAGACGGGGAAGGGCGGAACTGGTGGTGCGTGGTGTTCCCGCCCCTGTGCGCCGCCGCCTCGGCGGAGGTGCCGGAGACGGCCCTGGCCGCGGGACTGACCTCCTCCCAGGTGGGCCTCATCACCGAGGAGAACCAGGGCTACGTGCTGAAAAGCAAGCTGGTGGAGTTCTGGCGGGGCCTGGAGGGTAAATTGGATTAAAAAAGAGCGTCCCAAGTGGGACGCTCTTTTTTACGTCTCTTCAGCCCTCTCCGCCATGCGCTTGCGGTCCACGCAGAAATAGGTGAACGCCCCCGTGGCCAGCAAAGCCCCGCTCTCGTCGGTGATCTCCACGTCCACCAGCACCGTGGACCGTCCCCGGCGGCGGACCCGCCCGGCGGCCCGGATGGTCCCGTGGGCCCGGTTGTCCAGGAAGTGCAGGTCCCCGTGCTGGGTGACGTAGTGCCGCCCGTCGCTGTGGGCCGCGCCGCCGGCGGCGTCGTCCGCCAGGGTGTACAGCGCCCCGCCGTGGACCATGCCCCAGGGGTTCCGGCTCTCCGGGCGAATCTCCAGCCGGTACACGGCGCAGTCCGGCTCCACGGACTCCAGGCGGATGAAATTGTGGTCCGTGAAGGCGTTTGCCCCCAGCTTCAGCGTCTCCAGCCGGAGCTTTTCCAGGTTCTCCATAAAAAATTCCTCCTGAGCGTCAGTATATCACAGCCCCGGCCCCATTTCAACTTTTTCAAAAAGGGTCTTGACAAATGAGGTCCGCCGTGTATAATGAACATATGAACAGTCGTTCAATTGTTCACTTGAAAGGAGGCGGACACATGGAGGACCGCTACACCGTGGAATGCTGCGACTTCATCCACGCCCACGAGGACATCGTGGAGAAGGTCCGGCGGGAGCTGCCGGGGGAGGACACCCTCTACGACCTGACGGAGCTGTTCCGCATCTTCGGGGACTCCACCCGGGTCCGCATCCTCTACGTGCTCTTCGAGGCGGAGATGTGCGTCTGCGACATCGCGGCATTGCTGGGCATGACCCAGTCGGCCATCTCCCACCAGCTCCGGGCGCTGAAGAACGTCCGGCTGGTGAAGTCCCGCCGGGAGGGGAAGACCGTGTTCTACTCCCTGGCGGACGACCACGTGAAGACCATCATCAACCAGGGCCTGGAGCACGTGCGGGAGTGACTTCGTTTTCCCTATGCGAAGACATAATCAACATATCAGGAGGAACACACCATGAAAAAGCGTTTCAAGCTCACCGACCTGGACTGCGCCAACTGCGCCGCGAAAATGGAAGACGCCATCAAAAAAATCGACGGAGTCCACGACGCCACCGTCAGCTTCATGGCCCAGAAAATGACCGTGGACGCGGACGACGCCCGGTTTGACGACATCATGAAGGAGATCGTGGCCGTCTGCAAAAAGGTGGAGCCTGATTGTATTATCAACCTGTAAGCAGGTCGGGGCCTGGAGTCGCCCTGACGGGCGGGGAAGTCAACAGCCCTTTGGGGGCTGGTCCAATGCACCCCCCATTCTCTCTTTTGCGAAAAGAGAGAATGCGCCGTGCATGGTGGAAGAGAGAAAACGGGGGCGCGGCACGGCTTGGCCGGTTGATACGCATGTCCCTACCCGCGGCGTAGTGCGAGCGGGGGTTTGGTTGTCATCGAATCGACTTCCTCCTCTTTCCGCTGCCGCTACCCTGGTGCTGGCGGGGGCTGGTTGGTCTACTGCCTTCTATCGATAGGACACCCTGTAGGGGCGGACCTATGTGTCCGCCCTAGCCATTCCCCTAGACCCCACCCTTCTATCGGTAGAACATCCCGTAGGGGCGGCAATCTGCCGCCCGTTTCCCAGCCCCTTTATGGGGCCCTCCCCCCCACTTCCAAAGGAGGAATCCCTATGAAAAACCTTTCCCCCAAGCAGAAAAAAATGTTCCGCCGCCTTTTGACTGCGGCGATTCTATTGGGCGCAGTGAGAGTCCCCCCCATTCCCGACGGCATCCTTTGGCTGCTGTACCTGATCCCTTACGGCATCGCCGGATGGGATATCCTTTGGAAGGCCGTCCGCAACATCCTGAACGGCCAGGTCTTCGACGAGAACTTCCTCATGGCCCTGGCCACCGTGGGGGCCTTCGCCACCGGGGAGTACGCCGAGGCGGTCTTCGTCATGCTCTTCTACCAGACCGGCGAGCTCTTCCAGGACTACGCCGTGGGCAAATCCCGGCAGTCCATCGCCGCCCTGATGGACATCCGCCCCGACACCGCCAACCTGGAGAACGAGGACGGCTCCCTGGAGGAAGTCGACCCGGAGGATGTGGAGGTCGGCTCCGTCATCGTGGTAAAGCCCGGCGAGCGGGTCCCCCTGGACGGCGAGGTCATCGAGGGCGTGTCCGCCCTGGACACCGCCGCCCTCACCGGAGAGTCCGTGCCCCGGGACGTGGGGCCCGGAGACCCGGTCATCAGCGGCTGCGTGAACCAGTCCGGCCTGCTGCGGGTGCGGGTGACCAAGCCCTGCGAGGAATCCACCGTGTCCAAGATCCTGGACCTGGTGGAAAACGCCGGGGAGAAGAAGGCCGCCAGCGAGAACTTCATCACCCGCTTCGCCCGGTACTACACCCCCTGCGTCGTCCTCGCGGCCACGGCCCTGTTCCTGATTCCGACGATTGCCCTGGCCCTGCTTCCGGCCTCCGCCCAGCCCGCCTTCCTGGCGGGGACCAGCTGGACCGGCTGGCTTCACCGGGCGCTGATCTTCCTGGTCATCTCCTGCCCCTGCGCCCTGGTCATCTCCGTGCCCCTCAGCTTCTTCGGCGGCATCGGCGGGGCCAGCAAGTGCGGCATCCTGGTGAAGGGCAGCAACTACCTGGAGACCCTGGCCCGGACGGAGACCGTGGTCTTCGACAAAACCGGCACCCTGACCCAGGGGAGCTTCACCGTCACCGCCCTGCACCCAGGCCAGGGCGTCACGGAGGACGCCCTGCTGGAGGCCGCCGCCCTGGCGGAGAGCTGGTCCAGCCATCCCATCTCCGTCTCCCTCCGCAAGGCGTGGGGGAAGGAGATTGATCCCAACCGGGTCACGGAGGTGGAGGAGATCGCCGGCCACGGCGTCACCGCCAAGGTGGATGGCAAAGCCGTCTCCGCCGGCAACAGCCGCCTGATGGAGCGGGAGGGCGTCCAGTGGGAGGCCTGTGACCTGCCGGGCACCATCGTCCACGTGACGGTGGAGGGGCGCTACGCCGGGCACATCCTCATCTCCGACCTGCCCAAGCCCGAGGCGAAGACCCTGGTGGAGGGATTGAAGGCGGCGGGGGTGAAAAGGGCCGTCATGCTCACCGGAGACACCGAGGCCACGGCGAAGGCCGTCGCCCGGGAGCTGGGAATTGACGAGTACCACGCCCAGCTTCTCCCGGCGGACAAGGTGGAGCGGGTGGAGTCTTTGCTTGCGAACAAGTCCCCCGGCGCGGCCCTGGCCTTCGTGGGGGACGGCATCAACGACGCGCCGGTCCTCACCCGGGCGGACATCGGCATCGCCATGGGGGCCCTGGGCTCCGACGCCGCCATCGAGGCGGCGGACATCGTCCTGATGGACGACAACCCGGCGAAAATCGCCGCCGCCATGCGGATTTCCCGGAAGACTCTGCGGATCGTGAAGCAGAACATCTGGTTCGCCCTGGGGGTGAAGGGGGCGGTGCTGCTCCTGGGGGCCTTCGGCGTGGCCACCATGTGGGAAGCGGTCTTCGCCGACGTGGGCGTGGCCTTCATCGCCATCCTGAACGCCATGCGGTGCCTCCACGTGGACGAGTTCAAGAGTTGAAAAGAAAAGACGGACGGGAAACCCCGTCCGTCTTTTTTCATAGGTCTGATGGAGCGTGCTCCTCCTGAAAATACCGCCTCGTTGTCTCCGCGTCGGCGGCGATCCGGGCCCGGAGGGCGTCCAGGGAGTCAAAGCGGATTTCGTCCCGCAGGTGCCTGTAGAACTCCAGCCGCAGCGTCTCCCCGTACAAATCCCCCTGGAAGTCCAGCAGGCAGGCCTCCACCGTCACGTCCGTCCCGCTGTTCACCGTGGGCCGGGTGCCCACGTTGGTGACGGCGGGGCAGCTGGTCCCGTCGGGAAAATAAACCCGGGTCACGTAGACCCCGTGGCTGGGCACCAGCACATGGGGCGGGATGATCAGGTTCGCCGTGGGGAACAGCCGGGCCGAGCCCAGCCCCCGCCCGTGGCGGACCGTCCCCGTCAGGGTGTGGGGGTGGCCCAGGAAGCGGTTCGCCCGCTCCACCTGGCCCATCTCCACCAGACGGCGGATGTAGGTGGAGCTGACGGTGACCCCGCCGATCTCCACCTCCGGGATGATGTCGCAGCCCAGGCCCAGGGCGGCGCACTTCTCCCTCAAAAGCTCCGGCGTCCCCTGGTTTTTGTGGCCGAAACGGTGGTCGTGGCCCGCCACCAGATGGACGGCGTGCCAGCGGCCCACCAGCAGCTCCGTGACGAAGTCCTCCCAGCTGGTGGTCATCATCTCCCGGTCGAAGGGGGCCAGGATGACCTCCTTGATGCCGTAGAGCCGCCGCACCAGGTCCCGGCGGTCCTCCGGGGAGTTGATGAGGGGGCAGGGGACGCCGGTGACCACCTCCTTGGGGGGCCGGTCGAAGGTGAAGACGGCGGGGGTGCAGCCCCGCCGGGCGGCCTCCTCCGCCGTGCGGCGGAGAAGGGCGGCGTGGCCCAGGTGGACTCCGTCGAAGAAGCCCAAGGCTATCACACGTTCTTTCATACTACGCTCCAAAGAAATTCTTGACGGATTTCAGCTCCCCGCCCACGGCCCGGGAGAGACAGAGAAAGTCCCCTTCCCTCCCATAGACCCGGTAAGTGCCATCCGCCGTCCCCGGCAGCGTGACGGGGGCCCCGCTCCGGACCCGCTTCTCCTGCCCCGGGGACCGGAGGGTCACGGCGGGATACCCGGCGAAGAGGCTGTCCAGGGGCCAGAGCAGGGCCTCGCCCTGTTCCCGCACCTCCTCCAGGGTCACGGCGTCCGCCAGGGTGAACCCCGCCGCCATGGTCCGCCGGAGGCTGTACAGCGTTCCACCGCAGTCCAGGGCCTGTCCGATGTCGTGGCACAGGGTGCGGATGTACGTGCCCTTGGAGCAGAGGCAGCGGAGGCGGAAATCCGTTTCACTCTCCGCCTCCAAAAGCTCCAGCTCGTGAATGGTGACGGGCCGGGGCTTCCGCTCCACCTCTTTGCCGCGCCTGGCCAGCTCATAGAGCTTTTTTCCCTGGACCTTCACGGCGGAGTACATGGGGGGAATCTGTTCGATCTCCCCCCGGAAACGTTCCAGAGCGGCCTCCAGGTCCTCCCGGGCCGCCGTCACGGGGCGGGTCTCCAGCACCGTGCCCGTCACGTCCTGGGTGTCCGTCGTCACCCCCAGCCGGAGGCCCGCCAGATACTCCTTCCGCCCGTTCTCGGCGAACTCCACCGCCCGGGTGGCCCGGCCCACGAAAACCGGCAGCACCCCCGTGGCCATGGGGTCCAGGGTCCCGCCGTGGCCGACGCGCTTTTCGTGAAAGACCCCCCGGAGCTTGGCGCAGACGTCCATGGAGGTCCACCCGGCGGGCTTGTCGATGATGATGATTCCGTTGGGCATAAGGGCCCTCCTGCTTTACAGAGTGAAGTCCGGGACCACCTGGGCGATGGCCTCCAGCATCCGCCGTTTGGCCTCGGCAAAGGGGGCCTCCACGGTGCACCCTGCGGCGGCGGCGTGGCCCCCGCCCCCCAGGAGGGCGCAGGCCTTCGTGGCGTTGACCCGGGGCCCGGTGCGGAGGGAGAACTTCCACACGTCCGGCCGGAGCTCCCGCATGGTGACGGCGCAGTCCACGCCCTCGATCTGCCCGCCCAGGGCGGACAGGTCCTCCGCGTCGGTCTCCGTGGCCTGAACCCTTGCGATGAGGGACAGGGGGACCGCCAGCACCGCCACACGCTCCCGGTCGTGGTACTCGATTTCGCTGAGCATGGCGGCCTCCAGGGCCAGCCGCTTCCGGCTCTTGGTGCGGAAGAAGGTCTTGTTCACCGCGTGGAAGTCGATGCCGGTTTGCAGCAGGGCGGCGGCCACGGCGTGGGTATGGGCGGTGGTGTTGTTGTAGGCGAAGCAGCCGCAGTCCGTGGCCACGGCCACATAGAGGGGCAGGGCCATCTCCGCCGTGATGGGTCCCAGCTCCGCCAGGATGTCGTAGATGATCTCCCCCGCGGCGGCGGCGGAGGGCCGGACCAGATTCTCCCGGCCGAAGCCCTCGAAGGACGGATGGTGGTCAATGGCCAGGTCCACCCGGTCCGCGTAGGGCCTGGCGTTCTCCGGGAGCAGGTCCACAGTGGCGATGTCCACGGAGACCACCTGCCGGGGCTCAAAGCCCGCCCAGGCGGCGCAGGGCCGGAAGTAAGGGGCCGTGGTGTCCGTCAGGCCGGGGTTGGGGAGGAGGTACGCCGTCTTCCCCAGGGCCCGCAGCCCTTCGCACAGGGCGGCGGCGGAGCCCACGGTGTCCCCGTCAGGCCGGAGGTGGGTCAGAATCAGAACGTTGTCAAAGGACCGCAGGCGCTCCGCGGCCTCCTTCACCGTGAGGGAGGTCATTCCTCCACCTCCGGCCTGGGGCCCCGGGCGGCGTCCTTCTCCTCCTCCCGGCGGAGGAGCTCCAGGATATGGGCCCCGTGCCGGATGGAGTCGTCGCCGATGAATTGAAGCTCCGGCGTGCAGCGGAGCTGGAGGGTCCGGCCCAGCTCCCGGCGGAGGAAGCCGGAGGCGGATTTCAGGCCCTTGAGCACGTCCTTCTCCTGCTCCTTGTTCAGGGCGCTGACATAGACCCGGGCGCAGCGCAGGTCGCCCGTGGTGTCCACCCGGGTGATGGACACCATGCCGGAGACCCGGGGGTCCTTCAGATTCCGGAGCTGGTCCGCCAGCTCCCGCTGGATTTCGTCGTTGATGCGGTTGATTCGGTTGGATGCCATAGCTGTTCTCCTTCTCTGATAAAGGCGGCGGTGACCCCGCCGCCTTTATCATGTCCTTACTGGGGGATTTCCTCCATGGTATAGCCTTCCACGATGTCGCCTTCCTTGATGTCGTTGAACTTCTCGATGGTCAGGCCGCACTCGTAACCGCTGGCCACTTCCTTGGCCGCGTCCTTGAACCGCTGGAGGGAGGCCAGCTGGCCCTCGTGGATGACGATGCCGTCCCGGACCAGCCGGATGGAGCAGTTCCGGACGATCCTGCCGTCCTGGACGTAGCAGCCCGCCACGGTGCCGACGCCGGAGACCTTGTAGGTCTGGCGGACCTCCGCGTGGCCCAGCAGGGCCTCCCGGTACTTGGGGGCCAGCATGCCCTTCATGGCGGCGGTGATCTCGTCGATGCAGTCGTAGATGACCCGGTACATCCGCATATCCACGTTCTGCCGCGCCGCGCCGTCCCGGGCGGCGGCGTCCGGCCGGACGTTGAAGCCCACGATGATGGCGTTGGAGGAGGAGGCCAGCATGACGTCGGATTCGTTCACCGCGCCCACGCCGCCGTGGATGACCCGGACGTTGACCTCGTCGTTGGAGAGCTTTTCGAGAGACGCCTTCACCGCCTCCACGCTGCCCTGGACGTCGGCCTTGACGATGAGGGCCAGCTCCTTCCGCTCGCCGGCCTGGATCTGGTCGAACAGATTCTCCAGGCTGACCTTCTGCACGGGAGCGGCGGCCTTGGCCCGCTCCTCGGCCTTGCGCTGCTCCACCAGCTCCCGGGCCATCCGCTCGTCGCTGACGGCGAAGAAGGGGGACCCGGCGGTGGGGGCCTCGCTGAGGCCCGCGATCTCCACGGGGACGGAGGGGCCCGCCTCGGTGAGCCGCCCGCCCCGGTAGTCCAGCATGGTGCGGACCCGGCCCACGGCGGTGCCCGCGATGATGATGTCCCCCTGCTTCAGGGTTCCGTTCTGGACCAGCAGGGTCGCCACGGGGCCCCGGCCCTTGTCCAGCCGCGCCTCGATGACGGTGCCCTGGCCCGCCCGGTTGGGGTTGGCCTTCAGCTCCTGAATCTCCGCCAGGAGCACCAGGTTTTCCAGGAGGTTTTCAATGCCGATGTTCTTCTTGGCGGAGACCTTGCAGCAGATGGTCTCCCCGCCCCAGTCCTCGGGGACCAGGCCGTGCTCCGTCAGCTGCTGCATGACACGGTCCGGGTTGGCGTTTTCCTTGTCGATTTTGTTGACGGCCACCAGGATGGGGATGTTGGCCGCCTTGGCGTGGGAGATGGATTCAATGGTCTGGGGCATGATGCCGTCGTCCGCCGCCACCATCAGAATGGCGATGTCCGTCACCATGGCGCCCCGGGCCCGCATGGAGGTGAAGGCCTCGTGGCCCGGGGTGTCCAGGAAGGTGATGGGCTTGCCGTTGACCTGGACCTGATAGGCGCCGATGTGCTGGGTGATGCCGCCGGCCTCTCCGGAGGCAACAGACGTGTTCCGGATGGTGTCCAGCAGGGAGGTCTTGCCGTGGTCCACGTGGCCCATGACCACCACCACCGGGGCCCGGGGCACCAGATCCTCGGCCCTGTCCTCGGACACGTCGATGAGCTTTTCCTCGATGGTGACCACGACTTCCTTTTCCACCTTGCAGCCCATTTCCTCGGCGATGAAGGCGGCGGTGTCGTAGTCGATCATCTGGGGCAGGGAGGCCATGATGCCGTTTTTCATCAGGGCCTTCACCACCTCCGCGCCGGTCTTCTTCATCCGGCTGGCCAGTTCGCCCACGGAAATCTCGTCGGGAATCTGGACCTTGACGGGGGCCTTCTTGGCGATTTCCAGCTGGAGGCGGCGCATTTTCTCCGCCTCGTCCTGGCGGCGCTTGTTGGAGAAGGCGGGACCGCCCCGGCGCTGGTTCCGGCCCTGGACCTTCTCCCGGCCGGAGCGCTGCTGGCGCTGCATCCGCTCACCCTGCTGGCCGCCCAGGGTCTCCAGGCGCTCGTCGTACTTGGCGAGGTTCACGTCGCCGCCCTTCCGGGTGTCCACGATCTTCTTCTGGGGCACCCGGCTGACGGGCTTCTGGACGGGCTGCTGGCCCTGCTGCTGGGGGGCGGGCCTGCTCTGTCCGCCCTGCTGCTTCTGGGGCTGCTGATTCTGCTGGCCGCTCTGAGCGGGCTTTCCCTGCTGGGGGGAGGCGGGCTTGCCCTGCGGGCCCGGCTTCTTCTCCTCCGCCGGGGCGGGGGGCGTCTCCCGGGCGGGAGCCGCCGGGGCGGGCTTCGCCTCCTGATAGGTCTCCTGGAAGATGACCTGGATGTCGGAGACGGGATGGTCCTGGGTCAGCCGGTCGAAGATGATGGACAGCTCCCGGTCCGTCAGGACCTGCATGTGGTTCTTGGGAGCCGCGCCGTACCGGGTCAGGATCTCCGTGATGGTCTTGGTGGGGAGGCCGAAGTCCTTCGCCACCTCGTGGACTCTGTATTTTTCAATAGCCAAATGAAACACCTCGTTCTGTTCCTCTCCAGGAGCCCGTTTGAAAACCGGCGGACTCTCCGCCGGCTTTCAGACGGACTCGGGAGCGGTGAATTTTTATGAAGTATGGGCCGCGGCGGGGCCCTGTCGTCCGGGGCGGCACCTCAGCGCCCCCCGCCCTTGGTCCGGCCGAAGGGGGGTCTGCCCCCGCCGCCCCCGCGGGGCGGACGGCCCTTGGCGGGGCCCCGCGCTTCGGGACGCTCCGGCCTCCCGGCCCGGTTCTCCCCCGGCCTGCCGTTTCGGGGACGGGGCGCTCCGGCTCTGCCCGGCCTCCGTCCGTCCCTGGGAGGACGGCCCTCCTCCCGGCGGGGCGTTCCGGCCCGGCGGTCCCGCTCTTTCGGCGGCGGGGCCTTTTTCGGCGGGTCCCGGCGGGGGGCGTCCTTCCGCTCCCTGGCCCGGCGGCGCTTCAGGTCCATCCGGGCGGCGGCCTCGCCGTAGCGCTCCGGGTCCAACCGGGCCAGCCGCTCCGCCACGGCGGCGGCGAGCCCCAGATCCGTCAGGGCCGCGATGGCGGCGCTGGCCCGGCCCAGGGCCCCGCCCAGCTCCGCCTTGGTGAAGGGGAGGACCAGCCAGAGGCAGTGCCCCTCCTCCGCCAGATGCTCCGCCCGGCGGAGGGTGTTTCCCGCCGCGTCGGAGGCGGTCAGCAGCAGCCGGGCCTGCCCGGCCTTGGCGGCCAGGGCCGCGGGTTCCTCTCCCACGGCCAGCCTCCCGCCCCGGAGGGCGAGACCCAGCAGGGACAGCACGTTGTTTCCGCTCATGTCCCGCCTCCCAGCTCCGCCTCCATGGCGTCATAGACCTCCGGGGGAATGGCGGTCTCGAAGGCCCGCTCCAGGGCCCGGGACTTCCGGGCCTTTTTCAGGCAGGCCGGGTCCGGGCACACATAGGCCCCCCGGCCGGGCTTCTTTCCCGTGAAGTCCAGGCTCACCGCTCCCTCCGGGGAGCGGACCACCCGCAGAAGGGATTTCTTGTCCTTCATCTCCCGGCAGCCGACGCACTGGCGCTGGGGAATCTTTTTCACCTTGGGCACGCGGGTCCCCCCTTTCTGTTCAAAACCGGCGGCGCTCCGCCGCGCTTACTCCTCCGTGGACTCCGGGGCCTCCCCGGCTTCGGGGGCCGGGTCCTCCTCCGGGACCTCCGGCCTTTCCGCGCCGAAGAGCTCGTCGTCCTCCCCGGGCTGGTAGCTCTGGGGCTTGATGTCGATCTTGTAGCTGGTGAGCCGGGCCGCGAGGCGGGCGTTCTGGCCCTCCTTGCCGATGGCCAGGGACAGCTGGTCGTCGGGCACCACGCAGCGGCAGACCTTGCCGTCCTCCGCCAGACGGACCTCCACCACGTCGGCGGGGGCCAGGGCGGCGGCGATGAACTCGGCGGGGTCCTCGCTCCACTTGATGATGTCGATCTTCTCCCCCCGGAGCTCGTCGACGATGGCGGCCACCCGCTGGCCCCTGGGGCCCACGCAGGCGCCGATGGGGTCCACGTTCTCCTCCCGGGACCAGACGGCCATCTTGGTGCGGCTGCCCGCCTCCCGGGCGATGGACCGGACCTCCACGGTGCCGTCGAAGATCTCCGGGACCTCCAGCTCGAAGAGGCGCTTCACGAGGCCCGGGTGGGTCCGGGAGATCAGCACCTGGGGCCCCCGGGTGGAGTGGCGCACGTCCACCACATAGACCTTGATGTGCATGCCCTCCTCCAGGGGCTCGCCGGGGACCTGCTCCCCGGCCAGCAGCAGCGCCTCCGTGGACTCCGCGCCGGTGCCGATGCGGAGGGAGGCCGCGCCGTTCCGGGGGTCGATCCGGGTGACCACGCCGGTGAGAATCTCGTGCTGCTTGGAGTTGAACTCGTCGTAGACCTTGCCCCGCTCGGCCTCCCGGAGGCCCTGAATGATGACCTGCTTGCCGTTTCCGGCGGCGATGCGGCCGAACTCCATCTTGTCCACCGGGATGTTCACCACGTCCCCGATCTCATACCGGGCGGAAAGGGCCTTGGCCTCCTCCAGAGACATCTCGTTGAAGGGGTCCACATAGTCCTCCTCGTCCACCACGGTCTTGCGGATGAACATGCGGAGCTCCTTGTGCTCCTCGTCCGCCTCCACGACGATGTTTTCCTCCTCCACGTCCTTGTGGTCCCGCTGGTAGGCGGTGGTGATGGCCTTGATGACCTTTTCCAGCATGGCCTCCTTGGGGATGCCCCGCTCCTGCTCCAGAAGCTCCAGAGCGGCGAAGATCTCCCCGGGATTCATGCCGGCGGGTTCCTTCTGCTTTTTGCCTCTCATCTTTGCCGATTCTCCTTATCCGTTAATACATTTAAATATAATACTGATGCTCAATCCTCGGAATATCCGCTGTCCCCGCGCCGGGCCTCAGAACTCCACCCGCAGGCGGATCAGGGCCACGTCCTTCTTCTCGAAGGTCCGGGACGCCCCGCCGCTCTCCACGGTGATGGCCCCGGTCTCCAGGTCATAGGCCTTGAGGACGCCGGGGACCTCCTTCCGCCCGTCCTGGGCGCGGTAGAGCTTCACCAGCACGGGGCTGCCCATGAATCGGGCGAAGTCCCCGGGCCGCTTCAGCGCCCGCTCCGCCCCGGCGGAGCCCACCTCCAGGGTGTAGCTCCCCTCAATGGGGTCCGCCTCGTCCAGAAGGTCCGACAGCTTCCGGGACACGGCCTCGCAGTCCAGGATATCCACGCCGCCCTCCTTGTCCAGGAGAACCCGGAGGTACCAGGTCCCGCCCTCCTTGACGTACTCCACATCCCAAAGGGTGCAGCCCGCCTCCTCAATAACCGGGGCGGCCAGCTCCGCGGTGAGTTCGGTGATTTTTTTCATAGAGCTTTCTCCCTTGTAATGATGAAAGATTTTCGTTAGCGGGAAGGAAGGGTGTGTGCGGGAAACCCAGGAGGGGTTTCCTGCGCGATTTCAATCCCACGTTTTTCAGCAAAGCTGAAAAACGTCAAGCTCTTTTTGCTGGCCCAACAGGGCCAACAAAAAGAGCGGACCGCGGCCCACTCCTTACCTCAGCTTCCATCTTACTCTAACATATGCAATATACCACAGCTCATGAGAAAGCGCAAGCCTTTTTGCAAATTTTTGTTCCCGATTCCGCCATTCGGACTCCGGGGGAGGTCTTTCGGCGATGCGACGGAGGGGCCTTTGAAAAAAAGAGGAAATCCGGCAAAATTTCTCTTGACACGGGACGGTTTTTCTATTATTATGTATGGGCATGCGGCGGAGAGGGACTCCCTCTGCGCCCCGCGACCGCGATGAACCGGGAGATTGCTCGCAAGAGGTAACTTCCGGGGAGTATGTCCGATAATCGGGCGGCTGAGAAAGGTCTGAACGCGAGCGTAGATCGCCGCGCCATGACGGAACCGGCTTGCTTTTGCGCCGGGTTTTTTCATGAGCCGGAATGATACGCACGGATAAGCGGACAGAAAAATTTCTCTCGCCGTACGGGACGAGGTCACAATAAAAAACCGTACGAATCAGGAGGAACCCGAACATGGCACAGAAGGAAAAGATCCGCATTCGCCTGAAGGCGTATGACCACCAGGTGATCGACCAGAGCGCGGAAAAAATCGTGGAGACCGCCAAGCGCACCGGCGCCGAGGTCTCCGGCCCCATTCCCCTGCCCACCAAGAAGGAGATCATCACCATCCTGCGCTCCGTCCACAAGCACAAGGACAGCCGGGAGCAGTTCGAGCGCCGGACCCACAAGCGGCTCATCGACATCGCCAAGTCCTCCCCCAAGACCGTGGAGGCCCTGATGGCCCTGGAGCTCCCCGCCGGCGTGGAGATCGAGATCAAGCTGTAAGCCCCCATTACCATGTTGAACCGCGGCTTGCCGCGCTATTGAGGCAAGCGGGTCAAGTTGGCCGGAACGGTTTCCCAATGGCCGAGGCCGGTCAACCAATAACCTTTATTTAAGGAGGAACCTACATGAAAGCGATCATCGGCAAAAAAGTGGGCATGTCCCAGATTTTTGACGAGAACGGCCACGTGATCCCCGTCACGGTCATCGAGGCGGGCCCCTGCGTGGTCGTGCAGAAGAAGACGGCTGAAAAGGACGGCTATGAGGCCGTGCAGCTGGGCTTCGAGGACATTGCCGAGCGCAAGCTCACCAAGCCCGAGCTGGGCCACCTGAACAAGGCGGGCGTCGCCCCCAAGAAGCACCTGAAGGAGTTCAACCTGGAAAACGCCGCCGAGCTGAACGTGGGCGACATTGTCAAGGCCGACACCTTCGCCGCCGGGGACTTCGTGGACGTCACCGGAACCAGCAAGGGCCACGGCTTCCAGGGCGTGGTCAAGCGCCACGGCGCGGCCGTGAAGCGCAACACCCACGGCGGCGGCCCCGTCCACCGGCATCAGGGCTCCCTGGGCGCCGGCACGACCCCGGGCCACATCGCCAAGGGCCGGGACGGCGCGGGCCACATGGGCGTGGACCAGGTCACCGTCCAGAACCTCTCCGTCGTCAAGGTGGACCCCGAGCTGAACATGCTGGTGGTCTGCGGCGCGGTGCCCGGACCCAAGGGCGGGCTTGTGACCATCAAGTCCACGGTCAAGGTCCACAAGGTCAAGCAGGCCGGCGCGGACATCAGCAAGAACCCGCAGAAGGCTTCCGGCCGCAACCCGCAGAAGGCCTCCGCCAGAAGCAAGTGAGAAAGGGGTGCTGAGTAAATGTCTACTGTGAAAGTTTTGAACATGGCCGGCGCGGAAGTCGGCACTGTGGAACTGAACGACGCCATCTTCGGCATCGAGCCCAATGAGGCCGTCGTCCACGAGGTTGTGAAGAACCACCTCGCCAACTGCCGTCAGGGCACCCAGAGCGCCCTGACCCGCGCGGAGGTCTCCGGCGGCGGCAAAAAGCCCTGGCGCCAGAAGGGCACGGGCCATGCCCGCCAGGGCAGCACCCGGGCTCCCCAGTGGACCCACGGCGGCATCGTCTTCGCGCCGAAGCCCCGGAGCTACCGCTACGTGCTGAACAAGAAGGTCCGGCGCCTGGCCCTGAAGTCCGTCCTCTCCGCCAAGGCCGCCGAGGGCCAGCTGGTGGTCATCGACTCCATCAAGCAGGCGGAGATCAAAACCGCCGAGTTCCGCAAATTCCTGGACGCTGTCAAGGTCGACGGCAAGGCCGTGGTGGTCACCCCCGCGGTGGACGAGACGATCGTCAAGAGCGCCCGGAATCTTCCCGGCGTGCTGACCACCCCCGCGGCGCAGCTGAATGTCTATGACATCCTGAACGCCAAGTATCTGGTGGTGGATCAGGCCGCCCTCGCCAAAATCGAGGAGGTGTACGCGTAATGACCGCATACGATATCGTGATCCGCCCCATCATCACCGAGCGGGCCATGGCCGGCGCCGCCGAGAAGAAGTACGTCTTCGAGGTGGCCCCCGGCGCCGGAAAAATTGAGATCAAGAAGGCCGTGGAGGAGATCTTCGGCGTGAAGGTCGCCGCCGTCAACACCCTGACGGTCCCCGGCAAGGAAAAGCGCATGGGCGCGGGCCGTCCGGGCATGACGAAGACCTGGAAGAAGGCCTATGTCCAGCTGACCCCCGATTCCAAGACCATCGAGTTCTTCGAAGGCATGGTCTGATTCTACGGAAGGAGTGTAACGACAGATGTCCATTAAAACTTTCAAGCCGACGACTCCCTCCCGGCGTCAGATGACGGTCTCCGGATTCGACGGCATCGACAAGAAGGCCAAGCCCGAGCCCAAGCTCACCGAGACCCTGAAGAAGAGCGCCGGCCGGAACAGCTACGGCCGCATCACCGTCCGCCACCGGGGCGGCGGCAACAAGCGCAAATACCGCGTCATCGACTTCAAGCGGGATAAGCACGATTGCTTCGCCACCGTCCTCCGCCTGGAGTACGACCCCAACCGCTCCGCCAACATCGCCCTCCTGGAGTATGAGGACGGCGAGCGCCGCTACATTCTGGCCCCCGTGGGCCTGAAGGCCGGCGACAAGGTGGAGTCCGGCCCCAGCGCCGACATCAAGGAGGGCAACGCCCTCCCCCTGGCCAACATCCCCGTGGGCACCATGATCCACAACATCGAGCTCCACCCCGGCAACGGCGCCCAGCTGGTGCGCTCCGCCGGCACCGCGGCCCAGCTCATGGCCAAGGAGGGCGGCGACGCCCAGATCCGCATGCCCTCCGGCGAGGTCCGCATCGTCCGGACCAACTGCATGGCCACCATCGGCCAGGTGGGCAACATTGACCACGCCAACATCAACATCGGCAAGGCGGGACGCAAGCGCCACATGGGCTGGCGCCCGACGGTCCGGGGCTCCGTCATGAACCCCTGCGACCACCCCCACGGCGGCGGCGAGGGCCGCGCGCCCGTCGGCCGTCCCGGCCCCGTGACCCCCTGGGGCAAGCCGGCTCTGGGCTACAAGACCCGGAAGAAGAAGAACCCCACCAGCAAATTCATCGTCAAGCGCCGCAACGAGAAGTAAGGGAGGCAGATGAAATATGAGCAGATCCATCAAGAAAGGCCCGTACGTTGCCCCCGAGCTCCTGAAGCGGGTCGAGGAAATGAACGCGAAGAACGAGAAGAAGGTCCTGAAGACCTGGAGCCGCAGCTCCACCATCTTCCCCTCCTTCGTGGGCCACACCATCGCCGTGCACGATGGCCGGAAGCACGTGCCCGTCTATGTCCAGGAGGACATGGTCGGCCACAAGCTGGGTGAGTTCGCCCCCACCCGCACCTTCCGCGGACACCGGAAGGACTGAGTTGAAGGAGGATGCAGAACATGGAAAATAAAGTTGCGAAGGCCTATCTGCGCTACGTCCGCATCGCCCCCCGGAAGGTCCAGATCGTCTGCGACCTGATCCGCGGCAAGGACGCGGGCAGCGCCATGGCCATCCTGATGCAGACCCCCAAGGCCGCCTCCGAGCCCCTGCAGAAGCTGCTGAAGAGCGCCGTTGCCAACGCCGAGAACAACTTCGGCATGGACCCCGCCAAGCTGGTGGTGTCCGAGGTGTACGCCACGCCCGGCCCCATCCTCAAGCGGATGATGCCCCGGGCCCAGGGCCGCGCCTACCGTATCAACAAGCGCACTTCTCACGTCACCCTGGCTGTGACGGAAAAGGCATAAGAGGGAGGAGAACCGTTTATGGGACAGAAAGTCAATCCCCACGGCCTGCGCGTGGGCGTCATCAAAGACTGGGATTCCCGCTGGTATGCCAGTGACGAGAAGGTCGGCGACCTGATCGTGGAAGACCAGAAGATCCGCAAGTATCTGAAAAAGACCCTGTACGGTGCCGGCGTGCCCAAGATCGAGATTGAGCGCAGCGGCGACGTGGTGACGGTCTTCCTGCACTGCGCCCGGCCCGGCATGGTCATCGGCAAGGGCGGCGAGCAGATCGAGCAGTACCGTCTGGCCGTGGAGAAGCTGGTGGGCAAGAAGGTCCGCCTGAACATCGTCGAGGTCCGCAACCCCGACATGAACGCCCAGCTGGTGGCGGAGAACATCGCCCAGCAGCTGGAAAAGCGCATCTCCCACCGCCGCGCCATGAAGAACGCCATGGCCCGGGCCATGCGGGCCGGCGCCAAGGGCATCAAGACCTGCTGCTCCGGCCGTCTGGGCGGCCGCGAGATCGCCGGCGTCGAGCACTATCACGAGGGCACCATCCCCCTGCAGACCATCCGGGCCGACATCGAGTACGGCTTCGCGGAGGCCGCCACCACCTTCGGCCGCATCGGCGTGAAGGTGTGGATCTACAAGGGCGAGGTCCTCTCTCAGACCCTGCGCACCACCCCCCGCACCATGGACACCTCCAAGCCCTATCAGGAGCGTCGTGAGCGTCGTCCCCGCCGTGACGGCGACCGCCGGGGCGGCTTCAATCGGGACCGTCAGGGCGGCGGCTTCAACCGGGCCGGAGGCGGCGGACGGCCCGGCCAGGGCGGCGGCTTCAACCGCGCCGGGGCCGGACGTCCCCAGGGCGGCTTCAACCGCGCCCCCGCCCGTCCCGCCCCCGCAGCGCCCGCCGCTCCCGCGGCCCCCAAGGAAGGAGGAAGCAACTGATGCTGATGCCGAAGAGAGTCAAGTACCGCCGCGTGCACCGCGGCCGCATGACCGGCAAGGCCACCCGTGGCAACACCCTGGCTTACGGCGAGTATGGCCTTGTGGCCACCGAGCCCGCCTGGATCACCAGCAACCAGATCGAGGCGGCCCGTATCGCCATGACCCGCTACACCAAGCGCGGCGGCCAGGTCTGGATCAAGATTTTCCCCGACAAGCCCGTGACCAAGAAGCCCGCCGAGACCCGCATGGGCTCCGGCAAGGGCTCCCCCGAGTTCTGGGTCGCCGTCGTGAAGCCCGGCCGCGTCATGTTCGAGATCGCCGGCGTATCTGAAGAAGTTGCCCGCGAGGCCCTGCGTCTGGCCAGCCACAAGCTGCCCATCAAGACCAAGGTCATCGCCCGCGCCGAGGAAGCAGGTGAGTAAGATGAAGGCAAGTGAAATTCGTGAGATTCGCAAGATGACCCCGGAGCAGCTGAACGAGAAGCTGACGGGGCTGAAGAAGGACCTGTTCTTCCTTCGTATGCAGCACGCCACCAACCAGCTGGACAATCCCGTGAAGATCCGGGAGACCAAGCATGACATTGCCCGAGTCAAGACCGTGCTCCGGGAGCTCTCCGCTTCCGGCAAGCAGTGAGAAGGAGGTAAGGAAACATGGACGAGAAGAGAACTTCCTCCCGCAAGACCCGGGTTGGCAAGGTGGTCTCCGACAAGATGGACAAGACCGTCGTGGTCGCCATCGAGGACCGGGTGGCCCACCCTCTGTACAAGAAGATCGTCGGCCGGACCTACAAGCTGAAAGCCCATGACGAGCAGAACAGCTGCGGCGTCGGCGACAAGGTGAAAGTGATGGAGACCCGCCCCCTGTCCAAGGACAAGCGCTGGCGCGTGGTTGAGATCATCGAGAAAGCGAAGTAAGGAGGCGTCGAGTTATGATTCAGCAGGAAACCTTCCTGAAGGTCGCCGACAACACCGGCGCCAAGGAAATCAAGTGCATCCGGGTCCTGGGCGGTTCCAAGCGCAAATACGGGAACATCGGCGACGTGATCGTGGCCTCCGTCCGCAAGTCCGCCCCCGGCGGCACCGTGAAGAAGGGCGAGGTGGTCAAGGCCGTCATCGTCCGCTCCGCCAAGGGCATCCGCCGGAACGACGGGACCTATGTCCGGTTCGACGACAACGCGGCGGTCCTCATCAAGGACGACAAGAACCCCCGCGGCACCCGTATCTTTGGGCCCGTGGCCCGCGAGCTGCGGGACAAGGATTACATGAAGATCCTGTCCCTGGCGCCCGAAGTGATTTGAGGAGGGCAAGGAAATGTCTATGAACATCAAAAAGGGCGACACGGTCGTCCGTCTCTCCGGCGACGGCGGTAAGGACAAGGACCTGAAAACCCACCAGGGGAAGGTCATTGCCACCCTGCCGAAGGAAAACAAGGTCGTGGTGGAGGGATTGAATCTGGTCACCTGCCACATCAAGCCCCGCCGGCAGGGCGAGGAGGGCGGCATCGTCAAGCGGGAAGCCGCCATCGCGGCCTGCAAGGTCCAGGTGGTCTGCCCCAAGTGCGGCAAGCCCACCCGGGTGGGCCACAAGGTGGAGAAGAAGACCGTGGCCGGCAAAGAGAAAAACGTCAGCGTCCGCATCTGCAAGAAGTGCGGCGCCGAGCTGTAAGGGAGGAGGAGTGAAACATGGCTGACAAGAAAGTGCCCAACCTCAAGGCGAAATACGAGGCCGAGGTCGCTCCCGCCCTGATGAAGCAGTTCGGCTACAAGAGCGTCATGCAGATTCCCAAGATCGACAAGGTGGTCGTGAACGTGGGCTGCGGCGAGGCCAAGGAGAATGCCAAGATCCTGGACAACGTGGTCCGGGACCTGGCCCAGATCACCGGCCAGAAGCCCATCATCACCCGCTCCCGGAAGAACATCGCCAACTTCAAGCTCCGTGAGAACATGCCCATCGGCGCGAAGGTCACCCTCCGGGGCGAGAAGATGTGGGAGTTCCTGGACCGCCTGTTCAACGTGGCCCTGCCCCGGGTCCGGGACTTCCAGGGCATCAGCCCCAACGCCTTCGACGGCCGGGGCAACTACGCCCTGGGCATCCGGGAGCAGCTGATCTTCCCCGAGATCGAGTATGACAAGATCGACAAGATCCGGGGCATGGATGTGGTCATCTGCACCACCGCGCACACCGACGAAGAGGCCCGCGCCCTGCTCACCCAGGTCGGCGCGCCCTTCGCCCGCTAAGGAGGGAGAGAAGAATGGCTAAGAAATCCATGATTCTGAAGCAGCAGCGCCCCGCCAAGTACTCCAGCCGGAAGTACAACCGCTGCAAGCTCTGCGGCCGTCCCCACGCGTATCTCCGGGACTACGGCGTTTGCCGTATCTGCTTCCGGGAGCTGGCCTACAAAGGCGAGATTCCCGGCGTACGGAAAGCGTCCTTCTAAGGACCATCTAAGTTGTCCTCACCGGGGACCTGGAGAAATATCCGGGCGTCTCGGAAAGGAAGATAGTTTGAAAGAAACCCATCAGGGGTGTCTTTCATATTCAATCAATAAGTTTTCAAAGCTTCAAAGAAGTTTTGAAAACTTGCGCAGGCTGACAGGTGTCAGCCTGCGGCAGACGGCGAAAGGTCATGGCCAATCGGGCCGAGGAGCCCAATTGGTCATGATACCTCGCTGCTGAAGCGGCCCAAGGCCGCAACTCTAAAACAGGAGGATTCATCCATGCAAATCACCGATCCGGTTGCGGATATGCTCACTCGCATCCGCAACGCCGTCAGCGCGAAACACGACACCGTGGACGTCCCCGCCTCCAACATGAAGAAGAGCATCGCTCAGATTCTGCTGGACGAGGGCTATATCAAGAATTTCCAGATCGTGGACGACGGCACCCAGGGAAAAATTCACATCACCCTGAAGTACAACGCGGGCAAGGAAAAGGTCATCACCGGCCTGCGCCGCGTCTCCAAGCCGGGCCTTCGGGTCTACGTGGGCGCCGACGAGCTGCCCCGCGTGCTCCGGGGTCTTGGCATCGCTATCATCTCCACGTCCAAGGGCGTCATGACCGACAAGAAGGCCCGCGAGCTCCATGTCGGCGGCGAAGTCCTGGCGTTCGTCTGGTAAGGAGGGTATTGAACAATGTCTAGAATCGGCAGAATGCCCATTACCGTCCCCGCCGGCGTGACCGTGAACATCGCCGAGGGTAATGTGGTCACTGTGAAGGGACCCAAGGGCCAGCTGACCCGCGCGCTGCGCCCGGAGATGATCATTGAACAGGAAGGCACTGCGATCACCGTGAAGCGCCCTTCCGAGGATAAGCTGCACCGCAGCCTCCACGGCCTGACCCGCACGCTCCTGCACAACATGATCGTCGGCGTCACCGACGGCTATGCCAAGGAGCTGGAGGTCAACGGCGTGGGCTACCGTGTGGCGAAGGAGGGGAACAACCTGGTCATGAACCTGGGCTTTTCCCATCAGGTGATCGTTTCGGAGGTGGAGGGCATCACCATCGAGGTTCCCTCCCCCAATAAAATCATCATCCGCGGCTGCGACAAGGAGGCCGTCGGCCAGTTTGCCGCCGAGGTCCGCGAGAAGCGCCCGCCCGAGCCGTACAAGGGCAAGGGCATCAAGTACGCCAATGAAACCATCCGCCGCAAGGTCGGTAAGACCGGCGCCAAGAAGTAAGGAGGTGTGCCGAAATGATTAAAAGACCCAATACCAACGCCCAGCGCATGAAGCGCCACAAGAGGGTGCGCGCCAAGATCTCCGGCACCCCCGAGATGCCGCGCCTGAACGTGTTCCGCAGTGAGGCCAACATCTACGCCCAGATCATCGACGATGTGGCGGGCGTGACCCTGGTCTCCGCCTCTTCCCTGGACAAGGCCATCGAAGGCTACGGCGGGAATGTCGCCGCGGCCGCGGCCGTGGGCAAGCTCGTGGCCGAGCGGGCCAAGGCCAAGGGTATCGAGACCGTGGTCTTCGCCCGCGGCGGCTACCTGTATCACGGCCGGGTGAAGGCTCTGGCCGAGGGCGCCCGCGAGGGCGGCCTGCAGTTCTAAGGAGGGAGGAACGTTCAATGCCTAGATTTGAGAGAGAGCAGAGCGAGTATATTGAGAAAGTCGTGTACCTGAACCGCGTTTCCAAGACCGTGAAGGGCGGCCGGGTCATGAAATTCTCCGCCCTGGTGGTCGTGGGCGACGGCAAGGGCAAGGTCGGCTACGGCCTGGGCAAGGCCGCCGAGGTTCCCGAGGCCATCCGCAAGGGCATCGAGGCCGCCAAGAAGAACATGATCACCGTCACTCTTGCGGGCACCACCCTGCCCCATGAGACCATCGGGGAAGCCGGCGCGGGAAGGGTTCTGATGAAGCCCGCCGCCCCCGGTACCGGCGTCATCGCCGGCGGCGCGGTCCGCGCCGTCGTGGAGGCCGCGGGCATCAAGGACATCCGTGCCAAGAGCCTCCGGTCCAACAACCCCAACAACGTCGTCGCCGCCGCCTTCCAGGGACTCAAGAGTATGCGCGGTCCCGAGGAGGTCGCCCGCATCCGGGGCAAGAGCGTCGAAGACATCGTGGGTTAAGGAGGCGACAAACGTGGCAAACTTAAGGATTGAGCTCGTCAAGAGCCTGAACGGCCGCCTGGAAAAGCAGGTTGCCACCGCGCATTCCCTGGGTCTGCGCAAGATCGGTGACGTCACCGTGCAGCCCGACAACGATCCCACCCGCGGAAAAGTGGCGAAGATCGGTTACCTGCTGCATGTTACCGAAGAGAAGTAAGGAGGCGCCAAACATGAAATTAAGCGAACTGTCTCCCGCCGAAGGGTCTGTCCGTGAGGCTTACCGCAAGGGCCGGGGCGCCGGCTCCGGCAACGGCAAGACCGGCGGCCGCGGCCACAAGGGCCAGAAGGCCCGTTCCGGCGGCAAGGTCCGCGTGGGATTCGAGGGCGGCCAGATGCCTCTGGCCCGCCGGGTCCCCAAGCGCGGCTTCAACAATATCTTCGCGAAGCCCCTGGAGGACGTGAATCTCAGTGCCCTGAACGCGTTTAACGACGGAGACACCGTCACCGCCGAGGCGCTGCTGGAAAAGGGCGTCCTCAGCAAATGTGAGTACGGCTTCAAGGTCCTGGGCAACGGCAAGCTCACGAAAAAGGTCAATGTCAAGGCCAACGCTTTCTCCGCGTCTGCCAGGGAGGCCATCGAGGCAGCCGGCGGAAAGGCGGAGGTGAAGTAACGTGATCCAAACGATTCGCAAAGCCTGGGCCATCCCGGAACTGAGAAAGAAGCTCGTCTTCACGCTGCTGATTCTCCTGATTTTCCGGATCGGCAACGCCATCACCGTCCCCTATATCGACGTGGCCCAGCTGGAAGCGCAGCTTCAGGGCATGGGCGCGACGATTCTGGGCCTGTACAACGTGATGAGCGGCGGCGCCTTCGCCACCGCCACGGTCTTCGCCCTGAGCATTCAGCCCTATATCAACAGCTCCATCATCATCCAGCTGCTCACCGTGGCCATTCCCTACCTGGAGAATCTGGCCAAGGACGGCGGCGAGGAGGGCCGGAAGAAAATCCAGTCCATCACCCGCTACACCACCGTGGCCATCGCCATTCTCCAGGCCGTGGGCTACTACTTCATGATGAAGCGCTACGGCATCCTGGCCCCCGGGGCCGAGGGCATCTGGCCCGCCCTGGTCATCATCGTGTCCTTTATCGCCGGTTCCTCCTTCGTCATGTGGATGGGCGAGCAGGTCACGGAGTTCGGCGTGGGCAACGGCATTTCCATCATCCTCTTCGCGGGCATCGTCTCCCGGGTCCCCACCATGGTTTCCAGCATGGCCCAGGGCGTCAGCCGGTGGTCCGCCATCCAGAGCGGCGACATGACCGCCGAGACCCTGACCCAGGCGGGCTACACTGCCGAGCAGGCCCAGCAGATTCTCAGCAGCGCCATGGCTCCCTGGGGCGTGGCCCTGCTGCTGGTGGGCGGCCTGGCCCTGATCGCCTTCATCGTGTTCATCAACGACGCCGAGCGCCGCATTCCCGTGCAGTACGCCAAGCGTCAGGTGGGCCGGAAGATGTACGGCGGCCAGAGCAGCAACCTGCCCATGAAGGTGAGTATGGCCGGCGTCCTGCCCGTCATCTTCGCCCAGAGCATCGCCTCTCTGCCCATCACCATCTGGAGCTTCGTGGGCATCCCCGCCGAGGGCACCGTGTCCCGGAGCATCTATGACGCCATCGACACGAAGTCGGTCATGTATATGGTGGTCTATTTCATCCTGATCATCGGCTTCGCCTATTTCTACTCCAGCATTCAGTTCAACCCCGTGGAAATCGCCAACAACATGAAAAAGCAGGGCGGCTTCATCCCCGGCTTCCGCCCCGGCAAGCCCACGGTGGACTTCATCCGCAAGGTGCTGAACAAGATCACCCTCTTCGGCGCCATCTACCTTGGCATCGTGGCCATCTGCCCCCTGATCATCGGACGGATCCTGGGGAACAACTCCGTGGCCATCGGCGGTACCTCCGTCATCATCGTGGTGGGCGTGGCGCTGGAGACGGTCAAGGCCCTGGAATCCCAGATGCTGATGCGTCAGTACAAGGGCTTCCTGGAGTAAGAGACAACCAACGGCGGGCGCCCGGGCGGAGGGACCCCCTCCGCCCGCGCCCAGAATACAGGAGGCGTTTTCATGAAATTGATCCTGCTGGGCGCCCCGGGCGCCGGAAAGGGAACACAGGCCGACATCCTGTGTGAAAAGCTGGATATTCCCACCATCTCCACCGGCAACATCCTCCGGGCCGCCGTGAAGAACGGCACCCCCACGGGCCTGAAGGCCAAGGCCTTCATGGACGCGGGGCAGCTGGTGCCCGATGAGGTCATCATCGGCATCATCTCCGAGCGGCTGGAGGAGCCGGACTGTGCCAAGGGCTACATCCTGGACGGGGTGCCCCGCACCATCGCCCAGGCCGAGGCCCTGGAAAAGGCCGGAATCGTCTTCGACTGCGTGGTCTCCCTGGAGGTCGGCGACGAGGTGATCTGTGAGCGCATGAGCGGCCGCCGGGTCTGCCCGGACTGCGGCGCCAGCTACCACGTGGTGGCGGTGCCCCCCAAGAGCGAGGGCGTCTGCGACAAGTGCGGCGGGAAGCTGATCCAGCGGAAGGATGATGCCCCCGAGACGGTGAAATCCCGCCTCGAGGTCTATCATAAGGAGACGGAGCCCCTCAAGGCGTTCTACGCCCAGCGGGGCCTCCTGAAGACGGTGGAGAACCAGCCGACTGTGGAAGCCAATTCCCAGGCGATCCTCCGCGTTCTGGGGAGATGAGGGAAGCATGATCACCCTGAAATCCCCCCACGAGATCGACTTGATGCGCCGGAGTGGAAAAATTACCGCGGCTGCCCGTGCCTTGGCAGGGGAAATGGTAAAGCCCGGCGTGACAACCCAGGAGATCAACGACGCGGTGGAGCGGTTCATCCGCAAGCAGGGGGCGGTCCCGTCCTTTCTCCACTACAACGGCTACCCAGCCAGCGCCTGCATCAGCGTCAACGATGAGATCATCCACGGCATTCCCAGCCCCAAGCGGGTCTTGCAGGAGGGAGATATCGTCAGCGTGGACGTGGGCGCGTACATCGGGGGCTTTCATGGAGACTGCGCGGCGACCTTTCCCTGCGGAAGGATTTCCCCGGAGGCCCGGCGCCTGATCGACGTGACCAGGCAGAGCTTTTTCGAGGGGATCCGCTTCGCCCGGGAGGGACAGCGCCTTCAGGACATCTCCGCGGCGGTTCAGTCCTATGTGGAGCAAAACGGCTTCTCCGTGGTCCGGGAATACGTGGGCCACGGCGTGGGGGCCAGGATGCACGAATCGCCGGAAATTCCTAACTTCGGCCGCCCCGGCCACGGGCCCCGGCTTCTCCGGGGCATGACCCTGGCCGTCGAGCCCATGGTCAACGCCGGCTCCGCCGCCATCACCCAGCTGAGCGACGGCTGGACGGTGAAGACCGCCGACGGAAAATGGGCGGCCCACTACGAAAACACGATCCTGATTACCGATGGCGAGCCGGAGATCCTCACGGCTCCCGCCATTTGACAACAGGTGAGAGAACCCATGGAGATTGCAAGATCAAACATCGTCCGCTCCAACGCGGGACGGGACAAGGGCAAGCTCTTCGTCGTCCTGGCGGTGGAAGGGGAGTACCTCCTGCTGGCGGACGGAAAATCGAGAAAGGTGGAATCCCCGAAGCGGAAGAAGCGCAGGCATGTGCTCTTCGTCTCGGCGGAGGAGACCCGCCTCGCCGAAAAGATCAAGAGCGAGGAGAAGATCACCAACAGTGAGCTTCGCAGGACCCTCGCGGCTTGCCGCGAGGCGATCCAGCCGGACCAGGAGGGATAACGTTTGGCAAAATCCGACATGATTGAAGTGGAAGGTGTTGTGGTGGAAGCCCTGCCCAACACGACGTTCCAGGTTGACATTGGAAATGGTCACATGATTCTGGCACATATTTCCGGGAAACTCCGAATGAATTTCATCAGGATTCTGCCCGGCGACAAGGTCACGGTGGAAATGTCCCCGTACGATCTGACCCGGGGCCGGATCACCTGGCGCAGCAAGTGAACAACCGCTGAAAGGAATGGTTTGAACCTATGAAAGTTAGACCGTCTGTGAAGCCCATGTGCGAAAAGTGCAAGGTCATCCGCCGCAAAGGCCGCGTCATGGTCATTTGCGAGAACCCCAAGCACAAGCAGAGACAGGGCTGACATTTGAAAGTGGAGGTGCTTTAAGAGTATGGCACGTATTGCCGGTATTGACCTGCCGAAGGATAAACGCATTGAAATCGGCCTGACCTATATCTACGGGATTGGCCGCAAGAGCGCCAAGGACATCCTGGCGAAGTCCGGCGTGAACCCCGACACCCGGGTGAAGGACCTGACGGACGCCGACGAGCAGAAGCTCCGCGACGCCATCGACGACTACACCGTCGAGGGCGACCTCCGGCGGCAGACCGCCCTGGACATCAAGCGGCTCAGCGAAATCGGCTGCTACCGCGGCCTGCGCCACCGCAAGGGACTGCCCGTCCGGGGCCAGCGCAGCAAAACCAACGCCCGCACCCGGAAGGGACCCAAGAAGACCATCGCCAACAAGAAGAAGTAAGGAGGGAGAGAGAATATGGCAGCACAGAAATCCGGCGGGAAGAAAGTCATCCGCCGCCGCCGTGAGCGGAAGAACATCGAGCGTGGCCAAGTCCATATCCGTTCTTCCTTCAACAACACCATGGTGACCGTCACCGACGCCCAGGGAAACGCCATCTCCTGGGCCTCCTCCGGCGGCCTCGGCTTCCGGGGCAGCAAGAAGTCCACCCCCTTCGCGGCCCAGACCGCGGCGGAGACCGCCGCCCGCGCCGCCATGGAGCACGGGCTGAAGACCGTGGAAGTGTTCGTCAAGGGACCCGGCCAGGGCCGTGAGGCCGCCATCCGGGCGCTGCAGGCCGTGGGCCTGGAAGTGACGATGATCAAGGACGTCACCCCCATCCCCCACAACGGCTGCCGCCCCCCGAAGCGCCGCCGCGTCTGATCGAAAGAGGAGGTAAGAAGCAATATGGCAAGGAATATGCAGCCCATCGCCAAGCGCTGCAAGGCTTTGGGCATCTCTCCCGCCGTCATGGGCTACGCCAAGAAGGAGACCAACCGGAACCCCGGCGGCCAGATGCGGAAGAAGAAAAGCGAATACGGCATTCAGCTGAACGAAAAGCAGAAGGTCAAGTTCATCTACGGGATCCTTGAAAAGCAGTTCCACAGCTACTATGAGTCCGCCGCCGCCGCCCCCGGCAAGACCGGCGACAACCTGCTCATCAACGTGGAGCGCCGCCTGGACAACGTGGTGTACCGCATGGGCTTCGCCATGACCCGCCGTCAGGCCCGCCAGCTGGTGAACCACGGGCATTTCACCGTCAACGGCAAAAAGGTCGACATCCCCTCCTACCAGGTGAAGGCCGGCGACGTGGTGGAAGTGGCCGAGAACAGCCGCTCCTCCGAGGTGTTCAAGCGCCTCGTGGGCCAGGACGCCCCCATCTTCCTCCTGCCCGCGTGGCTGGAGCGGGAGAAGAACGCCCTGAAGGGCACCGTCACCCGCCTTCCCGCCCGTGAGGATATCGACATCCCCGTGGAGGAGCATCTGATCGTCGAGCTGTACTCCAAGTAAGCGGAGGATACCCTCGGGAATGAGCCGAACCAGAGGCGGCGTTTTCCGCCGCCCGTTGAGAAGATGAAGGAGGGTACTGCGTGATCGAAATCGAAAAGCCCCAGATCGAATGCATCGAAGCGCCTGGTGACGCGACCTATGGCAAATACGTGGTGGAACCCCTGGAGCGGGGGTACGGCACGACGCTGGGCAACGCCCTGCGCCGGATCATGCTCTCCTCGCTGCCCGGCACCGCGCCGACCACCATCAAGATCGCCGGCGTCCAGCACGAGTTTTCCACCATCCCCGGTGTCAAGGAAGACGTGACGGAGATCGTCCTGAACATCAAGGGCCTCCTGACCAAGCTCCACAGCGAGACGGTGAAAACGGTCTATATCGAGGCGGTGGGCCCCTGTGTGGTCACCGCCGGAGACATCAAGGCCGACGGCGAGGTGGAGGTGCTGAATCCGGACCTGCACATCGCCACACTGGACAACGGGGCGGCTCTGAACATGGAGATCACCCTCTCCCATGGACGGGGCTATGTCCCCGCCGACCGCAACAAGCCCCAGCAGAATGTGATCGGGACCATTGGAGTGGATTCCATTTACACGCCGGTGTACAAGGTGAATTACACCGTGGAGCCCACCCGTGTGGGCGCTTCCAGCGACTTCGACAAGCTGACGCTGGAGGTCTGGACAGACGGCACCATCTCCGCGCGGGACGCCGTCTCTCTGGGAGCGAAGATCCTCTGCGACCATTTCACGCTGTTCACCGACCTGAGTGAGAACGTCGGCAGCCGCCCCACCGTGGTGGAGAAGGCGGAAGCCCAGCGGGACAAGGTGCTGGAGATGACCATTGAGGAGCTGGACCTCAGCGTCCGGAGCTTCAACTGCCTGAAGCGGGCCAACATCAACACGGTGGAGGACTTGATTTCCAAGACCGAGGACGAGATGATGAAGGTCCGCAACCTGGGGCGCAAGTCCCTGGAGGAGGTCATCAACAAGCTGGCCATGATGGGCCTGCACCTGGCCGACGAGGAGAACAACTAAAAGTCTTTCTTCGATGGGAAGGAAGATAGTTGGAAAGAAACCCAGGAGGGGTGTCTTTCCTTTCAATAAATAGTTTTTCAACGCATTGAAAAACTCATGTCCGGCGAAAAGAATTTTCGACGGACAAGATGAAATAAGGAGGAAACCGAAATGCCTCGTAAGCTCGGCAAGACCTCTGACCAGCGCAGAGCCATGCTGCGTCAGCAGGTTACGGATTTCCTGGATCACGGGAAGATGGAGACCACCGTCACCCGGGCCAAGGAGATCAAGCCCCTGGCTGAGAAGATGATCACCCTGGGCAAGAAGAGCGACCTGGCCGCCTACCGGCAGGCCATGAGCTTCATCACCCGGGAGGATGTCTGCAAGAAGCTCTTCAAGGAAATCGCGCCCACCTACGCGGAGCGCAACGGCGGCTATACCCGCATCATCCGCACCGGCATCCGCCGGGGCGACGCCGCGGAAACCGCTGTGATCGAGCTGGTGTAAGAGCACGAATAAGAGCGCTTTGTCATGAGAACCCAGGCTCATGACAAAGCGCTCTTGCTTTTTCGTGATTTTTCCAAGGGAAAATCCCCGGGATTTGCGCATACTATCCCCGAAAAAACAAGGGGGAAATGGCGCGATGGCGAAAAGAATCGTCCCGGTTTTCATGCTGGCGGCTCTGGCGGCGCTGTGCCTTGCCGGGGACGGAGCCGTCCCCGCCGAGGGCGGGGCGGAGATTCCGGCGGAGGAGAAATATGTGGCCCTGACCTTTGACGACGGCCCCCGCCGGGCCACCACGGAGCGTCTTCTGGACGGACTGAGGGAGCGGGGAGTCCGGGCCACCTTCTTCCTCATCGGACGGCAGATCGAGGATAATGCCGCTCTGGTGGCGCGGATGGCGGAGGAAGGGCACCAGATCGGCAACCACACCTGGAGCCATCAGCGCCTGGACAACATTCTCCCCGACGAGGCGGCCCGGGAGGTGGCCCGGACGGAGGCGGCGCTGGAGACGCTGCTGGGCGGCGGGGAATACTGGCTTCGGCCCCCTTACGGCCAAGTGCCGGAGGGGGCGGATTTCGGTGTGCCCATGGTGAAGTGGTGCGTGGATCCCCGGGACTGGGAGAGCCGGGACACGGAAAAGGTGGCCCGGGCCATCCTGGACAACGTGGAGCCGGGGAGCATCATTCTGCTCCACGATATCTATCCCACGTCGGTGGACGCGGCGCTGCGGGTGGTGGACCGGCTGCAGGAGGAGGGCTACTGGTTCGTCACGGTGGAGGAGCTGCTGTGGCTGAACGGCGTGAAGCCGGAGGCGGGCCGGATGTACCGAAGCGGAAGGGGCTGAGCCCGCAAAAAAGCAAAGGCCCCTCGGGGCCTTTGCTTTTTTGCTTATTCCGTGAACACCGGAACCTCGGGAACCTCCGGAGTCTCCGGGGAAAAGAATTCCTCCTCCGGCTTTTCGGTCTCGGGGATCAGCTGCTCCGCGGCGTTGTGATAGGCCGTCAGGCCCGTGCCGGCGGGAATCAGCTTGCCGATGATGACGTTTTCCTTCAGTCCCGTCAGGCGGTCGCTCTTGCCCTTGATGGCGGCCTCCGTCAGCACCTTCGTCGTCTCCTGGAAGGAGGCGGCGGAGAGGAAGGAGTCCGTGGCCAGGGACGCCTTGGTGATGCCCATCAGCAGCTGGGTGCCCACGGCGGGCCGGAGGGGCTCGCCGTTTTCCTGGGTTTCCCCGGCGGCGCTGCGGCGCTGGATGTCCTCGTTGGCGTTCTCCAGCTCCAGGACGTCCACCATGGAGCCGTCCAGCAGGTTCGTGTCTCCCGCGTCCTCCAGGCGGACCTTCCGCATCATCTGGCGGACGATGACCTCGATATGCTTGTCGTTGATATCCACGCCCTGCTGGCGGTACACCCGCAGGACCTCCTGGATGAGATAGTTGTACACCGCGTCCGCGCCCCGGATGCGGAGCACGTCGTGGGGGTTCAGGGCGCCGTAGGTCAGCTGGCGGCCCGCCTCGATGACGTCTCCGTCCCGGACCTGGAGGCCCGTGTGGGGCACGGCGTAGGTCCGGGTGTCCCCGTCGGGGGCGGTGATGATGATGTTCAAGAGGCTGCCCTTGGTGGCCTCCTCGAACTTGACCGTGCCGCCGATCTCCGCCAGGGTGGCCATCCGCTTGGGCTTCCGGGCCTCGAAGAGCTCCTCAACACGGGGAAGGCCCTGGGTGATGTCCCCGCCGGCCAGACCGCCGGTGTGGAAGGTGCGCATGGTCAGCTGGGTGCCGGGCTCGCCGATGGACTGGGCGGCGATGATGCCCACGGCCTCTCCGGGGCCCACGGGCTTGGAGGTGGCCAGGTTCATGCCGTAGCACTTGGCGCACACGCCGCTGGGGGCCTTGCAGGTCAGGACGGTGCGGATCATCACCGTGGGCTTCCTGTCCGGATCCCCGGCGGGGTCGAACGCGCAGCGGTCCCCGGGGCGGATGTTCTCCTGGACCCACTTCCGGGACTCCAGGAGTTTGGCCTCGTCGGCGCCGCTCATCATCTTCTCGTTGGACAGCAGCACCTCGCCGGTGTCCGGGTCCACCACGTCGCCCACCAGGAAGCGGCCCCGGAGGCGGTCGGACAGCTTCTCGATGACCTGCCCGTTCTCGCTGATCTCGGAGACCTTGATGCCGTGGGTCACATGGCAGTCCTCCTCCCGGATGATGACCTCCTGGGAGACGTCCACCATGCGGCGGGTCAGATAGCCGGAGTCGGCGGTCCGCAGGGCGGTGTCCGCCAGGCCCTTCCGGGCGCCTCGGCTGGAGATGAAGTACTCCAGGGCCGTCAGGCCCTCCCGGTAGTTGGCCTTGATGGGAATCTCGATGGTCCGTCCGGCGGTGTTGGCGATCAGGCCCCGCATGCCCGCCAGCTGGCGGATCTGCTTCATGGAGCCCCGGGCGCCGGAGTCCGCCATCATGAAGATGGGGTTGTAGCGGTCCAGGTTCTTCTGCAGGGCGTCGGACACGTCCTCGGTGGTTTTCTCCCACTCCTGCACCACGTTGCGGTAACGCTCCTGGTCCGTCATGAAGCCCATCTTGTACTGGGTCTCAATGTCCAGGACCTTCTGCTCCGTGTCCCGGACCATCTCGTACTTCTTGGGCGGGATGGTCATGTCGGCGATGGAGACGGTGATGGCGGCCTGGGTGGAGTATTTGTAGCCCGTGGCCTTGATGGCGTCCAGCACCTCGGCGGCCATGGTGAAGCCGTGTTTGTTGATGGTTTTGTCCACGATTTTGCCCAGCTGCTTTTTGCCGCAGGTCTCGGTGACCTCGTAGTCGCAGACGTGGGCGGGGTCGCTCCGGTCCACCATCCCCAGGTCCTGGGGAATGTTGTGGTTGAAGATGATCCGGCCCGGGGTGATCTCCACGATGCGGGTGTGGTCCACGCCGTCCACGGTGCAGGTCCGGCGGACCAGGATGGGGCAGTGGGGGCCGATGACGCCCTCGTTATAGGCCATGAGGGCCTCGTTTTCGTTGGCGTAGATCCGCAGGGGCTTGTAGACGGCCTTCCGCTTCTCCGGCGCGCCGGCCTTCTGGGCGGCTTTGTTTTCCGCGTCGATGGCCTCGTTGGCGGCCAGGAACTCGTCGGCGTTCACCGGGCCCCCGGCGGTGAGGTTCGTGTCTCCCGCGTCCACGCACCAGACCTCCGCCGCGCCCTTCTCGGCGCTGCCCATCCGGTCCATGGTCAGGTAGTAGCTGCCCAGCACCATGTCCTGGGTGGGCACGGTGACGGGGCCGCCGTCCTGGGGACGCAGGAGGTTGTTGGCGGAGAGCATCAGGATGCGGGCCTCGGCCTGGGCCTCGGCGGAGAGGGGCACGTGAATGGCCATCTGGTCGCCGTCGAAGTCGGCGTTGAAGGCCGTGCAGTTCAGGGGGTGGAGCTTGAGGGCCCGGCCGTCCACCAGCACCGGCTCGAAGGCCTGGATGCCCAGGCGGTGGAGGGTAGGCGCCCGGTTCAGCATGACGGGGTGGTCCTTGATGATGACGTCCAGGGCGTCCCAGACCTCGGTGACCCCTTTATCCACCATCTTTTTGGCGGATTTGATGTTGTTGGCGGTGCCGTCCTCCACCAGCTTTTTCATGATGAAGGGCCTAAACAGCTCCACGGCCATCTCCTTGGGCACGCCGCACTGATAGATTTTCAGCTCGGGGCCGACGACGATGACCGACCGGCCGGAGTAGTCCACCCGCTTGCCGAGAAGATTCTGGCGGAAACGGCCCTGCTTGCCCTTCAAGAGGTCGGACAGGGACTTGAGAGCCCGGTTGTTGGCCCCGGTGACGGCCCGGCCGCGGCGGCCGTTGTCGATGAGGGCGTCCACCGCCTCCTGGAGCATCCGCTTCTCGTTGCGGACGATGATGTCCGGGGCGTTGAGCTGGATGAGGCGCTTGAGCCGGTTGTTCCGGTTGATGACCCGGCGGTAGAGGTCGTTCAGGTCGGAGGTGGCGAACCGACCGCCGTCCAGCTGGACCATGGGGCGAATTTCCGGGGGGATGACGGGCAGCACGTCGATGATCATCCACTCCGGCTTGTTCCCGGAGAGGCGGAAGGCGTCCACCACCTCCAGGCGCTTGACGATGCGGGCCTTCTTCTGGCCGGAGGAGCCCTTCAGCTCCGCGTGGAGCTGGTTGGAGAGCTGTTCCAGGTCCACGTCCTGGAGCAGCTGCTTCACGGCCTCCGCGCCCATGCCGGCCTGGAAGTCGTCCTCGTACTTCTCCCGGTAGTCCCGGTACTCCTTCTCGGAGAGAATCTGATTGCGGCTCAGGGGCGTCTCGCCGGGGTCGGTGACGATATAGTTGGCGAAGTACAGCACCTTCTCCAGGATGCGGGGGCTGATGTCCAGCAGCAGGCCCATCCGGGAGGGGATGCCCTTGAAATACCAGATGTGGGAGACGGGGGTGGCCAGCTCGATGTGGCCCATCCGCTCCCGGCGGACCTTGGCCCGGGTGACCTCCACGCCGCAGCGGTCGCAGATCTTGCCCTTGTAGCGGATCTTCTTGTACTTGCCGCAGTGGCACTCCCAGTCCTTGGTGGGCCCGAAGATGCGCTCGCAGAAGAGGCCGTCCCGCTCGGGCTTCAGGGTGCGGTAGTTGATGGTCTCCGGCTTTTTCACCTCGCCGTAGGACCAGGCGCGGATCTGCTCCGGGGAGGCCATGCCGATTTTGATGGTATCAAAAGCAATGTTGCCGCTCATATTGCGCGTTCCTCCTTCATCGCTCCGGCGCCGCCGGATCTATTCCACGAACGCATCATTCGTCTTCCTCGTCTTCCTCGCCGAAGTCGGCGCCGATGTCCGCCCCGGCGTCCTCGGGGGCGTCCTCGATGTCAAAGCCGGAATCCTGGAACTCCGCCGCCAGATCCTCGGTGTAGGCGCTGCGGCTGCGCTCGTCGTCGGCGTCCATCCGGGCCAGATTGAAGGTGTCCATGGCGTCCTCGTCCTCCCGGAGCTCGATGGGTGCGCCTGCGGCGTCCAGGACCTGGATGTCCAGGCACAGGGACTGGAGCTCCTTCACCAGGACCTTGAAGGACTCGGGCACGCCGGGCTGGGGCACGTTGTGGCCCTTGACGATGGCCTCGTAGGTCCGGACGCGGCCCGTCACGTCGTCGGACTTGACGGTCAGAATCTCCTGGAGGGTGTAGGCCGCGCCGTAGGCCTCCAGGGCCCAGACCTCCATCTCGCCGAAGCGCTGGCCGCCGAACTGGGCCTTGCCGCCCAGGGGCTGCTGGGTGACCAGAGAGTAGGGGCCGGTGGACCGGGCGTGGATCTTGTCGTCCACCAGATGGTGGAGCTTGAGGAAGTAGACATAGCCTACCGTGACCTTGTTGTCGAAGGGCTCGCCGGTGCGCCCGTCATAGAGGACGCTCTTGCCGTCGGGGTCCAGCCCCGCCTCGGCCAGCATGGCCTGGATGTCGTCCTCCCGGGCGCCGTCGAAGATGGGGGTGGCCACCTTGCAGCCCAGGGCGTGGGCGGCGTAGCCCAGATGGACCTCCAGCACCTGCCCGATGTTCATACGGCTGGGCACGCCCAGGGGGTTCAGCACGATGTCCAGAGGCGTGCCGTCGGGCAGGAAGGGCATATCCTCCTGGGGCAGGACCCGGGAGACCACGCCCTTGTTTCCGTGGCGGCCGGCCATCTTGTCGCCCACCTGGATCTTGCGCCGCTGGGCGATATAGACCCGGACCACCATGTTCACCCCGGGGCCCAGCTCGTCGCCGCCCTCACGGGTGAAGACCTTGGTGTCCAGGACGATGCCGCTCTCGCCGTGGGGGACCTTCAGCGAGGTGTCCCGGACCTCCCGGGCCTTCTCGCCGAAGATGGCCCGGAGGAGGCGCTCCTCGGCGGTCAGGTCCGTCTCGCCCTTGGGGGTGACCTTGCCCACCAGGATGTCCCCGGCCTTGACCTCCGCGCCCACCCGGATGATGCCGTTTTCGTCCAGGTCCTTCATGGCGTCCTCGCCCACGTTGGGGATGTCCCGGGTGATCTCCTCGGGGCCCAGCTTGGTGTCCCGGGCGTCGATCTCGAACTCCTCGATGTGGATGGAGGTGTACAGGTCCTCCCGGACCAGCCGTTCGTTCAGCAGGACGGCGTCCTCGTAGTTGTAGCCCTCCCAGGTCATGAAGCCCACCAGGATGTTCCGGCCCAGGGCGATCTCGCCCTGATCGGTGGCGGGACCGTCCGCCAGGACGGTGGGGTCCGTCATCTGGCCGTCGGGGCCCGTGCCCCGGCCGTGGACCCGCTCGCCCACCTCCACGATGGGCCGCTGGTTGATGCAGGTGGTGTGGTTGGAGCGGAGAAACTTGATCAGCTTGTAGGTCTTCTTCTCACCCCGGAGGTCGGCGGGGTTGGCCTCCGTGTTGTCGTACTGCACGGTGACGTGGCGGGCGTCCAGGTCGGTGACCACGCCGTCGCCCTCCGCCAGGACCACGATCTCGGAGTCGATGCAGATCTTGTGCTCCATGCCGGTGCCCACGATGGGGGCCTCGGGCCGGAGCAGGGGCACGGCCTGACGCTGCATGTTGGCGCCCATCAGGGCCCGGTTGGCGTCGTCGTTGGGCAGGAAGGGGATCATGGCGGTGGCGATGGAGACCATCATCCGGGGGGAGACGTCGATATAGTCCACCATCTCCCGGTCCACGTCCACGATCTCGTCCCGGTGCCGCCCGGTGATACGGGCGTTCACCAGACAGCCGTTCTCATCCACGGGCTCGGCGGCCTGGCCGACGATGTAGTTGTCCTCCTCGTCGGCGGTCATATAGGTGATCTGGTCGGAGACCTTTCCGGTCTCCTTGTCCACCGCCCGGTAGGGGGCCTCGATGAAGCCGTACTCGTTGATCCGGGCGTAGGTGGCAAGGTAGGAGATCAGGCCGATGTTGGGACCTTCGGGGGTCTCGATGGGGCACATGCGGCCGTAGTGGCTGTAGTGGACGTCCCGGACCTCCATGTTGGCCCGCTCCCGGCTGAGGCCACCGGGGCCCAGGGCGGAGAGACGGCGCTTGTGGGTCAGCTCCGCCAGGGGGTTCGTCTGGTCCATGAACTGGCTCAGGGGGCTGGAGCCGAAGAACTCCTTGATGGCGGCGGTGACGGGGCGGATGTTGATGAGGCTCTGGGGCGTGACGATGTCCATGTCCTGGATGGTCATGCGCTCCCGGATGACCCGCTCCATCCGGGAAAAGCCGATGCGGAACTGGTTCTGCAGCAGCTCGCCCACGCAGCGGAGGCGGCGGTTCCCCAGGTGGTCGATGTCGTCCTTGACGGAGACGCCCCGGGCCAGTCCGTTCATATAGTTGATGGACGTCAGGATGTCGTCCACGATGATGTGCTTGGGGACCAGCTGGTCCTTGTGGAGGAGGATCTGGTCGATGAGCTCCTCCCCGCTGTACCGGCTCAGCAGCTCCTGGAGGACGCTGAACCGGACCCGCTCCTTGATCTTGCAGGTCTCGAAGGGGTCGAAGTCCACGTAGCGGCTCATGTCGCACATGCCGTTGGAGGTCACCCGCAGGGGCTCCCCGTCCACGTCGATGGTGACGTCGCAGACGCCCACGGCGTCCAGCAGCCGGGCGTCCTCCTTGGTCAGCAGGGCGCCCTCGTCAAAGAGGATCTCGCCGGTGGCGGGGTCCGCCACGGGGTAGACCAGCTTCCGCCCCGTGACCCGCTGCCACAAAGACAGCTTCTTGTTGAACTTGTACCGGCCCACCACGGACAGGTCGTACCGCCGGGGGTCGAAGAAGAGGCCGTTCACCAGGGTCTCGGAGGCCTCCACCGTGGGGGGCTCGCCGGGACGGAGGCGGCGGTAGATCTCCAGCATGGCGTCCTCGTAGGACTTGCAGGGGTCCTTCTCCAGGGTGGCCGCGATGCGGGGGTCGTCCCCGAAGCGGTCCAGGATGCCCTGGTCGGTCTTGAGGCTCTCATAGCCCGGCTCGTGGCCCAGGGCCCGGATGAGGCAGGTGACGGGAATCTTCCGGTTCTTGTCGATGCGGACCCAGAAGAGCTCGTTGGAGTCGGTCTCATACTCCAGCCAGGCGCCCCGCTGGGGGATGACCTGGGAGGTGAGGATGGGCAGGTCCGTCTTGATGTCCACCTCGTGGCCGTAGTACACGCCGGGGGAGCGGACGATCTGAGACACCACCACCCGCTCCGCGCCGTTGACGATGAAGGTGCCGGAGTGGGTCATCAGGGGGAAGTCCCCCATGAAGATCTCCTGCTCCTTGATCTCCTCGGTCTCCTTGTTCCGCAGGCGGACCTTGACCTTCAGGGGCGCGGCGTAGTTGGCGTCCCGGGCCTTGCACTCCTCCACGTCGTACTTGGGCTTTTCGTCCATCTTGTAGTCGATGAAGGTCAGCTCCAGGTTGCCCTGGTAGTCGCTGATCGCGCCCACGTCGGCGAAGACCTCCCGCAGGCCCGTGTCCAGGAACTCCTGATAGGAGGTCTTCTGGATCTCCAGGAGGTTGGGCATGGAGACAACTTCCTCGTACCGGGCGAAGTTCTTGCGAAGGGTCTTACCATAATACTTGTCTTTGGCCATCTTCACATTCACCTTTCTGCCGCCCCCAGGCGGCGGGGATGGGGACACGCCGGGCGCCGTTGTTAAAAACCCTTCGCCCTGCTCTTGCAATCTTCTGGGAAATGTGCTATACTCCGATCAAGGTATGAAGCGGGCGGGTTTCCGTCCGCTGTCGATAAGTGCTTTATTTTACCACGGAGTGAACAGGTTGTCAAGGGGCATTTCGCCCCTCTTTTTTATGCCCGAAGGCGGTCCGCCGCCGCCTCTCTTTTTTGTGCAGGGAAGGAGAGGAAAAACGCGGAGACAAGCCTTATCATGGAGAAGGCGGATTCCTGTCCGCGAAGCGCGATATGAATGAAGGAGGCACCTTATGGAATGGGTTGAAAGACTGAACCAGAGCATGCAATACATCGAGGAGCATTTGACCGGGGAGCCTGACTATGAGCAGCTGGCGCGGATCGCCTGCTGCTCCACGTATCACTATCAGAGGATGTTCACCTACATGGCGGGCATCACCCTGGCGGAGTATATCCGGAGGAGGAAAATGTCCCTGGCGGCGGTGGACCTCCAGGGCGGGGAGGAACGGATCGTTGACGTGGCGGAGAAGTACGGCTATCATTCCCCGACGGCGTTCAACAGGGCGTTCCAGGCTTTCCACGGGATCGCCCCGTCGGCTGTGAAAAACGAGGGCGTATCCGTGAAATCCTTTTCCCCCATCGTGTTCAAAATCGCCGTGAGAGGAGCGGCGGAAATGAAGTACCGGATCGAGACGAAAGAGGCGTTCCGCGTCCTTGGCGTCTCCGCGCCGCTGGACAGGGAGATCGAGAACAATTTCATGGTTGTGCCCCGGATGTGGCAGGAGGCGTCCGTCAATGGGACGATCGGGAAGCTGGCGGAGCGGATGGACACGCCGCCCATGGGGCTTTTGGGCGTGAGCGCCTGCGGCGACGGGGAGCGGTGGAAGTACTTCATCGCCGTTTCCAGCACGAAAGACCGGGGAGAATTTGAGGAGTATACCGTGCCCGCGTCCACCTGGGCCATCTTTTCCGGAGCGGGCACGAATCAGTCCATACAGGAATTGGAGCGCCGGATCATCACGGAGTGGCTTCCGGCCTCCGGCTATGAGTACGCCGACGCCCCCGACATCGAGGTCTACCTGAACGCGGACCCGCAGAACGCGCAATATGAGGTGTGGATACCCGTGACAAAGAAAAAAGAATAACGGAGCCCCAGGCCCCGTGTCCCCGCCTCTCTCGGCCCGGAATCCAGCGGAGCGAATCCGGGCCGAAAGCGAAGGAATTCCCACCATAGCGCAGTTTTCGGCGAAGCCGGAAACGGCGCGGTGGTGGGAATTCCTGAGCTGGCGCGGAAGGAGGGATTTGAACCCTCGCACCGGTTTTATCCAGTCTACTCCCTTAGCAGGGGAGCCCCTTCGGCCACTTGGGTACTTCCGCGTGTCATGATTCGGTTTTGTAAAGTTTGGCGGAGAGAGTGGGATTCGAACCCACGGGCACTTGCGCGCCGCCGGTTTTCAAGACCGGTTCCTTCAACCACTCGGACATCTCTCCATCAGAAGGCGCCGTCTCTTGAACACGCACTATAGCATAGCATATTCGCCCCGGGTTTGTCAACAGGTTTTTGCGCGTCCGCCGGGTGAGGGGCCCGCGGGCCCCTCATCCCTTCAAAATATCCGTGTTCCGGTACTGAATCGCCTCGGCGAGGTGGGCCGCGCCGATGTCCGCCGCGCCGTCCAGGTCGGCGATGGTCCGGGCCACCCGGAGGATCCGGTCGTGGGACCGGGCCGTCAGGCCCATGCGCTGGAAGGCGTTTTTCATCAGCTTCTCCCCGGCCTCGTCCAGGCGGCAGAACTCCGCCAGCCGCCCCGGGGCGATCTGGGCGTTGCAGGCCGCGCCGCTTCCCGCCAGCCGCTCCGCCTGAACGGCCCGGGCCCCGTCCACCCGGGCCTTGACCCGGGCGGAGGACTCCGGCGTCTCCCGGCGGCGCATGGCCTCGTACTCCACCGAGGGCACCGTCACGTGGAGGTCGATCCGGTCCAGCAGGGGGCCGGAGATTTTCTCCACGTACCGCTCCCGGTCCCGCTGGGAGCAGGTGCAGCGCCGGTCCGGGTGGCCCAGCCAGCCGCAGCGGCAGGGGTTCATGGCGCAGATCAGCTGGAACCGGGCGGGGAGCCGCAGGGTGCCCCCGGCCCGGGAGATGGTGACCTCCCCGTCCTCCAGGGGCTGGCGGAGAATCTCCAGGGCGTCCCGGCGGAACTCGGGGAGCTCGTCCAGGAAGAGAACGCCGTTGTGGGCCAGGGAGATCTCCCCGGGGCGCATGGCGGGCCCGCCGCCGGTGAGGGCGGAGGCGGAGACGGTGTGGTGGGGACTGCGGAAGGGCCGGCGGGTCAGCAGGGGATGCTTCGGGTCCGCCAGCCCCGCCACGGACCACACGCCGGAGGCCGCCAGGGCCTCCTCCCGGCTCATGTCCGGCAGGATGGAGGGCAGGCGCTTGGCCAGCATGGACTTGCCCGCCCCGGGGGAGCCGATCATCAGGAGGTTGTGCCCCCCGGCGGCGGCGATCTCCAGCGCCCGCTTCACGTTCTCCTGGCCCATCACGTCCCGGAGGTCCAGGAGGCCCGCCTCGTCCTCCTCCGGCGTCCAGGCCGGGGCGGGGGAGAGGGGGGCCTCTCCCCGGAGGTGGGCCGTCAGGGCCCCCACGTCCGGGACGCCGTAGACCGTCAGCCCGGCGGCCAGCGTCGCCTCCGCGGCGTTGCCCGCCGGAACGAAGAGCTGCCGCACCCCCGCCCGCTCCGCCGCCAGGGCCATGGGGAGAACCCCCGCCACGCTCCGCAGGGTCCCGGACAGGGACAGCTCCCCCACAAACGCCGCGTCCGCCGGGGGCTCCGGCAAGTCGCCGTTTGCCGCCAGGAGGCCCACGAAGATGGGCAGGTCGTAGAGGGTCCCCGCCTTCTTCTGCCCCGCCGGGGCCAGGTTTACGGTGATGCGGCTGACGGGGAATTTCGCACCGCAGTTCTTCACCGCCGCCCGGACCCGCTCCCGGGCCTCCCGCACGGCGGCGTCCGGCAGGCCCACCACGTCGAAGGCGGGGAGCCCGCCGGAGAGAAAGCACTCGGCGCTGACCTCGTAGCCGGAGACGCCGTTCAAGCCAAGGGAACGCACCGTGACCACCATAAAACTTACCTCCCGCAGGCGGAGCGCCGGAGCGCCGCCGTGTTTCTTGTGACGCCATGATACCACAGATCGGGGAAAATGGAAAGCGGGGAAATTCCGCCCGTCAAGAAACGTTGGCAAAATTTGTGCAAAAAATAACAAAGTGGCGGTTTACACCGGTGAACCGCCGTGTTATAATGAAAGAGCATGGGGTCCGGCGGGAGAGAGCTCCGGTCCCCTGTCTTGGAGAGATTGCCGTCTCCGGGCGGCAGATTTACAGGAGGTAAGTTTATGGCAAGAAAGTTCAAGTCCATGGACGGAAACAACGCCGCTGCGTATGTCAGCTACGCGTTCACCGAGGTGGCGGGCATCTACCCCATCACCCCGTCTTCGCCCATGGCAGACTTGGTCGACCAGTGGTCCGCCGCCGGTCAGAAAAACATCTTCGGCACCACGGTGAAGGTCTGTGAGATGCAGTCCGAGGCCGGCGCCTCCGGCACCGTCCACGGCTCCCTGGCCACCGGCGCGATGACCACCACCTACACCGCCTCTCAGGGCCTGCTGCTGATGATCCCCAACATGTACAAGATCGCCGGCGAGCTGCTGCCCTGCGTGTTCCACGTGTCCGCCCGGACCGTGTCCAGCCACGCGCTGAACATCTTCGGCGACCACTCCGACGTCATGGCCTGCCGCCAGACCGGCTTCGCCATGCTCTGCGAGGGCAACGTCCAGGAGGTCATGGACCTGGGTCCCGTGGCGCATCTGGCCGCCATCGAGGGCCGCGTCCCCTTCCTGAACTTCTTCGACGGCTTCCGCACCTCCCACGAGATCCAGAAGGTGGCCGTGTGGGATTACGACGACCTGAAGGAAATGTGCGACATGGAGGCGGTGGACGCCTTCCGCAAGCACGCCCTGAACCCCGAGCGGCCCAACATGCGGGGCTCTCATGAGAACGGGGACATCTTCTTCCAGCACCGCGAGGCCTGCAACCCCTACTACGACGCCCTGCCCGAGGTCGTCGAGAAGTACATGGGCAAGATCAACGAGAAGCTGGGCACCGACTATCAGCTGTTCAACTACTACGGCGCTCCCGACGCGGACCGGGTCATCATCGCCATGGGCTCCATCTGCGACGTGGCGGAGGAAGTCATTGACTACATGAACGCTCACGGCGAAAAGGTCGGCCTCATCAAGGTCCGGCTGTACCGCCCCTGGCGGGCCGACAAGCTGATCGCCGCCATCCCCGCCACCTGCAAGAAGATCGCCGTCCTGGACCGCACCAAGGAGCCCGGCTCCCTGGGCGAGCCCCTGTACGTGGACGTGGTGGCGTCTCTTGCCAACGCCGGGCGGACCGACATCACCGTCATCGGCGGCCGGTACGGCCTGGGCAGCAAGGACACCCCGCCCCGGAGCGTCTTCGCCGTCTATGAGGAGCTGACCAAGGCCGCGCCCAAGCGCCAGTTCACCATCGGCATCGTGGACGACGTGACCCACCTCTCCCTGGAGGAGAAGCCCGCCCCCAACACCGCCGCGGAGGGCACCATCGAGTGCAAGTTCTGGGGTCTGGGCGGCGACGGTACCGTGGGCGCCAACAAGAACTCCATCAAGATCATCGGCGACCACACGGACAAATATGTCCAGGCGTACTTCCAGTACGACTCCAAGAAGACCGGCGGCGTGACCGTCAGCCACCTGCGCTTCGGCGACCAGCCCATCCGCGCGCCCTACTACATCAACAAGGCCGACTTCGTGGCCTGCCACGTGCCCGCCTATATCATCAAGGCGTTCCCCATGGTCCGGGACGTGAAGCCCGGCGGCACCTTCCTGATCAACTGCCAGTGGAGCGACGAGGAAGTCAACAAGCACATGCCCGCCGTGGCGAAGCGCTACATCGCCAAAAACAACATCCAGGTCTACACCATCAACGCCATTGACCTGGCCAAGGAAATCGGCATGGGCAAACGGACCAACACCATCCTGCAGTCCGCCTTCTTCTCCCTGGCCAAGGTCATGCCCGAGTCCGAGGCCATCCAGTACATGAAGGACGCCGCCACCCACTCCTACCTGAAAAAGGGACAGGACGTGGTGGATATGAACCACAAGGCCATCGACGCCGGAGCCACCGCCTACAAGAAGTTCGAGGTTCCCGCCGACTGGGCCGACGCCCAGGACGCCCCCGACACCACTGAGCTCAAGGGCCGCCCCGAGCTGGTGGAGCAGGTGAAGGCCATCCTGAACCCCGTGGGCAAGATGGACGGCGACAGCCTCCCCGTCTCCGCCTTCGTCAAGCATGTGGACGGCCAGTTCGAGCTGGGCGCCGCCGCCTATGAGAAGCGGGGCGTGGCCGTGTCCGTTCCCACCTGGATGCCCGAGAACTGCATCCAGTGCAACCAGTGCGCCTATGTCTGCCCCCACGCCACCATCCGTCCCTACGCGATGACCGAGGAAGAGGCCGCCAAGGCCCCCGCCGCGGCGAAAATCATCGACAAGACCGGAAAGGGCAAGGGCTACAAGTTCACCATCGCCGTGTCTCCTCTGGACTGCATGGGCTGCGGCGTCTGCGTCGGCGTCTGCCCGGGCCGCAAGGGCGAGAAGGCCCTGAAGATGGTGGCTCAGGAGCAGGAGGCCGCTCAGCAGGAGGTCTTCAACTACTGCGAGGCCAACGTGGCCGAGAAGAAGGACCTCCAGGACAACACGGTGCCCGGCAGCCAGTTCCACAAGCCGCTCCTCGAATTCTCCGGCTCCTGCGCCGGCTGCGCCGAGACCAGCTATGCCCGTCTCGTCACCCAGCTCTTCGGCGACCGGATGTACATCTCCAACGCCACCGGCTGCTCCTCCATCTGGGGCGGACCCGCGGCCACGTCTCCTTACACCGTCAACGCGGAGGGACACGGCCCCGCCTGGTCCAACTCCCTGTTCGAGGACAACGCCGAGCACGGCCTGGGCATGTATCTGGGCCAGAAGGCCATCCGCGACAGCCTGAAGGCCAAGACCGAGGCCCTCATCGCGGTGCCCCACACCTATCAGCCCCTGAAGGACGCCGCTCAGAAGTGGCTGGACACCATGGAAGACGGCAAGGCCAACGCGGAAGCCACCAAGGAGTATGTGAAGCTCCTGGAAGAGAGCATCATGACCGTGGACGACATCGTGGCCTTCACGGGAAGCCCCGACGCGGCCAAGGTCTTCGGTGATCAGCTGCCCCAGTTCCAGGCCCACGCCAAGGAGCTGAAGGACTCCGGCGCGAAGTACTGCGACTGCGACGCCTGCAAGCTGGTGGCTGAGATTCTGAAGGACAAGGAGTATCTCTCCAAGAAGTCCCTGTGGATCTTCGGCGGCGACGGCTGGGCCTATGACATCGGCTTCGGCGGCGTGGACCACGTCCTGGCCTCCGGCAACGATGTGAACATCTTCGTCTTCGATACCGAGGTCTACTCCAACACCGGCGGTCAGGCCTCCAAGGCCTCCAACATCGGCCAGGTGGCCCAGTTCGCCGCGGCCGGCAAGGAGATCAAGAAGAAGTCCCTGGCGGAGATCGCCATGAGCTACGGCTACATCTACGTGGCCCAGGTGGCCATGGGCGCCAACCCCGCCCAGACCCTCAAGGCCATTCAGGAGGCCGAGGCCTATCCCGGCCCGTCCCTGATCATCGCCTACTCCCCCTGCGAGATGCACAGCATCAAGGGCGGCATGATGAACTGCCAAGCCGAGATGAAGAAGGCCGTGGAGTGCGGCTACTGGAACCTGTTCCGCTTCAACCCCGCCGCCGAGGGCGCCAAGTTCACCCTGGATTCCAAGGAGCCCGCCGGCGGGTATCAGGAGTTCCTGATGAACGAGGCCCGCTACAGCCGCCTGACCCGCGAGTTCCCCGACCGGGCCAGCGAGCTCTTCCAGCGCAACGAGAAGGCGGCCATGGACCGCTATCAGCACCTGCTGAAGCTGAAGGAAATGTACGCGGAATAATCCCTGTCTCAAAGCACAAGAGAGGACCACGGGCTTTGCCCGTGGTCCTCTTTCTCAATTCAGAAGTCCCGCCAGCGCCGCCGCCAGCTCCTCCCCCTGGGACCGGGTGAGGCCCTTGGAGAAATCCGCGTCGGAGGGAAGGAGAAGACCGGCGTCCCAGATGTCAGCCACCGTGTCCTGCTCCCAGCCCTGGGCCAGCTCCGCCGGGACGGGCCCCTGGCGGTGTTCCGCCGGACTTGGCAGGGGAATCTCCAGCGCCTTCGCCGTCCGGCTGAGGAACACCGCCGCCTCCCTCCAGGTGATGGGCCGGGCGGCGTAAAATCTCCCGTCCGCGCCGCCCTGGGCGACGCCCTGGTCCCTGGCCCAGGCCACGGCGGGGAGATACCACTCGATGCCGAAGCTGTCGGCGAAGGGGAGCGCCTCCCCGATTTCCACGGCGGGGCTTCCCGCCGCCTCGTAGAGCTGCCCGATGAACCGTCCCCGGGTCAGGGGCGCGTCGTAGTGATTGGCGGGGGTGAGCTGCTGTTCCGGCGCGGTGAGGCACCATTCCACCAAACTGTCTTTTCCATCCAGCGTGTCCGCCAGCTCCTGGGGGACGTGGATATCCGGCGCCAGGGCCACCACGCCCCGGCCCGCCGCCGCGTCCAGCAGGGTGTTCAGGTCCAGGTACTTGCCGGACACCTGTCCCCGGACCTTGGAATTGGGCAGGGAAAAGGTCTTGACGGCCCCGAAGTGGCAGACGCTGCCCCCGGCGTTCTCCCCGGCCAGCGTGCCGCCCATCTCCTGGATTTCCACGGCGTTGATGAGGGCGGAGGAGAAGGTGTTTTCCCCGATGAGGCCCACCAGCCTGGCCCCGCCGTCCATGGCCTCCCGCAGCACCTCAAACAGGGGCCAGATGACCCCGTCGGACCCGCCGCCGTTGTTTCTGAGGTCCAGCAGCACCCGGTCGTAGTCCCCGGCCTCCAGGTCCTTGGCGACCAAAGCGGCGAAGTCCTCCATGGACAGGTCCTCGGCCTCCCGGCAGACGTTGTACTGGATATAATAGGCGTCCTCCGTCAGGGGCCTGGCGAAATAGTACGCGTCCCGCGCCGCCGTCTCCGGCTGGCCCTTGATTTTGTCGGAGATGCGCACGGCCTCCAGCTTATTTCTCTCCTCCATGCCCACGGGCTCCAGGGTGAGGGTCTCCCCCCCTTTCAGCGTGACGGTCAGAGGCTCCCCGGCCTCCACCAGCCCCAGGTACTCGTAGATGTCCGCCACGTTGCAGGCCTGCCGGAAGCTCCGCCGGAGGTGGACCGGGTTGTCGGAGGAGAACAGGGCCCCGTAAGCCTCAATGACCTCCTCCACCGGCTTCCCCGCCAGCTGAACGACCTCCCGGCAGAGAAGGTTCTTGTCCTCCGGGGCCGCGGCGGAGAGGTACCAGCTTTCCCCCCGCCGGATCAGGGAGAGGGGATAGCCCCGGAAATCCGCCAGACTGCCCACGGACACGCTGGTGTGGGAATCCCCCACCAGCGCCGTCAGGCGCATCAGGTCCAGCAGGAACTCCGTGTCCGTCTCCGTTTCCAGCCGCCCCTCGATCTCCGCCTTCACCTTCAGGAATTCGCTCTCCGGCGTGTTGGCGAAGGCGTTGGGGTGGGCTCCCTTCAGCACCTTCTCATAGAGAAAATCCAGGTCCTCCCGCCGCTGCCCGGCGCTCAGGGGCTCCGCCGCCAGGGCGGGGACAACCAGCAGTGCCGCCAGGCACAGCCCCAGGGCCCTCTGGGCCCATGCTTTCAGCGTCTTCATGAAATTCACCCTCCATTTCACTAGTTCAATAATACAATAGTACACCCAGGGCTCTCCAAAGTCAAGCCCCAAATGACAATACGGCGAAGGGGCGGAAAATTCTTCAAAAAAACGGACGCCCTCGGGCGTCCGTTGATTCAGGATTCCGCGGGCGGCTCCCGGCCCTGGGCGGCCAGCACGTCCGCCGCCGTCAGCCTCTGGAGGTCCTCCCGGGTGACGTCCTCCAGGCCCGCCAGACGGCCCGCCTGGGAGACCAGGACGCGCTCGAAGACGTTCCGCACCCCCCGGGCGTTGCCGAAGGACTCCGGGTCGCTGTTCTCCTGCCGGAGGAAGTCCCGGACAAGGCCCTCGGCGTCCTCTTCCAGCTGATAGCAGCCCTTGGCGCAGCGCAGTTTGAAAATCTCCAGCAGCTCCTCCGGCGAGTAGTCCTCGAAGTGGAGGAAGCGGTTGAACCGGGATTCCAGGCCGGGGTTGGAGTGGATGAAGCGGTCCATCAGATCGTCGTACCCGGCGGCGATGACCACCAAGTCGTCCCGGTGGTCCTCCATGGCCTTGAGGATGGTGTCGATGGCCTCCTGGCCGAAGTCGTTCCCCGAGGAGCTGTTCAGGGCGTAGGCCTCGTCGATGAACAGCACGCCTCCCAGGGCCTTTTCGACGACCTTCCGGGTCTTCAGAGCCGTCTGGCCCACGTAGCCCGCCACCAGCCCGCTCCGGTCCACCTCCACCAGCTGCCCCTTGGAGAGGATGCCCAGGGTGTGGAAGATGCGGGCCATCAGCCGGGCGATGGTGGTCTTGCCGGTGCCGGGGTTGCCGGAGAAGACCATGTGGAGGGACAGTTCCGTGACGGGCAGGCCGTTTTTCTCCCGGAGCTGGTGGATCTTCACCACGTCGATGAGATTCCGGACCTCCCGCTTCACGGCGGTGAGGCCGACATAGCCGTCCAGCTCCTTCTGCAGGTCCTCCAGCTTCTCCGGCGGGGGCGCCTCCGCCTCCGGCGCGCCCCCGGCGGATTGGGCCGCCTTGGGCGCCTCGGGCTGTTCCGAGGCCTGGGAGGCACCAGCCTCCTCCGGCGGCTTGGACTCCGGCGTCTTCGGAGGCGCGCCCCAGAAGTCCGTGCCCATGCGGCGGAGGTTGTGCTCCGTCAGAGTCTGGATGACCTCCAGCTGCTGGAGGATGATCTCGTCCTTTTTGTCCTTCTTGTCCATGACATTCAGCCTTTCATCAGATCGGTGTGCCGCAGCCCCTGAAAGAGGCAGGCGGAGGCCAGCCCCGTCAGAGCGCCGGTGAGCAGGGATACCGCCAGCAAAACAGGCAGATAATAGAGGGGAGCGGCGCTGCCCAGGGTCCACACGGCGGCGGCGGTCTGCCCGCAGTTGTGGGCCGCCGCGCCGCCCACGGACACGCCGTACACCGACAGACCCCGCCTTCGGGAGAGGAGGACCATGGCCCCCAGGGCGCAGAGCCCCCCCAGCAGGGAGAAGACAAGGGTGTTCATGTTCCCGGCGAAGAGGGAGCCCAGGAGGCACCGGGCCAGCAGGATCAGAAGCGCCTCCCCCGGCCCCAGGGCGTAGAGGGCGAAGACCGTCACGATGTTGGCCAGCCCCAGCTTCACGCCGGGAATGGGAATGGCCAGGGTGAGGGGAAACAGGTTCTCCAGGTAGCTCAGCGCCAGAGCCATGGCCGTCAGCAGGGCGCAGAAAGTCAGCTGCTTCGTCGTCAGTTTCATGCCGCGCCTCCTAGCCCAGAACGGCGTCCACGGCGTCCGGGTCCGGCGTGCCGCCCTCCAGGCGGATGATGATCCGGGCCGGGAGGCAGACGATGCTCTGCCCGGGCCGGAAGATGGCCCCGGTGCGGACACAGTCCTGGGTGGGGCAATCGGATTCCGCCACCCAGACGCCGTTTTCCGCATCGTTGTGCCGGATCCAGCTCAGCGTCAGGGTGTAGCCGTTGTTCGTATAGGCCCGGGGTTCCTCCCAGTGTTCCAGGTCCAGGCGGTCCACCTCCGTCCCGTCCACGGACACCACCGCCGTCAAAGCCTCGGAGGTCCCGCCCCGCCACTGGAAGAAGGCGATTCCAAGAGCCAGGGCAGCCACGCACAGCGCCACCAGCCCGTCCCAGGCCGTGGGCCGGAGCTTGGGAAACGGCCTCATCGGGAGGCCACCTCAAGGGTGTACCCGCTGCTCTCGTCCAAAGTGAACCGGTCCGCCAGCCCCTCCGTGACCACCACCCGGCCGTCCTCCGTCACCAGCACCAGCTCGAACACGCCGGCGCTGCGGTCCCGCCAGAAGTCCAGGGCCTGTTCCTCCCCCATGACGAAGAGGGCGGTGGAGTAGGCGTCGCACATGGTGCCGTTCAAAAAGCCTTCCAGCGCCGGGGCCACCACCGTGACGGAGGTCAGCCCGCTGTCCGCCGGGTAACCCGTGGCGGGGTCAATGATGTGGTGATAGGTCTTCCCGTCCTGTTCAAAGTACCGCTGATAACCCCCGGAGGTGACGGCGAAGGAATCCGTCAGCGCCAGCACCCCGGCGAAGGCGTTCTGCTCGTCCACTCGGGCCGGGTCCTGGATGCCCACCCGCCAGGGGGTCCCGTCGGGCCGGTCTCCGTAGGCCAGCACGTTGCCCCCCAGATTGATGTTGGCCCGTGGGACCTCATGCTCCTGGAGGACCTTCACGATTTTGTCGGCGGCGTAGCCCTTGGCCACGCCCCCCAGGTCGATGGCTTGCCCGGGCCCGATGGCGGCGGCGCGCGGGTCGGCGGTGGGGAGATAGCGGTCGTAAACGGCGTTGTAGTCCACCAGCTTCAAAAGCCCGTCCAGCTCCGCCTGGGAGGGGACGCGGAAGCTGTCCTCCGTGAAGCCCCAGGCGGAGACCACCGGAGCGACGGTGACGTCAAAGGCCCCCCGCGTCTCCGCGCTGAGGCAGGCCGCCTCGTGGAGGAGGATGTACAGGTCCTCTCCCACCTCCACGGCCTCGCCCCCGGCGGCGTTGAGCCGGGAGACCTCGCTGTCCGGGTCCGTCCGGGAGAGTTGTTTTTCCAGGTCCCGGATGGTATCCTCGCAGGCGTAGGCGGCGGCGGGGGACCGCTCCCCGTAGGTGGTGATGAGCATGGCGGTGTCCATGGCGAGGACCTGGATGCTCTCCTGGGCCTCGTCCGGGCTCATCTGCCCGCCGCAGCCGGAGAGGAGCAGGAGAAGCAGGACGGATAGGGCAAGTCGTCTCATAAAGCAACCTCGTGTTTCAAGTGGAATGTTTCTATAGTATAGCACGTCCCGGGCCGCTTCTCAACGAAAAACGGAAAGTCCGGCGAAAAAATAAAAAACCTGGCGGGAAGGGCCTTGCAAAAGCGAATAAAGTCTGCTATACTATTTAAGCGTGTCGGCGGACATGCCGTTCGCCGGCGTTTTTGGAAAGAAAAAACACCTTGGAGGTCTTGATAAATGGCAAAAAATCCGAATGGAAAGTCTATGAAGCGGGACAATTCCCTGTACGGCGCGACCCTTTTCTTCCTTGCGGCGTGTCTTGCGGAGTTTTATCTGCTGGTCCTCCGCAAATACTACATCCACGGCGACGTGGTGACGGAGGCCCTGGTCTGGTATGACCGGCTGCTGATTTTCGCGGGCCTGGGGGCGGCGGTGCTGCTCGTGGGCGTCATCCTCAGCGTGCTTTGGAAGGCGGACGAGCGCAAGCGGCTTTTCGGCTGGGCGCTGTCGGCCCTGGGCGCGTTCTTCGCCGTGGGCAGCATGCTGGCCCGCATCTATGTGGAGCCCGCCGTGACCCTGCTCAGCGTGGTGGTGCCGGTGCTGATGGTCCTGACCGTGATCTGGGCCTTCTATGACCGGGAGTGTTCCGTGGCGCTGACGGCGCTGTGCGGAACCATGATCCTCCTCTGGGTGTGCCGCCGCCTGTTCAACAGCCTGACCATGGGCGTCCCCGTGAAGGTGCTGTCCGTGGTGTATGTGCTTTTGCTGGCGGGTGTGTGCTGGCTGGCCAAGAACAAGAAGCTGGGCAGGCTCCTTCCCGTGGGCGCGGACCTGATGCCCATCTACGCCGCCACCGGCCTCTCCGCCGTGGCCGTGGTCCTGGCCCTGTTCAGCGCCACCGTGGCTTACTACGCCATGTGGGTCCTGGGCGTGGTGGTCTTCGCCCTGGCGGTGTACTACACCGTCAAGCAGCTGTAAGGGCCTCTTCCTTGACATGATAAAAGCCCCGCCGTCTCTCAGGACGGCGGGGCTTTTTGTCAGTCCGTGAATTCCCCCAGACGGATGTCCATGCCGATCTCAAAGGCCCGGTCCCAGGGAAAACGGTAGTTCTCCAGAGCGATGCCGCCCCAGTGCCGTTCTTCCGTTTCCCCGTCAGGGGAGATGGCGGAGAGGAAGGAGCTCTGTTCCAGGTTCCGGATCACCGGGGCCGTCTCCCGCTCCATACCCTCTTCCAGGCGGCGGAGCAGGTCCTCCCGGTCCAGCGCCGGGGACCAGAAGTTGTTGGGGTCCCCGCCCAGGTCGTTCCGGATATGGGCCAGCAGGTCGTTCCGCACGACCCCCTTGTAGCAGAAGTCTTTCAGAATGCTGTCCGCCAGGGTCCGGGCCCAGGCCCGGTCACAGGCGTCGGTGCTGTCCCCGTTCCGCAGGACGGCGTACCGGGCCGCGCCGTGGCTCAGGGCCGTGCCGGTGACGATGGCCATGTCCAGCATGCCGGAGTAGGCGATGAGGTATCCCAGCTCCGCCTGCCTGGTCAGGGCCTCATAGACCGCCGTGCCGTAAGTCCCGTTGCTGGCGTCGATGAGAATCGTGGGCCGCCGGGCCTTCTCGCAGTCCCGCAGGGCCCCGATGAGCTGTTTGCGGTAAGCGTCCTTTTTCGCCCCGTCCTCCGGCTGGGTCAGCACCAGAATCTGCAGGTCCGCGATGTCGGCCTCCCGCAAATCGAAAAAGTCCAGGTGCTCCGCCATGATCTCCGTCAGGGGCTGGAAGTCATACTCACAGGCGGGCCGGTCCTCCGTGCCGCCGAAGTACTGGACGCACGCGCGGTCCCCCGTCCAGCCCGTCTCGTCCAGGTACATCCGGGCCACGGCCTTGAAGGCCAGATCGTCCACGCCGGAGAGAAGCCAGTCGATCCGCTTCCCGTCCTCCCCCTTCTCGGCCCGGAGGCCCCGGCGGAGGAAAGCGATCTCGTTTTTTTGAATGCAGTCCTCCAGGGACGAGTCGTCGATGCCGACGAGCAGGCGGAAGTTCTCATAGCCGGGCCTTGTCAGGGTGTCCTGGACCATGTAGGAGAGGACCAGCTTCCGGTCCCGGGACCGGGTGTGCCGGAGGGCGGTCTCATAGGTCCCCTCCGCCCTGGTCCGGGCGCGCAGGTCCTCCCCGCCGGGGCCCCACCAGTAGCTCTCGCTGATATCCTCCAGATTCAGCGCCTCCCCCTCCAGCGTCCGCCGGGGCAGGGCCCCGAAGGCCCGGATGGCGTTGTATTCCTCCAGGGTCCCCCCCTCATAGCCCACGGTGGGGGCAAGCCGCATGACGGAATCCAGCAGCCAGACCACGTTGTTCTCGTCCTCCGCCAGCTTTGCCAGCAGCTCCTCCAGCAGCCGGGACGCGGAGGTTGTTCCGCCTCCGGGGATTTCAAGGTCATACCCCGTCATGGACCGGGAGGCCACCAGCCCCCCGGAGTGGAGCTGGTCCAGGGAGAGAATGTAGCGGTCGCAGCCCGCCGCCTCCTGCTGGAGGACCCAGGTGAACAGGGACCAGGGCTCCCCCCGCTGGATGCTGTCGAAATTTTTCGGCTGGTGGTCCAGGGCCGTCCGGTACAGGACCTTCTCCGGCATGGCCAGGGAATAGCCCAGAGACTCCGCCAGATACACCACCCGCTCCACGTTGTCGGGCCGGTCGTCCAGGGGCACGCAGGCAATCGTCTTCCCCGGGTCCGAGGCGGCGGGCTCCGGGTAGGGCAAGGGCTCCGTTCTCTGATAGCCGCACCCGGTCAGCAGGACCAGGGCCAGCGCCGCCGCGAAGAGGCGTTTCACTTGTTTCATAAAACCTCCTTGAGAAAAAAGGGCGGGACCGTCACGGCCCCGCCCTTCGCTTCACAGTCCCAGGCCCCCCAGGTTCAGCCCGCCGGTGATGCCGTCCATGGCCTTGTCCATGGCGTCCCCGGCCTGGCGCAGGGCCTCGTTGACGGCGGAGACCACCAGGTCCTGGAGCATCTCCACGTCCTCCGGGTCCACGGCCTCCGGCTTGATGGTGAGGGAGGTCAATTCCTTCTTGCCGCTGGCCACGGCCTCCACGGCCCCGCCGCCCACGCTGGCGGTGAAGGAGCGGTTTTCCACCTCCGTCTGGGCGGCGTTCATGGCATCCTGCATCTGGGCGATCTGCTGCTGGACGGCGGCCTGGCGCTGTGCGCCGGTGGCCTTCATACTGCCGCTGCTGAAGCCGCGGCGGGCGCTGTATCCCATGGTGATCTTCTCCTTTGCTTTTTTACTCTTTGATTTCGATGTTGTCAAACTGCCGGCTGAAGGCCAGCAGGTTTTTCAGGTTCTCCTCCGGGGAGGACATCGGCGGCTCCCCCGTGCGGAGGGCCAGCCGCACCGGGGCGCCGGTGAGGGCCTCCGCCTCCTGGGCGACAGCCTCCCGGACCCGGTCGTTGTCCAGCCGCCCCAGGGTCAGGTCGTCGGGGGCGCAGACCGTCAGCAGGTCCCCCTCCAGAAAGCCGGAGCACATGCCCAGGAAGGGCCGATACATGGGGGAGAGGCGGTTCTTGCAGTTCTCGATCAAAGTCCGCCACCAGCCGCCGTCCATGGCGGGGGCCTTTTCGGCGGCGGCGGGGGCCGGCGGGGGCGCTTTCGGGGCGGGAGGCGGCGGGGCCTCCTCCGGGATGTCATAGACCCGCTGTCCCGGCTCCTCCGCCATGGGCGGCTCCTCCGGCAGGGGAGGGCCCTCCTCCCAGGGGGGCGGGTCCGGGGGTTTTTGAGGGGCGGGCGCTTCCCGCCGCGGCGGCGGGGCCTGTTCCAACGGCGGCGCCGCGGCGGCGGGGCGATTGGAAAGCTTCGCCCGGGCGGTCTGGTTGTCCTCCAGCCGGGCGATCCGGGCCTCCAGGGCCGTCAGGTCCCCGGAGAGGCTCTCGTCGCAGAGGCGCAGGAGGCACAGCTCCGCGTCCAGGCGGCGGTTGACGCTGGCATACAGGTCCGCCGAGGCCTTTTGCAGGGTGGAGGCCAGATGAAGGAAGCGCACGGCGGGGACGTTCTTCCCCAGGCGGTCCAGGGCGGCGGCGTCGTAGCCGCCGGAGAGGAGGGCCGCGCCGCCCTTGGGGGCGGTCTTCTGGAGCAGCAGGTCCCTGGTGAGGGTGGAGAGCTCCGACAGCACGGCCCCCATGTCCTTGCCGCCCTTGTAGAGCTCGTCCAGCAGGAGGAGGGCCTCCTGGGCGTTCCGGTTCAGAATCAATTCCATCAGCCGGGCGGTCTGGAGGTTCCCGGCCAAGCCCAGCACGTCCAGCACGGCGGCGGCGTCGATGGTCCCCCCGGCGGCGGCGCACTGGTCCAGCAGGCTCAGGGCGTCCCGGAGGGCCCCGTCGGCCAGACGGCTCAAAAGCTCCGCCCCGTCGGGCCGGAGGTCGATGTGTTCCTGCTCCGCCACGTAGCGGAGGCGCTTCGCCGCGTCCTCCGGCCGGATGCGCCGGAAGGAGAACCGCTGGCAGCGGGAGAGAATGGTGGCGGGGACCTTGTGGAGCTCCGTGGTGGCCAGGATGAACATCAGGTGCTCCGGCGGCTCCTCCAGGATCTTCAAAAGGGCGTTGAAGGCGGCGGTGGAGAGCATGTGGACCTCGTCCACGATGTAGACCCGCTTGCGGACGTTGGCGGGGGAGTAGACCGCCTCGTCCCGGAGGGCCCGGACCTGATCCACGCCGTTGTTGGAGGCGGCGTCCAGCTCCAGCACATCCAGGAAGCCGCCGCTGTCCAGCCCCACGCAGGCCGGGCACTTCCCGCAGGGGTCCCCGTTTTCCGGGCTTTCGCAGTTCACGGCCTTGGCCAGAATCTTGGCGCAGGTGGTCTTCCCGGTGCCCCGGGTGCCGGTGAAGAGGTAGGCGTGGGAGGTCCGGCCCTCGGCCACCTGGCGGCGGAGGGTCTCGGTGATGTGCTCCTGGCCGATGACGTCGGCGAAGGTCTTGGGCCGCCACTTGCGGTAGAGGGCCTGATACACCGTCTCACCTCCTGAAAATACCCAATCCTCCGTACGCAGCTGCGGAGCCGGTTGCCTCGCGGCACATGAAACATTCCGCTTAATGCTGCTCGGTTCCCCGCCTGACATGGTTCGCAGAGCTTCATTGCGCGAGACCGGCTCCGCAGCTGCCTGCGGAGGACTGCTTTTGTTATTCTACTATATTCTTTCCCAAATGGCAACAGAAAATTTTCGGGGGTATGATGAAAATACGGCTTGCGTATACTGGGAGGGCTGTGGTATAATCACAGCAGACAAGAAGCTTCTATAGCGTCCATGGAAATGAAACCCCGGGGAGCGGCTACTCCCCGGGGTTTCCCATGTTTACCGTCCTTTGCGCTGCTTGTCAAGCCACTGGCAGACGTAATACGAGATCACGCCCGCGCCGACAGACAAAATGAAGCTTCTCAAAGCGTCCATGGAACTCACCTCCTTCCCACTTGCGGGACGGAGAAAGGACGGGGCTGCCATTATAACAGTTTCCGACATTTTCCGCAAGGCCGGCAGAAGTGAAAAATCCCCCGCCGCTCTTAGAGCGGCGGGGGATTGAAGCGCTATAGGGGAAAATCACTTGTTGTCCACGGAGAACATATAGGCGATCAGCTCCACCATCTTGTTGGCGTAGCCGCACTCGTTGTCGTACCAGGAGACGACCTTGACGAAGTTGTCGGTCAGGCTGAGGCCGGCCTTCTTGTCGAAGATGGAGGTCCGGGAGTCACCCAGGAAGTCGCTGGAGACCACGTCCTCGTCGGTGTAGCCCAGGACGCCCTTCAGCTCGCCCTCGCTGGCTTCCTTCATGGCCTTGCAGATGTCCTCATAGGAGGCGGGCTTCTCCAGGCGGGCGGTCAGGTCCACCACGGACACGTCCAGGGTGGGAACGCGCATGGAGATGCCGGTCAGCTTGCCGTTCAGCTCGGGGATGACCTTGCCCACGGCCTTGGCCGCGCCGGTGGAGGAGGGGATGATGTTGCCGGTGGCCGCGCGGCCGCCCCGCCAGTCCTTCATGGAAGCGCCGTCCAGCAGCTTCTGGGTGGGGGTGACGGAGTGAACGGTGGTCATCAGGCCCTCGACAATGCCGAATTTCTCATTCAGAACCTTGGCGATGGGGGCCAGGCAGTTGGTGGTGCAGGAGGCGTTGGAGACATAGGTCATGTCGGAGGTGTACTTTTTGTTGTTCACGCCCATGACGAACATCGGGGTGTCGTCCTTGGAGGGGGCGCCCATGATGACGTGCTTGGCTCCGGCCTTGATGTGGCCCTCGCACTTGTCCTTGCTCAGGTGCTGGCCGGTGCACTCGCAGATATACTCGGCGCCCACGGAAGCCCAGGGGATGTCGCCGACTTCCTTGGCGGTGAAAACCTTGAACTCCTTGCCGTCCACGATCAGGCAGTCGGCGCCGAAGCTGACCTCGCCGGGGAACTTGCCGTGGACGGAGTCATACTTCAGCATGTAGGCCATATACTCGGGGCTCATGAAGGGATCGTTCAGGGCGACGACCTCCACGTCGTCGCGCTTCAGGGCGGCGCGGAACACGATGCGGCCGATGCGGCCAAAACCATTGATGCCGATTTTCGCTTTCATAATACAGGGCTCCTTTCAAAATTTGGGTACAATTTGTACCGGAATGCCATATAAACGATTGCGTAAACGATTTGTTTGGGTCTTTTCCAGATGCTATAGTATCACAACGTGAAGTTTTTGGCAATCATCATTTCAAACAACAATTGACGGGGGGCATTGTGAATTTTTGATAATAAAGCAGTTCTTTTCCAAATTGCCTGAAACAGCCGGCGCGCCTTACCTGGAAAAGGATTCCCGAAGGGCCGGGGATTATGCGTCACGGGGCGGACAGCCCGTCAATTCCGCCGGAAAGGGGCGGAGGTTTTTGGCGAAAACATATAAAAATATGAAAGGTTGACCTTTTTGGGGGCGGAGGGCTTGCCGGCCCGGAAAAAATATGTTATTCTTTTGAAAGAATAACGAAAAAGGGGGGGACGGCCATGGAACGCCGCGGTCCGCGCTGCGTTGTTTCGTTTCACACCACCGCCGGGGCCATGGCGGCGGAACGCCTCTGCCGCCGGGAGGGCCTGGAGGGGAGGCTGATCTCCGTGCCCCGGAGCGTCACCTCCGACTGCGGGCTGGCCTGGGCCGCCCCGCCGGGGCTGCGGGAGCTTCTGGAGCGCCGTTTCCGGGAGGCGGGCATTGAGGCCGCAGGCTTTCACGAGCTGACGCTTTGAACGCCTTTTTCCCCGCGCCGTTGTTCTGAAGAGAGAATGGAGGAGGAATCGTATGAAAGAGAACACCTTTGTCCGCCGCTATGGCCCGATTGTTCTGGCCGGGATCGTGGTGGGCGCGGCGGCGCTGCTTCTGACCGCCGCCGGGAATCCCAAGAACATGGGCTTCTGCATCGCCTGCTTCGAGCGGGACATCGCCGGGGCCCTGGGCCTCCACGGCGCCGGGAAGGTCCAGTACCTCCGGCCGGAGATTCCCGGCATCGTCCTGGGGGCCATGCTCTCGGCCCTGGCCTTCCGGGAGTTCAAGGCCCGGGCGGGCTCCTGTCCCGCCAGCCGCTTTGTGGTGGGTTTGTTTGTCATGATCGGCGCCCTGGTCTTCCTGGGCTGTCCTTTGCGGATGGTCATCCGCCTGGGCGGCGGGGACCTGACCGCCGCGGCGGGCCTGCTGGGCTTCCTGGCGGGGATTCTGGCGGGCGTGGTCTTTTTGAAAAAGGGCTTTTCTCTGGGCCGGGCCTATCCCGTCAAGACGGGGGAGGGCTTCGCCCTGCCCGCCGTGATGGCGGGGCTGCTGGCCCTGCTTTTCCTGGCCCCGGGCCTGCTGAAGTTCTCCGAGGAGGGGCCGGGGTCCATGCGGGCCTTCTGGCTGATCTCCCTGGCCGCCGGGCTGGCGGTGGGCTTCGCCGCCCAGCGGAGCCGCCTGTGCATGGCGGGGGGCCTCCGGGACGCGTTTCTGGTCCGGGACTTCACGCTGCTGGCGGGCTTCCTGGCCATCTGGGTTACGGTCACCGTGGGGAATCTCATCATCGGGAGCTACAGCCTCTCCATGCTCTCCCAGCCCGTGGCCCACAGCCAGCACCTCTGGTCCTTCCTGGGCATGGCCCTGTGCGGCTGGGGGTCCATCCTCCTGGGGGGCTGTCCCCTGAGGCAGCTCATTTTGGCGGGAGAGGGAAACGGCGACGCCGCCGTGACGGTGCTGGGCATGGTCGCCGGGGCGGCTCTCGCCCACAACTTCGGCCTGGCGGGGAATCCCGACAGCGTCGTGGACGGCGTGTACAAGGTTGGCGGCATCGGAACGGCGGGCATGATCGCCGTGGGGATTGGCTTCGCGGTGCTGCTTGTGGTGAGCCTGCTGCATCTTCCGGGAAAGGAGGAGGCGTGATGGTCGACGCGAGAGGACAGTCCTGTCCCATTCCGGTGGTGATGACCCGGAGGGTGCTGGAAAGAGAAAAGCCCGCCCGGCTGGAGGTCCTGGTGGACGCCCGGGTGGCGGTGGAGAACGTCACCCGCTGCGCCCGGTCCCTGGGCTATCAGGTGACTGCGGAGTCCCAGGGGGCGGATTTCAAGCTGACCCTGACAAAGTGAACAGGAGAGAGGGGAGGGCCGGAACGGCTCTCCCCTTTTTCCGGGCGGAAGAGGCCCGCCGCCCTCGCTTGACGGGAGCGCGGAAAAAGCGGTATAATAAGGAAGAGAACCCCCGTGAACACCAGATGGGAGGTAGCCGGAATGGACTGGAAAAAGAGCTGGGCCCTGATGTGGGTCTGCTATCTGATTGGCGTGATTCCGCTGGCGCCGCCCCTGCTGGCGGGGGCCGGGAAGGGCTGGGCCGCGGCGGCGGTGCTGGTGATGGCGGCTGGATATTTTCAGACGGTGTTCTTTTTCAACTGCCCCCGCTGCGGGTACAACTGGGTGAAGCACCGGATGTATGTCCCCAGGCTTCCCCACCGCTGTCCCCACTGCGGCGAATTCATCTGGTGACGCGGCCTCATTACTGAATTTCAAGGAGGTTCCCTCCATGCCCCACACGAGAGACAAAAAGCGCGTCCTCCTCGTCGGCACCGGCGGCACCATCGCCTCGGAGGTGACGGAGGGGGGCCTGGCCCCGGAGCTGACCACGGAGCAGCTGCTGCGCCATGTCCCGGGCATTTCCGATATCTGCGCCGTGGACTGCCTCCAGCTTCTGAACCTGGACAGCACCAATATCGGCCCCGGCCACTGGCTCCAGATGGCCCGGTGCCTCCGGGAACACTACGGCCGGTATGACGGCTTCGTCCTCACCCACGGCACGGACACCATGGCCTACACGGCGGCGGCCCTGAGCTATCTCATTCAGGGAAGCCCCAAGCCCATTGTCCTCACCGGAGCCCAGCGGCCCATCGGCTTCGATTCCACGGACTCGAAGACAAATCTCAGCGACGCTTTCCGCTGCGCGGCGGAGGACCTGCCGGGGGTCTCCATCGTCTTCGACGGCAAGGTCATCCCCGGCACCCGGGCCAGGAAGACCCGGTCCAAGAGCTTCCAGGCCTTCTCCAGCATCAATTATCCCTATCTCGGCATCCTTCGGGACGGGGTGCTCCTCCGCTATATCCGCCAGGACTGCGGGGCCTGGCCCATGTTCTACGACACGCTGGACACCCGGGTGGCCCTGCTGAAGCTCCTGCCGGGCATGGACCGGTCGGCGGCGGACTTCCTCCTGGAGCGGAACGACGGGCTCATCATCGAGAGCTTCGGCGTGGGGGGCCTGCCGGAGTCCGGGGGCTTCTACCACTGCGTGGACGAGGCCCTGGCGGCGGGGAAGACCGTGGTCATCACCACCCAGGTGGAGAACGAGGGCAGCGACGTGGGGGTCTACCACGTGGGCCACGCCCTGAAAAATAAATTGGGGGTCCTGGAGGCCTACGACATGACCACGGAGGCCGTGACCGCCAAGCTCATGTGGATTCTGGGCCAGACCCGGGAGCGGCGGGAGGTGGAGCGTCTCTTCTACACCCCGGTGGCCCGGGACATCCTCTGGCCCGTGGAGTGAGGGGACCGGATTTTGGAAAGGAGCAAACTATGGAGTGCGTACGGCGGTTCGTACAATCCCACAAGGCGGTTGCCTATGGGCTGGTCTTTGGCATGGTTATATTCTTCAACTGTTTCGGGTTCCCTATATACAACCTGAATAAGGAATGGTTGCTTTCCATCACGGCGGAGTATCTCTACCTCGACGTCGGGGCCGCACTCTTTTCCGGCGCCCTTCTGGCGGCGCAGTTTCCCCAAAAGCGCTTCTGGCAGATTGCGCTGCTGTCGGCGGCGCTTGCCTGCGGAGGGCTGGCCTGCCGCTATCTCCTGGAGTTTGGCGAGGTTTCCAACACCTATAATTTTACCATGCCCAACATTGCATTGCACTTGGCGGCCTTCGCGGGAATCTGTGCCCTGAGCTGGCGGTATGTTGCGAAACAGAGCCGGAAGAACGGCTGACCGACCCGGCGAAACTTGGAACGGAATCCCCACTTTCTTTTTTGCGGATTCTATGCTATACTGGTCCTGTATCAACCCGCCGGGGGAGAAAGGAGTCCCGCCCATGGCCCCAGCAGTTTCCGACCCCGTTCTCTCCCGCCTCCGCGCCGCCGCGGAACGGGGGACCCTGTCCCACGCCCTGCTCTTCACCGGGCCGGGGGACCGCCTTGCCGCGGCCCGCTTCGCCGCTTCCGCCTTTCAGTGTACGGGGCCGGAGCAAAGCCGCCCCTGCGGCGTGTGTCCCGCCTGCCGGAAGGTCCGGGAGGACATCCACCCCGATGTCGTCACCGTCCGGGACCCGGAGCATAAATTCGTTTCCGTGGACGTGGTCCGGGAGGTCCGGCGGGACGCCTGCATCCGCCCCAACGAGGGGGCCCGGAAGGTCTATATCTTCCCGGACTGCGCCCTGCTGACGGAGCAGGACCAGAACGTCCTCTTGAAGCTGGTGGAGGAGGGGCCGCCCTACGCCGCCTTCCTCTTCTGCGCCGAGAACCCGGCGGCGGCGCTCCGGACCCTGCGGTCCCGCTGTGTGGAGCTGAAGCTCCAGCCCGCCGCGCCTCCCGGAGGGGAGGAGGCCGGGGACGGCGAGGCCCTGTGCCGGTGCCTGCTGAAAAAGAAGCGGGGGAGCGTGGCGGAGCTGGCGGTCCGGCTGGAGAAAAAGAAGCTCAGCCGGGAGGCCCTGAGCGCCCTGCTGGAGCGGAGCGAGGCCCTGTTTGCCCAGGCGCTGGTCCTCCTTTACGGGGGGAGCGCCGAGGCCGGGGACCGGCGGCTCGCGGAGGAGCTCGGGAGGAGCCTGACCAAGGCGCAGATCATGCGCGGGGCGGAGCTTGTGAAAAAGTACCGTCGAGAGTGCGGCTATAACGTGGGCCCCGGCCATGTGCTGGGGGCCCTGGCCGCTGAATTGGAGGAGATATTTTGACTGAAGTCATCAGCGTCCGCTTTCGGGGCGGCAGCAAGACCTATTTCTTCGACCCCAGGGGCCTCCAGGTCCGCCTGGGGGAGAACGTCATCGTCCAGACCGCCCAGGGCCTGGAGTTCGCCACCTGCACCCAGGGGAACCACGAGGTGCCCGACGAGCGGATCGTCAAGCCCCTCAGCGCCATCGTCCGCCGGGCCACGGAAAACGACTTCAAGGTGGTGGAGTACAACCGGAAGCGGGAGCGGGAGGCCTTCGACATCTGCGAGGCCAAGATCGCGGACCACGGGCTGGAGATGAAGCTGGTCAACGTCTCCGTGGGCTTTGACAGCAACAAGATCGTGTTTTACTTCACCGCCGACGGGCGGGTGGACTTCCGGGAGCTGGTCCGGGACCTGGCCTCCGTCTTCCGGGCGAGGATCGAGCTGAGGCAGATCGGCGTCCGGGACGAGGCGAAGATGATCGGGGGCCTGGGGATCTGCGGGCGGCCCTTCTGCTGCGCCCAGTTCCTGGACGGGTTCCTCCCCGTGTCCATCAAGATGGCCAAGACCCAGAACCTGAGCCTGAATCCCACGAAGATTTCCGGCACCTGCGGGCGGCTGATGTGCTGCCTCAAGTATGAGCAGAACGCCTATGAGGACGCCTCCAAGCGGATGCCCAAGGCGGAGTCCTTCGTCCAGACCCCCGACGGGCCGGGCAACGTGAAGGGCGTGGAGCTGCTGCGGGAGCGGGTGAAGGTCAGCCTGGACAGCGCGCCGGAGAACTTGAAGACCTACCGGGCCTGTGAGATCAAGGTCCTCCGGAACGGCAAGGGCAGCCGGGAGGGCATCGAGATTCCCGAGCGGACGGCCCGCTTCGTGGAGGAGAAGGAGGAGGAAGAGCTGCTTCAGCCCGTGTTCTCCACCACCTATTACACCGACGACCATCTGGCGGAGGCCCCCCGCCGGGAGAAGATGAACGTGGAGGGCGACGGCAAGCCCCGCCACCGCCACCGGGGCGGACGCCGCCGGGGAGGCCCCCGCCCGGAGGGGCAGGCCCCCCAGCAGCCCAGGAAGCAGGGGGGCGGAGGACAGAGCTCCCGCCCGCCCAGGCAGCAGAGCCGCCCGGAGGGTCAAAAGGACCAGCGGGAGGACCGCCCCGCCGGGGAGAACAAGCGCCGCCGTCCCCCCTACCGGGGCGGACGCCGGGGCGGCAAGGGCGGCGACGGGCCGAAGACCTGAAAGCATGAGAAAAGCGCTCAGCGGAACGACCGCTGAGCGCTTTTTGACGGGTTCGGATCAAACGGAGAACAGCAGCTCGGAGTACACCGGGAAGGGCCAGACCCTGGCGTCCGTCAGGGTCTCCAGGGTGTCGGCGGTCTCCCGGGCCGCGGCCATGTCGGGAATCAGCACGTCATGGCAGTAGCGCATGGCCTGCTCCGGGCCGGAGGGAATGGCGGCCAGGTCCGCCTCCAGCTTGGCGCAGCCGTCCATCAGCGTGTCCGTCAGGGAGGAGAGGCGCTGGGACGTGGCGGTCTCGTAACGGCAGCTGGAGCCCGTTTCCTTCTTCTTGAAGGCCCGCTCGCACAATTCCGCGGCGCAGCCGGAGACGGCGGGGAGAATCTCGTGGCGGATCATGTCGATCATGGTGCCGGCCTCGATGGAGAGGACGGTGGTGTAGTTTTCCACGTGGATCTCGTACCGGGCCCGGACCTCCTCCTCGGTGTAAATGCCGTGCTTGACGAAGAGGTCGATGTTTTTCTGGTCCACGTAGGCGGGCAGGGCGTCGGCGGTGGATTTCAGGTTGGAGAGGCCCCGGCGCTCCGCCTCGGCGATCCAGTTGCCGTCGTAGCCGTTTCCGTTGAAGATGATGCGCTGGTGCTCCGTGAAGACCCGGCGGATCAGCTTCTGGAGGTCCGCCTGGAAATCGGCGGAGGACTCCAGCTCGTCGGCGAACTGCTTGAGCTCCTCGGCCATGATGGTGTTCAGGGCGATGTTGGGCCCGGAGATGGACTGGGAGGAGCCCAGCATCCGGAACTCGAACTTGTTGCCGGTGAAGGCCATGGGGGAGGTCCGGTTCCGGTCCGTGGTGTCCTGGCGGATGGCGGGGAGCACGTCCACGCCGATCTCCAGGGTCTTCTTGCCGGCGTCCTTGTACTCGGTGCCCTGGATGATGGACTCCACCACGGCGTTCAGCTCGTCGCCCAGGAAGATGGAGAGGACGGCGGGGGGCGCCTCCTGGGCGCCCAGGCGGTGGTCGTTGCCGGCGGTGGCCACGGTGGTGCGGAGGAACTCCTGGTACTCGTCCACGCCCTTGACGAAGGCCGCCAGGAAGAGGAGGAAGCGGGCGTTCTGGCTGGGGGTGGAGCCGGGGCGGAAGAGGTTTTTCCCCGTGTCGGTGGAGAGGGACCAGTTGTCGTGCTTGCCGGAGCCGTTCACCCCGGCGAAGGGCTTCTCATGGAGCAGGCACACCAGGCCGTGGCGGTCCGCCACCTTTTTCATGACCTCCATGACCAGCTGGTTCTGGTCGCAGGCGGTGTTGGCGTCGGTGTAGATGGGGGCCATCTCGTGCTGGGAGGGGGCCACCTCGTTGTGCTTGGTCTTGGAGGGCACGCCCAGGGCCCAGAGGGCCTCGTCCAGGTCCTTCATGTAGGCGGCCACCCGGGGCTTGATGGCGCCGAAGTAGTGGTCATCCAGCTCCTGGCCCCGGGGGGGCTTGGCGCCGAACAGGGTCCGGCCCGTCATGCGCAGGTCCTTGCGCCGGTTGTAGAGCTCCTTGTCCACCAGGAAGTATTCCTGCTCGGGGCCCACCTGGGCCATGACCCTGCGGCTCTCCGTGTCGCCGAAGAGGCGGAGGATGCGGATGGCCTGCCGGCTGACCTCCTCGATGGAGCGGAGGAGGGGGGTCTTCTTGTCCAGGGCGTGGCCGGAGTAGGAGCAGAAGATGGTGGGGATGCAGAGGGAACCCTCTTTCAAAAAGGCGAAGGAGGTGGGGTCCCAGGCGGTGTAGCCCCGGGCCTCGAAGGTGGCCCGGAGGCCGCCGGAGGGGAAGGAGGAGGCGTCGGGCTCGCCCCGGACCAGCTCCTTGCCGGAGAACTCCATCATGATCTTTCCGCCGCCGGTGGGGGAGATGAAGCTGTCGTGCTTTTCGGCGGTGACGCCGGTCATGGGCTGGAACCAGTGGGTGAAGTGGGTGGCGCCCCGCTCCACGGCCCACTGCTTCATGGCCTCGGCGATTTCGTTGGCGGTGGAGATGTCCAGGGCCGTGCCCTCGGTGACGCATTTTTTCCACGTGCCGTAGGACGCGGGGGACAGGCGGTCCTTCATGGTCTCCTCGTTGAAGACTTTGCTTCCGAAGAGCTCGGGGAGCTGCAAGGTGGTGCTCATAATTGTTTCCTCCTCAGTTTCTGACTGTCATTTCTGACTCTATCGTAACATAAAACGATGCAAACACAATTGGTAATACTTCTAAACTTCCGCCCCGGAGGGAGGCCGTTCCTTGAAAGAGCCGTTCATTGTCCGCTGGTTCCATAGTTGCTCAGCGCCCGGGCGGAGGGGTCATCCACGTCGCAGCCCTCCCAGGACTTGTTGGGCATCCAGAAATCTTTGATCATGGCGGCCTGGCCGGGATAGTGCTTCTCGAAAATCTCCCGGTACAGCAGGCTCTCCTTGGTGAAGGGCGGGCAGTGATAATCGAATTTGTGCCGCCGGGCCTCGAACTCCCCGTCTGTGTATTTCTCCTGGGCGTAGGCTTTGAGGTCGTCCACCATGGAGTGGCCCACGGCGTCGGAGAACGCGGCCTTCTGCCGCCAGAGGATGCCGTCCGGCAGGAGATGGTCCTTTTCAAAGGCGTGGCGGAGGAGATACTTCCCCATGCCGTAGCTGTTCCGCTTCAGCTCGGGGTCCAGGGACATGACGTATTTCACGAAGTCCAGGTCGCCGAAGGGGACCCGGGCCTCCAGGGAGTTGACGGAGATGCAGCGGTCCGCCCGGAGGACGTCGTACATGTACAGCTCATCCACCCGCTTTTTGGCCTCCTTCTGGAACTCCTCGCCGCTGGGGGCGAAATCGGTGTACTTGTAGCCGAAGAGCTCGTCGGAGATCTCCCCGGTCAGCAGGACCCGGATGTCCGTCCGCTCGTGGATGGCCTTGCAGCAGAGGTACATGCCCATGCTGGCCCGGATGGTGGTGATGTCCCAGGTGCCGAGGAGGGCGATGAGGCTGTCCAGGGTGGCCAGGACCTCCTCCCGGGTCATGAAGACCTCGGTGTGGTCCGCCCCGATGCAGTCCGCCGCCTCCCGGGCGTATTTCAGGTCGATGGCGTCCTTCTCCATGCCGATGGCGAAGGTCCGGATCTTCTTCCCCAGGACGATGGAGGAAATGGCGCAGACGAGGCTGGAGTCCAGCCCGCCGGAGAGGAGGAAGCCCAGGGGCGCGTCGGCGTCCAGCCGCTTGTCGACCCCGGCGATGAGCTTGTCGCGGATGTTTTTGCAGGCGGTTTCCAGGTCGTCCCGGCGGTATTCGTCCACGGTGGTCAGGTCGGCGTAGCGGACGAAGCGTCCCCCGGCGTAGTAGTGCCCCGGCGGGAAGGGGCGGACTTCCCTGCACAGGCCCACCAGGTTCTTGGCCTCGCTGGCGAAGACGATGCCGCCGGAGCGGTCGTACCCGTAGAACAGCGGCCGGATGCCGATGGGGTCCCGGGCGGCGATGAGGGAGTCCGTCCTCCCGTCGTAGAGGACCAGGGCGAACTCCGCGTCCAGCCGGGAGAACATCTCCAGGCCGTATTCCCGGTAGAGGGGCAGCAATATCTCGCAGTCGCTGCCGCTTTGGAAGGTGTAGCCTTTTTCCTGGAGCTGGCGCTTCAGGGGGCGGAAGCCGTAGATCTCGCCGTTGCAGACCAGATAGTCCGCCCCCAGCCGGAAGGGCTGCATCCCCTCCGGGGTCAGGCCCATGATGGCCAGCCGGTGGAAGCAGAGCCAGCCGCTTGGCGTCTCCACGATCCGGGACATGTCGGGGCCCCGGGAGACGGTGCGGTCGAAGAAGGGCAGGAGCTCCTCCTTCGTGACTTCTTTTTTCTCAAAACCCATGATGGAACACATGACAAGCACCTCCGAATGGAAATCAAATTTGTTTTCCCGTCCGGGAAAAGAAAAACGCAGCTATCTCCTGAAACTTCAGGACGAATAGCTGCTATCCGCGGTGCCACCTGACTTACCTCCCCGCTTGCCGGGGACGGTCACCTTCAAGGCTCCAACAAGCCCGTGTGAAATAACGGTCACAAACCGCCGCGCCTACTGCCGGGGGAGGGAGAGCTTCCCCCGGGTTCAGCTTGGAGCTACGGAGTGTTCTTCCCGGGGGTTCTTTGCGCGGGGTTTCCACTGTCCCCCGCTCACTGGGGCGGAACGCCCTCCGGTACTTTTCTCCATCAACGCCGTTCGCTTGATCGCTTTGTTGTGTTGAAGTCTACACCCGGGGAGGGGCGGCTGTCAATGGAGGATGTGACAAAATCCGGGGGCTGTGAAGTCGTATTTCTATCTGTGTTGTATGATGTCTTTCTACGGGAGACAAAACGGGCGTTGTATGATCGCCGGGGGAAACGGGGGGATGGCCCGCACGGGGCGCGGGCCATTTCCCGGAGAAGGAACTCAGGCCTCCATGTGCCGCCCCAGAAACGCGGCGATGGTCTGGGCCAGCTTGTACTCCGTGTCGCCGGTGACGGCGCCGGGGGTGGTCCCCACGAAGAGCACCATGCCCAGAAGGTCCCCCTCGGAGAGGATGGGGGCCGCCACGTTGGTCACCAGCTTGTCCGTGCCGTCGCAGACGGGGATGGGGCTGCCCTCGCCGGTGTACTGATAGATGCGGCGGCTCTCCATGATCTGCTCCAGCTCGGAGGTGACCCGCTTGCCCAGCAGCTCCCGCTTGCCGCCGCCGGCCACGGAGATCACCGTGTCCCGGTCCGTCACGGCGCAGATGCTGCCGGTGGAGCGGCTCATGGTCTCGCAGAGCTGGCCGGCGAAGTCCTCCACCCCGCCGAGCAGGGAGTACTTTTTGAAAATCACCTCGCCGTCCCGGCTGGTGTAGATCTCCAGGGGGTCGCCCTCCCGGATGCGCATGGTGCGGCGAATCTCCTTGGGGATGACCACCCGGCCAAGGTCGTCGATCCGGCGCACGATTCCAGTTGCCTTCATATCGAAAAACTCCTTTTGATAAGTGATGGTTTTATGTCACTCTGGCAAAAGCTAGTATCCTCCGTTTTCCCGGGCTTATGCCGGGAAAGGCCTTGGTGATGTCTGGAAATCCGGGGGAAAAGGAATTTCAAAAAATTTTTTCCCGGCCCCTTAAGTTTCCCGGGAACACGCCGATAAAGCAAGTGTAAGGGGTCGCGAGACCCCAACGGCCCTCCCCCTCGTACGGCGGGGAAGCGCCGCGGTACCTGCGCCAGGCGCTTTGCTCCACATCCGGCCGGTATGGAGCGAAACGTCCCGGCGCGACTTTCGGAGCAGCCGCAAGGATAGCGGCCGCACATTTGATAAGGAGATTAATCATGCGTATTCAACACAACATCATGGCGATGAACGCCTACCGCAACTACAACACCAACACCTCCGCCCTGGCGAAGAACCTGGAGAAGCTGAGCTCCGGTTACAAGATCAACCGCGCGGGCGACGACGCCGCCGGCCTCGCCATTTCCGAGAAGATGCGGGCTCAGATCACCGGCCTGTCCGCCGCCCAGAAGAACGTCAAGGACGGCATCTCCCTGATCAAGACCGGTGAGGGCGCCATGCAGGAGATCCAGGACATGCTCAACCGCATGGACTACCTGGCCACCCAGTCCGCCAACGGCACCTATGACGATCCCGTGGACCGCCTGAACCTCCAGAAAGAGGTCAACGCCCTCCGCACCGAGATCAACCGGATCGCCGACTCCGCCAACTTCAACGGCATCAACCTGCTGGACGGCTCCATGTCCACCGACGGCGGCAGCGTCTCCATCAACAACTTCAAGACCAGCCTGGTCACCGACGAGGCCGCTCCCGTGGCCGGCAAGTACACGATCACCGTCGGCGCGACTATCGCCAATATGACCCGGGGCGACACGGTGGAGGTCTCCATCGGCCTGACCAACGGCAAGTCCGCCAACGTGACCATCAGCATCCAGGGAACCGACTCCAAGACCGCCGTCACCGCCAGCGGCACCAAGTATGTCCTGACCACCGCCGGACAGATCGGCGCGTCCCTGATGGCCACCATCATCAAGGGCAGCGTCAAGGAGGCCCTGAGCAACGACTTCTCCATCAAGACCTCCGCGGGCGGCAAGGTCATCTTTGAGGCCAAGGTGCCCGGCACCGACGCCGTCCAGGTGGGCGCCCTCCAGATCAAC
>CAJTKE010000013.1:0-51445 GCA_910576865.1 uncultured Oscillibacter sp.
TGTTGGCGTCGAACTCGTCCCCGATGCCCGCCCCCAGGGCGGTGATGACCGGCTGGAGCTTGTCGTTTCCATAGACCTTGTCCGCCCGGGCCTTCTCCACGTTCAGCATCTTGCCCCACAGGGGAAGAATCGCCTGGAAGCGGGAGTCCCGGCCCTTGGTGGCGGAGCCGCCGGCGGAGTCGCCCTCGACGATATAAATTTCCGTCAGCTCGGGGTTGTTCTCGTTGCAGTCCCGGAGCTTGTCGGGCATGGCCGCGCCGCTGAGGGCGGTCTTCCGGCGGATGGACTCCCGGGCCTTCTTGGCGGCCTCCCGGGCCCGGGAGGCGGTGAGGGCCTTGTCCAGAATCATCCGGCCCACCTGGGGGTTCTCCTCCAGGAAGGTGTCCAGCTTCTCCGCCACGATGTTGTTCACCAGGGTCCGGATTTCGGAGTTGCCCAGCTTCGCCTTGGTCTGGCCCTCGAACTGGGCGTCCGTCAGCTTGACGGAGATGACGCAGGTCAGGCCCTCCCGGCAGTCCTCGCCGGAGACCTTCTCGTCGTCCTTCAGCAGCTTGATTTTTTTGCCGTAGCTGTTCAGCACGGTGGTCAACGCCCGCTTGAAGCCCTCCTCGTGCATGCCCCCCTCCGGGGTGTGGACGTTGTTGGCGAAGGAGAGGATCGTCTCGCTGTACCCGTCGTTGTACTGCAAGGCCACCTCGGCCACGGAATCGTCCCGCTGGCCGGACATGTAGATGACTCCGGGGTGCAGGGCGTCCTTGCTCTTGTTGAGCCAGGTGACGAACTCCCGGATGCCCCCCTCGTAGCACATGGAGTCCTCCTGTTCCTTCCCGGGGCGGAGGTCCACGGTGTTGATGCGCAGGCCCGCGTTCAGGAACGCCTCCTCCCGCATGCGGGTGTGAAGGGTCTCGTAGTTGTAGACCGTATCCTCGAACATCTCGGGGTCCGGCTTGAAGGTGACGGTGGTGCCGGTACGGTCCGTCTTTCCCACCACGGTCATCTCCTGGGTGATCCGGCCCCGGGAGAATTTCATTTCATAAATCTCACCGTTCTTGTGGACCTGGACCTCCAGCCACTCGGAAAGGGCGTTGACCACCGAGGCGCCCACGCCGTGGAGGCCGCCGGAGACCTTGTAGCCCCCGCCGCCGAACTTGCCGCCGGCGTGGAGGATGGTGTAGACCACCTCCAGGGCGGGCTTGCCGGTCTGGGCCTGGATGTCCACGGGGATGCCCCGGCCGTTGTCCACCACGGTGATGGTGTCCCCCTCGTTGATCTGGACCAGGATCTCCGTGCAGAAGCCCGCCAGGGCCTCGTCAATGGCGTTGTCCACGATTTCATACACCAGGTGGTGGAGGCCCGAGGCGGAGGTGGACCCGATATACATGCCGGGCCGCTTCCGCACGGCCTCCAGACCCTCCAGAACCTGGATTTCCGAGGCGTCGTATTCGTTGCCCGCGTCCACGGCGGTGGTGGTCAGGATCTCATTGTCTTCCATAAACGTTCTCCTTTACATGCTCAGAGCGGAAAAAGCCGGGTTGGAAGGGTGGGCCCTCCAGCCCGCCTTTCCCCGCTCCGGATAAAATTTCGGAATACTTCCCGTCAAAGCCGCATAGGCTGTCCCATCACTCCAGCCTCCCGCTCTCCGCCCGCTTTCTGAGGGCGGCGGAGCTCAGCTGGCTCAGATAGACGATCTGCTCGTGATACGGGTGGTCGCAGACCACGAAGGACCGGGGCAGGTTCCCCCCGGAGACGTCCAGGACCACCCCCTCCTTCTCGGCGGCGGCCAGATAGTCCCGGGTGCGCTTCTCATAGCTGCACTTGTCCAGGTCGAAGATGCCGATAATACGGCGCCGGGGGACGATCTCGTTTTGTCCCAGGTGCAGATACATGAATCTCCTCCCTCAAGAGCTCAGCCAGGAGAGCCAGTCGTGATGAACCATCGACTTCCGGGCCCTCTCGTTGTCCCAGTTCTCATACATGATCCGGGTTCCCAGGAAGCCCCCCTTGGAGCCGAACTTGAAGTAGGAAATCCCGTCCTCCCGCGCCACTCTGCTGATGGAGATCTGCTTCTTCCCCATCCGGTCCCGGCTCCAGATCAGCTCCGTGCCGTTTCCCACAGGGTGTACGGTGAAAAAGGACGTGTCCACGCCCTCCTTCCCCAGGCGCTCCTCCAGCAGCGCGGCCACTTCCGGGCACTCCTCAGGGATAATGTCCATACCCTCCCCGCTGTCCGCCGCCTCCCGCGCCGGAGAGCAGAGCAGCACTTCCTCCATCAGGTCCCGCTCCTCCTCCGTAATCCGCATGGCGGGGTTCTGGCGGAGGATGGCCTCGGTGTTGCTGGACAGGGTGCTGATCCGCCGGTCCCCCCAATGGGACAGCTCCAGGCAGGCCAGGACCGCCAGCAGAATCAGAACGATGTTTATGATTTTATCCTTTTTCCCCATCACAAAATCCTCCCCTGTTCCACGTGAAACACCTTGCCCCCCAACAGATTGGGCAGTCTGTCCTCCTCGCAGCACGTGATAAAGACCTGCCCCCCCGCAATGCGGTTCAGCACAAACTCCTGCCGCCTGGGGTCCAGCTCCGAGAGCACGTCGTCCAGCAGCAGGACGGGGTACTCCCCCGCCGCGTTCTTGTAGATTTCCCGCTCCGCCAGCTTCAAGGCCAGGGCCGCCGTCCGGGTCTGGCCCTGGGAGGCGTACTGTTTGGCCTCCCGGCCGTCGATGGTCACAGAGATATCGTCCTTGTGGGGCCCGGAGAGGCACAGGCGGGAGCTGAGCTCCGCCTCCCGGTGGGATTCCATGTGCCGCCGCAGCCGGTCCTCCAGCGCCCCGACCTCCGCGCCGGGGTCCTCCACGGAGGAGACCGTCTGATATTGAAGCTCCAGGTTCTCCCGCCCGCCGGAGCACTCCCGGTGGCAGGCGGCGGCGTGCTCCGCCAGACGGAGACAGAACTGATGCCGGTACCGGATCAGCGCCGCCCCCAGGCGGATCATCTGCTCGTTGAACTCCGGCAGGGCCTCCAGCAGGCCGGGGCGCTGGTCGTAATCCCGGAGGATGCGGGTCTTCTGCTCCCGGGCCCGCTCATAGCCCGCCAGGGCGGCGGCGTACCGGGGCCGGAGCTGGCACAATGCCGTATCCAGAAAGCGCCGCCGGGCGGCGGCCCCCTCCCGGATGAGATATAAGTCCTCCGGCTGAAAGAGCACCGTGTGGTACACGTCCCCCAGGGCGGCGTTGGTCTTCACGGGGACCTGGTTGACGGTGATCCGCCGCCGCCGGCCCCGGAAGAGGTCCGCCTGGACCCGGAATTCCCGCTCCCGGGAACAGACCCGGGCCGTCAGCCGGGCGGTCTCCTCCTGAAAGCCGATCATCTCCCGGTCCGTCCGGGCCCGGGGGGACCTTCCCCGGGAGAGGTAGACGATGGCCTCCAGGAGATTGGTCTTCCCCTGGGCGTTCTCGCCGCAGATGACGCTGCACCGGGGGTCAAAGTCCGCGGCCTCCCGGCCATAGTTCCGGAAGCCCTCCAGCTCCAGCCGGTCAATCCGCATATTTCACCGTCAGGGTCTCCCCGGCGAAGTCCACCCGGTCCCCCGGGCGGATCTTCTTTCCCCGCTGGAGGCAGGGCTCCCCGTTCACAAGGGCCTCCCCGGCCTGGACGCGTTCCTTGGCCTCACCGCCGGTTTCCACAAGACCCGCGAATTTCAAAAGGTCCTGGAGCTTGATGAACTCGGTGGTAATTGTGATTTCCCTCATGGCGCCGCCCGCCTCAATCGGAATTCTTCAGCCGCACGGGCAGGACCATGTAGAGGAAGTTGTCCTTTTCGTCCGTGGGCACGATGATGGCCGGGGACACGCCGGTGTTCAGCTCGATCTTCACCGTATCCGCCGGGGCGTACCGCAGGGCCTCCATCAGATAGCGGTTGTTGAAGCCGATTTCCAGCTCCCCGCCGTCCCCCTCCAGGCGGCAGACGTCTTTCGCCTCGCCGTTGCCGGTTTTGGCGGAGAGGAGGACCCTCCCCTCCTCAAAGCGGCAGCGCACCGGGCTTTTCAGCTTGTCGGAGATGACCACGGACACCCGGTCGATGCTCTCGATCAGGGCCTTGGCCTCCACGGTGACGGCGATGGGGTTCTTCTTGGGGATGGCGTTCCGGTAGTCCAGGAACTCCCCCTCCAGCCGGCGGCAGATCAGTTCCACATCCCCCACGGTGAAGAGAATGTGCCGCTTTCCCAGGGTGATCTCCGCCAGATCCTCCACGTCGCCGCAAATGCCCTTCACCTCGTTCAGGGCGGACCCGGGGGCCACGAAGGAGAACGCGCCCCCCTCCAGTCTCTCCAGGGGCTCCCTCCGCACCGCCAGACGGAAGCCGTCCACGGCGGCCATGGTCAGCCCCCCCTCGCCGATCTCGAACAGGGCCCCGGTGTGGACCGGGCGGCTCTCGTTGGTGGAGACGGCGAAGGCCACTTCCTCGATCATGGCCCGGAGGACCTTCCGCTGGATGGAGACGGCATACTCGTCCTCCACCTCGGGAAGGTCCGGGTAGTCCGCGGCGGAGAGGCCGGGGATGTCGAAGTCCGCGTCTCCGCAGAGGAGGCGGACCTGCAATTTCTCGTTGGCGGTGAAGGTGACAAGATCGTCGGGCATCCGGCGGATGATGTCCCCGAACAGCCGGGCGTTCAGGACGATCTCCCCGGGGTCCTCCACCCCGGCGGAGACCTTGGCCCGGATGCCGGTCTGCATGTTGTAGCCGGAGACCGTCAGCCCCTCCCGCCCGGCCCGGAGCAGCAGCCCCTCCAGAGCGGGAATGGAGCTCTTCTGGGACACGGCCCGGCTGGTGACGGAGATGGCGTTTTGAAGCAGCGCTTTTTCACAGCTGAATTTCATGGCTTGGAAACCTCCTCGTATCCTGGCGCTTTCCGCGCTTTTATAGAGAAAAGAACAATATGGATTCAGTAATGGAAGCGGTAGAGGGGCGAAATTGTGGACAAGGGGCGAAAACCCGGGAATTCCAAGGGGTTCCGCCTCCACAGCGGCTGTTGAAAACCCGGGGGGTTCTCCACGGCTTTTGTCGAAGGGGCGTTTATCCACAGAGAAGTTTTCCCTTTCCACGGCGGCTTGTGGAAAACTCTCTCAGTGCTTGGCGGTGATGTTGGTTTTCAGCTCCTTCACCATCTCGGCGAAGGCCGGGTCCTTTTTCATCTTCTGCTCCACCTGCCGGATGGAGTGGATGACGGTGGAGTGGTCCCGGTTGCCGAAGAGCTGGCCGATGTTGTCCTGGGACAGGTTGGTCATGACCCGGATGAGGTACATGGCGATCTGCCGGGCCTCCACCGCCGAGCGGACCCGCTGCTGTCCCGTCACCACGGACTCCTCCAGCTGGTAGTACCGGCTGACATAGGCCAGGATGGCCTCCGGCGTGGGGATGTACTCGTTGCTGCCCTTGAGGATGTCCTGCATGGCCCGGTCCACCGTGGCCTCGTCGGTATCCCGGTCCAGAAGCTCCTTGTAGGCCAGGACCTTGTTCACGGTGCCCTCCAGCTGGCGGACGTTGGCGGTGACCTTCTGGGCGATCTGGACGGCGATCTTGTCCGGCAGGTCCATGCCCAGGAGGGCCGCCTTGTTCTTCACGATGGCGAGCCGCGTCTCGAAGTCCGGCGGCGTCACGTCGGCAAGCAGGCCCCACTCGAAGCGGGTCCGGAGCCGGTCGTCCAGGAGGGTCATCTCCGAGGGGGGCCGGTCCGAGGTCAGCACGATCTGGCGGCCCGACTCGTAGAGGGTGTTGAAGGTGTGGAAAAACTCGTTCTGCACCTGCTCCTTCCCCGCCACGAACTGCACGTCATCCACCAGAAGAAGGTCCGCCTCCCGGTACTTGGCCCGGAACTCGCTGCCCCGGCCGGAGCGGACCAGCTCGATGAACTCGTTGATGAACTCGTCTCCCTTGATGTAGACGATTTTCGCCGCGGGGTCGTTCCGCCGGATGACGTTGGCGATGGCGTAGAGCAGGTGTGTCTTCCCCAGGCCGGAGTCCCCGTAGATGAGGAGGGGGTTGTAATTCTGGGCCGGGCGCTCCGCCACGGCCATGGAGGCCGCGTGGGCCAGCTTGTTGGACGGGCCCACCACGAAGTTCTCAAAAGTGAACTCCGCGTAGGTGAAGCGGTCCGCCTGCCTCCTGGGCGCGGGACCCCCCTGGAGCTCCAGCAGGCCGGCGTCGTCCAGGATCTTCACCTCGAAGTCCACGGAGAAGATGTCCCGGAGGGAGGCCTTGATATTGTTCAGAAACAGGGATTCCAGATAGCCCCGCTTGAAATCGCTGGCGCAGTGGAGATAGCAGGTATTGCCCCTGATGTCCACAATGCGCAGTTCGTCGAACCAGGTGGCGATGGTGGTTTCGGAGAGCGTCCCCCGGAGCTGGCGCAGGACATTCTCCCAAATGTCGGTGACGGAGTTCAAACAGGAAGCACCTCTCTTTTCTGATCTGATCCGCGGGCATAAAATAACATTTATGTATTATAGCAGGAAATCCCGCGGTTGGCAATACCTATTCTAATAATAAGCAGTGGGTTTTAAACAGGGGGCCCTCCTTCTTCTTGACATCCCCGGGAGTTTCTTTTATAATATTTTTGTGCGGCATGGATAATTTTGCCGGCTGCAAGGAATCAAACGTTGTCAGAATCCATCAAAAAGAGGCAGCGTTCATCAAAGGAGGAGCATCGCTATGGACTTCATGAAGGAATACGAGAAATGGCTTGGCAGCCCCGCCCTCAGCGAGGCGGAGCGGAGCGAGCTGGAGGCCATCCGGAACGATCCCAAGGAGATCGAGGCCCGGTTCTACGGGCCGCTGGAATTCGGCACCGCCGGCCTCCGGGGCACCATGTACACCGGCCTCCACAATATGAACATCCATGTGATCCGCTGGGCCACCCAGGGCTTCGCCGACGTCATCTGTGCCGAGGGCGAGGAGGGCAAGCAGCGGGGCGTGGCCATCTGCATGGACTGCCGGAACCACTCCATGGAGTTCGCCCGGGCCGCGGCGGAGGTCTGCGCCGCCAACGGCATCCACGTCCGGATCTTCGAGTCCCTCCGCCCCACCCCCGAGCTGAGCTTCGCCGTCCGGGAGTACCACTGTCAGGCGGGCATCAACGTCACCGCCAGCCACAACCCCAAGGAGTACAACGGCTACAAGGTCTACTGGCAGGACGGCGCCCAGCTGCCCCCCCACCACGCCGACGCCATCGCGAAACGGCTGAGTGAAATCGACATCTTCCAGGACATCAGGCGCATGGACTATGACGAGGCCGTCAAGGCCGGGATCGTCGAGGTCCTGGGGGCCGAGACCGACGAGAAATTCCTCTCCAACGTCATGGCCCAGGTCAACGACGCCGAGACCGTGGCCAAGGTGGCGGACAGCTTCAAGATGGTCTACACCCCCTTCCACGGCACGGGCCACAAGCTGATCCCCGAGGTGCTCAAGCGCCTGGGCGTGAAACACCTGATCTGCGTCCCCGAGCAGATGGTCATCGATGGGGACTTCCCCACCGTGGCCTCCCCCAACCCGGAGAACCCCGAGGGCTTCTACTTGGCGGTGGACCTCGCGAAGAAGGAGGGCGCGGACTTCATCCTGGGCTCCGACCCCGACGCCGACCGGGTGGGCATCATGATCCGGGACAAGGACGGGGAGTTCAAGGTCATCACCGGCAACCAGACCGGCGTCCTCCTGCTGGACTACCTCATCGGCGCGAAGAAGCGGGCGGGCACCATGCCTGAAAAGCCCGTGGCCCAGAAGACCATCGTCACCACGGAGATGGCCCGGAAGGTGGCGGAGGTCAACGGCCTGCGGTGCTGCGACACCTTCACCGGCTTCAAGTTCCTGGCGGAGAAGAAGGACAAGCTGGAATCCTCCGGCGAGGGCAAGGTCATCTTCTCCTATGAGGAGAGCTACGGCTACATGCTGGGAGACTATGTCCGGGACAAGGACGCCGTCACCGCCGCCCTGCTGCTGACGGAGATGGCCGCCTGGTACGCCGCCCAGGGCAAGACCCTGGCGGACGCCCTGGCGGGGCTCTTCGAGAAATACGGCTATTACGCCGAGCACACCTACAATCTGGTCATGCCCGGCCTGGACGGCCTGAAGGACATGGCGAACCTGATGAAGAGCCTCCGGGAGAATCCCCCGGCGGAGATCTCCGGCGTGAAGACCGTCCAGTTCAAGGACTATTCCGACGGGTCCGTGAGGGACTGCGCCACCGGGGCGAAGACGACGATGGAGCTCTCCGGGTCCAACGTGCTGCGCTTTGAGATGGCGGACGGGACCAGCGTCATCGTCCGGCCCTCCGGCACGGAGCCCAAGATCAAGGTGTACATCCTCACCCAGGGCAAGGACGCCGCCGACGCCCAGGCCAATGTGGACAAATACGGCGTGTGGGTGAAGTCCTTGCAGAAATAAGAATCAACTGTTTTTGAAATGGCATGTAGGGGGCGGGCTCTGTCCCGCCCCGTTCTTACGGAATCGCCCCGCCCTTTTTTCAGAAACCCCGGCGCTTCCGGCGAAACGGGAGGGGACGGAGCCCCTCCCCTACAGGGAAGGGCGGACACACAAGTCCGCCCTTCCTTCTTTTCCCATATCCAAATTGACGAAAATTTAACCATCCATTTGGCAGTCCAGTGAAATCGTGCTTTTGCCCAAAATTCCTGTTGTAATCCGCCGCCGGGTGTTGTATAATTCATATATTGGACGCTTGCGGCCCCGGCCGCATGGACAGCAAAGATAAGGAGTGGAACGAATCATGAGCTATTCTGTACAGAACATCCGCAACGTCTGTCTGCTGGGGCACAGCGGCAGCGGCAAGACCGCCCTGGCCGAGAGCCTGCTCTACATGACCGGCGTCATCGATAGAATGGGCCGGGCCGCCGACGGAAACACCGTCTGCGACTACGATCCCGAGGAGACCAGGCGCCAGATTTCCCTGTCCCTGGCCATGGCGCCCCTGGACTACAAGGGCAGCCGGATCAACCTGATGGACACCCCCGGCGCCTTCGACTTCGCCGGCGAGGCCATGGCCGCCCTCCGGGCCGCCGACGCCGCCATCATCGTCTGCTCCGCCAAGGACGGCGTGTCCGTGGGCCTGGAGAAGGCCTGGAAATACTGCGAAGAGCGGAACATGCCCCGCTTCATCTACATCTCCAAGACCGACGAGGACAACTCCGACTACAACGCCACCTTCGAGGCCCTGCGCCAGCGCTTCGGCAAGAAGATCGCCCCGGTGGTGGTCCCCATCTGGGACGGCAACAAAAAGGTCACCGGCGTCATCGACGTTTTGAACAAGCGGGCCTATGAAATGCAGAATCTCAAGCGGGTGGAGATCGAGCTCCCCGCCGACAAGGCCGGCGTTATCGCCGAGTTCAACGACGCCCTGAAGGAGTCCGTGGCCGAAACCAGCGAGGAGCTGATGGAAAAATTCTTCGGCGGCGAGGACTTCACCTACGCCGAGATGATCCAGGGCCTGCGCCAGGGCGTCCGGGAGCTGAGCCTGTTCCCCGTCCTCTGCGGCTCCGCCATCAACTGCCTGGGCTCTTTGATGCTGATGGACAACATCGTGGACCTGCTGCCCAACCCCGTGGAGGGCAACTACCACAAGGCCACCAAGGCCGACGGCGAAACCGAGGAGTTCGTGGTCTCCCCCGGCGGCGTGCCCACGGCCTTCGTGTTCAAGACCATTTCCGACCAGTACGGCAAGTATTCCTTCGTCAAAGTCCTCTCCGGCACCATCACGCCGGACATGCCCATGGTCAACGCCCGCACCGGCGAGAAGGTGAAGCTGGGCCGCCTGTACATGATCCGGGGCAAGAAGAACGCCGAGGTCAAGGAGCTGGTCTGCGGCGACATCGGCGCCATCGCCAAGATGGACGTGAAGACCGGGGACACCCTCTGCGACGAGCGGAAGGTGGTCAGTCTCAAAAACATCCCCTTCGCCGAGCCCTGCTATTCCGTGGCCATCCAGCCCAAGACCCGGGGCCAGGAGGACAAGATCGCCCAGGGCCTCACCCGCCTGAACGAGGAGGACCCCACCTTCACCGTGGTGAACAACGCCGAAACCCATCAGATGGTGGTCTCCGGCGCGGGCGACATGCAGATGGACGTCCTGGTGAGCAAGCTGAAGGACCGCTTCAAGGTGGAGGCCGAGCTGAAGCCCACCCGGGTTCCTTACCGGGAGAAGATCCGCAAGACCGTCCAGAAGCAGGGACGGCACAAGAAGCAGACCGGCGGCAGCGGCCAGTTCGGCGACGTGTGGGTCCGCTTCGAGTACAACCCGGATGAAGAGGATATGGTCTTCGCCGAGGAGGTCTTCGGCGGCTCCGTGCCCCGGAACTTCTTCCCCGCCGTGGAGAAGGGCCTCCGGGAGGCCTGCCTCCACGGGCCCCTGGCGGGCTACCCGTTGGTGAACCTCAAGGCCGTGCTGTATGACGGGTCCTATCACCCCGTCGACTCCTCCGAAATCGCCTTCAAGACCGCGGCCCAGCTGGCCTACAAGGCCGCCATGCCGGAGGCCAACCCCGTGTTGCTGGAGCCCATCGGTGAGCTGAAGGTGACGGTGCCGGAGAACTACACCGGCGACGTCATGGGCGACATCTCCAAGCGCCGGGGCACCCCCATGGGCATGGACCCCGTGGGCGACGGCACCCAGGTCATCACCGCCGAGGTGCCCATGGCCGAGATGGGCACCTATGCCATCGACCTCCGGGCCATGACCCAGAGCCGGGGCAGCTTCACCTTCCACTTCGTCCGCTATCAGGACTGCCCCCCCGCCGCCCAGGAGAAGGCCATCGCCGAGGCCAAGGCTATGGCGGAGCAGTAACCAGGGGCTCCGCCCCTGGACCCCGCAAGCCCTTTGTAATACCCCTCCGGGGCACGCGAAGACTTGACCCCAAACTTCAACAAAGTGCCCCGCTCCATCGGAGCGGGGCACTTTCATCCGCGTCGGGATTCCGGGGAGATTCGGCCAGAATCCCGGGGGCGCCGAATTTTAATAATCCGTAAATTTCCGCCAAATTTCTAATTTGTGGTATTTGCAACTAGCGGGATTTCCCAGAACCTGTTATACTCATGTCACTGCCAAGAAAGCAACGACTAACATAAATATCTGAAGGAGGAAATTTGTTATGAAAAAGTGGGTTTGCCCTGTCTGCGGTTATGTTCATGAGGGTGACACGGCCCCTGAGAAGTGCCCCCAGTGCGGCGTTCCCGGCGCGAAGTTCAAGGAGCAGGGCGCTGACATGACTTGGGCCGCCGAGCATGTGGTGGGCGTTGGCAGGACCTTTGGCGCGGACGTTCCCGCCGAGGTGCAGAAAGAGATCATCGACGGCCTGAACGCCAACTTTACCGGCGAGTGCACCGAAGTGGGCATGTATCTGGCTATGGCCCGTGTGGCCCATCGCGAGGGCTATCCCGAAATCGGCCTGTACTGGGAAAAGGCCGCCTATGAAGAGGCGGAGCACGCCGCCAAGTTTGCCGAGCTCCTGGGCGACGTGGTGACCACCAGCACCAAGAAGAACCTGGAGATGCGGGTGGAGGCCGAAAACGGCGCCACCGCCGGCAAGTTCGCCCTGGCGAAGCTGGCCAAACAGTACAACCTGGACGCCATCCACGACACCGTCCACGAGATGGCCCGGGATGAGGCCCGTCACGGCAAGGCCTTCAAGGGCCTGCTGGAGCGGTTCTTCAAGTAAGAATCCCCAAACGGGGCCCCCGGCGCAAACCAGCGAAGCGTTTGCGGTGGGGAGAGGACGAGCATCGTAGTGAGTGAGCCTTCACCCTTGGGTGGAGGCGAGTGATACGAAGATTGTGAGGACGAAATGGATAAATACGTATGCCCCTGCGGGTACGTCTATGACCCCGCCGTGGGAGATCCCGACAACGGCGTGGCCCCCGGCACCCCCTGGGATCAGGTCCCCGAGAGCTGGGTCTGCCCCATCTGCGAGATGGGCAAGGACGTGTTCGAGAAGGAATAAGCGTGTAAGAAGAGGGCGGAGCTTCGGCTCCGCCCTTTTTGCGCAAAGCGGGGAGGTTCACGGGACCAGGGTTCTGGCAGAGTCCCATAAAGGCCCGAATAACCATAGATTGCTCGCGTACTTATATACCGGCGTCTCTGAATAACCAGTATACGCAGGATTGCCTGCCAAGAATTCGTAGGCATTTTTATATTGGTCGACGGCCGAGTCGAGGTACATTTCATAGTCATAAACGCCGCGGCTTTCATAAGTTGCCTTGAGAAATTCTTCCTCGGCCCATATAGAGTCGCCCGACGTGATGTAGTTGATTACCGTTACAAACACTTGCTCAGGTATCTGGGAATTCGTCCCATACGTATACTGCAGCTCCGGCGCGTCGAGGTGGGTGTACCGTTTGGTATACGCCCCCAGATCAAGGGGCAGAGCGCCCGCTTCCCCGGGAAGGGCTTCGTCGTATACCGGAAGCTCCTCGTATTCGGCGGCCCCTCTGTCGTCGCTCTCAATCTCTGAGATATAGTGGTCCCCCGAGCTGGACTTCGACAGGGTGAAGGTATGGGCGAACTCGTGGGCTTCCAATCCCTCATACCGGCGGATTTCGGTGATGGCGGCGTAATAGGTGTCGGGATTCGTTTCGCTTACCCAGCAGATTTCCTCGTACGCGTTATCCGGAACAGGGTCCGCGTCCTGGGCGCCCCCGGCCTTTGTTCCGGAAAAGCGTATGGAATTGGTGACGGTTTCACAGAGGGTGAAAAAGTCCTCCCGGTCCGTGTCCTCGAAGTCAAGGATCACCAGACTGATCTGGATAATACCATCCTCGTCCACAAAACTGCCATAGTTTTTATAGTTGTATCCTATCTCTGAATAAGGTTCGTAATCATCCGTTCCCGTGTAGTAAAAGCCGTAACTGTGTGGAGAGGAAAAACTGTCCAGTAAATCGAAGGTAAGCAAATCGCTTTTGTATTTAATGATTGCGTCGTCTATGTCCAGACTTTCATATTCTTCATACAGAGTTGAGGGATCCTTTCCCGCCAAACGATAACGTTCTTCGTCCTCACTCAGAGACGATATCCGCGAGCAATAAAATGACAAAACCTTGCCCTCGCCGATGATAACATATTCCACTTTATCCTCTGCGGTTACCTCGGATTTTTTCTCTGTCTCAAGGGCCACGGGGCAGTCAAACGCAATGCCGAATTGGGGAATTTCATGGGTCAGGCACGGGATGGCGTCCTCTCCGGTTTCCTTCGGTTCCGGGCTCTCGGCGCCCGGCTTCCTCTCCCTCGGCGGTTCCGCTTCCGACGCCCACACCAGCCCGCCCGCGGCCATTACCAGACACAGCAGCGCCCCGATGATCGGCGGAATTTTCGAGTCCCAATTTCGTATGCAGACCACCAGTCAAATGATACAGACAATAAAACCGGCGGCTCCAATGAGCGCAAGAATCCCTCCCATTTCTTTCCCTCCCGCATTGCATGGTATTCGCCAAAAACGCTGGAAGCACTGGCTTCCGGTGTTTTTCGCATGAGACGTATTCTAAACGCTCTCCTGCTCCCCGCAGGGCCGGTAAACCGACGTCAGCACCCTTTCCTCCACCGGCGCGGCGGGGGTCTCCACACGGAGGAGAATCTGCTCCCCGGCGATCCGCCCCAGCTCCTCCACCGGCTGGACGATGCGGTCCACCCGCTCGTAATAGAACTCATAGGCGCTGGTGTCGTAGTCCACGAAGCTCACCAGCTCCAGGTCCTCCCGGGGCCGGATGCCCTTCCCCCGGAGGTAGGCCAGGGTGACGGAGGCCATCAGCCCCTGGCAGACCAGGATGGCGTCGCAGCCCAGGTCCAGCAGCCGGTCCAGGCAGGGCGGGGCGCTGTCCTCCATGGAGTTGCCGTAGACGATCAGCTCCTCCTCCGGAGGCAGGCCGCAGTCCGCCACCGCCGCCCGGTAGGCGGCGACGCGCTCCCGGGTGGTGGACAGCCGGGGCAGGCCCGCCACGAGGCCGATCCGCCGCTTCCCCCGGCCCGCCAGGCGGCGGACGCTCTGGTAGATGGACTGGAAGCTGGACACGGTAACGGAGGAGTATTTCCGGGCGTCGAAGGTCCGGTCCACCAGCACCACCGGGAAGCCCGGGGGAATCAGGCTGTCCAGGCGCTGGAAGTCGTCCATGGTGCTGGCCACCAGCAGCCCGTCCACGAGGCCCGCCGTCAGGAGGCGGAGGTTCGTCTCCTCCCGGTCCATGTTCTCCTTGGTGTTGGCGATGATGAGGTGATAGCCCTTGGCGGAGAGGTGGTTTTCCGCCGACTCGATGATGGTGCCGAAGAATTTGTTGGAGATATCGGGCACGATGAAGCCGATGGTCCGCTTCTTCCCCGTGCGGAAGCTCCGGGCGGAGGCGTCCGGGGTGTAGCCCAGCTGGCGGATGGCCTGATAGACCTTCTCCTTGGTGTCCCCGGAGACATAGCGGGTGGAGTTGATGGTGTGGGAGACGGTGGCGGTGGAGACCCCCGCCAGCCGGGCCACATCACTGATGGTGACTTTCATATGGAAATCCTTTACGTAACAAAAAATCGCTTTTTACACAAGCGGTTACACTGAGTATAAGACAGCTTTTGACCTTCGTCAAGCGTTTTTGACGCTTTCTGACAGGATAATTTTCCCTTGCCAAAGCCCCGGCCCTGTGGTATACTCTCCCCCGGCAGGTGCCATCACCCTGCTGGCCCCCCTTTTCAAGGGGGCGGACTAAAAAAATGGAGGAATTTCATCATGTCCAAGACCCGCTTCTCCACCCGCCGCCTGACGCTGGCCGGCCTCATCGCCGCCGTCTACGCGGCGGCCACCCTGATCCTGCCCATCCCCCAGTACATGGGCGTGCAGTTCCGCCCGGCGGAGGCCATGACGGTGCTGCCCTTCCTGTTTCCGGAGGCCATCCCCGGCCTGGCGGTGGGCTGCTTCCTGGCGAATCTGGCGTCTCCCATCATGCTGGACTGGATCTTCGGCACCCTGGCCACCCTGCTGGCGGCCCTGTGGAGCCGGAGAATGCCCAACCTCTATCTGGCGGCCCTGCCTCCGGTCATCTGCAACGCGGTGATCGTGGGCGCGGAGATCGCCTGGCTCATGGTGCGGGACGGCGAGGCCTTCTGGCCCGCCTACGGCCTGAACGCCCTGACCGTGGGCCTGGGAGAGCTGGCGGCGTGCTATCTTCTGGGCGTGCCCCTGGCGAAGCTGCTGGGAAGGACCCTGGGAGCCCGGGGCACCTTGGAGGGCCGCTGAGACAGACGCGCAAAGGGACCGCGGAAGCGGTCCCTTTGCTTATACCCACTCAAAGTTTTCCTTGCCGGCCCCCAGCTCGAAGTGGTACCTGCCGATGCCCAGGTCCACGCCGGAGAACACGCCGCTGTCACAGGTCAGAGAGACCCTCCGCCCCTCCCCCCGGAGGGTGAAGGCCTGCTTGTTCAACGCCGTGGGGGCCAGGAGCAGGGCCTCCACCCCTCTGGTGAACCAATCCGGAGCCGGGCCGCTGTAGGAGGCTATCTCCTCCGGTTTTTTGGACTTGTGGGGAACACCCTGGGTGGCGCCGCAGCCCAGGGCGATGAGGCCCGGGATTTTCTCCGCCTCCGGGGCGGCGTGCTTTCGCAGGCCCTTCCGGCTGTAAGTGCCCCCCACCCACCAGGAGTTCAGCCCCAGGGTCTGGGCGTAGAGCATGATGTCCGCCCCGCAACAGCCGATGTCCTCGTCCAGGCCGGGCCGGTCCCGCCCCGCCAGGACGACGTAATTCCGGACCCCCTTGGCCAAGAACAGCCGCAGAACGGGGCCGAAGGCCTCGGCGTTCTCCGTCACCAGCGTCATGGACAGGCCGGATTCCCGGTTGCGCCTCTCGATCCGCTCCCGGAGGGAGGCCAGGACCTCTCCGGGAATCTTCCGGTCCGTGTACCGCCGGACGGTGTGGCGGGCCCGCATCGCCTCTTCCATCGTCATGAAAACCGCCTCCCCTTTCTCAGATGAGCCGATGATACCACGCCGCCGGCGGGGCTTGGTGAATTTTTTCAAAACTTTCAAAACCCTGAGACAAAGCCCCCTCCTCTGTCGTATCATAAGTGAGAGTACTCCCAACCCAACAGGAAGATCGAGGACGACATATGGACAAGGCCCGTTTTACCGCCGCCGTGGAGCGGTATCAGAATATGGTCTACCGGACGGCCCTCCACGCCCTGGGAAGCCCCCAGGACGCGGACGACGCCGTGCAGGAGGTCTTCCTGCGCCTGTTCCGGCGCGGGGACGGCTTTGACGGAGAGGAGCACCTGCGGCGCTGGCTGCTGCGGGTGACGGTGAACTGCTGCCGGGACACGCTGAAGAGCCCCTGGCGGAAGCGCCGGACCTCCTGGGAGGAGATCCCGGAGATTCCGGTCTTCGACCGGCCGGAGCAGGCGGCGCTGTATCGGGAGGTCATGGCCCTGCCGGAGAAGTACCGGACGGTGCTGAACCTCTTTTACTACGAGGAGTTCACCGCCCGGGAGATCGGGGAGCTGCTGGGGGTGGACACCTCCACGGTGACCACCCGGCTGGCCCGGGCCCGGCGGCGGCTGAGAGAACGATTGGGGGAGGACTGGCAGGATGAGTAACCGGGAATTTTACCAGGAGACCTTCGCCCAGGTCCGGGGAAGCGTAGAAATCCGATGGGAGGATTACGAGATGAAAAGACGAGGAAAGAGCCTGAAATGGCTTGTCACTCTGGCGGCGGCGGTGGCCCTGCTGGCGGCGCTGTCCGCCCTGGCGGTGGCGGCGAACTTCTTCGGCCTCCGGGACGTGCTGCTGCCGGAGAAGGGGAGCGTGTACGTGACGGACGAAAACGGCGTGGTGATTCCCGGGGAGAAGGAGTTCAAGGACTTCGTCAGCCTCTCCGGCTGGGGGGACACGCCGGAGAGCCGTGCCCTGGCGGAGTGGGAGGCCTTCCAGGAATCCTACGACCCGGACGGGGCCATCATCAGCGAGATCGGCAACGAGCCCACGGGCTTCGAGGACCGGTACGGCTTCTATCTGGTCTACACCCGGGAGATGGCCGACAAGCTGGAGGAGATCATCGCGAAATACGACCTGAAGCTCCATGAGTGGATGGAGGACGTCCTCCCCGAGACCTGGGGCCTGGCCGTGGGGGACTTTTTCCGGGAGAACGTCACGCCCTGCTCCGGCTACATCTACGAAAACGGCACCTTCCGCTTCGACGGGAACGCGGAGCTGGGGGCCGGGGAGCTGAAGGGCTACGGGCCCATTGAGTACCAGTTCAGCCGCTCCGTCAAGGGGACCTTTGACGACGTGGCCCTGAACATCGGGGACCTCAGCGACTTCGAGGAGTGGGGCTACCGGACGGCGGACGGGACCTCCGTCACCCTGGGCCTGGGGGCCTGGAACCGGTCGCTGATCCTGGCGGACCTGGGGGACAGCTTCGTGCTGGTGAACGTGCTGACGGGGAAGCAGGGGGACGACACCTTCTCCTCCGGGGCCATCGGCCGGGAGGAGCTGGAGGAGCTGGCGGACAGCTTCCGCTGGTCCGCCCTGACGCCGGCCCGGGAGCCGGACCGGCCCGCCATTCTGGCCGCCAACGACCGTTACATGGAGGAGCTCCAGAACCAGCCGGTGGAGACCCTGCCCTCGGAGTCCGAGGACCCGCTGTATGTCCGGACGGGCATCCAGAGCGACGCGGCGAGGGACTTCGTCCTCCTGCTGGCGGAGCGCATCGAGGACGGGAAGAAGGAGGAGGTCGCGGACCTGCTGGTCTACCCCGCCCAGGTGGAGGTGGCCGCCGGGACCTTCCGGGTGGACTCCCCGGAGGCGTTCCTCCCCTACTACGACGAGGTCATCGGGCAGAACCGCCTGGGCCTCTCCTCGGCCATGACCTGGGAGCCCGCGCCGGTGGAGTTTCAGATCTTCAGCGACGGCAGCGGCCTCGCGTCCGTTGCCGACGGGGCCGTGTGGTTCGGGCTGGTGGAGGACGGATGTCTCCGGGTCTTCACCCTCCAGACGGACCAAGCCGCCGTCCGGGCCCTGGGGAGCGGGGAGATCACCCGGGACACGGGAGAGGAGGACCTGTACACGGCCCTCTCCGCGGACGAGGGCCGGGCCTTCGTCCTGCATCTGGCGGAGCTGATCGACGGCATGGAGAAGGAGGAGATCGCGGGCCTCCTGGCCTACCCCGCCAAGGTGACGGCCCCCGGCGGGGAGTGGATCGTGAGCACGCCGGAGGAGTTTCTGGAGCGTTACGTCGAGACCGTCGGCGGCAATGGCCGGGGGACCCTGGCGGCGGACCTCTGGTCAGACCCGGAGCCGGTGCTGGACGGCGGCGGGAATCTGGCCTCCGCAGCCAATGGGACGGTATCCTTTGACCGGGGAGAGGACGGGGAGCTGAGAGTCCTCACCCTCCGGTCGGACCTGTGGCAGTGGAGCATTCAATATTGGGGCGAGAAGCCCTGAGGGGGAAAAAGGACCGGGAGCGTCACGCTCCCGGTCCTTTTTGCGGGTGTTTTCACTCCCCGGCCTTCCGCTCCAGGGTGACGATCACGCCCATGCTCATCACCAGATTGGGGCACATGGCCGCGAGACGCCAGCCCTCCTTCGCGAGGCTGTTGAGGGTCTTCTCGCAATCCTTGAGCTGAAGAAAGCTCATGACCTTGTACTCGTACATGTTGATTTCCTCCTTATGTAACATTGTAGGGGAGGGGCTCTGTCCCCTCCCGTTCTTCCGGGACTGCCAAGTTTTCAGGGGAACGGGGCGGGACAGAGCCCACCCCCTACACCCTGGAGTGCTTCCCCAGCCGGATGCACTCCAGGGTGTAGGTCACCTGCAGGACCCCCCAGACCAGCAGCAGGACGAAGACCGGGAGAATGCTCATCTCGAAGACCATGCTCAAAATCACCAGCACCAGCCACAGGCCCAGGCAGAAGCGGGTGGCCACCATGTAGGCCTTGTAGCAGGCTTGGCCGATCTGGCGGCGCTCCGACTCGTCGCAGCTCTCCAGCCACTTCTTCTGGAACTTCGTGTCGTAGACGCTGCCGTGCTTCTCCGGGTTCATTTTCCGCTCCAGGTCCACGGTCTTCTGCTGGGCGAAGATCACCAGGGCGTCGGAGACGACGAACACCCCCACCAGGACCAGGGCGTCGATGTCCGCGTCCATGTAGTAGACGCAGAAGGCGGCCATGAAGAAAAAGTTGATCAGCAGCTGCACGGCGCTGAGGAGCAGCACCCAGCTCAGGCTCGCCTCGATGGACTCCGAGGTCTCGTCCTCGTCCCCGCCGCCCCAGGCGGCGAACTTCTTCGCGGCGGAGCGGTAGAGGAAAAAGGCGGGCCCCAGAGTCAGAACCGAGGTCACGGGAATGCCCCAGGGGGTGGCGGCGGAGAGGACGCCATTGAGCGCCTCCGCCAGGGCGGCAGCCTCCAGGCCGAGGACCCGGGTGCAGCCAATGGCAAAGCCCAGCACGCCGCCCACCAGCAGGGACCCCAGCATGGTCAGGGCGAATTTGGGCAGGGCCTTCCGGTTCTCGCCCTTCTCTTGTTTACTCATGGCTCTCTTCCTCCTGACAGGTAAAAATATCCTCGACCCGCACGGCGCAGATTTTCGCCAGCTTCAGCGCCAGGGTCACCGACGGGGAGTAGTCCCCCCGCTCGATCTGGCTGATGGTCTGCCGGGAGACCCCGGCCAGCCTCCCCAGCTCCTGCTGGTTGACCCCCAGGCGGGCCCGGTGTTCCTTCAGACGGTTCAACAAGGGCATGAACGGGCCTCCTCTCTCTTGACAACTCCGGTTGTCGAATTGACAAGTATTCTTGTCAAGCATAGGATAGCACTGACAAGGAAAGTTGTCAAGAGGAAATTTGAAAAACCCCCTCCGAAAAATTCGGAGGGGGTTTTGCTCAGGGGTCCCGCCACTTTTTGGCGGGGATGTTCCGCTCCTTCAGCCGGTCTTTGACGAAGCCCCGGAAGAGGGCGTACAGCACGGAGCACAGGGGAATGAAGAACAGCATGCCGGCGATGCCCATCAGCTTGCCGCCCAGGGTCACCGCCGCCAGCACCCAGATGGAGGGCAGACCCACGGAGCTGCCCACCACGTGGGGGTAGATGAGGTTCCCCTCGATCTGCTGGAGGACCAGGAAGAGGACCACGAAGCCCACGGCCTGCCAGGGGTTCGTCACGGCGATGAGCAGGGCCCCCACCACGCAGCCGATGAAGGCCCCCACCACGGGAATCAGGGCCGTCAGGGCGATGAGGACCCCTACCAGCAGGGCGTAGGGCATGCGGCAGAGGGTCATGGCGACGACGAAGAGCGTGCCCAGAATCACCGCCTCCACGCACTGGCCGGAGAGGAAGCTGGAAAAGGTGCGGTTGGAGAGCCGGAGAACCTCCAGGGCTTTGTCCGCCCAGGGCTCGGGAAAGAGGGCGTAGAACACCTGACGGCCCTGGCGGCTGAGGCGCTCCTTTTGCAGCAGGACATAGAAGGAGAAGATCAGCCCGATGACGAAGGTGCTGACCCCGCTGACCACCCCGGCCATGAGGACCCCGCCGGAGGACACCAGTCCCCCGCCCCAGTCCCGGGCCAGGGCGATGGCCTTTTCCGAGAGGGCCTTCCAGTCGATCTCAAAGTCCGCCGCCAGGGTCTCCAGCTGGGGGAGCCAGGACTCCAGCGCCGCCAGCTGCTCCTGGACCCGCTGGATGGCGGCGGGGAGCTGGCCGGTGATGGACCGGACCGCGTCGGCGATGCCGGGACTGACAACGCAGACCGCAAGGGTCACCACGCCGGTGACCGCCGCCAGAGTCAGCACCAGGGCCAGGGGGCGGCGGAGGGACCGCCAGCGTTTCCCCTTGGGCAGCTGGCCCTCGATGGCCCGCATGGGGACGTTCAGAATGAAGGCGATGGCCCCGCCCGCCAGGAAGGGGGACAGGATCCCCAGCGCCCACCGGAGGGCCCCCGCCACGGCGGGGAGGTTCTGTAAAGCGCAGAAGAAGGCCACGCCGCCGCAGACCACCAGCAGGCGCTGCTTGATTTGTTCCCGGTTCCAGTCCATGGCTCAGCCCCGGCGGTGGGCTTCCGCCGTCTTCAGGTAGCCTTGGGCGGATTTCCGGTTGCCCTCGATTTCCTCCGCCGTCAGGGGGCGGACCACCTTGGCGGGGCTGCCCAGGATCATGGACCCGGCGGGGGCGTCCAGCTTCCCCGTCACCAGGGCCCCGGCGCCCACGACGCAGTCGTCCCCGATTCTGGCGCCGTTGAGGAGGACCGCCCCCATGCCGATGAGGACGTTGTCCCCCACGGTGCAGCCGTGGACAATGGCCCCGTGGCCGATGGTGCAGCCCGCGCCCACATGGGTCTCCTCGTGGAGGACGGCGCAGTCCTGAATGTTGGTGTTCTCCCCCACGGTGACGGCCCCGTCGTCCCCCCGGAGAACGGCGTTGTACCAGACGCTGACGCCTTTGGCCAGGGTCACGTCGCCGCTGACCTTCGCGCCGTCGCAGATGAGGACGTCGGGGGTGGTTTCCTGCAGTTTGACAGACATGGTGAGTTCCTCTTTTCAATATGTGATTTGCGGGGGTTAAAATTCCGGGGCGAAATTCCCGTCCACGAAAATGGGAACCTCTCTCCCCTCCCGGGTGGCGCCCGTGATGGACAGGTCCGCCGTGCCGATCATGAAGTCCACGTGGGTGATGGAGTCGTTGAGGCCCCGCCGCTTCAGCTCGTCCTTGCTCATCTTCTGGCCGCCCTCCAGGCAGGGGTAGGCCTCGCCGAAGGCGATGTGGCAGGCGGCGTTTTCGTCGAAGAGGGTGTTGAAGAACAGAAGGTTCTGGTTGGAGATGGGGCTGTCCCAGGGCACCAGGGCCACCTCGCCGAAGTAGGCCGCGCCCTCGTCCACGCTGACGGCGGCCTTCAGGGTCTCCTCCCCTTTTTTGGCCGTGGCCTCCACAATCTTCCCCTCCTTCACCACGAAGCGGATGCCCTCAATGACGTTTCCGTCGTGGACCAGGGGCATGGAGGCGTACACGACGCCGTTGGACCCGGTCTTCAGGGGGGAGGTGAAAATCTCCTCCGTGGGGATGTTGGCGATATAGCTGCGGCCCGCCAGGGTGTGGTCCCCGCCGCTCTCCCAGATGTGGCCCTCCGGCAGTTCCACGGTCAGGTCCGTGCCCAGGGCGTTTTTGTAGTGGAGGGACTTCAGATGCAGGGCGTTCAGCTTCTCCAGGCGCTTTTCCAGGGTGGACAGGTGCGCCTGCCAGCGCTCCACGGCTTTGCCGTCCCCGGTGACCCGGACGGCGGCGAAGATGGCGTTCCAGAGGGCGTCCACAGCCTCCGCCTCCCCCTTGTCCGGGAAGACCCGGACGGCCCAGGAGGGAATGGGAATGGACGCGATGCACCAGGGGAAGCCGCCGCACATCTGGAGCCGGTCGAAGTCCTTGAGGGCCTTGCCGCTGGCCCGCTGGGCCCGGATGATCCGGTCGGAGGGCACGCCCTTCAGGTTCTCCGGGTCGCTGGCGGAGATGGCGAGATAGGCCGTCCCCTCCAGGGCGTGGTCGTTGAAGAAGTGCCGCCGCCAGAGGGGCACGGTGTCGAAGACCTCGTCCGAGGCGTGAAAGTACTTCAGCCGGGCCATGGCGTCGTCGGTCCAGTTCATCACCACCTCGGAGCAGCCCGCCTCATAGGCCTCCGCGGCGCAGAGGCGGGAGAAGGGGGCGCACTCCACCGGGGAGGAGATGATCATCCGCTGGCCGGGATGGGGGTTCAGGCCCACCCGGACCAGCAGGCGGGCGTATTCACGAAGTTTCTCTTCCATTTCATGGGTCCTTCCTTTCCATTGATAGGGTACATTATGTGCGATTATAGAGCATTTGAGACAGGAAGTAAAGGAGGGGCGGAAGAGGTTTTTAAATTGTTCATGAAGCGGGAACTGAAACGACGGGAAGGAAGGGTGTGTGCGGGAAACCCAGGAGGGGTTTCCTGCACGATTTAGATCAAAGGGATTTCAGACCTTTAAAAAGGTCTGAAATCCCAACCCGGCGTGAAAAAAGCCCCCATCAGGGGGCTTTTTTCACGCCGGGTTCGCGGCGGTCTCCCGGTCCAGGCGGAACAGCAGCGTCAGGCACCACAGGCCCGCCAGACCCACCAGGGCGTAAATGATCCGGGAGATCACCGCCAGCTGGCCCCCGAAGAGCCAGGCCACGGTGTCAAAACCGAACAGTCCGATGCCGCCCCAGTTCAGCGCGCCGATGACGGCCAGCAGGACGGCGATTTTGTCGATTGCCATGGATATCCCTCCAATCCTGTCGAGATCGTCCTTAGCTTGCCCGGTCGCGGCGGTTTCAGCGCTGGAAATGTTTTCAAAAAGCGAGGGGAGAGGCCTTGGCCTCTCCCCTTGGGCGTGGTTTTTGAAACGGGGCCCTCCCGGGCGTCAATTGACGAACCGATAGAGGTACACCGCGAAGTCCGCCCGGGTGGCGATATTCTGGGGGAACAGGAAGCCGTCGGCGTCGCTGGTCAGGATGCCCTGGTCCAGGGCCCAGGCCATGGCGTTCCGGGCGTAGCCGGAGACGGCGGCGTTGTCCCGGTAGTTCCGCAGGGGCACCTGCCCGCTGATGTCCCGGCCCAGGTACTGGGCATAGCGGTAGAGCATGGAAATCATCTGCTGGCGGCTCAGGGGGGAGTAGGGGTTCCGGCCGTCGCTGATGCCGGCGTTGACCGCCCAGATCCGGGCCGCCTCCATGTCCGCCGGGCGGGCCCCCGCCAAGCGGGCCAGGACCATCCACAGCTCCTGCCGGGTGGTGGCGGCGTAGGGGCGGAAGGTGCCGTCGTAATAGCCGCTCATCATGCCGCCGTCCCGGGCCCAGCGGATGGCCGCCGCCGCCCAGTGGCCGGGGGCCACGTCGTCAAAGACATAGCCGGAGGGGGGCATGGAGGCCAGGATGGGGGCCACGATGGCCACGTGCTGCTCCAGCAGGCTCTGCCGGGGGACGTTGCCCACGGGGACATAGTACCCGCCGTAGCCGTCGGACACATAGGTGTAGTTGGGGACGCCGCTGTCCGTCACCACAAAGTCGCTGAAGCCCGTCAGGGGGAAGGAGATCCTGCTTCCGGAGACCTTGGGGGTGATGACGGTGGGGACGTTGGAGTTGTGATAGTGCAGCACCTTGACGTAGCTGGCGCTGATGTCGGAGGGCAGGGGCATGGAGACCACCACGGGCACGTCCAGGCTGGAGTCGTTGCCCACGCCGGTGAGGGACATGCTGAACTGATAGCCCCGGCCCACATAGCGGCTGACGGAGGGGGTGCCCACCACCAGACGGACGGTGCTGTTGGTGGAAGAGGCGTTGAAGGCCGCGCCGGTGATCTGGACGCCGCCGCCGGCGCGGATGGCGCTGGGCACGCCGCGGTCCGTGGAGACGTTGACGGAAACGTGGTTGGCGTCCTTGACCGCCCGCTCCAGACGCTCGTAGCTGTCCAGGGCGGAGGAATTGCTCATCAGGTCGTTCTGAAGGCTGTTCTGGTTCTTGTTCCGCAGAATCCGGATGGCCTCGGAGGCGCTGTAGCGGCCGTTGACCTGGGAGGCGTGGGGGATGCCGTAGGAGTTGGTGCCGGGCGTCCCGTTGGGATAGCGGTGGTCGTACCAGTAGTCGTAATCGTGGTCGTAATACCGGTTGTTGACCCGCCAGGAGTCATAGTAGTTGTGGTTTCCGTGAAGATAGACGGAAACCGTGTAATAGCTGTCGCCCAGGTAATGGGAGAAGTCCATGGTGTAGCTGAAATAACCGCCGGAGGACCTGGAGGGGTGGACGTCGGTGGCATAGCGGTCGCTGTCCACATAGATGTCGAATCCGGTGCCGTCCGGTTCGTCGGAGTACCAAGTGACGGAGATGGAGTAGCTGTTCAGTTGAACGCTGGAGATATCCACCACGCCGGAGTGAGAGGGGGGATTGGGATTGGAGCTGGACGAGCCCTCGAAGCCGCAGATGGTGCAGGTTCCGGCGGCGTCGGGGGTGTGCCTCTCTTTGACTTCCTTTTCTCCGCAGACCGCGCAGGTGTAGATGTGATAGATGGAGCTGAGCGCCGTGACGCCAGAGTCAGGGCGGGTGTGGCCTTTGGCGGCGACTACGGTCTGAGAGGCGGGGATTTCAGAATAATTGGTGTCAAAGTATTTTCCGCAGACGCAGGAGTAATAAACCGTGTGGCCTGGCTTGGTGCAAGTGGCGTCCTCGGCATTGACCAGCGTGTAGGTGTGTGTGTGCGTGCCGCCGGGTTCCTGCGCTTTGCAACGGGTGCAGTAGCCGTTCACATAATCATGCTCAAGAGCGGCAATGGTGACGGAGCTTTTTTCAATTTCATTCGTGCAGGCCTCGTCAGAGAAATACTTGCCGCACTTGCAGATATAGTAATGGATATTTCCGGTCGTTGTGCAGGTGGCCGCTTTTGCCTGGACTTCTTGGAGAAGTTCGTGCTTCGTTGTGCCGGTGGCGGTATTTCCGTCCTGCTGGTTACCGGAGCTGTCGCCGACATTGTTACCTTCCTTGACGTCGTTTCTGTCAGGAGAGTCCTCGTCGGCCGGCGGGGTCGGGTTCTCCTGGAGGTCGGAGCCGGTGGTATCCCTGGGGACATCGTTGGACGGCGGAGCCGGGTCTTGCTTCGCGCCGCAGTTGGTGCAGACGCCGTCCACATAAATATGTTCCGTGCATTCCACAACGGGGGGATTCGTACCGTCATCGTTGCCGTCGGTGGCGAGGGCGGCGGTGGGGAGCAGGGTCAGGGCCATGACGAAAACCAGGGCCAGAGACAACAGCTTCTTCTTCATAATCGTTCTCTCCTTTTAATTTTCGCGCGCCGGCCCGCTTGCGTCCCGACTGCCGCGTTGATTCACTGCTATTATATACCAGGGCGCGCAAAAATTACAAGATGTTTTTGCCGCAGTTTGCCACATTTTGTGGAAAACTTGTGGAAAACTTTCGCCCCTACACAACCACTGGCTGTCCCGGACCGAGAAAATAGAGCATCCGGCGGTCCACGGGCCGCTCCAGGACCCGGGTCAGGGCCAGGGAATAGGCCTCCAGCTGGGGGCGGTAGACCTCCGAGCGCTCCTGTATCTCCTCCGGGGTGAAGACCCGGTCGGTCTTGAAATCCACCACCGTCAGGCCCTCCCCCGTCTCGAAGCACAGGTCCGCCACGCCCTGGAGGAGGATGGCGTCCTCCCCCGACGCCCGGGGGTCGATCTCCCGGGCGGGGACCAGGAGGGTGAAGCGGTATTCCCGGAGCACCCGGGGGCTCCGCCGGACCTCCTCCGCCAGAGGGGAGGCCAGCAGCCGCCGGAGGGCGGGGACGTCCACCGCCTCCGCCTGTTGGGCGGTGAGGAGGTTCTTCTCCGCCAGGGCGGAGACCTGGGCGGGGACGTCGGGATTTTCAAAATTCAGGTACTGGAGGACCAGATGGGTGGCGGAGCCCTTCTCCGCCGGGGTGAGGCCCTTCCGCTCCCGGCGGAAGTTGGGCTGGGAGAGGGGGCGGAGATAGGGCGTGTGAGCGGCGTTCTCGGCGATCTCCTGGTCCAGGGGACGGCCCTTCAGCTGGGTGGCCGTCAGCTTGGCGGGGAGGGCGGACTCCCGGCGGTAGGGGTACGCGAAGGAGAGCAGGGCGGGGTCGAAGGGCGGCTGGGGAAGCTCGTCCCCGCCGGTCTCGCCGGGGCGGGACGGACGGTCCCGGAAGTCGTCGCTGTCGTGGAGGAAGACCTTCCAGGGGGCGCCTTCTCCGGGGGCGCTCTCTCCGTCGCGGCTTTGCCGCGCCACCTCCCTCGGAGAGGGAGGCTGAGGGGACGGGGGGACGGGCTCCGCCCGGGCCAGGGCGCGGAGGGGCTCCGCCTCCGGGCGGCAGAGGAGGGGCAGCAGCAGCCACTCGCCGAAGGTCCGGCAGGCCGCCACCGCCTCCGGCGGCACGGGGAGGGCGGCGGCCGCCGCCAGACGCTGGAGGCGGGTCTCGGCGAAATAGAGGGAGTCGATGAGAATCAGCTTTTCCTTGGGGCGGGTGAGGCCTACGTAGAGGACCCGCTGCTCCTCCGCCAGATTCTCCCGGCGGAGGGCCTCCTCGACGGCCGTCCGGGCCAGGGTGGGGTAGCGGATTTTCCGGTTCAGGTCCACCCGGCGGGGGCCCAGGCCCAGGGCGGGGTGGACCAGGACGGAGGCGTCGAAGTCCTGGCGGGAGAAGGCGTGGTCCAGGTCCGCCAGGAGGACGATGGGGAACTCCAGGCCCTTGGACCTGTGGATGCTCATGAGGCGGACGCCCCCGGCGGAGCGGGCGGAGGGGGCCGGGGGGGCCTCCCCCGCCTCCAGCAGCCGGCGCAGACGGGTGACGAAGGCGAAGAGCCCCCGGCATCCGCCGGACTCGAAGGCCTCCGCCTGCCGGGCCAGGGTGACCAGGTTCTCCCGGCGCTCCGGGCCGTGGTCCATGGCCCCGTAGAGCCCCAGGAGGTTCAGCGTGTTGTAGATGTGCCAGAGGAGGCGGTGGACGCTCATGTCCCGGGCGGCCAGGCGCAGGGCGTCCAGGGTTTTCAGAAAGGCGGCGCACTCCGGCGCCTCCGAGGCGGCGACGGCGTCGTAAAACTCCCCGTCGGGGGCGGCGGTCCGAATCTCCGTCAGCTGGTCCGGGGTGAAGCCGAAGACGGGGGAGCGGAGGACGGAGATCAGGGGCACGTCCTGCCGGGGGTTGTCGATCACCTCCAGCAGGGAAACGGCGGTGGAGACCTCCATGGTCTCGAAAAAGCCGGAGTCCTCCTGAAAGGAGCAGGGGATGTCCCGCTCCGCCAGGGCGGCGGCGAAGGCCTCCGCCCGGGTGCCGGGGGAGCGCATGAGGATGACGATGTCCTCCGGCCGGCAGGGGCGGAGGGACCCGTCCGGGTCCGTGACGGGGAAGCCCTGGTCCAGCAGCTCCCGGATGCGCCGGGCGGCGAAGCGGGCCTCGGCGGTGAGCTTTTTCACCGGGCGGGGGTCCTCCGCCGTCTTCTGCCGGGCGGCGATGAGGTGGAACTCCGTTTGACAGTCCTCCCGGGGCGGGTAGTACGCCGCGCCGAAGTGGAGGGATGAGTCCTCGTCGTAATCAAGCTCGCCCATTTCAACGGAAAGTATATTCTTGAAGACGAAGTTGGCGGCGTCCAGAATCTCTTGGCGGGAGCGGAAGTTCTGAGAGAGGACGACCTTCCGGTCCTCGCCCTCCGCCGCCTCGGTGTGGGGCCGGAAGGCGGCGTACTTCCGGAGGAAGATGGTGGGGTCCGCCAGGCGGAAGCGGTAAATGCTCTGCTTCACGTCCCCCACGGTGAAGAGGTTTTTGCCGTCCCTGGAGACGGCCCGGAAGATGGCGTTTTGAATCTCGTTGGTGTCCTGGTACTCGTCCACCAGAATCTCGGCGTAGCGGGCGGAGACCTGCTCCCCCAGCTCCGTGGGGGTTCCGTCGGGCTTCGCCAGCAGGGTGAGGGCCAGATGCTCCTGGTCGGAGAAGTCGGCGGCGTTCAGCCGGAGCTTCTCCGCCCGGAAGGCGGCGGAGAACTCCGCCGTCAGGTCCAGCAGGGCCAGCATGGCGGGGGCCACGGCGGCGAGGTCTTCCACCGCCTCCTCCCCGGAGACGTCCAGCCAGACCTGAAGGGGCTTCAGGGCGGCTTTCGCCCCGTCCCAGACCTGCTTCAGGGAGAGGATGAGGGGGTCGTCCTTCCTCCCCCTGGGCGTGGCGAGGCGGGGGAAGGAGACGGCGGAGAGGGCCTGGGCGGAGGCCCAGTCCGGGGCCCGGCTCAGGTCCCGGAAGCCCTGGGAGGCCTCCAGGAATTTCGCTCCGTAGCCGGTGGAGAGGGGCGGGTCGCCCTCCGTCCGCCCCGCGGCGCGGCGGAGCTGGTCCGCCCAGTGGGCGGCCCGGCGGCGGACAGAGGCCAGAAGGGTCCGGGCGTAGGGGGTCTCGTCAAAGGAGGCGGGAGGGGACTCCCAGGCGGTGCGGCTTTGGAGAAGCCAGTCCGAGGGGGAGGCGTGGCTCTGGAGCTTGTCGTGGAGCTCCAGCACCAGGTCCGCCAGGGCGGAGTCGTCCCGGCCGGCCCCCAGGGTGTCCGCCAGCTGTTCGCCGCCGGGGGTCAGGTTCTCGTAGAACCGGGCGAGGACCCGGTCGAGACACCGGCGGCGGATCAGTCCGGCCTCGCCGCCGTCCAGGATCCGGAAGTCCGGCGTCAGGGCGTGCTTGTCCTCCTCCCGGGCCAGGAGGTGGGTGTTCTCCCGGAGGAGGGCGGCGCAGAAGGCGTCCACGGTTTTGATGTCCGCCTGATAGACCCGGAGGAGCTGGCGGCGGAGGTGGGCGTCGGAGGGGTCCTCCCCCACCCGGCGGGAGAGCTCGGCGGCGATCTTGCCCCGGAGCTCGGCGGCGGCGGCCCGGGTGTAGGTGATGATGAGGAAGTCGTCGATGTTGTGCCGCTCCTCCGTCACATGGCGGAAGAGGCGGTCCACCAGGACCCGGGTCTTCCCGGACCCGGCGGCGGCGGAGACCAGGAGGCTCCCGCCCCGGTTTTCCACGGCGGAGCGCTGTTGGGGAGTCAGGGTCACGGGCATGTCAGTCCGCCTCCTTTCCTTCAAGTTCCCGCCAGAATTCCTCCGGCTTCACCGGGCGGATGTAGGTGAGATGGTCACCGTCCCGGCCGTCCTGGAAGTGGCAGGCGGGGGCCCACCGGCAGTACCGGCAGGGGCTGTCCTCCTCCGTGTGGCAGCAGGGGTCCGCGTCGATGTTGCCCTGGCGGATTTCCCCGGCGATGTCGTGGAGGAGCTTGTCCACGTAGCGGCCCAGCTTCCCCAGCCGGGCGGCGGAGGCCAGGCTCCCGGAGAGGTCCCCGCTCCGGTTCACCCGGAGGGGGAGGTAACGGGGCTCGGTGAGGGCGTCGTGCTCCATGGCCTGGAGGACCTGAGGCTCCGCCAGGAGGAGGCCGGAGCGGCGGAGCTGCTTCTCCCGCTCGGCCTGGAGCTGCTCGGGGGTGATGTTCCGCCGGGTGGAGAGGATGTCGTCCCGGGCGGGGAGGTAGAGGACCCCGGCGGGCTCGATCTCCTTTCCAAAGTAGGAGGCGCCGGTCCTCTGGAGGGCGAAGAGGTAGAGGAGCATCTGGAGGTCCAGGCCCGCGCGGAGGTTGGAGAGGTCGAAGGACTTCTTCCCGGACTTGTAGTCCACCACCCGGAGGTAGAGCTTCCCGTCTTTCAGCCAGCCGTCCACCCGGTCCACCTTGCCCCCCACACGGAGCTCGCCGTCCGGCTCGGAGATCACCACGGCGGGGAGGTCCGCGTCCCTGCCGTCGCCGAAGGAGAGCTCGAAGGCCAGGGGGACGAAGTCGGAGTGGCGCAGCTCCTCCGCCGCCTGCTCCACCACGGCGTAGGCGGTGTTCCGCAGGCGGTCGAAGAGGTGGCGGAAGCGGGCGTTCCGGTTCTGGAAGTTCCGGAGCTCCTGGTCCACGTACTGGTCGATGTACTTCCGGACCAGGGCGCGGAGGGCCTCCCGGTCCACCCGGGCGAAGCCGCCCAGGGTCTGGACGTCCCGGGTGACGCGCTCCAGGAGGAAGTGGAGGAAGGTGCCGATCTGAGGGGCGTCGAAGGCGGCGGGGGTCCGGGGCTTCGCCCGGAGGCCGAACTCCATGAAGTGGGCGAAGTGACAGGTGCGGATCCGCTCCAGGCGGGTGGCGCTCATGCGCAGGCGCTCGCCGTACAGGGCACGGACGGCCCGGGGGGACAGGGATCCCCGGGTCTGGGACGCGGCGCGGCCCATGGCCTCCAGCCGGGGGCGGAAGGCGGGGACGCCCTCCAGCTCCCGCCAGAGGGCCCCGCCGGGGACGGCGGACTCCAGGGCGGGCAGGGGGGCCGTCAGCCGGTAGTCCCGGGCGGGGGGCTCCCGTTCAATCCGGAGGGAGGGAAACAGGGCCAGCAGCCGGTCCACCACGAAGGCCGGCCGGAGAACCCCGCCGGAGACGTCGGCGACGGGCCAGCTGACCGTCAGGCCCTGGGTGGGCTGGGCCAGGGCGGCGTAGAGGTTCTGGAGCTCGATGCCCATCTGGTCCATGCCGGTGGGGGCCAGCTCCACGCCCCGGCGGGCCAGCTCCTCCCGGTCGTCCTCGCCCAGAATGCCGCCGGCCTGGCCGGGGGTGGGGAGGACGTGGTCGTTGGCCCCCAGGAGGAAGAGGTGTTTCGCGGTGTGGCGGTCGTTCCGGGCGACGCCGGAGACCTGAACCTGGTCCAGGGAGACGGGAATGGTGCCCACGCTGTACTCCGCCAGCACCTGCCGGAGGAGGCGGGTGAACTCCTCCAGATCCATGGGCTCGTCCCCCACGATCTCCACGAACTGGTCCAGGACGCCGCAGAGAATTTCCCACAGCTGGGCGGTCTCCTCCGCCTCCTGGAGGCGGCCCGCCTCCGCCTGGGCCCGCATCCGGGCCTCCAGGGCGCTCTGGAGGCCCAGGTCCTCCATGAAGGTGAAGAGGGCGTTCACCTTTTCGGCGGCGGTCTCGCCGGATTTCAGGCCCTCCGCCAGACGGGCCAGGGGCTCCCGGACCCGACGGCGCAGGGCGTTGACCCGGGCCAGCCGCTCCTCCCGGGCGGGGGTCCAGGGGGCCCCGTAGCCGTCCGGGTTCTCCTGCCAGTCCACGTCCCGGAGCCACATGCCGCCGTGAACCTCCCACTTGAGGACGTAGTTCTCCAGCTGGTCGCACTCCCCGGGGGAGAGGCCGGCGAGGCCGGTCTTCAGCCAGCGGAACATGTCGTCGTACTCAAAGCCGCCGCTGAGGGAGGCCAGGACGCCGGTCAGGAGGCTGAGGACCGGCTTTTCCAGAATGTCGCTGCGGCGGCTGAGGTAGGCGGGGATCTCGTAGCGCTCGAAAACCGTCTCGATGACGGCCTCGTAGGTCTCGATGTTCCGGGCGGCCACGGTGATGTCCCGGCAGCGGCACTTCCCCTCGGCCAGGAGGCGGCGGATGGCGGCGGCGGTCTGCTCCACCTCGGAGAAGACCGTGTCCGCCTGGAGAAGCCGGATGGGAGGGGCCTCCCCCTCCCAGGGGGCGGAGGCGCCGAAAAAATGGCGCTCCAGATGGCCCAGGGGGGTGGGGTCATGGGCGGTGAGGTTCTCGATTCTGACGGGTTTTCCCTCCCGCTCCGCCAGGCGGCGGAGGCGCTCCAGGGTGCGGAGGGAGGCCTCGAACATCTCCTCCCGGCTGTTCGGCTCCCCCAGGAGGGTGACGGTGAGGGAATGGGCCTGCCGGAGGAGGACGGAGAGACAGCGGCGCTCCTGGGCGGTGAAGTAGGTGAAGCCATCGATGTGGATGTCCTTGCCCCGGGCGTAGCCGGAGGCCTCCAGGCTGTCACAGAGTCTGGTCATGTAGTCCCGGGCGTCCAGGCCGGGGCGGAGGAGGCGGGATTCGTAGGCAGCGTAGAGGAGGCTCAGGTCCCGGAGCTTGTCGTGAGTGGCCCCGGTGATGGCCTGGGACTGGTCGTAGAGGGTACGGGGGGTGACCTCGTAACAGCGGAGCTCGTCGAAGAGGGCCAGGAGCTGGCGGAGGAAGGCGGACTTCCGGGAGGGGCGGCGGTACACCGTCAGCTCCGGGGAGACCTCGATCAGGGCCTTTTCCAGGGTCAGCAGCTTGCCCCCGGCGTCCAGGGACACCTGGGACGCGCCGCCGGTGAGGTCCAGGACCCGGTCCGAGAGGCGGCGGAAGCTCAAAACCTCGGCGAAGCGGCTGGCGGCGTCCCCGCAGGCCCGGCACAGGTCCACCTCCGCCTGATGGGAGGCGTGCTCCGGCACCAGGAGGATCTGGGGCCGGTTTCCGGGATGGGCGGCGACGCGGTTCAGCACCGTTCGGGATTTGCCGGTCCTGGCCCGGCCGGTCAGCAGCGTCAGCATGGGAAGGCGCCTCCTTGCCTTTGGATTCTTCATGGAGACAGTATAGCATGATTTTCCCCGGGGAGGAAAAATTTTTTTCCGGCGTGTACGGAAGCGTGCAACAAAGGGGGGATGGAGGGGTGGGTGTGAGGAGGCGGATCGGAATGAAGCGGATCGAGCAGGAAAAGGCGTTCTGCGCCGCGTATATGGACAGCGGCGACCCGGCCCTGGCGGCCAGGGCCGCGGGAGCGGCGGACGGCTTCGCCATGCTGAGGAGAGGGAGCGTGCGGCAGAGGCTGGAGAAGATGCGGGACGCCGCCGCCGGGGAGCTCCGGCGGGAGGACGTGATCCGGCGGCTGGCCCGGCTGGCCTTCGGCCGGGCCAACGACGCGGCGAGGCTGGCCCTGAACCCCCGGGAGGTGGACCCGGAGGCTCTGGACCTCTCCGCCGTGGCGGAGCTGAAGGTGACGGACAAGGGGGGCGTGGAGGTGAAGCTGGCGGACCGGATCCGGGCGCTGGAAGCCCTGTGCAATCTGCTGGGGGACGGCGGAGGCGGGGCCGAGGAGCTGTACCGGGCCCTGGAGGACGCCGCCGGGCGGATGGAGGCGCTCCCCTATGGCGGGTGAGGCGATCCGGTTCTCGGAAAAGCAGCTGCGGGTGCTGACCTGGTGGCGGGATGGGCGGTGGGAGGCCCTGATCTGCGACGGGGCCGTCCGGAGCGGGAAGACCTTCGCCATGGGGGTGAGCTTCTTCCTGTGGGCCCAGGCGGGCTTCGACGGGAGGCAGTTCGGCGTCTGCGGGAAGACCATCGCCTCGGTGCGGCGGAACCTCCTCTCGGAGGTTGTCCCCTACCTCCGGCGGCTGGGCATGGGGGTCCGGGAGCGGCGGGGGGAGAACGCCCTGAGCGTCCGCTTCCGGGGGCATGAGAACACCTTTCTGCTCTTCGGCGGGCGGGACGAGTCCAGCGCGGCGCTGATCCAGGGGAGCACCCTGGCGGGGGTGCTGCTGGACGAGGCGGCGCTGATGCCCCGGTCCTTCGTGGAGCAGGCCGTGGCCCGGTGCAGCGTGGCGGGAAGCCGGCTGTGGTTCAACTGCAACCCGGAGGGGCCGGGGCACTGGTTCTATCAGGAGTGGATTTTGAAAGCGGAGGAGCGGCGGGCCCTGCGGCTCCACTTCACCATGGAGGACAACCCGGCGCTGTCGGAGCGCATCCGGGAGCGGTACCGGCGGAATTGTTCGGGGGCCTTTTACCGGCGGTTCGTCCTGGGGGAGTGGACGGCGGCGGAGGGGCGGGTGTACGACTTCTTCGACGCGGAGCGGGACGCGGCGGAGGCGCCGGAGGGGGGATTCTCCGCGTGGAGAATCTCGGCGGACTACGGGACGGTGAATCCCGCCTCCTTCGGGCTGTGGGGACTCCGGGACGGGATCTGGTACAGGACCGAGGAGTTTTACTATGACTCCCGGAAGGCCGGGCGGCAGCGGACCGACGCGGAATACGCCGGGGACCTGGAGCGGCTGGCGGGGGGCCGGGAGATTGAGCGGGTGATCGTGGACCCGTCGGCGGCCAGCTTCATCGAAACCCTGCGGCGGCGGGGCTTCCGGGTGGTGCGGGCGGACAACGACGTGGCCGACGGCATCCGGGTGGCGGCGGACCTGCTGCGGCAGGGGAAGATGGTCATTTGCAGGCCCTGCAGGGACTGCCTGCGGGAGATGGGGCAGTACCGCTGGGAGCAGCGGGGGGAGCGGGACGTCCCCCGGAAGCGGGACGACCACGCCATGGACGACATGCGGTACTTCGCCATGAATCTGGCGGGGGACCGGGAGGAAGACGGCTTCGCGGCGCTGGCGGTGGAGCGCTGAGATGTTTTGGAGAGGAGATGGGAGCTTTGAAGCGGGGGAAAAAGCGGGAGGCCGCCCCGGCGGCGGAGACGAGGCCGGCGGAGGTCCAGCTGCGCAACGGGGAACGGCATCCCTTCGGTATGCTGGGGGAGTATGTGCCCCTGCGGCACGGGGAGGCCCGGCTGTACCGGGCGGTGCGGGAGGCCGTGCCGGTGGTGGACGCGGCCATCTACAAGCTCATCCGCATGACGGGGGGCGTGACGGTCAGCTGTGAGGACAAGGCGGCGGAGCGGGAGCTGGGGGAGTTTTTGCGGACCGTGCCCGCGGGGCGGGGGCAGTTCGGGCTGAACGCCTTTCTGGACTGCTATCTGGACTCCCTGCTGACCTGCGGGCGGGCGGTGGGGGAGATCGTCCCCGGCCTGGGGAACCGGAATATCGCGGCCCTGCTGTGCGGGCGGGTGGAGGATATCGAGATCCGGGAGGGGGAGAACCCCCTGGACTTCTCCATCTGGGGGCCCGACGAGGGCGGGCGGATGGCGGAGCTGCCCTGCCAGGACCTGATCCTGTTCACGCCGCTGAACCCGGAGGCGGAGAACCCCTATGGGGTGTCGCTGCTGCGGTCCCTGCCCTTTCTGGCGGACATCCTGATGAAGATTTACCACACCATCGGGGTGAACTGGGAGCGGTGCGGAAACCTCCGCTTCGCCGTCACCTGCCAGGGCGGGCAGGGGGCCGGGGAGCGGGGAAAGCTGCTGGCCGGGGAGTGGTCCCGGGCCATGCGGGAGACCCGGGGCGGCAGCGTCCGGGACTTCGTGGCGGCGGGAGACGTGGACATCCGGGTCATCGGGGCGGACGCGCCGGTGCTGGACAGTCAGGTACCCGTGCGGCAGATTCTGGAGCAGATCGTGGCCAAGACGGGCATCCCGCCCTTCATGCTGGGACTGAGCTGGAACTCCACGGAGCGGATGAGCTCCCAGCAGGCGGACATGCTCACCACCGAGGTCACCGCCCTGCGACGGACGCTGACGCCGGTGGTGGAACGGGTGTGCCGGACGTGGCTGCGGATGCGGGGATATTCCTGCGGCTTCCGGGCGGAGTGGGACGACATCAACCTCCAGGACGAGGTGGAGGAGGCCCGGGCGGAGCTGTACCGGGAGCAGGCCCGGAAGCTGCGGATTGAAAACGACAGAGCGGAGGCGTGAGACATGGGAGGAACGGATTTGGAGGACTGGAAGGGAATCGAGGCCGGGGCGGAGGACATGGCCCTCATCAACGGCCTTGCCAAGGCGGAGCTGACGGCGGAGCAGGTGTACGTCTTCACCCTGCGGCTGTGCGACAACGAGGTGGACCGGGACTTTGAGCGCTTCGACAACGAGGCCCTGGAGCGGCTGGGGGAGCTGTTCGTGGGCAGGAGCGGCATCTTTGACCACCAGTGGAGCGCCCGGGGGCAGACGGCCCGGCTGTACAGGACCGAGGTGGTCCGGGAGCCGGCGGTCCGGACCCGGGCGGGAGACGAGTACCGCTGGCTGAAGGGCTGGGCCTATCTTCTGCGGACGGAGAGGAACGGGGAATTGATCGCCGAGATCGAGGGGGGCATCAAGAAGGAGGTCAGCGTGGGGTGCAGCGCCGGGAGGAGCGTCTGCTCCATCTGCGGGGCGGAAGACGGGGACTGCGGCCACGCGCTGGGGCAGGTCTACGACGGGGCGCTGTGCTTCCGGGAATTGCGGGACATCGCGGACGCCTATGAGTGGTCCTTCGTGGCGGTGCCCGCCCAGCGGGCGGCGGGGGTGCTGAAGCGCTTCGGCCGGGAGCGGGAGGAGGACCGGACCCTCCGCAAGGAGGCGGCGCTGGGGCGGAAGTACCTCAGAGAGCTGCGGCGGGAGGTGGCGCGGCTGGCCATGCTGGCGGACGACGAGGCGGACGGCGCCGTCCTCGCCCGGGCGGCGGAGCGGCTGGAGGAGCCGGAGCTGCTGGAGCTGCGAAAGAGCTTTGAGGCCCGGGCGGCGAAGCGGTTCCCGGCGCCGGTGCAGCTGCGGCGGAGAGACAGGGCGGCGGAGACGGGGGACGAGTCCGCGTTTCTGGTTTGAACGGGAAAAGGAGGAAAAACGTATGAGCTATCACTATGAAAACGTGCGGCTGGAGAAGGGGATGTACGGCCGCAGCGGGAGGAGCTTCACCCAGACGCTGGAGGAGCTGGACCCCGGCGAGCGCTATCGGGGCACCGCCCTGGAGGGGCTGGACGCCTTTCAGCGGCAGCTGAAGCGCTTCGACATCCATGTCAAGGGGGCGGACAGCGACCCGGTGGAGAAGTTTTTCCACACCACGGAGTCCTCGGTGCTGTTCCCGGAGTTCGTGTCCCGGGTGGTGCGCCAGGGACTGGAGGAGGGGGGCATCCTGCCGGACATCACGGCCACCGTGACGAAGTTCGACGGGATGGACTACCGCTCCATCGCCTCCGTGCCCACGGAGGAGGAGAAGAAGCTGGTCCCCGTGGCGGAGGGGGCCGCCATTCCCGAGACCACCGTGCGGACCCAGGAGAATCTGGTGAAGCTCCAAAAGCGGGGACGGATGCTGGTGGCGTCCTATGAGGCCATCCGCTTCCAGCGGCTGGACCTGTTCTCCGTGACGCTGCGGCAGATCGGGGCCTGTATCGGGAAGATGCACCTCCAGGACGCCATCAAGGTGCTTCTGGAGGGGGACGGCAACGAGAACCCGGCGGAGGTGGTGAGCCTCAGCGGCGATTTGACCTATGACGCGCTGCTGGAGTTCTGGAGCAAGTTCGACCCCTATGCCATGAACACCCTGCTGGTGGGGGGCGACACCATGCTGAAGCTGCTGCGGCTCAAGGAGTTCAAGAACCCCCTGACGGGGCTGAACTTCCAGGGCACGGGGACGCTGTCCACCCCCCTGGGGGCCAGGCTCCTCAGAACGAGCGCCATGCCGGCGGGGACCATCATCGGTCTGGACAGGCACTACGCCCTGGAGCAGGTGGTGGGCGGCGACGTCTGCGTGGAGTACGACAAGCTCATCGACCGGCAGCTGGAGCGGGCGGCCATCACCTCCATCTCCGGTTTCGCCAAGCTGTTCACCGACGCGTCCAAGGTCCTGAAGCCGGGCGCCGCCTCCGGCGGGACCCAGGGCTGAGAGGCGCGGACATGAGGAAGCGGATTCTGGAGCTGGCCCTGGCGGCAAGCGGGGGCGGCGAGGCGGAGCGGACGCTGCTGGAACCCCTGTGCGCGGCGGCGGAGCGGAGCTGGCTGGGCCGCCTCCGGGAGGGGGTGCGGCCGGGGGAGTGCGGCGAGGCCCTCCTCTGCGCCGCCGCCCTCTCCGCGGCGGCGGACCTGACTGTGGGCGAGGGGGGCGGGGCCTCCTTCTCCGCCGGGGACGTGTCCGTCAGGCCGGAAAGCGGGGCGGACCGGGCCCGGCGGGCGGAGAGCCTCCGGCAGGCGGCGGAGCGGCTGATGGAGCCCTATGTCCGGGCGGAGGGCCTCTGGGCCCGGGGGGTGGAGGGATGACGCGCTGGGTGGACCGGATCCTCCGCCGGTACGGGCAGGAGGCCACCGTGGAGCGGGACGGCGCGGCGGAGGCCGTCCGGGCCTTCCTCCAGCCGGTGCGGGAGCGGGACGAGAGCGTCCCGGAGACCACCGCCGTGGGGTGGCTGGACGGGCGGCTGTGGCTGTACCTGGGGAAGGCCGCCGTGAGGGCCGGGGACACGGTCCTCTGGAACGGGCGGCGGTTCCGGGTCAGGAGCGGACGGCCCCATTACATCGGCACGGAGCTCAGCCACTGGCGGGCCGTGCTGGAGCGGGCGAGGGAGGCGGAATGAAGGAGCTGCGACAGATTCGGGACGCGGTGATATGCGCCCTGCGGGACGGGGGACTGGCGGCGGAGGCCGCTTTCCCCGCCAGGTGGGCGGCGGAGCGGAAGAGTGCCCTGGCCAGCGTGTCCGTGGGGGCGGCGGAGGGCCGGGCCCTGGGCTTCCGCGGATACCTGGGGGAGAGCCGGGGCGCGGACGGACAGGTCCGGGAGGTCTACGGCAGGCGGCTGGAGGGAGTCGTCTCCGTGGACGTCCGGGCCCGGCGGGCGGCGGAGTGCCAGGAGGGGGCCGAGACGGCGTCGGCGGTGCTGCTGGGGGGCCTGCCGGAGGGGGTCCGGCCCGGGGAGTTGCGCTGGGAGGCCCTGGCCTGGGAAAAAGAGACGGGGCTGTTCCTCCTCCGGGGAGAGCTCAAATGCGAGGCCCTGTTCCTGGCGGAGAGCGGGGACGGGGGGCCGGAGTTCCTGGATTTCAGATTGAAAGGGGTTTTGCGAAGTGAGTGAACTGCATGAGCGGCCGGGGGTCTACTCGGTGTACGACATGTCCTCGGTGGTGTCCGGGGGACGGGCCGTCCAGGCCATCGGCGTGGCGGCGAGGGCGGCGAAGGGCGCGGTGGACAAGCCCGTCACCGTGACGGGCTGGGCCGCCGGGGTGTCCGCCTTCGGCGAGGACGAGACGGCGGGGATGAGCACGATTCTGAAGCTGCTGTTTGAGAACGGGGCCTCCGCCGTGACGGCGGTCCGGGTGGCCGATGAGGGCGGAACGGAGGACTACGCCCGGGCCTTCGCCGCCCTGGGGAAGGAGGAGGTCCGGGTGCTGGTCTGCGACAGCGGCGAGGAGGACGTCCAGCGGGCTCTGCGGGACGCGGTGGAGGAGGCCTCCCGCCTCCGGCACGAGCGGATCGCCGTGGTGGGCCGCGCCGGGGCGGAGGTTTCGGACCTCATCGCCCGGGCGGAGGCGCTGAACAGCGAGCGGATGGTGCTGGTGGGGCCCGACGCCCTGGACGGCGGGGGGAAGCCCCTTTCCGGCGTGTTCGCCGCGGCGGCGGTGGCGGCGCTGGCCGCGGCGGGCGGAGACCCGGCGGTGCCCCTGAACGGCGGGGCGCTGAAGGGCCTGACGGGCCTGAGCCGGGACTACGGCGACAACGACATCGACCTGCTGGTCCGGGGCGGCGTGACCCCCCTGGAGTGCGTGGGGGGCGTGGTGTCCCCGGTGCGGGGCATCACCACCCGGACGAAGACCGGCGGGGCGGCGGACGCCACGTGGCGGGAGCTGACCACCATCCTGATCGTGGACGACGTGATCCCGGCGGTGCGCGCCGCCCTGCGGAGCCGCTTCTCCCGGAGCAAGAACACCGCCCGGAGCCGGGCGGCCATCCGGTCCCAGGTCATCGTGGAGCTGGAGAAGAAGCTGGCGGCGGAGATCATCTCCGGCTATGACGGGGTGACGGTGGCGGCGTCGGAGGAGGACCCCACGGTGTGCCTGGTGGAATTCGGCTTCTCCGTGGCCCACGGGCTGAACCAGGTGCGGCTCACCGTTCACATTGAGATTTGAGGAGAGGGGGAAGGAATATGACGGGATTTCCCACCAGCGCCGACATCTATCTGGAGATGGACGGCAGAAAGATCGCGGTGGTGCAGGGCTACACCGCCAAGGCGTCCAAGACCTCCCGGAGCGTGGAGGCCTTCGGCGAGAGCGAGCCGGTGGCCACCATCGAGGGGCAGAAGCGCTATACCCTGGAGCTGACGCGGCTCTATGCCACGGACGGCGCCGTGTCCGACGGGATCAACTTCCACGACCTGGCGGACTTCTCCCTGGTGATCTGCAAGCCGGACAGGCGGATCATCTACAGCGGGTGCCAGTGGAGCGCCATCCAGGAGGACGGCCAGCTCAACGCCATGGTGGCGGAGAAGGTGTCCGTGGTGGCGGCGAAGCGGATCGAGACGCCGGCATGAGGGAGATCGACGAGCTGCGGCCCCTGACGGCGGGGAGGCTGCTGACGCTGTGGCGGGAGAGCCGGGAGCGGGAGGACCCCCTGGAGCGGGTGCTGCTGTGCAACGGGCGGATCCTCGCCGAGTGCTGCTTCTTCCGGGAGGAGCGGGTTTACGCCGGCGGGGCGGAGGCCCTGGCGGACCTGACGGGGCGGCAGATGGAGGCCCTTCTCCGGCGGCTGGCGGAGGAGGGCGGAGGACCCCGGACCGCCCGGGAGGCGGAGAATCCGGCCTTTGACGCGGCGCGGTTCGACGCGCTGCGGGGAGGGGAATGAGCATGGACTATCTGGACTGGGAGCTGAGGCGGCAGCTGGCGGCGCTGGGAGCGCTGCTGCCGGGGGGCGGGAAGATGCGGGACCCGGAGGAGGAACGGCGGGGTCCGGAGAGGGCCGGGGCGGCGGAAGCCGGTACTGGACGGACCGCCGGAGGCGTCCCGGAGGAGGAGACGGCGGGGCCCGGGGACCCGGAGTCCTGGGAGGCGGTCCGTGGGGCTGGGGCGGACCGTTCTTCCCGGGAGACCGGCGGGGATTCCGGGGAATCCTTCGGCGGGACATGGCTTCCGGAAGAGGAGAGAGGACTCCCGGGGCGGGGGACGCCGGAGGGCGTCCCGGCTCCGGCCCGGGAGGCGGAGGGGGAGGCGAAGACGCTCCGTCTCCCGGGCCTCCGGGAGGTTCAGGCGGCGGCCCCTGAGGCGGCGGGGGGCGCCGGGGAGAGACCGGATGAAAAAAATTCCGCCGGAGAGCGGGGCGGGGCGGCTTCGGAGACACTCGGCGGGCGCCTCCTCCGGGGCGGGCCGGAGGGCGGCGTCCGGCGGGGCTGGCTCTGGGACGGCGGGGCGGCGGTCCTCCGGGCGGAGGAGGACGCGGCGGCGCTGTCCCGGGCGGTGCAGCGGGACGCCCGGCGCTATGACGGCGGATTCACCATATATTGACGGAAGGGCCGGCCCCGGGGCCGGCGGAAGGAGGGATGCGCCGTGCGGCTGACGCCGATGCGGTTCAAGGAGTTCACGTGGCCCCACAACCCGGAGGTGTGCACGATGGAGTACCGGCGGCGGGTGGCCGTCCATCAGGTGCCCTTCGGCGGGTGCGTGATGCAGGAGCTGGGGAGCTCCTACCGGGTTTTGAAGGGGGAGGGCGTTTTCGCGGGGGAGGGCGCTTACCAGCGGTTCCGGGAGCTGGCGGAGGTCTTCCGGTCGGAGGGGCCGGGGCTGCTGGTCCACCCGGTGTGGCAGACGGAACGGGCCTACTTCGCCGCCCTGGAGGCCGTGGAGGAGCCGCTGCCGGACTATGTGCGGTACCGCTTTGAGTTCTGGGAGGACTGCGGCGGCTGTGACACCGGGCTGAAGGCGGCGGGCGGAACGGCGGGGGGCGGCGGGAGCGCCTCGCCGGCCTCCGGCGCCGGAAGCGCCCGGGTCCACACCGTGCGGAAGGGGGATACCCTGTGGGGCATCGCCAGGTCGTACGGCGTGGAGCTGACGGCGCTGATCCGCGCCAATCCGGGGATCAAGAACCCCAACCTGATCTATCCGGGAGAGGCGGTGAGGGTGCCTTGACGGGAAGGATTTACACGGCGGACCATCAGATTTTCGAGCTGCCGCCCCTCCTCAGCTGGCGGGTCACCCACACGGGGACGGTGCCCTGTGACAGCTTCACCGCCACCTTCGTCTACCGGAGGGAGATGGCCCCGGCGCTGTCCATGGCGGCGGGCTTCACGGCGGAGGAGGGGGGACAGGTGATGCTCCGGGCCGTGGTGGACGAGTACACCGTGGACCTGGACGGCGGCGGGCTGACCGCCACCGTCTCCGGCCGGGGCTACGCCGCCCGGCTTCTGGACAACGAGTCCCGGCCCGTCACCTATGAGAGCGCCACGCTTCAGGAGATTCTCCGCAACCACGCGGAGCCCTATGGCGTCAGCTGCGCCGAGGCGGCGGACCTGCGGGCCGGGTCCGTGTACACCGTGGCGGCGGGGTCCAGCCAGTGGAAGGCGGTGGAGGGCTTCTGCCGGACCTACGGCGGCTTTTCTCCCCGGTTCAGCCGGGAGGGGGCGCTGCTGGCCGCGCCGGAGGGGGCGGGGCGGACCGTCTCCATCGGGGCGGGGGACCCGGTGCTGGCCTGCTCCGTCCGGGAGGACCACTACGGCGTGCTGACGGAGGCCCTGGTCATCGACAAGACCCGGAACAAGGACTTCACCGTGAAAAACCAGGAGATGATCGCCAAGGGGGGCCAGTGCCGCCGGGTGGTCTACACCCCGGGGCAGAGCACCTGGGACGCCATGCGCTACACGGGGGAGTACCAGATCCGGCGGTCCCGGGAGGAGGCCTGGACCGCCCGGGTGACGCTGCCGGGGAGCTTCCCGGCCTTCCCGGGGGACCGGGCGGCGGTGTCCCTGGAGCGGCTGGGGCTGGCCGGGACCTTCCGGGTGGCGGAGGCGGAAAACCGCTTCGACAGCCAAAACGGGGCCACGGCGGCGCTGACGCTGAAGCCGCTGGAAACCTGACGGGGGAGGAATGTTTATGTGGCTTTCCAAGCAGATGAGGCCGGAGGCGGCGGCCTCCGGGGCGGACCTGGGCGTCACCACCATCAGCGGCAGGCAGGTGGGCGTGGTGACCCGGGGGGAGGTCCGGGACCTGCCGGTCTACGGGCCGGGGGGCTATCTCTGGACCCCGGCCAACGGGTCGGCGGTGCTGGTGGTGAAGGGCGGGCCCGGGGGCGAGGAGCAGTGCGTGGCCGGGGCCCGCCCGGCGGAGGACCCGGCGGACATCCGGCCGGGAGAGGTGTACATCTACGGTCCCGGGGGGAACGCGGTGTACCTGCGGCAGGACGGTGGCGTGGAGATCCGGGGGGAGCGGGTGTCCATCACCGGGAAGCTCACCGTCAACGGACAGGCCTGGGCCCCGGGAGAGACGGAAAAGGAGGAATGACCATGGCGCTGGAGCTGAGGGACGGGGACTATGTCCCCGACGGCGCGGGCGGGCTGCGCCGGGTCCGGGGACGGGAGGCCCTTTTGCAGCGGGTGCTCTTCCGGCTGACGGCCCGGCGGGGGGCCTTCCCCTTCCTGGAGGACCTGGGAAGCCGGCTGTGGGCCCTGGGGCGGGTCCCGGGGCCGGAGCGGCAGGCCGCCGCCCGGCAGTACGTGGCGGAAGCCCTGAGCGGGGAGGCGGTGACGGTGAGAGACGTGGCGCTGGAGCGGGACGGCGGCGGCAGGACGGCGGTGACGGTCTGGCTGCGCCATGAGGGCGAGGACCTGCCGGTGACGGTGGAGATCCTGCCGTGAGGCGGGAGAGCGAGGGGGAGAGAGACGATGCGGAGCGTTGAGGAGATTTACGAGGGGCTGCTGGAGGCGTTCGCCCAAAGGGCGGGCTTCGCGCCGGAGGAGGGCTGTGACCTGGCGGTGCGGCTGTGGGCCGCGGCGGCGGAGCTCCAGGCCCTGGAGATTCAGGCGGACTGGGTGCTGGACCAGAGCTTCCCCCAGACGGCCCAGGGTGTCTACCTGGACCGCCACGGGGCCATGCGGGGGCTGAAGCGGCTGAAGGCCACCCGGTCGGCGGGGGTGCTGCGGTTCTCCGTGAAGGACGCCCCGGCCATGGACATCGCCATCCCGGCGGGGACGGTGTGCATGACAGCGGCGGAGGTCCGGGTCCGGACCACGGAGGACGCGGTGCTGGCGGCGGGACAGCTGCGGGTGGAGGTCCCCGCCGAGGCGGTGGAGCCCGGGTCTTCGGGCAATCTGGTGCCGGGAACGGTGCGGTTTCTGACGGCCTGCCCCGTGGCGGTGACGGCGGTGAACAACCTCCGGGCCTTCACCGGCGGCACCGACGAGGAGGACGACGAGGCCTTCCGGGCCCGCATCCTGGAGAGCTATCAGCGCCTGCCCAACGGGGCCAACACCGCCTGGTACGAGGCCACGGCCATGAGCTATCCCGGGGTGACGGCGGCCAAGGCCGTGGGCCGGGCGGAGGGGCCGGGGACGGTGAACGTCTACGTCACCGGGGAGGGCGGCCTCCCCGGCGAGGAGCTGCTGGCGGGGCTCCAGGCGGAGTTCCGGGAGAAGCGGGAGATCGCGGTGACGGTGAAGGCCCTGGCCCCCACCAGCAAGACGGTGGACGTGTCGGTGCAGGTGGCCCCGAGGGAGGGGGCGGACAAGGCGGCGGTGCTCTCCTCGGCCCGGAAGGCCGTCACGGACTTCTTCAGCGGGCGGCTGCTGGGCCGGGCGGTGCTGCTGGCGGAGCTGGGCAGCAGGCTCTATGAGCTGGAGGGCGTGGAGAACTACCGCTTCACCGCCCCGGCGGAGGACATCCCGGCGGACAGCACGGTGCTGCCGGTGCTGGGGACGCTGCGGGTGACGGAGCTGGAGGGCTGAGCGCATGTACGAGGAATATCTGCGGGCGCTGCTGGCGCCCCTGGGAGTCTACCGGCTGGACGGGGACTCCCTCAGCGGGGCGGAGCTCCACGCCCTGGGGAAGGGGCTGGACGGCGTCTCCGCCCGCCTGGACCAGGTGGAGCGGGAGAGCCTGACGGAGACGGCGGAGGACGAGGGGCTCCGCCGCCGGGAGGCGCTGTTCCTCCGCCGCCCCGCCTCCACCACCCTGAAGGAGCGGCGGGAGGCCATCGCCGCCCTTCTCCAGATCGACGGGGACAGCCTGACGCCGGAGGCCATCAACCGCACCATCAGCGGCTGCGGCATCCGGGCCCGGGCCATCGAGACGGGGACCAATCAGGTTCTGATTGAGTTTCCCAACACGGCGGGAGTCCCCCAGGACTTCGAGCAGATCGAGAAGATCATCCTGGACATCCTGCCCTGCCACCTGGAGGTGGAGTTCCGCCTGCGGTACCTGACCTGGGAGATCTGCCATCAGGTGGGATTCACCTGGGCCGGGATCGAGGAGGAGAGGTACAACTGGCGGGGGTTTCAGCTGGCGGTGCCGCCGGAGGAGGAGATCTGAGGGAGGGGACCCGGCGGGGCCGGGTCCCCTCCCCTGTTTTTTCAGTCCGCCGCCTCGCCGCGCCTCATGGTTTCCGGTATGAAAACGCCCCGGATGCGCAATTATAAATGTCTTATTTTCTGATTTTATGCAATGTCAAACTTTCTGCTTGTCTTGTAGAATAGGGCCGTGGAATAGAGGTGCGGATATGGCTGTTTACGATTTCGGCATGAGACTGAAGGAATTGCGCGAGGGCAGGCGGCTTTCCCGGGCGGATGTGGCGGAGCGGCTGAAGGTGGCGCGGGCCACGATCAGCGGCTATGAGCGCAACACCATCACGCCCGGCGTGGAGCAGCTGGTGAAGCTGGCGCTGCTTTACAACGCGTCCCTGGACTATATGCTGGGAATGGAGTATCGTTCCCGCCTCTACCTGGACGACCTGAGCGAGAGCCAGCAGAGGACCGTCCTGGATATCGTCGAGCGCCTGAAAAAGGAATTTCGAACAGAGCCTGAATGAGGGGATGCCATGATCAGTTTTGTTTCGGTACGGTTTCTGGTTTTTCTGGCCGCCTCGTATCTCCTGTACTTTCTGGTTCCGATGAGGCGGCGCTGGCTGGTGCTTTTGGGGGCCAGCCTGTATTTCTATTGCTGCGCCGGCGTGGTCAAGATGCTCTTCCCCCTGGCGGCGGGGGCTGTGGCCTATGCCACGGCTCTCCGCATCGCGAAAATCCAGGGCGGCGGCAAGGCGGACGTCTACTGGCGGAGAGAGCCGGCGGAGAGGAATTATCTGAAGCTGCTGCTGTACATGCTCTATTTTCCCCAGATTCTCCAGGGACCCATCCCCCGGCATGGGAGGCTGGTGCCCCAGCTGACGGAGGGGCACCCCTTTCAGTACAGGGACCTGTGCTACGGCCTGCAGAGGATGGGGTGGGGGTACTTCAAGAAACTGGTGATCGCGAACCGCTTCGCGATGATCACCCGGGAGGTTTTCGGAAATTACGCCTCCTATGAGGGAATGGTGTTTGTCGTCGCCCTCATCTGCGCCGCCATCGAGCTGTACTGTGATTTTTCCGGCGGGATGGACATTGTGCTGGGCGTGTCGGAGGCCTTCTCCATCCGTCTGGACGAGAACTTCCGGAGACCCTTTTTCTCCAGGACCGTGGCGGAGTTCTGGCGGAGATGGCACATTACGCTGGGAGCGTGGTTCAGGGACTATGTCTTCATGCCCCTGGCCGCCAGTCCCAGGCTGATCGGACTCTGTCAGGCGGCGAGGAAGCGCTTCGGCCCCCGCTTCGCCAAGCAGCTGATGACGGTCATTCCCCTGGCGGCCGTGTGGCTGCTGACCGGGCTGTGGCACGGCACGGGACTGGACTACATCGCGTGGGGCGTCTACTGGGGCGGGCTCATCATCCTGTCGAACCTCTACGCGCCGAGGATCAAGGAGTGGAACGCCGAGCTGGAGGTGAACCCGGAGTCCCGGAGGTTCAGGGCGGCGCAGACGGCCCGGACGTTTTCCTGTTTCTGGTCAGCCGGCTCCTGACGGCGCCGGGGGACCTGGGGACCTCCCTTGAAATCGCGTACAGGATGTCCGCGGTATGGAATCCGGGGATTCTGTTTGATGGGACCCTGTGTCAGATCGGTCTGGACAAACCGGACCTGTGCGTGGGCGTGATCGCCGTGCTGGTCCTGTGGGCCGTCGAGCGTCTCCAGGAGCGAAACGTGAACCTCAGGGACAGGATCACCGCCGCCCCGCTGCCGCTTCAGTGGGGAGTCTGGTGCCTGGGGGTTCTGATCGTTGTGATTTTCGGCGTTTACGGCGTCAGCAGGGACACATTCATCTACATGAATTATTGAACAAGGGTGGGAAGAGGCTATGGAAGAAAAAATCTTGAAGCTGCTGTCGGAGGAATACCCGGACGTTGACTTCGCATCCTCGGAGGAGCTGGTGGACGACGGCATCCTGGACTCCCTGACCATCATCGGCATCATCGCCGTGCTGACGATGGAATTCGGAATCACCATCCCCTATGAGGAGATCATCGAGGAGAACTTCAATTCGATCGCGGGACTGGCCCGGATGGTGGAACGGCTGCAGGCATGACGGGAAGGGGCACGCGCTGTGAAAACGTTTTTCAAGAAGGTTCCCCCCAGGGCTTTTGTGTTCGCGCTCCTGCTGGCGGCCCTGCTGGCCGGGACCGAGGCTGTGCTGGGAAGCGCCGGGGAGCGCTGTTGGGTGGAGAATGCTCCAGGAGGCGAGGCTTTACAACGAGGACATCACATCCTGGAGCTTCCTGTCAAAGCTGAAATACACCCACGAAAATTGGAAGCATCCGGATAAAATCGATTTAAATCGGCCCTTCAGGCCCTATATTGTCCACGGAAACGTCTATCTGCTGGACACGCTGACGGACCCTTACGAAAATATTTATGACGCAAGCGATCCGGACGCGGAAGCGCCCGTCACCGAGAGCGCCGAGAGGTACCTGTCCGAGATGGCCGCACTGTGCGACGAGGCGGGCGTCGAGCTGGTCCTGCTGACGGAAAAGCTGCGGTTCACGAAAGCGGAGCACAACACCATGGCCAGACTGGCGGAGCAATACGGCCTGAAGTACATTGACGTCAATGAACACGTGGAGGAAATCGGCTTTGTCCATCACAGGGACCTGTATGACCCCACCCATTTCAATTTGTCCGGCGCGGTCAAATTCACCGACTGGCTGGGGAAATATCTGTCGGAGAACTACGAGTTCACGGACAAACGGACCCTGCCGGGCTATGACCGGTATCACGACCACAGCGCGGAGTTCAACAGAAAAAAGGAGTACGTGCAGGGCATTCCCTTTTATGAATACCTTGAGGAGCTGGCGGCGCTGGACAAGCGGGAGAACATCATTTTCGTCTCCATCTTTGACGAGGCGTCGGAGAAACTGTCGGACAGGGGCGCCGAGCTGCTGAAAGCCCTGGGGCTGAATACGGAGCTGAGGAAAAAGTACCGGTGGAGCTACGCGGCCGTGATCCACGCCTCCGGGGTGCGGGAGGAGCATGCCCCGGACTCGGAGGGCCCGGTCATGCTGGGGGGCGCGATTGAGGGCGTGCCCTACGTGGCCGCGTCGGGCGGGTATTCCAACATGGAAGAGGCCCGCACCGGGAGACGAAAACGGAGGAGTATGAGAGGCTGGCCGAGGAGGGGACCTTCCGGAGCCGGCTGATGGAGCTGGCGAAGCTGGACACGAGGGAGCACGCGATTTTCCTCTCCGTGTCCGATGAGGCAACCGTCGGCCTCCGCGATATCGACATGGCGCTGCTGGAGGCGCTGGGGCTGAAGACGGACCTGCGGGGACAGTACCGGTGCAGCTACGCGGCTGCGCTTTACGACTCCCGGGTCCGGGAGGATTTCTCCCCGGAGGGTCTGGCCACGCTGACGGGAACGGCGGGGAGCCTGTCCTACGAGGTGGTGTCGGGCGGGTATCCCACCATGGATGAGGCGCATATCCTGTTGGACGGCATGGATTACATGCGGCGGGGCCGGAAGGAAAAAGCGAGGAGAGCGAGGTGTTCGGCGTGTATGAGCCCCGGTACGATACTTTGGTGAACCGCGTCCTGTCCCTGGCCCGAAGCCGGCCGGACAAGCTGGCGGCGGCCTTCAAGAAGGAGCGGATGACCTACGGGGAGCTGGCGGAGAAGACAAGGCGGGCGGGGGCCGGCCTGAGGCGGATGGGCGTCCGGAGGGGGGGCCGCGTGCTTCTGGCGGCGGTGTCCCGGCCGGAGCTGGCGGCGGCGTATCTGGGAATCCAGTACTGCGGCGGGACGGCGGTGTTCGTGGACCGGAACGCGGCGCCGGAGCTGGCGGCTTTCCTATACCGGGAGACCGGCGCGGTCCTGTTCCTGACGGACAGGCCCATGAAGGAGCACGGGGACGCCTGCCGGCTCCACTCGCTCAAGGGCCTCTGCGCCGCCGGCCCGGAAGAACCGGAGGAGGATGAGGTCCCGTACACGATGCCGGAGGAAACGGAGCTGGCGGAGCTTCTGTTCACCACCGGGACCACCGGCAGGCCCAAGGGGGTGATGCTGTCCTACAGGGCGGTGTACCACATCCTGCGCAACACGATGGAGGGCGTCGGGATGCGGGAGGAGGACAGGGTCCTGCTGCCCCTGCCGATGAACCACTCCTTCGCTCTGCGGGTCCTGCGGGCCGCGCTCTACAGAGGGGCGTCCGTCATTTTCCAGAACGGCTTCACCTTCGCCAGGGAGATCGAGAACAACCTGGACGCCTATCAGTGTACGGCGCTGGCGGTGGTCCCGGCGTCCGTGGAGACCATCGCGCGGCAGATGCAGGGCCGGTTCGCGGAGATCATGGGGAGGTTCCGCTATATCGAGGCCAGCGCCGGGGCCCTGACCCCGGAAACGATCCGGGACGGGTGGCTCCTCACCGGGGATCTGGCGTACAGGGACGCGGACGGCTATGTGTACATGCTGGGCCGGGCGGACGACATCATCAACGTGGGCGGGGAGAAGGTCTCTCCGGTGGAGATTGAGAATCTGGCCGGAGAATATCCCTCCGTCAGGGAGTGCGCCTGTGTCGGCGTACCGGACCCGGAGGGCATACTGGGCTTCGTGCCTGTCCTGTTCGTGGCGCCCGGGGGAGGCGAATACTCCGAGGAGGGCCTGCGGGCGTTCCTGGCGGAGCGCCTGGAGCGGCACAAGCTGCCGGTGCGGTACGTCTCTCTGCCGGAGATTCCCAGGAATCCGATGCGGAAGATCGACCGGAAGAAGCTGCGGGAGCTGTGGGAGTCCCAGGGGAGCGAGCCCCTGATGAATCCCGTCCTGCGGGCCATCCTCACCAGGAGGAGCATCCGGAGGTTTGAGGAGCGGGCCATCCCCCGGGAGGTCCTGAACATGATCCTGCGGGCGGGGTACCACGCCCCCAGCGGCCACAACATGCAGACCTGGAGATTCACGGTGCTGGAGGACCGGGAGAAGATCGCCCGCCTGAAGGAAGCGGCGCGGACAGCGGCGGCGGAGAATCAGGTGTATTTCTACGGATTTGAAAATCCCGCGTGCGTCATCCTGATCTCCAACGACGAGCGAAACCGCTACGGCTGCCAGGACGCCTCCTGCGCCGCGGAAAACATTTTCCTGGCGGCTCATTCCTACGGGATCGGCTCCGTGTGGCTGAATCCCCTGATGACGCTGAGAAAAAAGGAGCCGGTCAAACGGCTCCTGGATGAATACGGCGTACCGGAGAACCACGCCGTATGGTGCATGGCGGCCCTGGGCTACCCCCTGGAGGAAGGCGCCCTCCTGGCCAAAAGAGAAGACGTGGCGCACTTCGTGGAATGACGCCGTCCGGCCGGCGTCGGAACTCTTTTGCGCAGATCAGCGGGCCGATTCCCGTTCCAGCAGTCGGACCGCAATCTCAAACGCCCGAACGCGCCGCTCCGCCAGGGTGATCTGGGATTTGTACCGCTCCGGGTTCTCCTTCTCCCGAAGGGTCTTCACCGTTTCCCTCAGCTTGTGAAGTGTGGACTCAATCTGCCGCCTTGCTTCCAGCAGCTCTTCATTTGAATATTCCATAACGCCTCCCACTCTCGTCCCCCCTTTCTCGGACGCACTCCTTGGCATCGCAAGGAAAAGGGTGTATGCGGGAAAAACCTTTGCGGGTTTTTCCCGCATGTTCAATGAAAACCCCGTCAACGGCGGGGCGGTCCGCGAAGCGGACCGTAGCGCCTCGCGCACCAAAAAGAAACACGCCGAAAGGCGTGCTTCTTTTTGGTGCGCGAGGCGGGACTTGAACCCGCACGTCCGTAAAGGACACTAGAACCTGAATCTAGCGAGTCTGCCAATTCCACCACTCGCGCGCATCGTATTGACTTTCGGGCCCTCCGGACGGAAGCGGAAAGGGGGCCCCGCCCGCTGAGGGCGGGACCCTTGCTTCTGGTGCGCGAGGCGGGACTTGAACCCGCACGTCCGTAAAGGACACTAGAACCTGAATCTAGCGAGTCTGCCAATTCC
>CAJTKE010000013.1:51545-72509 GCA_910576865.1 uncultured Oscillibacter sp.
GCGGGACTTGAACCCGCACGTCCGTAAAGGACACTAGAACCTGAATCTAGCGAGTCTGCCAATTCCACCACTCGCGCATGGCTTCGGCGGTCTTTCGGGGAAAGACCTTGGTGCGGCTGACGGGACTTGAACCCACACGTCGAATCGACACCAGCACCTCAAGCTGGCCTGTCTACCAGTTCCAGCACAGCCGCGTACTTCCACAGCCCCCAAAAAAGACTGCTTGATTATTATAGCCAGAACCACCCCCGTTGTCAACACCCATTTTCCGTTTTTCCCGAAATTTTCCCGGCCGGCGCGGCGGGGAAACTCCCCCGCCGCGCCGGACTCCTTTCCTACAGCTGTGCCATCACCTCTCCGATGGGGTCCGTGATCACCAGCCCCGCGGAGAGGTCCCGGGCCACGGCGGACTTGTTGATGAGGGCCAGCCGGGTTCCCTGGAAGTAATTGATGAGCCCCGCGGCGGGCCAGACGTTCAGGGACGTGCCCCCGATGATCAGCAGGTCCGCCCGGGCGATGGAGTTCACCGCGTCGTTCATCACGGCCCCGTCCAGTCCCTCCTCGTAGAGGACCACGTCCGGCTTGACGATCCCGCCGCATTCGCACCGGGGCACGCCGGCGGAGTGGAGGATGAAGTCCAGGCCGTGGAACTTCCCGCACCTTTCGCAATAGTTCCGGTGGACGCTGCCGTGGAGCTCGCAGACGTGTTTGCTCCCCGCCGCCTGATGGAGGCCGTCGATGTTTTGGGTCACCACGGCGGTGAGCTTTCCTTCCGCCTCCCACTCCGCCAGCTTTTTGTGGGCGGCGTTGGGCTTCGCCTCGGGGGCCAGCATCTTGGCCCGGTAGAAGCGGAAGAACTCCTCGGGGTTGCTTTTATAGAAGGTATGGCTTAAAATGGTCTCCGGCGGGTACTTCCACTCCTGGTGGTAGAGCCCCCCGGTGGAGCGGAAATCCGGGATGCCGGACTCCGTGCTGACCCCGGCGCCGCCGAAGAAGGCGATGGCTTTGGATTCCCTCACCCAGGTCTTCAAGGTCTCGACTGCTTCCGTCATAAAGGTCCCTCCCTGCGGATTATAATAGAATCGTGTGAAGGAGAACGTCTCATGAACATTCAGATCTTCGGCTCCTCCAAGTGCTTCGACACGAAGAAGGCCCAGCGCTGGTTCAAGGAGCGCCGGATCAAATTCCAGTACGTCGACCTCCCCTCAAAGGGATTATCCCCCCGGGAGTACCAGTCCGTCAAGCAGAAAATCGGCTTTGAGGCCCTGGTGAATACGAAATGTAGAACATATGAAGAATTATACATGCCGTATATCACCCCCGCCGCCCGGGAGGAAAAGCTGCTGGAGAACCCCGTCCTGTTTCAGACCCCCATTGTCCGCAACGGGAAGGAGGCCACGGTGGGGTATCATCCCGAGGTCTGGGAAAAATGGGAATAACCAGGAAAGCCGGTGATGCATCCGTGACCCGCAAGCTGTCCCGAGGGGCCTGCCTTCTGGCGCGGCGCTACTTCCGCCACAACGTGGGGGTCCAGAGCGCCGCCCTGGCCTTCTACCTGCTGTTCATGATCTTCCCGTTTCTGATCTTCATCAGCGCCCTGCTGGGCCTGCTGGATTTGAATGTCACCGCGATCCTGCTGGCCCTGGGGGAGTTTCTGCCCCGGGACGTGGTGGACATCATCCGGGCCTACCTCCTCCACGTGGGCCGGAGCCCCAGCCCCCAGCTGATGCTCTTCGGCCTGTTCTTCTCCATCTGGTTCCCCATGCGGGCCACCAACGCCCTGATGGTCTCCGTCCGGACGGCCTACCACCTGGGCCCCCCGAAGCGGGCGGTGGTCCACCGGCTGAAGACCCTGCTCTACACCGTGGTGCTGATCTCCTCCATCGCCCTGACGCTGGCCCTGATGACCATCGGGGACCGGCTGCTGGGCTACGCGGTGGGGAATTTCCGCCTGCCCCTCTTTGTGGCGGAGCTGTGGGTCCGGATGCGCTTCCCGGCGGCGGCGGTGGTGGGGTACTTCGCCCTGTTCTTTCTCTACGCCCTGGCCCAGGACGGCCGGAGGCCCTGGCGGGACCTGTGGCCCGGGACCCTGGCGGCCCTGGCGGCCTGGATGGGCCTGAGCTGGCTGTACGCCATGTATGTGGACAATTTCGCCAACTACTCCCTGCTCTACGGGTCCATCGGCACCGTGGTGGTGCTGATGATCTGGCTGTACATGTCCGCCAACGTCCTCATACTGGGGGCGGAGTTCAACGGGACGCTGGTCGCCCTGCGGAAGGAGGCGGGGACGTGAGGCCCAGGCGTCACTCGATGGGGAGCCCGTGCCGCCTCAGGAAGGAGAGCTTGTCCCAATAGCCTCTTTGAAACAGGATTTTTCCATTGACCACCTGGAAGAACCCGCAGCCCCGCAGGCCCAGGGGGTCCCGCCACTCCAGAATCGCCCACTGCCCGTCCTCGAAGAGGTTTTCCACGATGCAGACCATCTTGGCGGCGGCAAATTCCCCGGCGAACATCTCCCGGATGGCGGCCCGGCCCCGGACCGGCTCGCTGGCCACCTGGTGGTTCACCGCTTCGTCATGGTACAGGGCGGAGACGGCCTCCGGGTCCCCGGCGTTGAAGGCGTCCACCCATGATTGAACGACTTCCTTGGGTCTCAGCATGACAATTCTCTCCTTTTTGAAAGCTGGATTTCGGGCCGCTGCCCGGCTCGACTTCAAATACCGTCCCGGCGGCGGCAAGGGGGGTCTTGCATTGCCGGGGAAATCCTGCTATAATCGACCTGGAAAACAAAAATGCGGCAGCCGGCGGGCGCGCCAACACCCGTCGGCCTGCACAGGTGCTGGACCCACCTGCACAACGGCCAAACGGCCGCACCGCCCGGAAAAGGGAGGCGCGAGGGTTTCAAAACATGCCCGGAGAAATCGGAAAGAAGGAGGACGCATATGTATATCGTCATCATCCTGCTGTTCATCGCGTTCCTTGTCTGGATGTGTGCTGCCATAACGAGGGCCTGGAACAAGGGCGCGTCCCGGAGGCGAACGGGGGCGGAGGCCCAGGCGGCCCGCCACGGCGGGCAATACGTCCTGGAGTGGGACGGACCCAAGGCCCAAGGGGCGGCGGACGGGGAGTTCGGCCCCCTGCTGGTGGAGATCCCCAAAAAGTCCGGCGGGGACGCCGCGCGGTTTTACGAGCGGGGCCTGACCGTGGGGGGAAAGCGGGTGGCCTACGCGGAGCTGAAGGACGCGGCCTTCATCCCCGGCAGCGGCGGCGGCATCACTCCGGCGCAGAAGATGCGGAATTCCTCCGTGCTGTGGCTGTACCGGAAAAAGGGCTCCACCATCGGCATCCGGGATATGAGCTACCGCTTCGACAGGCAGACCATGGAGGCCATCCAGACGGGCCTGGGCTTCCGGCCCCAGGCGTGAAAAAGGCCGCCGCCCGGCTTGACAGCGCCCTTGGGAATTGCTATAATGCAGATAAAGGGAACGCCGCGCAAGGCGGCTGGCCCTAGTGTAACAGGTTGGTTAGGCAAAAGCCCGAGAAACCGTCACTTGCCAGAGTGGCGGTTTCTGCTTTTCACAATGATCGTCACCGTGAAGGCTCCGATATGTAATGTGATTCGCATACGGCCTCACCTCCTTTCGGAGGACGTGGCCAGCCGCCTTATCCGCTGCGCAGCGTTCCCGCTCCTCTTGGAGGAGCGGGATTATTTTATCATTCGGCGGGCAATTTGTCAAATCCTGTCCCCGGCTGGTTTTCCCGGTTGTTCATGGATAACGGTTTCCCTTCCCGCGCATACTACCCCCATTCGTGGAGGTGGAATATGGGAACTTTATCTGACAATTACATGGACAACGTCCGGCTCTTCGACGAGGCCCTGGGGGTGGGCCGGAGCGTGGACATGGTGAGCCGGGACTATGTCATCGGCGGCCGCCGGGCCCGGCTCTGGGTCGTCGACGGCTATGGCAAGGACGAGACGCTGGAGCGCATGGGGGCCTTCTGGCTCTCCCGGCCGGAAAACGCCCTGGAGGGCCTGAAGGACATGCAGGACTTCGCGGACCGCTTCATCTCCTTCTCCGAGGTGGACGTGGGCTTTGACACCGACGAGCTCATCACCTCCGTCCTCATGGGGAAGACGCTGCTGCTGGCGGAGGGCCTCTCCGGCGGCGCCCAGATCGACGCGAAGAACTACCCCAGCCGGGGCGTGGACGAGCCCCCCGACGGCAAGGTCCTCCGGGGCTCCCACGACGGCTTCGTGGAGGCGGTGGTGCCCAACATGGCCCTGCTCCGCCGCCGCATCCGGGACCCTCATCTCACCATGGAGGGGCTGAAGGTGGGGAGGCGCTCCCACACCGACGCGGTGCTCTGCTATCTGGACGACAAGGCGGACCCGGCGCTGCTGGACGCCGTCCGGGAGAAGCTGAACGGCATCGACGTGAACTCCCTCTCCATGGCCCAGGAGAGCGTGGCGGAGGCCATCCGCCCCAAGCAGTGGTACAACCCCTTCCCCAAGGTCCGCTATACGGAGCGGCCCGACAGCGCCGCCGCCAGCATCATGGAGGGGAATGTCATTCTGATGGTGGACAACTCCCCGTCGGTGATGATTCTGCCCACCACCTTCTTCGACTTCACCCAGGAGGCCAACGAGTTTTACTTCCCGCCGCTGGTGGGCACCTACCTCCGGCTTCTGCGCATCGTGGTCTTCCTCATCTCCCTGCTCATCACCCCCACCTGGTATCTGATGGTGAAGGAGTCCGGGCGGCTTCCCCAGTGGCTGGACTTTCTCTCCTCCCCGGAACCCGCGGCCCTGGGGCTTCTGTGGCAGCTGCTGGTGGTGGAGTTTCTGGTGGACGTTTTGAAGCTGGCGTCCCTGAACACGCCGGACTCCCTGTCCAACTCCTTTTCCATGCTGGGGGCCCTGATCCTGGGCGACTTCGCCGTCCAGGCCGGGTGGCTGGGGCCGGAGGTGCTGGTGTATATGGCCTTCGTGTCCGTGGCCAGCTTCGCCCAGCCCAGCTATGAGATGGGCTACGCCTTCAAGCTCCTCCGGGTGGTCCTCCTCCTGCTCACCGCCGCCTTCGACGTGTGGGGCTACGGCCTGGGGCTTCTGGGCATTCTGATTCTGCTGGCCACCACGAAGCCCCTGGTGGGCCGGGGCTACCTCTACCCCCTGGTTCCCTTCAACGGCAAGGCCCTCCGGCGGCTGCTGGTCCGGGAGCCCATCAGCCGGGACAATACGTGAATTGAGACGCGGGCCGCCCTCCTGGGCGGCCCGTCTCCTGAAACTGCCGGACTTCCCAGAGGAACAGGCGCCGCCCTCCACGTTTTCACCAAAAAGTCATACCTTTCGCCGCCAAACTTCGCCGCCCGGAAATCAATCCAGGATTGACGATAAGCGGGAAAACCCTCATAATAGAAAAGATAACATGTCATTGGGCGCGAGGGAGGCATCCATGAAAAAAGGCTATTTGGTCCTGGCGGACGGCCAGGTGTTCCAGGGCTTCCGGTTCGGCGGCGAGGCGGACGCCCTGGGCGAGCTGGTCTTCACCACCGGCATGTGCGGCTATGTGGAGACCCTGACGGACCCCAGCTACGCGGGACAGATCGTCCTGCAGACCTATCCCCTCATCGGCAACTATGGAATCATCCCCGAGGACTTCGAGGGGGACTGCCATGTCAAGGGCTACGTGGTCCGGGAGCGGTGCGGCCGCCCCTCCAACTTCCGCTGTCAGGGGGACCTGGAGGGCTTTTTGAGGGAGCGGAACATCCCCGGCCTCTATGGCGTGGACACCCGGCAGCTGACCCGGATCATCCGGGAGTCCGGCGTCATGAACGCCATCATCTGCGACGAGGTCCCGGCGGACCTTTCCGCTTTGAGGTCCTACGCCGTCACCGGCGTGGTGAACGCCGTCACCCGCAAGGCCCCCTGCGTCTACGGGGCCCAGGGCGAGACCCGCTTCCGGGTCTCCCTGCTGGACTACGGCGCGAAAAACAACATCATTCAGGAGCTCCGCAAGCGGGGCTGCGCCGTCACCGTCTTCCCGGCGGACGCCCCGGCGGAGACCATCCTGGGCTCCAAGGCCGACGGGGTCATGCTCTCCAACGGCCCCGGGGACCCGGCGGAAAACGTCTTCCAGATCGAGCAGATCAAAAAGCTCCTGGGCAAGGTCCCCCTCTTCGGCATCTGCCTGGGGCACCAGCTCACCGCCCTGGCGGCGGGGGGCAGTACCTACAAGCTCAAGTACGGCCACCGGGGGGTCAATCAGCCCGTCCGGGACCTCAGCGGCCCCCGGACCTACATCACCAGCCAGAACCACGGCTACGCCGTGGACGGAGACTCCGTGAAAATCGGCCGGGTCTCCTTCGCCAACGCCAACGACGGCACCTGTGAGGGGATGGACTACCCGGGCCTCCGGGCCTTCACCGTCCAGTTCCACCCCGAGGCCCGGGGCGGCCCCCGGGACACCGCGTTTTTGTTTGACCGCTTCATCACCCTGATGGAAGGAGGCGAGCTGTAATGCCCCTGGACAAGACGATCAAAAAGGTCCTGGTCATCGGCTCCGGCCCCATCGTCATCGGACAGGCCGCCGAGTTCGACTACGCCGGGGCCCAGGCCTGCCGGGTCCTCAAGGAGGCCGGGGTGGACGTGGTCCTCTGCAACTCCAACCCCGCCACCATCATGACGGACCAGGCCATGGCGGACGAGATCTACCTGGAGCCCCTCACCGTGGAGACCATGAAGCGCATCATCCGCAAGGAGCGGCCCGACTCCCTCCTGGCGGGCCTGGGGGGCCAGACGGGCCTGACCCTGGCCATGCAGCTGGACAAGGAGGGCTTTCTCGCGGAGCAGAACGTCCGGCTTTTGGGCACGGACGCCGCCGCCATCTCCCGGGCCGAGGACCGGGAGCTCTTCAAGGAGGCCATGGCGGAGATCGGCCAGCCGGTCATCGCCTCCGACATCGCCGAGACCGTGGAGGGGGCCCTGGAAGTGGCCGCCCGCATCGGCTACCCTGTCATCGTCCGCCCGGCCTTCACCCTGGGCGGCGCGGGGGGCGGCGCGGCGGCCGGCGAGGCCGAGCTCCGGGTCATCGCCCAGACGGGCCTGGACGCCTCCCCCATCACCCAGGTGCTGATTGAAAAGGCCATCTTCGGCTGGAAGGAAATCGAGTTCGAGACCATGCGGGACGCGGCGGGGAACGTCATCGCCGTCTGCTCCATGGAGAACCTGGACCCCGTGGGGGTCCACACCGGGGACTCCATCGTGGTGGCCCCCACTCAGACCCTGGCGGACCGGGAGTTCCAGATGCTCCGCTCCGCCTCGTTGGACATCATCACGCATCTTGGCATCGTGGGCGGCTGCAACGTCCAGCTGGCGTTGAACCCGGAGAGCTTCGAGTACGCCGTCATTGAGGTCAACCCCCGGGTCTCCCGGTCCTCCGCCCTGGCCTCCAAGGCCACGGGCTATCCCATCGCCAAGATCACGGCCAAGATCGCCCTGGGGTACACCCTGGACGAGATCAAAAACGACATCACCGGGAAGACCTGCGCCTGCTTTGAGCCGACCTTGGATTACATCGTGGTGAAGATGCCCAAGTGGCCCTTCGACAAGTTCGCCGACGCCTCCCGCACCTTGGGCACCCAGATGAAGGCCACGGGGGAGGTCATGTCCATCGCCCCCAGCTTTGAGATGGCCCTGATGAAGGCCGTCCGGGGGGCGGAGATCGGGATGGACAGCCTGAACCGGAAGAACACGGACCCCGCCCCCATCTGGGAACGCCTCCGCCGGGTGGACGACCGGCGGCTCTTCACCGTCTTTGAGGCCCTGAAAGCCGGGATCTCCGTGGACGAGATATTCTCCATCACGAAAATCGACCGCTTCTTTCTCTGGAAGCTCCGGGGACTGGCGGACTTCGAGCAAGCCCTGGAGCGGGACGGCCTGACCTCGGAGAATTACGAAGAGGGCAAGCGCCTGGGCTACCCGGACGAAACCCTCCTCCGCCTCGCCGGGGCGGACAAGCTGCCGGAGGAATCCCGGAGGGCCGTCTACAAGATGGTGGACACCTGCGGCGCGGAGTTCGACGCGGAGACGCCGTATTTCTACTCCAGCTTTGACGCCTTCTGCGAGTCCCGGGCCTTCCCCCGGTCCGGGCGGCCCGTCATCATGGTTCTGGGCTCCGGCCCCATCCGCATCGGCCAGGGCATCGAGTTCGACTACTCCTCCGTCCACTGCGTCTGGACCCTGAAGGAGCTGGGCTATGACGTGGTCATCGTCAACAACAACCCGGAGACCGTCTCCACGGACTACGACACCGCCGACCGGCTGTACTTCGAGCCCCTGTACCCCGAGGACGTCATGCACATCATCGATGTGGAAAAGCCCGTGGGTGTCGTCGTGGCCTTCGGCGGGCAGACGGCCATCAAGCTGACGAAATTCCTGGATGAACGGGGCATCCCCATCCTGGGCACCAGCGCCGAGTCCATCGACATGGCGGAGGACCGGGAGCGCTTCGACGAGCTGCTGGAGCGCTTCCACATCAAGCGCCCCCAGGGCCGGGGGGTCCTGGGCATGGAGGAGGCCCTGGCGGCGGCGGGCGAGCTGGGCTATCCCGTCCTGCTCCGGCCCAGCTACGTCATCGGCGGGCAGAACATGGTCATCGCCCACAACGATACGGACGTCCGGACCTACATGAACGTCATCCTCTCCGGGAAGGTGGAAAACCCCGTCCTGGTGGACCAGTACCTCATGGGCAAGGAGCTGGAGGTGGACGTGATCTCCGACGGCGCGGACGTCCTCATCCCCGGCGTCATGCAGCATATCGAGCGCACCGGCGTCCACTCCGGGGACTCCATCGCCGTCTATCCGCCCTTCTCCATCGGGGACCGGATGCTCAAGACCATCGTGGACTGCTCGGAGAAGCTGGCCCTGTCCCTGGGGACCCGGGGCCTCATCAACATCCAGTATCTTATCTATCAGGGCGAGCTCTACGTCATTGAGGTGAACCCCCGGGCCAGCCGGACGGTGCCCTACATCTCCAAGGTCACCGGCGTCCCCATGGTGGACCTGGCCACGCGGGTCATGGTGGGACAGCCTCTGAAATCCCTGGGCTACGGCACCGGGCTCTACAAGCAGCCCCCCTACACCGCCGTCAAGGTCCCCGTCTTCTCCTTCGAAAAGCTCACCGACGCCAACGCCGCCCTCTCCCCGGAGATGAAGTCCACCGGGGAGGTGCTGGGCCTGGGCAAGAACATGCAGGAGGCCCTGTTCAAGGGTCTGGTCTCCGCCGGGTACAAGGTGGAAAGCGCGGAGAAAAAGGGCGTCCTCATCTCCGTCAACCGCCGGGACCAGCCGGAGATTCTGGACACCGCCCGGAAGCTGGACGAGCTGGGCTTCCGGCTCTACGCGACAGACGGCACCGCCCATGAAATTGAGCGCCTGGGCACCGGCGTGGAGATCGTGGGGAAGCTGGGCCAGGACAACCGGGTCTTCCAGCTGCTGGAGGACGGGAAGATCGACTACGTCATCCTCACCGGGTCCACGGAGCCGGAGTACATCCGGGACTTCATCCGATTGAACCACCGCTGCGTCCAGCTGGGCATTCCCTGCCTCACCTCCCTGGACACCGCCGGGGCCCTGGCGGACATCCTGGAGTCCCGGTACAACCAGGGAAACACGGAGCTGGTGGACATCTGCCACCTCCGGGACCATCGGGAGAAATTGGTCTTTACCAAGATGCAGACCTGCGGCAACGACTACATCTTCCTGGAGAACTTCGACGGCCGCATCACCTGCCCGGAATCCCTCTGCGTGCCCTTCTGCCGCCGCCACTTCGGCGTGGGGGCCGACGGCATCATCCTGATGGAGCGGTCCGAAATCGCCGACGCGAAAATGAGGATGTTCAACTCCGACGGCAGCGAGGGAAAAATGGCGGGCAACGCCCTGCGGTGCGTGGGGAAGTACCTCCACGACAAAGGCCTCACAGACAAGGAGACCCTGACGGTGGAGACCGCCAGCGGGGTCCGGACCGTGACCCTCTACACCACCAGCGGGAAGGTCACCTCCGCCAGCGTGGACATGGGAAGGGCCACTCTGGACACGGCGGCGCTGAAATTCACCATCGCGGAAAGCCAGGTGGTGGACTACCCCGTCCGCATTGCCGGACGGCCCTACAACATCACCTGCGTGGACATGGGCAACCCCCACTGCGTGGTCTTCTGCGACCGGGTGGACGCCGTGGACATCGACTTCATCGGCCCCCGGTTCGAGCACGCGCCCTATTTCCCGGAGCGGATCAATACGGAGTTCATCCGGGTGGTGAATCCCAGCACCATCAAGATGCGGGTCTGGGAGCGGGGCAGCGGGGAAACCATGGCCTGCGGAACCGGCGCCTGCGCGGCGGTGGTGGCGGCAGTTGCCAACGGCCTTTGCGAGAAGGGCCGGGATGTCACCGTCCGGGTGAAGGGCGGGGAGCTGATCGTCCATTACACCGACGAGGGCGTCACCCTGACGGGGGACGCGAAAATGGTGTATACGGGGGAGATTGAATACTGAGCCCAAAAAGGACCGCCCTCCCGGGCGGTCCTTCTTTTACGGTCTGGCAACGGTGACGGTGGTCCCGCTGGTCCCCAGGAACATCTGCTCCAGCAGCGTCACCAGACGCTGGTACTCCAGGGGGCTCTCCGCGTACTCCTTGATGCTCTCGTGGACGGGCCAGCTTGTGGCGTGCTTGTCGTTGTACTCCTCCGTCACCCGGGCCAGGGCGGCGGAGGCCAGCTCCGCCGTAAAGACCCCGCTGGAGGACGGGTAGCGGAAGCTCACCTCGTCCAGGTTCTCCACAAGCGCCAGCATTTGGTAGCCCAGGAACCGGGACATCCCCCAGGTGGCGGACGTGGTTTCCTCCGCCGTCTCAAACTCCAACGTCCAGCGGTAGGGCCGCTCGCTGGTCTGGAGGGAGATGTTATACCGTCCAATCCGGCTCCCCACCTGCAAGAGCTTGGCGATGTTCCCCAGGGCGGGGGCGTCGCCGCAGTAGGGGGTCTTCGCGTCCACCAGGTCCAGGGTCTCCTGATTGATAACCAGTCCGCCCGCCCAGAGAAGTCTGCCGGAGGTCCCCCCCAGCCAGACCTCCTTGACAAAGTCCAGGGGGACGTACATCTGCGCGTTGCCGGTCCGGCAGAACGGGGAGACCGTCACCCTCCTGGCGTAGATGGAGGTCACGCCGTCCACGGTCTCCTGCTTCCAGCCGTAGAAGGCGTCGCCGGAGCCGATGGAGGTCAGGGACAAAAACAGCGAGTAACCTCCATCCTGGACCTCGTTCACGATCACGGCCATGTCCTGGGCCTGGAGGGGCGTGCCGATGACGAAGAGCTTCAAGGCGGCGCCCCCCAGCAGGACCAGGGCCGTACAGACCACCGCCAGGACAATTTTCTTCACCGTTCCCTTCTTCACCCGCTTGAGGAAGTCCACCTCCTTGGCGGCCTCCTTTTTCGCCTCCGCCCCCGGCATGGCGGCCATGGCCTCCTTTTGGGCGGCGCAGGCGGGGCAGGTCTCCAGATGCCGGTCCACCGCCTCCCGGGAGTCCTCCCCCAGCAGGCCCTCGATGTAACTTGGCAGCAAATCCCGCACCACGCCGCAGGTCAGATCATTCTTCATTGTTCACGCCTCCATTCCTGAGTTTCTCCTTGCTCCGGTAAAAGGTCACCCGGGCCCAGGTCTCCGTCTTTCCGCACACGTCCCCGATCTCCCGGAAGCTGAGGCCCCCGAAGGCCCGGAGATAGACCACTTCTTTCTGTGTCTCCGGCAGATTGTGGACCAGCTTCAAGAGGTCCATCCGCCCCTCCCGCTCCAGGACGCTCTCCTCCGCCGAGGGGCCGGGGGACTCCGGCAGGTCCTCCGGGGAGACCGGGGCCTCCCGCCTCCCCTTCCGGAGGCTTTGATACCACAAATGCTTCGCGATCTGACAGAGCCAGACGGAGACCTTGCAGGTCCCGTCAAAGCGGTCCACGGACCGGACGGCCTGATAGAAGGTCTCCTGGGTCAGCTCCTCCGCCAGATGCTCGTCCCGGGTCTTCGCCAGGAGGAACTTGTAGACCGTTTGGGCGTGCCGCTGATAGACCTCGCGCATGTCCTCCAAGGAGCTCACCTCCCTTCGTCGTCGGAAGAAACTTCACCCGCTCCGCTTCCGCCTGACGGCGAAAGCTCCACTCTGTTTCGTTCCTTCCTCCTCTCCCCACAAAATCTTCGGATTTTGCGGGGGCCCCCGTTTCTGTCCATATATCCCCCGGGCGGGCCGTTCGTTACAGGGGCGCGAAAAAAATTGACGGGCGGCCGCCCGTCAATTTTTCACATGTATGCCTTCCGGTCAATCGTGATGATTGATCTCGTATTTCTGCTCCACTTCCTCCAGCCGGTCCAGATAGGGACTCTCGGTGCAGCTCATGGAGGGGGCGGCGTTCTTGAACTTCTCCACGGTCATCATGCTGTCCCGGATGGGGGCGATGGTGCCCGCGCCGGCCACGCACCCGCCGGGGCAGCCCATGCCCTCCAGCAGATAGCCGTCCCGCTTGCCCGCCTTGGCCATGGCCAGCATCTTCCGGCAGTTCTTCAGCCCGTCGCCGTACTCGATCTGGATTTTCCGATCCGGGTCGATGTGCTTCACGGCCTCCACCACGGCGGCGGCCACGCCCCCGCCCACGGCGAAGCCCCGGCCCATGCCGGTGCCCTCGTCCATCTCGTCCTCCGGGTTGGCCTGGAGCTTGGAAAAGTCGATGTCCGCCGCGTCGAAGATGCCCAGCATCTCCTCAAAGGTGAGGACGAAGTCCACGTCGGAGCGGATGGTCCGCCGGTTGGCCTCCAGCTTCTTGGCCGAGCAGGGCCCGATGAAGACCACCCTGGCGTCCGGGTGGTCCTTCTTCACCATCCGGGCGGTGATGACCATGGGGGTCAGGGCCATGGAGATGTAATCCGCGAACTCGGGGTAGAGCTTTTTCGCCATGACGCTCCAGGCGGGGCAGCAGCTGGTGCCCATCCAGGGCTGCTTGGCCGGGACCTCCTCCAGGAAGTCGTGGGCCTCCTCCACGGTGCAGAGATCCGCGCCGATGGCGACCTCCACCACGTCGTAGAAGCCCAGCACCTTCATGGCGGCGTGGAGCTTGGCGGGGGTGGCGTCCTTGCCGAACTGGCCCACGAAGGCCGGGGCCACGCAGGCGATGACCTTCTCATTGTTCCGCAGGGCCTGGCAGACCTGATAGATCTGGCTCTTGTCGGCGATGGCGCCGAAGGGGCAGTTCACCAGGCACATGCCGCAGGAGACGCATTTGTCATAGTCGATCTTCGCCCGGCCCAGCTCGTCGGACTTGATGGCGTCCATGCCGCAGGCGGCGGCGCAGGGCCGCTCGATCTTGCTGATGGCCCGGTAGGGGCACTGGTTGAAGCACTTGCCGCACTTGATGCACTTTTCCTGGTCAATGTGGCAGTGCTTGTCCTTGTCCATGTAGATGGCGTCCTTGGGGCAGACGTTCATGCAGGGGTGGGAGATGCAGCCCTGGCAGTTGTCCGTGATGCGCAGCTGCTTGGGGGGGCAGGCGTTGCAGGCGAAGGGGATGATGTTCACCAGGGGGTTCTGGAAGTGCTTCTCCGACTCCTCGGCGGAACGCAGGTCCTCACTGACGGGGATGGTCTCCCCGGCGTAGCGGATGTTCAGTCCCAGGGCCAGCCGGACCCGCTCCTGGACGATGGCCCGCTCCAGGAAGACGTCCGCCCGGTGATGGGCCACGTCGCCCTGGATCATCTTCAGAGGAATCTGGTCCAGCAGGCGGGGGTCCCCTCCGTCGAAGGCCAGCCTGGCCACCTCTTTGAATACGGTGCGGCGAATGTCGTCCACCGCGCTGTGCACACCTCTCATAGCAGTTCCTCCCTATTTTTTCAGGCGGCGCGTCCCGCCTGATAATTTGTGAAACAAGTAACCATTCCGGTCCAAGGCTATTATAGCCGACGTTTCGTCACATTGCAAGAGGTTCTTGCTGGGAAGCAACCGATTAAACGGCAAAAAAAGTCCGGCGGGCGGAAAAGCTCCGCCGCCGGACGCGAAGAGGGAAAAGAAACAGAAAGAGAGGAAATCGTGTCTCCTCCTTGGAGGATGGTGGTAGCATACCCCGGAAATTTGAAATCAATCTGGATTTTTTATAAATAATCTGTAAACTGTGCCCCCCAACCTTTCAGACGCCTTTCAGGAAGGGGCCGTAAAATTGACAAATCCGGGCGGCATGGGATATAATGACCACTGTCAGACCCATCGCGAGCTCCCGGCGGCCCGCCGCCGGAGGAATCACAGGAGGACCCCCATGACCTGGAAAGAACGACGGAACGTCACCATACTGCTGGGCATCGCCGGCATTTTGTTTCTGGCCCTGCTCATTGTCTTCGGCATGATTTACCGCCAGGGGCGGGAGGAGGCTCTGGCCGGCGGCGCCTCCGGCCCCGCTTCCCTGAGCGCCGACGGCGCCCCCGTGGACCCCGAGGCCTGCCGCGCCCTGCGCTGGTACAACGGCGCCGCCACCCTCTCCTTCTCCCTGGACGAGGAGGGGAAATGGATCTGGGCCGACGGGCCGGACTTCCCCCTGAGGGAGGACACCGTCTCCTCCGTCCTCTCCACCCTGTCCTCCCTGAAGTTCCAGCAGGTCCTCCCCGCCGGGGAGGACAAGTCGGAATACGGCCTGGACAATCCCTCCGCCACCCTCACCGCCTCCACCGGGGAGAAGGAGCGGACCCTGGTCTTCGGAAAGACCACCACCGACGGGGACAGCTACTACATGAGCATGGACGATGACGAGTCCACGGTCTACATCGTGGCGGACACCCTGGTGAACCTGATGAAGACCCCCATTTACGACATGTGCGTCCTGCCGGAGCTGCCGGACCTGAGTGAATTGAACCTCCGGGCCGTCACCATCCAGGGCCCCGCCCCGGCGGCGGAGCCCGGGGAGGAGGGCGGAGACGAGGAGGACGGCGAGGAAGCGGCCCCCCGGGAGGAGCCGGAGCGCCCCACCGTCACCCTGAACGCCCGGCGCTCCAACGGGGAGGACCAGCCCGCCCTCTGGTTCGACGGCAGCGACAACGTCACCGCCGCCCCCCTGCTCCAGGACCTGCTGTATGACCTGAGGACCATGACCATGGCCAAGTGCGTGGACTACTTCCCCAGCGACGAGGCGGCGGAAATCTGCGGCTTCCAGAGCGCCGAGGCCATCCTGAAGGCGGAGTACGCCGAAAACGGCACGGACCAGACCTTCACCCTCCTGGTGGGGGCCCGGATGCCCGACGAGTCCGGCCGCTATGTCCGGCTGGAGGAGGACGGGGCCATCTACGCCCTGGCCACCGACAGCGTGGACGCGGTGATGACCATCTCCGTGGCCGGCATGCGGGGCGCGCGGGACCCCGCACCCCAGGAGGGGGCGGGAGACGCCGGAGAATGAGGAGGTGCGCCCATGCGGGTGCTGGTGATTGAGGACGAGACAAGGCTGGCCGCCACGCTCCAGGACCTGCTGGAGCTGAACGGCTGGACCGCCGACGTGCGCCACGACGGCGAGTCCGGCCTGGACGACGCCCTGACGGGCATTTACGACGTGATCTTGCTGGATGTGATGCTGCCCAGGCTGGACGGCTTCACGGTGCTCCGCCGCCTCCGGGAGGCGGGAAACGCCACGCCGGTGCTGATGCTCACCGCCCGGTCCGAGGTGGCCGACAAGGTGGAGGGCCTGGACCGGGGGGCGGACTACTACCTGACCAAGCCCTTCGACCCCAAGGAGCTGCTGGCCTGTGTCCGGGCCCTGGCCCGGCGGCAGCCGGAGCTGCGGGACCCGGACTCCCTGGAGTTTGGCGGCGTGCGGCTGGACAAGGGGGGCTTCACCCTCTCCTGCGGGGAGAAGTCCGTCCGCCTCAGCCGGAAGGAGTTCGACCTGTGCGAGCTTCTGATGCTGAACCGGAATCTGGTGCTGACCAAGGAGTCGCTGCTGCTGAAAATCTGGGGCTATGAGTCCGAGGCGGAGGACAACAACGTGGAGGTCTACATCTCCTTCCTCCGCAAGAAGCTGGCCCACATCGGCGCGAAGGTCCGCATCCGCACCATCCGCATGGTGGGCTACTGCCTGGAGGAGGCGCCATGATCCGGAAGCTCCGCCTGAAATTCGTGGCGGTGTGCATGGCCCTGGTCACCGCCGTGCTGGCGGTGGTGTGCTTCGCCATCTTCGCCGCCCTCCGGGGCAACGTGGAGGACCTGAGCCGTCAGGTGCTCCACCGGGTCATCCAGGAGGAGTACCACGACGGGCGGAAGCCGGAGATCGGCGTGGAGATCGGCGGGGACAAGCTGCTGCTGCCCTACTTCACCGTCAGCGTCTGGCCCGGCGGCGGCGGGGCCTGGGCCGCCTACGTCACCGGCGGCACCTACGCCGGGCTGGAGGACACGGCGGAGCTCACCGCCATCCTGGAGGACTGTCTGAACCAGAAGCCCCCGGAGGGGGTGGTCCAGGGCTACGGCCTGCGCTACCTCCGGCAGGACAACGGCCTGTACCGGAAGCTGGCCTTCGTGGACATGTCCATGGAGCGGGCGATGCTCCGGGAGATGATGGGGTCCTATCTCGGCATCGCCCTGGCGGCGTTTCTGCTGCTGCTGGGGGTGTCGGCAATCCTGGCCCGGTGGGCCACGGGCCCCGTGGAGCGGGCCTGGAGCCAGCAGCGCCGGTTCCTCTCCGACGCCTCCCACGAGCTGAAAACGCCCCTGACGGTGATTTTGTCCAACGCGGAGCTGCTCTCCGCCCTGCCCCTGGAGGAGCGGCCCGCCCGGTGGACGGACAACATCCTCTCGGAGTCCCGGCAGATGAAGGGCCTGGTGGAGGAGATGCTGACCCTGGCCCGGGCGGACAACATGACCCAGCTCCCCGTCCTGGGGGAGGTCTCCCTGTCCGAGATCGCGGAGGACTGCGCCCTGGCCTTCGAGCCCGTGGCCTTCGAGGCGGGGAAGCCCTTGGAGTACGCCGTGGCGGAGGGCCTCTCCGTCCTGGGGGACCGGGACCGCCTCCGGCGGCTGATCTCCATCCTGCTGGACAACGCCGTGAAGTACGGCGCGGAGGGGGGGACCGTCTCCCTGACCCTGGAGAAAACGGACCGGCAGGCCCGCCTGACGGTGGCCAACCCCGGGGAGCCCATCCCGGCGGAGCAGCTGGGCCGGCTCTTCGAGCGGTTCTACCGGGCGGACGCCTCCCGGGGGGAGAAGAGCGGCTTCGGCCTGGGGCTGAGCATCGCCGCCGCCGTCGCCCAGGAGCACAGGGGAACCCTGAAAGCCGAAAGCGGCCGGGAGGGCACCCGGTTTGTGTTTACGATGCCGCTGAAAAAATAGGGACAGGGGAAGCCTTGACCTTTGGACGCTTTTACGGTAAAATAGAATCATCCCAGGAAAGGAGCATTTAACATGGGAATGACAGACAGCCAATTCAAAGCCTTTATCCGTTTTGTGCTGAACGATCTGCAAGAAGTAAAGGCAGAAAAAAACGATGAGGCAAGGAACGCGAAGCTGGACCAGATCATCGACACCATGCAAAAGGCCCTGGAGGACTGACATAGTGAGAAGGCGGGGGACTCCCGCCTTTCTTTTTGCAATCGTAAGAAATTCGTAAGAATTTCATCGACCCGCCCGTAAGATTTGCCTGTTATCCTGTACTCAGCTCAAGGGAGGAAACCCGAAATGAACGAATGCATCCTGGTTGTGGACGACGATCCCGAAATTGTGAACGCCATCGCCATCACCCTGGAACGGGAGGGGTATCAGGTCCGGAAGGCCTGTGACGGCCTTCAGGCCCTGGACCAGTGCCTGGACCCGGCGGTGAAGCTGATCCTCATCGACGTGATGATGCCGAGGCTGGACGGCCTCTCCGCTTTGCTCCGCATCCGGGAGCGGCGGAACCTGCCCGTCATCGTCCTCTCCGCCAAGAGCGAGGACACGGACAAGATCCTGGGGCTGTCCATGGGGGCCGACGACTACGTCACCAAGCCCTACAACCCCCAGGAGTTGGTGGCCCGGGTGCGGAGCCAGCTCAGGCGCTACACGTCCCTGGGCGACGTGAACGCCGAGGGGCGGCGGGGCCTCATCGTCAACGGGCGGCTCAGCTATGACCCCGCCGGGCGGACCCTCCGGGCCGACGGGGACGAGGTGAAGCTGACCCCCACGGAGACGAAGATCGTCGACCTCCTCATCCGCCACCCCGGGCAGGTCTTCCCCGCCGAGGAGATCTACCGCCGGGTGTGGAACGAGGACGCCTTTTCCTGTGAGAACACGGTGATGGTCCACATCCGCCGCATCCGGGAGAAGATCGAGCTGAATCCCAAGGAGCCAGATTATATCAAGGTGGTGTGGGGCATTGGATACAAAATGGAACAGCACGGATAAGGACCGCGAGGACTTCAAGAGACTTGTCGAGGACCTCGAGAGGATGATGGGCCCGGGAAAGCCCGTCCCGGCGGAAGCCGTGAAAGAACTCTCCCCGGCGCAGAAGCGTTACTGGCGCTGGAGGAAAACCCAGGGGGCCGTGAGCGTTCTGGCCTTCCTCCTGGGCGTGACGCTGATTCTCTCCAGCCTGGGGAGCCTGGGGAGCTGGATGGCCTGGGAGCGGGGCCCTGTCCCCCGGTGGGGGGCGGACTGGCAGGAGACGGACGCCTTCCGGGACGAGGCCGCCCGGTATCTCCGGGAGTTTCTGACCATCGGCGCCGGGGGGAAGGTGGACTTCTATGACAGCGCCTATTGGTCGGAGTCCGGAGGAGACGCCACCGTGGTCCAGGAGGCGGAGGCCTACCGGTCCTGGTGGGGCTTCTACCCCTTCCAGGAGGCCGTGCTGGTGGACCGGGGGACCGCGGCGCAGGAGCCCGCTTCCTCCGACTCCGACCCGGCGAAGCCGGAGGAGGACCGGGAGCCGGACGAGGCCTACCGAAACGACAAGAACGTCCTCTACTTCATCGAGACGGCGGAAAAGAAAACCTATACCAACGCGGCGGGGGGAAAGGCTTTCTTCCTGGCAAGGGCCGTGTCGGACTACAACTTCTACCTGTCTTTCCAGGATGGCAAGGTCTCCATCATCAAGGACGGGAAGGGCCTGAACGTATACGGGAACGGGTTGTACACCGGCGAGTCCCAGTGGTTCGTCCCCGGCTACGACAACTTCCCCGTGAGCCATGATTTGGAGGGCGTGACGGTCCACATGGCCGTCCGGCGGACGCCGGAGCGGTACTATGGCATGGACTACAAGCACGGCGGGACCTACTACAACAGCGCCTTTTACAACATCGCCCAACAGGTGGAGAAGACCCGGAGCTTCTATAAGACCCAGGCCATCCTGTTCGGCGCGGGACTTGTCTGTCTTGCGCTGTGGCTGCTGTGGAGGCGGTACTCCATCGGCCTCCTGCGGAGGCTGGCCTGCCTGACCCAGCACGTCTGGACGGAGGTCCGGGTGCTGCTGGCGCTGGCCTGCCTGCTGTGGGCCTTCCTGCCGGGCATCCTCGGTCTGAACCCTGTCTATGACTTTCTCTACTGGGCGTGGGACAGCGGCGATTCCCTGGCCGCCTGGGGCATGGCGCTTCTCCGGTTCGTCACGTTGAACCTGCAGGGGGTGCTGGCCCTCTTCTGGCTCTGCTGGCTGATTTACAACGACCACAAGCGGGGCCTGCCGGGGGGCCGGCGGTCCCTCCTGGGCAGTCTCTTTCGGGCCCTGCGGGCAAGGGACTTAAAGCGGCCCGTGGAGAAGCGCCTCAGCCGCCGGGGGGCGCTGATGATCGCGGCGGTCTTCCTCCTGGCGGCGGAGATTTTGAGCCTCCTCATCAACCTGACACTGGCCGGGGTCTTCCCCGCCTGGCTGATCTGGACGGTCTATCTGCTGCCGGTGCTGCTGGCGGCGGGGGCCCTCTCCCTGTTCCAGCGCTGCCAGAGGGGCCTGGCCAAGGACCTGGGCCGTCTCGCCGACCAGGTGGAGGCCGTCCGGGCCGGGGACCTGGAGCGGCCCCTGGACCTGCCGGAGGACGCGGACCTGCGGCAGACGGCGGAGTCCCTCAACGACATCCAGGCGGGCATGCGGGCGGCTCTTGAGGAGCAGACCCGCAGCGAGCGGATGAAGGTGGAGCTGGTGAGCAACGTGTCCCACGATTTGAAAACCCCCCTGACCTCCATCCTCTCCTACGCGGAGCTTTTGCGGCAGGAGGAGAATTTGCCCCCGGCGGCGGCGGACTACGCTCGTGTCATCGACGAGAAGGCCCAGCGGCTGAAGACCATGGTGGAGGATGTGTTCGAGGTCAGCAAGGCGGCGGCGGACCAGCTGCCGGTCCATCTGGAGAAGCTGGACCTTGCCAAGCTCCTCCGCCAGACCCTGGCGGACCTGGACGGGCCCATCCGGGAGAGCGCCCTGACCTTCAAGGTGGAGCTGCCCCGGGAACCGGTGATGATCACCGCCGACGGCAGGCGGCTCTACCGGGTCTTCCAGAATCTCATCGACAACGCCCTGCGCTACGCCCTGGAGGGCAGCCGGGTCCATCTGACGCTGAAAACGGCGGAGCGGACGGAGGAGGCCCCCGGACAGGCGGAGGTCAGCGTCCGGAACACCAGCCGCCACGAGCTCCCCGAGGGGGTGGACTTCACCGCCCGCTTCGTCCGGGGGGACGCCAGCCGCACCGACGGCGGCAGCGGCCTGGGGCTCAGCATCGCCCGGAGCTTCACCGAGGCCTGCGGCGGGAGCTTCCGGGTGGAGACCGTGGCGGATCTGTTCACGGCCATTGTGGCGTTCCCCCTGGAGGGGGACTAGTACACGCCCATTCGGGCGGGGGGATTTTTCCGGCCCTTGCGGGCGGGGAGGATTGGCGGTCAGCGATGGCTGGTGCAATGCACCCCCCATGTCGTCGGAAGAAACTCCGCCCGCTCCGCCCCCGCCTGACGGCGA
>CAJTKE010000014.1 GCA_910576865.1 uncultured Oscillibacter sp.
GGTAGAATTGCCCGACTAAAGCCCGACCCGTCCGGCAGTCAGCCGGACAGGGAACGGCAAAATTTTTTACACTTCTTTTACTTCTTTATCTCACATGAGCAAATTTATCGGCACTCCCACAGAGTTGGCAAAGAAGATCGACCCTGACGGCAGCGAAGGGATCACGCCGAAAAAAGTGGGCAGGCAAATCCTGCAAAGTGTTGACGCGCTAAGGAAGGCGGGTATCATTGTCTCAATACGCCGGAGCAACGGAAAGCGTCTCATAGAGCTTCGCCGTGCCGATAGTGCCGATTTTGCCGGGGCCGGAAAAATCGACCCTATCGACCCTGTCGGTAACGGAGAAGCCCGCTGTGCGGCGCAGTAAGGGGTACGTGTGCGCTTTCTCCGTGGCTCGGGAGTGTGTGTACGCTGGGAACACGGGGGGCCCCGCTGAGGCGGGAAACCCACCCGTGGGTGGGGCAAGCATCGCACCCGGCTATACACCGGGCGCATTCGCCGGGGCAAAGCCCCGGCACCCCCTGCCCCTGAAGGGGGAGAAAGGAACGAGATGCGAAAGAAGAAAACAGCCATTGTCACAGCCCGGATGACGCCGGAGGTCAAACAGCGGCTCCAGGAGCGTGCGCGGGACGCTGGCATGACCCTCACCAGCTACCTAATTATCTGCGGTCTAGGCCAAGAGATTGTTCGAGTGGAGGGCCTCGATGCGGTTCTCTCAGAGCTGAAGGCCCAGGGCCGTAACCTCAACCAGCTCACCACGCTGGCAAATATGGGGCGGCTTACGGTCCTGAGAAGCGATGAACTGATTGACGGCTACGCCTCCCTCTGCGAACAGGTCAGTCGTCTGACGGAGGTGGGCTGATGGCGACGTTCACGGCGATCAAAAACAAGAAGCAGACGGCGGGAGTACTGGACGGCGTCCTGAAATACGTCCAGCAGGAAAAGAAAACCTGCGTCGGTAGACTCCGGTTCGTTACCGGCCACAACTGCGTTCCGCAGTCTGCCTACACAGAGATGATGACGACAAAACGGTGCTTCAAGAAAACCGACGGCAGGCAGTTCTACCATTTCGTGCAGTCCTTCGCTGAAACGGATAATCTCACTCCGCAGGAGGCCAACGCCATCGGGCTGGAGTTGGCTCAGCGTGAGTTCCCAGGCTTCGAGGTGGTGATAGCGACGCACCTGGACACCAACCACCTCCACAACCATCTGGTGGTAAACAGCGTGAGCTGTGAGACTGGTCGGAAGTTACATCAGAGTGCTGACGACCTCCTGAAACACCGTGAGGCCAATGACAAAATCTGCGCCGCCCATGGCCTGAGCGTTTTGGAGCAGCCGGAGAAGCGCTCAAAGAAAAAGCGGATGAAGCCCGGCCAGTACCAGGCTGGTCTCAGAGAGGACAGTTGGAAAATGGATTTGATCCACGCCATCAACGAGGCGCTGGAGTACGCGGACAGTCGTGAATCCTTCATCGCCAGCATGGAGCGGGAGGGCTATGAGGTCATCTGGACAGACGCCCGGAAGCATATCACCTTCGTCTGTCCTAATGGCAGGAAGTGCCGGGACAGCGGTTTGCACGACGAGACTTTTCTCAAGGAGAATCTGGAGGCCCTGTTCATTTATCGACAGGCTGTTGGCGTCCGCCCTGGCAGCGTGGAGCCTGACGAGGGTTGGATGGGTGAGTTAACAGAAGGTCTCATTCAGTTGGGCAGGTCGATAGAACGCCTGAATGATATACCTCCGCTCCCTGCACTGCCCACCTGGACGGACAGCAAGCAGCGCCGCCGAGAGGTGTTGAAGAAGCTGGCGATGGGGCAGAAGCTGACCTGCGATACACACAGTCAGGGTATGAGTATGTAGAAAGGATTTTTATGGCGAGCATCAAGAAACTGGACACACGAAAATTCAAAATCACCGTCAGCAACGGCTACCGCCCTGACGGTCGAAAAATCAGTAGAGCCAAAACGGTCACGGTACCTCTGAGTGTGGGCGGTCGAGGCATCCCGCAGTATGTCGCTCACGAGGCGGAGGAATTTGAGAAGCTGGTCAAGAGCGGGTACTGTGAGGATGGGGAGATGACCTTCCGAGAATACGCTACCCGCTGGCTGGAGCGGCAGACGAAATACGCTCCCAGCACCCTCGGCTTCTACCGTCGGTCGCTGGAGACAGTCTACCCGATGATCGGCGGAATCAAGCTCAATCGTCTGCGTCCTATTACTCTGGAGAATCTGTTGGTGGAGTTACGAAAGCGGACCTATCACGGCAAGCCCATTCAAGAGGCAACTGTCCAAAAATACTTGACAGTTGTCTCGGCAGTACTGAGCGATGCCAAGCGTAATGAGATTATCGAAAAGAATCCCGCCCGGATGATCGACCTGCCGGATACGGCCCGCCGGGTGCAGATGATTCCCACGGACGTAGAGGCCCACCGCTTCCTGGACGTCCTCGCTAACGAGGAGGACCCTTACAAAACTTTTTATGCCCTGGCGATTTACACCGGCTGCCGTCGGGGAGAGCTGTGCGCTCTGAAATGGGACGACCTCATCATGAACGGTGACGAGTGTATCCTGACGGTCAGCCGCTCCCGTAGTTCAGTTCCTGGGAGAGGCGTGGTGGAGGGGACGACCAAGAATGGCCAAGCGCGGACAATTTATATCAGCGAGGAGATGACCACCGTCCTTCGTTGCTATTGCTACTACAAAATGTACGAGGCTCAAGAGGGTGGCTTTGAAATGAGCGAGTATGTGTTCACGAATGAGCGCGGTGAGCTGATGCACCCCGATACGTTCAGCAGACACCTTCGCCGTCTCTACGACGAGAATGAGTTCCCGAGAGAGTTTCACCTCCACACCCTCCGCCATTATTTCGTGTCTACCATGCTCCACAATGGAGTAGACAAGCAGACGGTGGCGGAGCTGGCCGGCCATGGCGACACCGGATTCCTGGAGCGGACCTACTGCCATCCGCAGCTGCAGCTCAAGCGTAAAGCGGCGGAGCGGTACACGCAGACGATGTTCGATTTCAGCGACAGAGATTATGAGAGCGCCTGATTGGTGGTTTTGTAGAATCTTCTTCCTGCGTTCAAAAAACAGTAGTTATTCAACGAAGGATAGAGTATGTTTGTGCTTGCCAAAATAAACCTCAGCCGGACTGAGGTCAGAAGGGAAGATGCGGAAATGGCAAGTATTCGAAAGCGGGGCAACAGTTATTTGCTGGTGGTCTCCATGGGCTACGATCACAACGGCAAGCGCCGGGCCGCTCAGTAGAAAACGGTGAGGCCGCCGGAAGGACTCACGCCAAAGCAGAGGGAGAAGTGGCTCAATGAGCAAGCGGTCCTCTTTGAACGGGAGTGCAAGGACACACCGCTGACGGTGGACAGGAGCACCACGCTAGCGCAGTACGTTCAACTCTGGCTCCGGGATATCGCCCCGGATAAGCTGGCGAAATCCACGCTGGCCCGTGACAAGCAGGATATCGACCGCTTCCTGCCGTACCTGGGCGGGTACAAATTGACGGACCTTCGTCCAGAGCATTTCCGCAAACTCTATGCCGAGCTGCGGAAGCAGACAAGTCAGAATACCGGAATGCCGCTCTCCGAGTACACGGTTGAGGGAGTCCACGCCTGCCTGTGTGGAATCCTCTCCGATGCGATGGAGGGCGGCTTTCTTAATCATAATCCGGCGTGGAGGACCTACAAGTACTCCGGTAAGAGGAAGGAAAAACTCATTGCCGATGAAGAGACAATGCAGAAAATTATCACGGCTCTGGAAAATGAGAGTCTCAAGTACGAGACATATTTCAAACTCATCATCGCCACTGGGATGCGGCGGGGAGAATGCTGCGGCTTGAAGTGGTCCGACATTGATTACGAGCGCAAGAGCATCCATATCCAGCGGAACGTGGTAAAAATTACGGGCGAGGATATCATCGTCAAGGACACGAAAACGGCGGCAGGGGATAGGTATGTGTACTTCTCTCCTGAAATGGAAAGTCTGCTGAAGGAGTATTATCGTGAGTGTGTCTGGCAGGCCGACGCTTATGAGAATCGAAAGCTGACCGAAGACGACTTCGTGTTCCGCAAACCTGCAAATAAATGTCAAGCCCCAAAAGGCATTTTTCTGAAAAAATTTTTACAAAATTAAGAATCAAAAAGTAGACACGAAAACCAGGCCAACAGGGACAGCTCCCGTTGGCCAAGTTCCATGTAATGTAATTGAATCATAAGAAAAGCAATTTGCCGTCAGGGTTACGCGGCGGTCTGGCGCTCTGCTTCCAACGCAAGCAGATATTCCTTGACCCTGGCGTAATAGATTCGGAGAAACTTCGCCGCTCCGGCCACCGTGTACACATAGAAATGCTTTCCCTCCGCCCGTTTCTTGTCCATGAAAAGGTAGACAGGGTTGTCCGCCGAACCACGCTGCAGGACGACGCTCATGACCTTGAACAGCGTCCTGCGCAAATGCGGGGAGCCTCGTTTGGACACATGCCTGGATTTGGCCTCAAAGCTGCCGGATTGGAACGGAGGCGCGTCTACGCCCGCGAAGGCCACCAGGGCGTTCTTGCTCGTGAAACGGCGCACATCGCCGATCTCGGCCATCAGTTTCGGGCCGGTGATGTCGCCTGCGCCCTGCATCGCCATGACAACCTCGTATTCCGGCAGCAGAGCTGCCAGACGCTTCATTTCCGCCCGAAGCACCGCCATGGATTCGTAGACCGCGTTCAAGCAATCTACCGCCTGGACAATCAGCGTCTTCGTGCTTTCGTTCTGAGGAAATGTAGCGACCGCGTTTTGGGCGGTACTGTAAATCTTCTCTGCTTCTGTCTCACTGAATCGATAGCTCTCTTTTTTACACCATTTCTGGTAAATATTCAGAAAGGCGGCCCAAGAGAGCTTTTTTACACAGTTCTTGTGAGATGTATTGTGTAAAGGGTGGTTTCACCATCCAAATACACATTGGCTGACGGTTCATTTGTGGCAAAATGACACAGGCTGAAAAGGCGGTGATCGACCAGCAGAAGGGAACCGAAGCGGGAGTGTCTGGGAATGACCTGGGCGCTCCTTCTTCTTTATAGGCCCCCCTCCTAAGAGCGCACTTACTCACCACCTGCCAAGGGCCGATGGTAGTACTGCCTGACGGCAGCCGTGCGCCCTCCGGGGGCGGCTTCGCCGGGGTGTCCTTCCCTGCCGGTATATAATCAGCAGACGCCAACGGTGGCTTGTGCATCGGACGCAGCCGCGCCGATCACCGGGGGCTTGGGGGCCTTCAGCCACCAACAAGCTGCGCCGGGTATATACCGGTGCCTTGCTTGCCAGTACTATCAACGCCTATAAATGAGGGTTGAATGTCATTCGCATTAGTGGTATACTTGGCTCGTGTTAATTCGATAAATCGAAATTTCGGGGAGGATACATATACATGGATGAACAAAAAAGAGAAACTGTCGAAAAAACAGTAAGGACAGGTATCACATTTGGCAGCGCTTTGGCAATGGTAATTAGTTATTCTACTTGGCACTCTGTTGGGTGGGCCATTTTTCACGGACTGTTGAGTTGGGTATATGTGATATACTTTATTTTGAGATACTAATCCTAGTTTAACGGGGGGGATTTCATTTTTATGGTGAAATCCCCCTTGACAAATGTTCTCTTGCCAGAAGCGTTTGGAAAGATCTACCCATTTGTAGTGGCCTCGTTTGGTGCAATAGTTGGCGGGTAGAATTTCGTTGATTTCCGGAAAGGTCTGGTCCAGCAGCGAGATCAGGCCATTGCGCAGTTCAACGCTGGCCTTTTGTGTCCGCTCGTACAGCCTGCACTGCATTTTCAGCATCTGACGGGTTTCATCTTCATCGGAAAAATCCCGCAGTTCTGTCCAGAAGGTCAGCCCATAGTTGGCGATCTTGAGGGCGTCTGCCTTATCTGTCTTTACCTTGCGGAGGGAATTGTCGCTGAAATTATGGATGAGAATGGCATTGACGACACTGACGAAGAATCCCGCCTCTTTGAGCGCGTGAGCGATGGGACGCCAGTACATTCCTGTATGCTCCATGATGATCCGAATATTGCCTTCGAGCCCGCTCAGACGCTCCGCCAGTCCGGCCAGTTCCTCGGCGGTGTGGTTGACTTGGACAGGCGGCAGGATGATCCGCCCGCCGGGCCTGCGGACGGCGACCATACTTTTTCCCTTGGATACATCGATGCCAACGGCGGTAATGAGTCCTTGTTCCATAGCGTTTCCCCCAGATTGTAATTTGAAATCGGCGCCTGCCCCAGTTCATTACCTATTCATCTTGCGTTGTTACCCGAGTGTACGGCTCAGCCGTTGTCTCAACCTGCACAATCGAACGCCGCAATGAGAGGGCCGGCTGACAGTTTGCGGCGACGAGCGTGGCAGCTCAAGCATAGCGTCGTCAGACCGATTACCCTCTCATTGTAGCTTCGGCATGAGCTGCTCTTCAAGAGCAGATACCCATTCCGGGCCAAATATCTCTTAGCTGATGATCTACACAATATTTGGCCCATCCTTATTGTCGCAAGCATGACAGCCAGGAGCCGATGACGCCCAGCACCTTCACGTGGAGGTTCAAGCTGATTCTCAAGAAGAATGGTCTGCCGGAGAAGCTGAACGTGCATTCGCTCCGCCACAGCAATGCCAGCCTTCTAATCGCAAACGGCGCGGACGTGGCGACGGTGGCTGGACTCTTGGGCCACTCTCAACCGTCCACGACGCTGGATATCTACACCCATGCCTTCGACAAAAATAAGAAGGCCGCCAGTGAAGCTCTCCAGCGGGGACTGGATATCTGAAAGGGGGGAGAATCGTGTACGATTATATGCAGGCGTTACAAGCCCGCTTTTCGCCGGAGGCCCCCTGCGCTGAACGACAGGCGGAGGTGGTCCGGCTGCACCGGAAGCTGGAAAAAAGACTGGACCGCAAACGGCGGCGAGAGTTGCTGGAGCTGGTAGACGCGGAAGCGAGACTGCAAGATGACCTGTCCCTGGCAAGCTTTATTGCCGGATTTCGTCTGGCCTGTGGGATAGCCCACGAGTTGGGATTAGAGCCGCCCTACTCCTTCCGTCGGGAGGAGGAAGAGTGGATTGGCAGGGGAGAGGGGAGATGGAGTCTTTGAAAGAGCAGACGGCATGGAGCAACGCTCCATGCCGCTGTCGTTTATGTACTCAATAATTTTCCGCATGGACCTCAAAGTAAGCCTGAGGATGGGCGCAGACGGGGCAGATCTCCGGGGCGGAAGTTCCCACCACGATATGCCCGCAGTTCCGGCACTCCCAGACCTTGACCTCGCTCTTTTTAAAGACCTCCTGGGCCTCCACGTTGCGGAGCAGGGCACGATACCGCTCCTCGTGGTGCTTTTCAATCTCCGCCACCGCCCGGAATTTCGCGGCCAGCTCCGGGAAGCCCTCCTTCTCGGCGGTCTCGGCGAACCCGGCGTACATGTCGGTCCACTCGTAGTTCTCGCCGTCGGCGGCGGCGCCCAGGTTCTCGGCGGTGGAGCCGAGGCCCTCCAGCTCCTTGAACCACATCTTGGCGTGCTCTTTTTCATTGTCGGCGGTCTTGAGGAACAGGGCGGCAATCTGCTCGAAGCCCTCTTTCTTGGCCTTGGAGGCGAAATAGGTGTACTTGTTCCGGGCCTGAGACTCCCCGGCGAAGGCGGCCTCCAGGTTTTTCTCGGTCTGTGTTCCGGCGTATTTGGACATAGAAAATTCCTCCTTTTCAATTTGCAAAATGGGCAGGAAAAGTTACAAAAAAGCTCTAAAAACGGCGTTTTTAGAGCTTTTGGTACGCCCGACTGGATTCGAACCAGCGGCCTTCAGAGTCGGAGTCTGACGCGCTATCCAACTGCGCCACGGGCGCATACCATCAAACAATATGAACTTCGCCCACAAGGGGGGGCTCGGACGCAGGAAGAGGTTTTCCCTCACGTCCTTGGGTAGTATAACAGAATTTTCCCGGCCTGTAAAGCGTTTTATCAAAAAAATTTTCAAGAAAAGATTGTTAAAAAAATTGACAAGTTATCGATTTTGAGCTAAACTATATCTGTTATGACAGGATTCTGATTGGGAGTGATGGTTTTGAAGAAGGAAAATGTCTCCGACGCCGTCATCCGGCGGCTGCCCCGCTACTACCGGCAATTGACTGAGCTCTGCGCCAAGGGCGTGGTGCGCATCTCCTCCCATTCCCTGGGCCAGGAGATGAACATCACGGCCTCCCAGATCCGCCAGGACCTGAGCTGCTTCGGCGAGTTCGGACAGCAGGGCTACGGCTACAACGTGGAGGAGCTCCACACCGAGATCGGCCGCATCCTGGGCGTGGACAACGACCACCATCTGGTCATGATCGGCGTGGGCAACCTGGGCCACGCGCTTTTGCAGAACTTCCCCTTCGCGCAGACCGGATTCACGGTGGACGCCGCTTTTGACATCTCTCCCGCCGTCACCGGTACCCGGGTCAACGGTGTGCCCATCTATCCCATGGATGAGGTGGACGGTTTCCTCCGCGCCCACAATGTGGACGTGGTGGTCCTGACCATCCCCCAGTCCATCGCCCAGGAGACGGCGGACCGCCTGATCGCCCTGGGGGTCCGGGGCTTCTGGAACTTCACCAACGTGGAGCTGACCTGCGGCCAGCCGGACGTGAAGATCGAGAACATCCACTTCGCGGACAGCCTGCTGACCCTGAGCTACCGCATCGCCAACCGCTGACGCGGGCTGGAGAAGGAGGGCCTCTCATGCGGAAAAAGATACTCATTCTCCTGCCGCTGTGCCTGCTGGCCGCTGCCGCTGTCTGGGCGTCCGCCGCCGGGGACGCCGGAGACCCGCTGGCCTCCCTGTCCTATCTCAACGGCGCTTTTACCAGCAAGGTGGACGCCGCCGTGGAAAGCCGCCTGAGCGCCGCAGGCACGCCTGTCCAGGGCGGGGGAGGGACCGTCTCCGCCGCCCCGGCCGCCTGGACGGAGGCCCGCCTGAAGCGTGACGATCTGCTCCAGGCCGTCACGGGGGATGGGATGCTGCTGCTGGCGGGGAGCGGGCAGGTGGTCTATTCCTCCGGGGCGGTGGTGGACGTGACCGACGGAACGGTGATTCCCAGCGGGGGGAGTCTGGCGCTCCGGCACCGCTATCTGGTGGCGGAGGACACCGCCGCCAGCTTTGTCATCACCAGCAAGACCGCCGTGGTGGACTGGCAGGGGGCTTCCACCTTCCACCTCTCCACCGCCACGGATTACAACGCCATGGCCTCCGCCCTGAAGGCCATGCACCTTTTTCAGGGCAGCTACACCGGCTACGGGCAGGGCTTTGACCTGGAGATGGCCCCCACCCGGCTCCAGGCCCTCATCATGTTCATCCGGGTTCTGGGGGAGGAGAGCGAGGCCCTGGCCTGGAACGGTTTTTGTCCCTTTAACGATGTGCAGGCCGGGACCAACGGGGCCAGATACGTGGGTTACGCCTATGAAAAAGGCTACACCAACGGATACAGCGCCACGGAGTTCCGGCCCTCCAGCCCGGTGAACGCCCGGCAGTACACGGAGTTTGTCCTCCGGGCCCTGGGCTACAGCTCCGCCGCCAACACGGACCTCTCCGACGCCCTCTTCCGGGCCCGGAGCGCGGGCCTTTTGACGGAGGGGGAGGCGGCGATGCTCCAGCGGGACCCCTTCCTCCGGGCGGAGCTGGTGTATATCTCCTATTACGCGCTGGACGTTCCGGTTTCCGGCACGGGCCTGACCCTGGCCCAGAGGCTGATGGACAGGGGAGTCTTCACCCAGTTCGAGCGGGACGCCGCGCCAAGTGTTTTGAACTGGCGCCTGTAACCTCCCGCCGGGCGGGGCATATGATGAACTGAGACCGCTCCGATTCGGTCTACATCTCTCAGGAGGTTTCATCATGTGCAATAATGGCTTTGGCGGCGGAAACTGCTGCTGGATCATCATCCTGCTGATCATTGTCTGGTGCTGCTGCGGAAACAACAGCTGGGGCGGCGCCGGCTGCGGCTGCGGCTGCTCCTGCGGCTGCAACTGCGGCGGCTGCAACTGCGGCTGCAACAACAACTGCGGCTGCACCCCCGCTCCCTGCTGCTGAGCGAGGGCTGTACCAGTACTTTTTTACCAATGACATCAAGAACAGCCCCGGGCCCAACAGGGCCCGGGGATTCTTTCAGTCTCTTCTGAGTCTTCTCAAAAGCGCCTCCGCCAGCTTTGCCCCGGCCCAGCCCACGGCGGCGCCCAGCAGGGCGCCGCCCAGGACGTCGGTGGGCCAGTGGACGTAGAGGTACAGCCGGGAGAAGGCCGTCACGACGGCCAGCGCCAGGGCCGGAAGCCACAGGGGGCTCCCGGCGGTCTTCAGGGCGAAGACCACGGCGAACGCCGCCGCCGTGTGCCCGGAGGGGAAGGAGGCGTCCCCCGGCGGAGGGACCAGCAGGGAGAGGTCCGGACGGAAGGCGAAGGGCCGGACCCGGCCGATCAGAGGTTTCAAAAGCATGTTGCAGGAAACGAGGTCCAGCGTCAGGGCACAGGCGGCGGAGAGGCCGTATGTCCGCTGCCGCCGGAAGAGGAGCAGCACGGCGGCGAAGAGAATCCAGATTTCCCCGTGGTTGGACAGGCCGCTGACAAAGGGCATCAGCCCATCCAGAAAGCCGCAGCGGAGGTGAAGCTGGATCCAGTCCAGAAGCGCCAGCTCCATCTTATTCCAGCACCGCGCCCCGGGCGGCGCTGGTCACCAGCTTGGCGTACCGGGCGGCGTAGCCGGTCTTGATCTTGGGCTCCGGGCAGACCCATCTGGCCTTCCGATCCGCCAGCGTTATCTCATCCACCTCCAGGGAGATGGAGCACTTGGTGATGTCGATGGCGATGGTGTCCCCGTCCTCCACGAAGGCGATGGGGCCGCCCTGGGCCGCCTCGGGGCAGACGTGGCCGATGGAGGCGCCTCTGGTGGCGCCGGAGAAGCGGCCGTCGGTGATGAGGGCCACATCCTTGTCCAGGCCCATGCCCGCGATGGCGGAGGTGGGGTTCAGCATCTCCCGCATGCCTGGGCCGCCCTTGGGGCCCTCGTAGCGGATGACCACCACGTCCCCGGCCACGATTTTTCCGGCGTAGATGGCGGCGATGGCGTCCTCCTCGCTGTTGAAGACCCGGGCGGGGCCGGAGTGGACCATCATCTCCGGAGCCACGGCGGAGCGCTTCACCACACAACCCTCCGGAGCCAGATTGCCCTTCAGCACGGCGATGCCGCCGTCCTGGCTGTAGGGGCTCTCAATGGGGCGGATGAGCTCGGGGTTCCGGTTCTCCACACCCTCCAGGTTCTCGGCGACGGTCTTCCCGGTGCAGGTGAGGAGGGAGGTGTCCAGCAGGTTCTTTTTCGTCAGCTCCTTCATGACGGCGTAGACGCCGCCCGCGCCCTCCAGGTCCTCCATATAGGTGTCCCCGGCGGGGGCCAGATGGCAGAGGTTGGGGGTCCGGCTGGAAATCTCGTTGGACATGTCCAGGTCCAGCTCGATGCCGCACTCGTGGGCGATGGCGGGGAGGTGGAGCATGGTGTTCGTGGAGCAGCCCAGGGCCATGTCCACGGTCTCGGCGTTGTGGAAGGCGGCGGGGGTCATGATATCCCGGGGGCGGATGTTCTTCTCCACCAGCTCCATGATCTTCATGCCCGTGTGCTTGGCCAGCCGCAGCCGGGCGGACCAGACGGCGGGGATGGTGCCGTTGCCCCGGAGGGCCATGCCGATGGCCTCCGTCAGGCAGTTCATGGAGTTGGCCGTGTACATGCCGGAGCAGGACCCGCAGGTGGGGCAGGCGTTGTTCTCATAGTCCTCCACCCCGGCCTCGTCCAGCTTCCCGGCGTAGTAAGAGCCCACGGCCTCAAACATGTGGCTGAGGCAGGTCCGCCGCCCGTCGTTCAGCCGCCCCGCCAGCATGGGACCGCCGGAGCAGAAAATGGCCGGAATATTCAGCCGGGCCGCGGCCATGAGGAGGCCGGGGACGTTCTTGTCGCAGTTGGGGATCATGACCAGCCCGTCGAACTGGTGGGCGATGGCCATGGCCTCGGTGGAGTCGGCGATGAGGTCCCGGGTGATGAGGGAGTATTTCATGCCCACGTGTCCCATGGCGATGCCGTCGCACACGGCGATGGCGGGGAACTCCACGGGGGTGCCTCCGGCGGCCCGGACACCGGCCTTGACGGCCTCGGCGATCTTGTCCAGGTTCATGTGCCCGGGGACGATCTCGTTATAGGAGCAGACCACGCCGATCAGCGGGCGCTCCAGCTCCTCCCTGGTGTAGCCCAGGGCGTAAAAGAGGGACCGGTTGGGGGCCCGTTCGATGCCCTGGGTGACGTTGCGGCTGAAATCTTTCATATGCTGTTTGCCTCCTATGTGTCCGGGCGGAGCCCGGGAAAATCGGTTTCAGTACCGGATTTTAATCATAATATAGAATCCCGCCGCTGTCAAGACGGGGAAACGCCCCGCCGGCTTTACCGGCGGGGCGTTCTTGGGCGCTTAAATGGTGCGCAGGAACCGGAGGAAGGCCTCCTTGCCCTCTGCCGTCCGCTTGTAGACCCCGGCGTGCTCCAGCACCTGGGCGAAGACCAAGCCGGTCTCCTTCTCCACGATTTCCAGGGCGTTTTCCGACGTGAAGGTGTAGTTCGGGGCGAAGCCCTCCGCCCAGTCGGCGTGCTTGGCGGTCTTCTCGTCCGCCCGGAGGTCCGTTCCCTTGACCAGAGCCTCCGCCACAGCCGCCAGCTCCTCCTTCAGCCGGGCCGGGAGGACGGCGAGGCCCATGACCTCGATGAGGCCGATGTTCTCCTTCTTGATGTGGTGCAGCTCGTCGTGGGGGTGGTACAGGCCCAGGGGGTACCGCTCCGTGGTCAGGTTGTTCCGGAGGACCAGGTCCAGCTCGTATTTCTCCCCCCGCCGCCGGGCGATGGGGGTGATGGTGTTGTGGGGGACCCCGTCGGTCTCGGCCAGGATGACCGCCGCCTCGTCGGTATAGGCCCGCCATTTGCCCAGAATTCTGTCCGCCAGGTCAATGAGCCGGTCCGGGTTTTCGGAGGAAATCCGGATGACGGACATGGGCCACTTGACGATGCCCGCCTCCATGTCCTCGTATCCGGGGAAGGTGACCGGAGTCTCCACCGGGGCCTTCTCCATGGCGAAGGTGTAGCGTCCGCCCTGGAAGTGGTCGTGGGCCAGGATGGAGCCGCCCACGATGGGCAGGTCCGCGTTGGAGCCCACGAAGTAGTGGGGGAACTGCCGGACGAAGTCCAGGAGCTTCCCAAAGCAGGCCCGGTCGATCTTCATGGGCGTATGAATCCGGTTGAAGCAGATGCAGTGCTCGTTATAGTACACGTAGGGGGAGTACTGCAAAAACCAGGGGGAGCCGTTGATGGTGATGGGCACCACCCGGTGGTTCTGCCGGGCGGGGTGGTTCACCCGGCCGGCGTAGCCCTCGTTCTCCGCGCAGAGCTGGCAGCGGGGATAATTGGAGGCGGGCAGGTCCCGGGCGGCGGCGATGGCCTTGGGGTCCTTCTCCGGCTTGGACAGATTGATGGTGATGTCCAGGTCCCCGTATTCCGTGGGGGCCTTCCACTGCACGTCCTTGGCAATCCGGTCCCGGCGGATGTAGTTGGTGTCCTGGCTGAATTTATAGTACCAGTCCGTGGCGGTCTTGGGGCTGTGGTTCTCATAAAGCTGCCAAAACAGCATGTTTACCAGGGACGGCCAGGGCGTGAGGCGGCCCATGATTTCCGTGTCGAGGAGGTCCCGGTAGACCACGGAGTTTTCTTTCAGCACGCCTCTATCGTGGGCGTCGTCCAGCAGCTCCTCCAGCACGGGGGCCAGTTCCACGGCGGCGGGGTCCCAAGTGCGCTCAGGTTCTGTGTAGCTGTCCAGCTTTAACACGTCCAGGATGGTATTGATAGCCCAGACGCGCTCACATGCGGAGATGAGATCGGCGTGTTCCGCGTAATCCGCCAGCTTGGATATGGCTTCATTGACCATAATATGTCGTTCCTCTCTTCTAAAGTCTTATGAAAAGCCTTTTATAAAGTTGAGAATCCATCAGGACACCACCACGCAGCCGCCCTGGGGCCGGACCCGAAGGACATGGCACATGCCGGGGCCCAGCAGGGCCTCCATGCGGTCCCGGAAGGTGTCCAGCTTCTCCAGGGGCACGAAGGCCTGGATGGTCCCGGCGAAGCCGCCGCCGTGGACCCGGATGGCCCCGGTACCCTCCAGCAGCTCCCGGCCGAAGGCCAGGGCCACGGGGATGGCCTGCTGCCGGGGGTCTGCCGTGGACCAGGTGTTCTGGAGGTGCAGGGAGGAGGACACGCCGGAGGCGTTCACCAGGGCCAGGAAGCCCGGGAAGTCGCCCCGCTCCAGGGCGTCCGCCTCCTGGACGGCCCGGCGGTCGTCGTCGTAGAAGTGGAGGGCCCGGAGGACCGCCCGGTCACCGCACTCCCGCCGCAGGGCGGGGATGGCGGCCCGGAAGTCCGCCTCGGGGACCTCCCGGAGGAGTTGCCTGCTGAAGTGGACCGCCACGGAGCGCATCTCCCGGGTGATGTTGGAGTAGTCCTCCGTCAGGTGCTTGGCGCTGTGGTCCGAGCCGGTGTCCACGATGCACAGGGCGTGGCCGGATTGGGCGAAGTCATAGGAGATGGGCCGGACCACCGGGTCGGCGGGGTCGCCGAAGTCGATGGCCACCGCGCCGCCCACGGAGGAGCCCATCTGGTCCATCAGGCCGCTGAGCTTGCCGAAGTGGACGTTCTCGGCGTACTGGCCGATTTTCGCCAGCTCCACGGCGTCCAGCTTCCCTTCGCAGAAGAAGTGGTTGATGATGTTGCCCATGAGGATCTCATAGGCGGCGGAGGAGCTGAGGCCGGAGCCGGAGAGGACGTTGGACACGGCGCAGGCGTCGAAGCCGCCCACGGCATAGCCCCTCTGGGTGACGCCCGCCGCCACGCCCCGGACCAGAGCGGCGGAGCTGTTGGCTTCCTCGGGCCGGGGGCTCAGGTCACTGAGGTCCACCTCCAGGGTGGGGTAGCCCTCGGACTGGACCCGGATGACGTTCAGCCCGTTGGGGGCGGCGCAGGCCAGCATGTCCATGTCCACGCTGGCGCAGAGAACGTGGCCCCGCTGGTGATCCGTGTGGTTGCCCCCCAGCTCCGTGCGGCCGGGGCCGCTGAACAGGGCGGCGGCGCCCTTGGGGGAGAAGGCGTCCGCCAGGGCCTGGGTGACGTGGAGGGCCCTGGCCTTGGCCCGGACCAGCCCCTCGGCGGTGTAGACGGCGGAGAGGGGGGCGTCGCACTGCCCGCTCTCCAGGGTCTGGAGCAGCTGATTGCAGGAATACATAAGGATCGGCCTCCTTTCTTTTTCCGTGTCCAGTATAGTGAATCCGGCGGAAAAATTCAATGCCTACTTTCCCGCTTTGGCCAGAATCCGCAAAAAATTTTCATGGGCGATCATGTTCCGCTCGGCGGCGCTCATGCCCAGCCGCTCCAGGCAGTCCAGGAAGGCCCCGGCATGGCCGCAGTCCTCCAGGCCCCGGGCGGCGTTGTTGCCCGGGCCCATGAATTCGCAGAAGTCAAAGCCGCAGGCCACGTGCTCCACCCCCATGACCTCCGCCATGTGGGCGGCGTGGAGGGCCAGGGTCTCCGCCGTCCGCTTCGCCGGGTCCCGGTGGACGAATTTGTGGTGGACGTTCAGCCCCACCACGCCGCCGCTGTCCCGGATGGCCCGCAGCTGCTCATCGGTGAGGTTCCGGGGGACATCGCACAGGGCGCGGCAGTTGGAGTGGGAGGCGATCACGGGCCCCCGGGCCAGCTTCATCACCTCCCGGAAGCCGCCGTCGTTCAGGTGGGACACGTCCACAAGCATCCCCAGGCCCTCCATCCGCCGGACGGCTTGGCGGCCCGGACCCGTCAGGCCCTTGGCGGGGTCCTGGGCGGCCCCGGCGGCGAATTTGTTCTCCTCGTTCCAGGTCAGCATCCCCACCCGGAGGCCCAGGGAGGCCAGCCGGTCCAGGGCCTCCGGGCCTTTCAGACCCTCCATGCCCTCAATGGCCAGGAAAGCGTAGATTTTCCCCTCCGCCCGGGCGGCCTCCGCTTCCTCCGCCGTGGAGACCACGGAGAGCCAGGGGCACTCGGCAAACTCCGCCTGAGCACAGGAGAGCATGACCTCCAGCCGGTGGGCGGGGTCCTCCCCGCCGGGAACGCCGGGCCAGAAGGTCCGGCCGCTCCCCCAGCCGTACCACAGGGCCAGCACCAGCCCCTCGATTCCGCCCCGGCGGAGGCGGTCCAGGTGATGGCGCTCCAGCACGTGGGTCTCCCCCTCCAGGCGGCGGCGGGTCACGTCGTAGAGCAGGTCGGAATGTCCGTCAAAGATCATAACAAGGCTCCTTTCCTCCCGGCGGGAGGGCCGGGGCGCTTTCATTGTATTCCCGGAGGGACCGGGATGGCAAGGGGTCTCCCGCTTTTTTTCGGAAAATCTCGTCTACCCCCTATGCAAACCCGGAAAAATACGTTAAAATAGAAATCACTGTAAAGTCCCAGGAGAACGACATATTCGGAAAAGGGAGGTCACGCGATGACAAAACCTGTATACCGGCGGGTGCTGCTGAAAATCAGCGGCGAGGCCCTGGCCGGAGACAAGCGCACCGGGCTGGACTTCCAGATGATCGGCCGGGTCTGCGACGTGGTGAAGGAGTGCCTGAACCTGGGGGTCCAGGTGGGCCTTGTGGTCGGCGGCGGCAACTTCTGGCGGGGGGCCAAGGACGGCGGGGGCCGCATGGAGCGGACCCGGGCGGACCACATGGGCATGCTGGCCACCGTGATGAACTGTCTGGCCGTGGCCGACGTGTGCGAGCAGAAGGGCATCCCCGTCCGGGTCCAGACGGCCATCGAGATGCGGCCCATCGCCGAGCCCTACATCCGCTCCCGGGCCATCCGGCACCTGGAGAAGGGGAGGGTGGTCATCTTCGGCTGCGGCACCGGCAACCCCTTCTTCTCCACGGATACCGCCGCCGTCCTCCGGGCCGCGGAGATCGGCGCGGAGGTCATCCTGCTGGCGAAGAACGTGGACGGCGTTTACTCCGCCGACCCGGTGAAGGATCCCGCCGCCGTGAAATACGACTCCATCAGCTATGACGACGTGCTGGCCCAGCACCTGATGGTGATGGACACCACCGCCACGTCCCTCTCCATGGACAACCACATCCCCGTGCTGCTCTTCGCCCTGAAGGACCCGGAGAACATCGTCCGGGCCGTCTGCGGCGAGAAGGTGGGCACCATCGTGGGAGAGTAGTACAATATTCATTGTCAATTATCCATTATCAATTGTCAATTGTTTACTGATTGAAAGGAGCGTCTCCATTATGTTGAAGGATGAATACAAGGTATACGAGGAAAAGATGAAAAAGAGCATCGACTCCGTGGCGGCGGACTTCGCCTCCGTCCGGGCGGGCCGGGCCAACGCCTCCGTGCTGGACCGGATCATGGTGGACTACTACGGCAGCCCCACCCCCATCCAGCAGATCGCCGCCATCTCCTCCCCGGACTCCCGGACCCTGCTGATCTCCCCCTGGGACGGCTCCGCCCTGAAGCTGATTGAAAAGGCCATCCAGAATTCGGACCTGGGCATCAACCCCCAGAACGACGGCAAGGCCCTGCGTCTGGCTTTCCCCCAGCTGACGGAGGAGCGCCGGAAGGAGCTGGTGAAGCAGATCCGCAAGTACGCCGAGGGCGGCAAGGTCGCCGTGCGGAACATCCGCCGGGACGCCATGGACAACTTCAAGAAACAGGAGAAGAAGTCCGAGATCACCGAGGACGAGCTGAAGCAGGTGGAAAAGGACTTCCAGAAGCTGACGGACGAGAGCTGCAAGAAGCTGGACGAGCTGCTGGCCAAGAAGGAAAAGGAATTGATGGCGGTCTGATGGCGGAATACAACCATGAAACGGGGCGGCTTGCGCCGCCCCGCCACATTGCGATCATCATGGACGGCAACGGCCGCTGGGCCACGAAACGTGGCCTCCCCCGGACGGCGGGCCATAAGGCCGGGGCGGAGACCTTCCGGAAAATCGCCACGTACTGCAAGGACATCGGCGTGAAGTATCTGACGGTCTACGCCTTCTCCACGGAGAACTGGAAGCGCTCCGAGACGGAGGTCGCCGCCATCATGGCGCTTTTGAAAAAGTACCTCCTGGAGGCGGTGGATACCATGGAGCGGGACCACATCCGGCTCCACTTCTTCGGGGACATGACCCCCATCGCCCCGGAGCTGCGGGCCCTGGCCCGGGAGACGGACGAGATCACGGAGCACCTGAGCGCCGACGACTTCCAGGCCAACGTCTGCCTCAATTACGGCGGGCGGGATGAAATTCTCCGGGCGGCGCGGCGCTTCGCCGCCGACTGCGCCGCCGGGGTAAAGAAACCGGAGGAGCTGGAAGAGGCGGTCTTTTCCGGCTATCTGGACTCCCGGGGCATCCCGGACCCGGAGCTGATCATCCGCCCCAGCGGGGAGCAGCGGCTGAGCAACTTTTTGCTGTGGCAGTGCGCCTATGCGGAGTTTTACTACACGGACACCCTCTGGCCGGACTTCGACGAGAAGGAGATCGACCGGGCCATCGCGGCCTATCACGCCCGGGACCGGCGGTTCGGCGGCGTGAAGTAGGGAGAAGGGAGGAAGCCCCATGAAATCGAGGATTCTGGTGGCCGTGGTGGGTATCCCGGCGCTTCTCTATGTGGTCCTGGCCGCACCTCCATTTGCGATGCTGGTCGCACTGCATCTTCTGGCGGGTATCGGGGCCATGGAACTCCAGCGTTGTGTCAGCGGCGTGAAAGAAAGCGGGATGGTGGCCTTGAGCGTCATCACCGCAGTCTTTACGGTGGAGTGGTATTATGATCGCCCCGCCCATGCGCCCATGCTGTTTTTGCTGGAAGCCCTGGTGTTTTTCGGCTACGCCATTTTCAAGGGCGGAAAAGTCAAATTCAACCAGATCATGGCGGGGCTTTTCGGAAGCATTGCCATCGGCTGGTCCTTCGCGTCCTTCCTCCGTCTGGAGGCCTCCGGCATTCACCGGGCCTATCTCCTCCTGCCCTTCATCTTGAGCTTCGCCTGTGACACCTTCGCCTTCTTCGCCGGGCTTACCCTGGGGAAGCACAAGCTGGCCCCCAAGGTCAGCCCCAAGAAAACCATTGAAGGGTCCATCGGGGGCCTGGCGGGAAATATGGCTTGCGGCCTGCTGTTTGTTTGGGTCATGGACCGCTTCTTCGGCGGTTCCCTCATTGGATACGGGCCCATGGCAGCGCTGGCCCTGTTCTGCGGTGTTGTCGCCCAGGTCGGGGATTTGAGCTTCTCCCTCATCAAGCGGGAATTTGGGATCAAGGATTACGGTCATCTCTTCCTGGCCCACGGCGGCGTGCTGGACCGGTTTGACAGCGTGCTGTTCGTGGCCCCGATGATTGAGATTATTTTCAGCTTTCTGTAATAGAATATGGAATAGAGATGCAGACATGACAAAGACAATTTCGATTTTGGGCTCCACCGGCTCCATCGGGCGGCAGACCCTGGAGGTGGCGGAGCAGCTGGGATTGACGGTGGCGGCCATCACCGCCCACAACAGCGTGACCCTGGCGGAGGAGCAGGCCCGGAAGTTCAAGCCCCGGCAGGTCATCATGACCGACGAGGCGGCGGCGAAGGACCTGAAAGTCCGTCTGGCGGACACAAAGACCCGGGTTCACGGCGGCGTGGCCGCCCTCTCCACGGCGGCGACATTGCCGGGGGTGGACACGGTGGTCACCGCCGTGGTGGGCATGGTGGGCCTGAAGCCCACACTCGCCGCCATCCGGGAGGGCAAGCGCATCGCCCTGGCCAACAAGGAGACCCTGGTCTGCGCCGGGGAGCTGGTGATGGAGGCGGCGGAGCGCCGGGGGGCGGAGATCGTCCCCGTGGACTCGGAGCACTCCGCCATCTTCCAGTGCGTCCAGGGCTGTCTGGACCGGGGGGAGATCCGGCGGGTGATTCTGACCTGCTCCGGGGGGCCCTTCTATGGGATGACCCGGGAGGAAGTGGGGAAAAAGACCCGGGCGGACGCGCTGAAGCATCCCAACTGGACCATGGGCCCCAAGATCACCGTGGACTGCGCCACGCTGATGAACAAGGGCCTGGAGGTCATCGAGGCCATGCGGCTTTACCGCCTGCCCCTGACTCGGGTGAGCGTGGCCATCCACCGGCAGAGCATTGTCCACTCCCTGGTGGAGTTCCGGGACGGGGCGGTGCTGGCCCAGCTGGGCACGCCGGACATGCGCCTGCCCATCCGGTACGCCATGACCTACCCCCAGCGGGCGGAGTCGGCGGCGGAGCCGCTGAACCTGCTGAGCTGCCCGCCCCTGACCTTCGCGGAGCCGGACCGGGGGACCTTCCCCTGCCTGCGCCTTGCCGAGGTGGCGGCGGCCAAGGGGGGCACCGCCTGCGCCGTGCTGAACGCCGCCAACGAGGAGGCGGTGCGCCTGTTCCTGGAGGACCGGATCGGCTTCCAGGACATCTTCGACCTCACCGCCCGGGCCATGACGGAGCTGCCCGTCATTCGCCGGCCCAGCCTCCCGGATATCCTGGAGGCGGACGCCGCCGCCCGGCGGGAGGTGCTGAAAAACTTTTCTAAATGAGAGGCATGTTTCCATGAGCTTCATCTTTGTTCTGGCGGGGATCTTCATCTTCGGTTTCCTGGTGGCCGTCCACGAGCTGGGCCACTTCCTGGCGGCGCGGCTGTGCGGCGTGCGGGTCAGCGAGTTCTCCATCGGCATGGGGCCGCTGCTGTGGCACAGGGAGACGGGGGAGACCCGGTATTCCCTCCGGCTCCTGCCCATCGGGGGCTTCTGCGCCCTGGGGGAGGATGAGGAGGACACCGGGGACGAGCGCTCTTTCGCCCATCAGGGCTTCTGGAAGAAGTTCGTGATTCTGATTGCCGGGTCCGTCATGAACCTGCTGGCGGGCGTGGCCGTCATCGCCTGCATCTACGCCACGGCCAGCGGCTTTTACGTGGATCAGGTGGCGGGCTTTTCCGAGGGCTTTCCCCTGGAGGGGGAAGACGGCCTGATGGAGGGCGACGTCTTTTACAAGATCGACGGCTGGCGGACCTACCTCCGGGGGGACGCGGCCCTGTTCCTCCGCTTCAACGACGGCCGGGGCTGCGACATCGAGGTCATCCGGGACGGGGAGAAGGTGGTTCTGAAGGACCTGCCCCTGTACCGGGGGACCTACGACGGACAGGAGGGACGATTCGGATTGATGGTGGGCGCCGCCCAGGTCCCGGCCACGTTCCTCACCACCGTGAGGTTCATCGGCTATCAGACCCTGGACTTCATCCAGCAGGTGTGGTTCAGCCTCATCCAGCTGGTCAGGGGCAACGTGGGATTGTCGGACGTCAGCGGCCCGGTGGGCATCGTCTCCACCATCACGGAGGTGGGCAGCGCCTCCAAGACCGCTCTGGACGCCCTGGAGAACATCGCCTTTTTCGGGGCCCTCATCGCCGTCAATCTGGCGGTGATGAACCTGCTGCCCATTCCGGCTCTGGACGGGGGGCGCGTCTTCTTCCTGGCCATCGACGCGCTGTCCCTGCTGCTGTTCAAGCGGAAGGTGCCGGCGAAGTATCAGGCGGCGGTGAACGCGGCCTGCTTCGCCCTTCTGATGGGCGTCATGCTGCTGGTGACCCTGAAGGACGTGGGACAGCTCTTTATGCGGGGAGGTTCGTGACATGACGAAGCGCTTGATGGTGGGCGGGGTCCCGGTGGGCGGCGGCGCGCCGGTGTCCATCCAGTCCATGTGCAACACAAAAACCGACGACGTGGCCGCCACCGTGGCCCAGATCAAAAAGCTGGAGGCCGCCGGGTGCGAGATCATCCGGGTGGCCATCCCGGATCAGGCGGCGGCGGAGGCCGTGGACAGGATCAAGGAGCAGATTTCCATCCCCCTGGTCGCCGACATCCACTTCAATTACAAATATGCCCTGGCCTGCGCGGAACGGGGCATCGACGCCATCCGCATCAACCCGGGCAACATCGGCGGGGAGGAGAACGTGAAAGCCGTGGCGGACGCCTGCCGGACCCGGGGCATTCCCATCCGGGTGGGCGTCAACGGCGGGTCCCTGGAGAAGGAGCTCCGGGCCAGGTATGGCGGCGTCACCGCCGGGGCCCTGGTGGAGAGCGCTTTGGGACAGGCCCGGCTGCTGAACCGGTTTGACTTTGACGACATCTGCTTCTCCGTCAAGTGCTCCGACGTGCCGCTGACCATGGCGGCGTACTTGAGTCTCAGTGAGCAGACGGACTATCCCCTCCATCTGGGCGTGACGGAAGCGGGGACCCCCTCCATGGGCATGGTGAAGTCCGCCATGGGCATCGGGGGGCTTCTCTGCCTGGGCGTCGGGGACACCCTCCGGGTGACCCTCACCGCCGACCCGGTGGAGGAGATTTACGCCGCCAAGAAGATTCTCAAGGCGGCGGGCCTCCGGAAGACAGGGGTGAACCTGATCGCCTGCCCCACCTGCGGCCGGACCCGCATCGACCTGATCCCCATGGCCGAGGAGGTGGAGCGCCGCCTGGCGGGCTGTGAGAAGAACCTCACTGTGGCGGTGATGGGCTGCGCCGTCAACGGCCCGGGAGAGGCCGCCGCCGCCGACATCGGCATCGCCGGGGGAAAGGGCGAGGGCCTGCTGTTCCGCAAGGGGGAGATTCTCTATAAGGTCCCCCAGGAGCGGCTGGTGGACGCGCTGATGGAAGAGATTGAGAAGCTGTAGGCGCTTGCGCGCGGGAGGACGTGCCGTGACGGAGAAGGGCGTTTGGGTCTTGGCGCTGGTGCTGGCGCTGCTACCGGCCTATGCCGCGGGACTGGACCGCTTGGGGCTGGTCACGCTGGCGGCTGCGCTGATCTATCTGGCCCTTCGCGGCAGGAGCAAGGGAAGCTGAATTTGGAGACGAGAGGATACCATGTCGAGAAACATCCCGTTTTTTGAATTTTTCGCCGAGCTGTCGGCGTCTCCTGAGCTCCGTCTCCGGCTGGCCGGGGCGGAGCTGACCCATGGCTGCATTGACCCGGGGGAGCGGTCCATCCAGCTGGACATGACGGTGAAGAATCCCCTGGAGCAGGAGGATCTGCGGAGCCTGGAGGAGACGCTGAAAGCGGTTTACGGTTTTCAGAGGGTGGAGCTGAACGCCGCCAGCGCCGCCCCGCCGCCTCCCGCCCCCGTTTCCCGGAGCGGCGGCGCGCCCAAGGCGGCCTCAAAAAAGAAGCCGGGTAAAATCCTGATGGGGAACCCCATCAAGGCCCGGCCCGGCCCCATGTCGGCGCTGAACTTGAAAATGGGCACGGCCACGGTCTCCGGGAAGGTCTTCTTCTTCGAGTGCCGGGAGACCCGGAGGCCGGGGATGTGGCGGCTGAGCTTTGACATGACCGACGGCACCGGGTCCGTCAGCGTCCAGAAGAACCTGGGCGCCAGGGAGGCCCAGGCCATGGAGGGCGCGGTGAAGCCCGGCATGTGGCTGATTGTCCAGGGGAAGATGGAGTCCACCTGGGACGGAAAGGACATTCAGCTGAACCCCCAGCACATCAATGTGACGGACCACGAGGAGCGGATGGACACCGCCCCGGTGAAGCGGGTGGAACTCCATCTCCACACCCGGATGAGCAACATGGACGCCCTGACGGACACCAAGGAGGTCATTCAGGAGGCCATCCGCTGGGGCCATCCCGCCATCGCCATCACGGACCACGGCGTGGCCCAGTCCTTCCCGGAGGCGTGGCACGCCGCCGGGGACAAGATCAAAATCCTCTACGGGGTGGAGGGCTATTTCATCAACAATGTGGACGACCGCATCGCCGTCCATGGGGGGCAGGACATCCCCCTGGACGGGGAAATCGTCTGCTTCGACATCGAGACCACCGGCCTCAAGGTGGACCGGGAGGCCATCACGGAGATCGGCGCGGTGGTGCTGAGAGACGGGGAGATCGCCGAGCGCTTCCAGACCTTCGTGAACCCCGGGAAGCGGCTGACGCCGGAGATCATCGGCCTCACCGGCATCACCGATGAGATGCTCAAGGACGCGCCCAAGCCGGCGGAGGCCCTGGCGGATTTTTTGAGGTTCGTGAACGGGCGGCCCCTGGCGGCCCACAACGCGGAGTTTGACATCGGCTTCATCCGCAAGGGCTGTCAAGAGGCGGGGCTGAGCTTCCATCCCACCTATATCGACTCCCTGATCCTGGCCCAGAACCTGCTGCCGGGACTGGGGAAGTACAAGCTGGACATCGTGGCGGAGCACCTGGACCTGCCCGCCTTCAACCACCACCGGGCCAGCGACGACGCGGCCACCGTGGGCTATATGCTGATTCCCTTCTGGAACATGCTTCATGAGAAGGGTGTCCACACCCTCCAGGCGGTCAACGGCGAGATGGAGAAGCTCCGGCCCCTGGGGAACAAGCCCAACCGCTTCCCCAAGCACATCATTCTCCTGGCCCGAAACAAGACGGGGCTGAAAAACCTCTACCAGATGATCTCCGATTCCAACCTGAAATACTTCAAGCGGGTGCCCACCATCCCCAAGAGTCTGCTGAAAGAACACCGGGAGGGCATCATCGTGGGCGCGGCCTGTGAGGCAGGGGAGCTGTTCCAGGCCGTCAAGGACCACAAGGATTGGGAGGAGCTGAAGCGCATCGCCTCCTTCTACGACTACCTGGAAATCCAGCCCCTGTGCAACAACTTATTTATGCTCCGCAACGGCGACGCCAGGGACGAGGAGGACCTCCGGGAGTTCAACCGGACCATCGTCCGCCTGGGGGAGGAGCTGGGGAAGCCCGTCTGCGCCACCGGCGACGTCCACTTCCGGGAGCCGGAGGACGAGGTCTACCGGCACATCCTCCTGGCGTCCAAGAAATTCCCCGACGCCAACGAGTCCCTGCCCATCTACTTCAAGACCACCGACGAGATGCTGAAAGAGTTCTCCTACCTGGGAGAGGAGAAAGCCTATGAGGTGGTCGTCTCCAACACCCGCCTTGTCGCCGATCAGATCGAGACTTTCGAGCTGCTGCCCAAGGAGCTGTTCCCCCCCAGGCTGGAGAACTCCGAGGAGGAACTGAACCGCCTGGTCTGGGAGAAGGTCCACCGCCTTTACGGTGAGGACCCGCCCCAGCTCATCGTGGACCGGCTGAACGTGGAGCTGGGGGGCATCCTGGGGAAGTACGACGTGGTGTACATGTCCGCCCAGAAGCTGGTGCAGCGCTCTTTGGAAAACGGCTATCTGGTGGGCTCCCGGGGCTCCGTGGGCTCATCCCTGGCGGCCTACATGTCCGGCATCACGGAGGTCAACTCCCTGCCGCCCCACTACCGCTGCCCGAAATGCAAAAACAGCGAGTTCGTCCAGGACGGCTCCTACGGCTGCGGGGCGGACATGCCGGACAAGGTCTGCCCGGTCTGCGGGACAAAGTACGAGAAGGACGGTTTTGATATCCCCTTCGAGACCTTCCTGGGCTTCGGCGGCGGCAAGGTGCCGGACATCGACCTGAACTTCTCCGGCGAGTATCAGGCCCGGGCCCACCGCCACGCCATCGAGATGTTCGGCGAGACCCAGGTGTTCCGGGCGGGGACCATCGGCACCCTGGCGGAGAAAACCGCCTACGGGTTTGTGAAGAAGTACCTGGAGGAGAACCAGATGACCGTGGGCCGGGCGGAGGAGAACCGCCTCACCTTAGGCTGCGTGGGGGTCCGGCGGACCACCGGGCAGCACCCCGGGGGCCTTGTGGTTGTCCCGGCGGACAAGAGCATGGAGGACTTCTGTCCCGTCCAGCACCCGGCGGACGCCGATGACTCCGACACCATCACCACCCATTTTGAATACCACTCCATGGAGGCCAATCTCCTGAAGCTGGACATGCTGGGCCACGATGACCCGACCATGGTCCGCATGATGCAGGTCCTCACCGGAGTAAATCCCCAAGAAATTCCCCTGGACGACCCGGACACCATGTCCATCTTCACCTCCAGCAAGGTCCTGGGCTATGAGAACGACGAGGTCCTGGGCCCCACCGGGGCGGTGGCCATTCCGGAGTTCAACACCCGCTTCACCCGGCAGATGCTCATCGACACCCAGCCCAAGGACTTCAACACCCTGGTGCGCCTCTCCGGCTTCTCCCACGGCACCGACGTGTGGGCGGGCAACGCCCGGGAGCTGATCCTCAGCGGGACGGCCTCGGTCCTGGAGACCGTGGGCTGCCGGGACGACATCATGCTCTACCTGATTTCCAAGGGCCTGGACCCCAAGATGAGCTTCAAGATCATGGAGTCCGTCCGGAAGGGGAAGGTGAAGAAGGGGGGCTTTGAGCCCGGTTGGGAGGAGGCCATGCGGGAGCACGACGTGCCCGGGTGGTATATCGATTCCCTGGCAAAGATCGGCTACCTGTTCCCCAAAGCTCACGCCGTGGCCTACGTCATGATGGCCTTTCGCATCGCTTGGTACAAGGTCCACGAGCCCCTGGCCTTCTATGCCACCTTCTTCTCCGTCCGGGCCAAGGCCTTCGACGCGGAGTTCTGCTGCGCCGGGAAGGAGGCGGTGAAGAAGAAAATCCGGGAGATTGAAAACAATAAGGATGCCACGGCGGTGGAGCAGAACCTGTTGACCACCCTGGAGGTCTGCTATGAGTTCTACCTCCGGGGCTTCCACTTCGACACCATCGACATCTACCGCTCAGACGCCACCAAGTTTGTGATTACGGACGGCGGGTTGCTGCCGCCCTTCACCACGGTCCACGGTCTGGGGGAGGCGGCGGCCCTGGACACGGTGGAGAAGCGGCAGGGGAAGGACTTCATCTCCATTGAAGAGTTCGCCCTGTGCTGCAACAAGCTCTCCAAGACCCATATCGAGCAATTGAAGGCCCTGGGCGCCTTTGCCGGGATGGCGGAGACCAGCCAGATCACGCTGTTTTAAATCAGAAAGAGAGAGGACGAAAAGTCCTCTCTCTTTTTAAGTATCCTCCTCCATGGCCCGTTTCAGCATCCGCTCCGTCATGCCTTCGCCCAGATAGCAGAGGCGGCGGAACTGCTTGCTGACGTCATAGCGCATCCCGTCGTTCAGCCAAGCCATGATCTGCCCAAAGAGCTCGCACTGGTAGAACCGGACGATGACCGCCCGGTCCTCTTGCGGGACGGGACCGCCGCCGATGGCCGCCGCCGCGAAGTCCTCCACCACCCGGCGGCACACGTCCATCAGGCACAGCTCGAATAAATCCCGGTGGGCGGACTGGTTGATGTGCAGCACCGCCTGCCGGTGCTCCAGGGCGAAGCGGGCGGCGGTCTCCAGGCAGTCCGCCAGGGAGAGGGAGGGGCCCTGGGCGGCGATGATGCGGTCCGCCTGCTCCGTGATGATTTCCTCCAGCAGGGCGGGGATGTCCCGGAAGTGGTAGTAAAAGGTGTTCCGGTTGACCCCGCAGTCCCGGACGATGTCCTTCACGGTGATCTCCCGGAGGGGGCGCTCCTCCAGCAGGCGGAGGAAGGAGGCCATGATGGCCTCTCTGGCGGGGGAGGCGGTCATGAGCTCCTCCTTTCCTCACGGGGGAACAGCCCGGCGGCGGCGTTGTCCGCCAGACGCTGGGCGGCGTCCAGCAGCTCCGCCTTGGGCAGGGCCATGTCCTTCTCGAACCACTCGGCCAGAAGACCGATGAAGCCCCAGGCCAGGAAGTTCAGAAGGTAGTCCATCAGCCGGGGGTCCGCCGGGCGGAACCAGGTCCGGACCAGGGGCGCGCCGTTCTCGTGGACCAGCTGCTGGATGGACTGAAAGAAGCCGCTGGCCTCGCTGCTGGCAAAGAGGACGGTGCAGGTCTCCCGGTGCTCCACGGCGAAGTCCAGCACCGGCTCGAACACCGGGGCCACGCTGCCCACGGCGAAGGTCTCCTGCATGTGGGCGTCCACCAGAGACTGGAGTTCCTCCAGCAGATCCTCCTCCACGCTGTGGAGCAGCTCGGCGGTGCCGGAGTAGTGGAGATAAAAGGTGGCCCGGTTCATGTCCGCGGCGTCGGTGACGTCCCGGACGGAGATGTCGGAGAAGGTCTTCCGCTTCATCAGCTCCAGAAGGCTCTCCTTCAATAATTTGCGGGACCGCCGGGCCCGGCGGTCTTCGGGATTTTTCGGCATAAAGGCCCTCCTTTGGACAAGATAGACACTTGCCCGCTTTTGTCTATTGACTGGATTTCCTGCTTTTACTATAATCGACTCAAGTCAATAAGTCAACACTAATCTTTTAATTGGCAGAAGTTGATTAATTGGAGGAATCGTTATGATCTGGCAAAGCATGAGGAAACGGGTTTCCGCCCTGGCGCTGGCGGCGGTGCTGACGGTGACGCTGGCCGTGCCCGCCGCGGCGGCGGAGGCCATCGGCGACGGTGTGCGCCCCACCTGTGACGAGGCGTACTACGCCACGCTGGACTACTATGGCAATCTGCTGGAGGGAAGCGTGGTGAAGAGCTACGCCATGAACGGCAGGGACAGCCTGACGGATTACGGCGTCTATGACACGGTGGAAAATCTCACCGACGGGACCGCCCCGGTGAGGGGGGAGGGGAGCACCTCCTTCCGCTTCGGCGCCGCCGTGCCGGATCACTTCTACTTCGAGGGCAGGACGAAGAAGCCCTTTGAGGACCTGCCCTGGACGCTGACCCTGCGCTACACCCTCAACGGCGTCCCCACCAAGGCGGAGGACCTGGCGGGGAAGCAGGGCGTGGTGGAGATTCTGCTGGACATCGTGCCCAACGAGCTGGCCAGCGATTACGCCCGGTACAACTACACCCTGGCGGCCACGGCCCTGTTCAACCAGGACGACATCCTCTCCCTGGAGGCCCCCGGGGCCCAGGTCCAGCTGGTGGGTAACTTGCGGACCGTCCTCTTCCTCTGCCTCCCCGGGGAGGAGCAGCATTTCACCATCCGGGTGGGCAGCAACGACTTTTCCTTCGGGGGCCTGACGGTGCTGATGATGCCCGCCACTCTGGCCCAGCTGGAGGAGATCGCCAAGCTCAGCGAGCGGAAGGACGATCTGGAGGAGGATTACCGGACCCTCTCCGGGAGCCTGGACGAGCTGCTGGACGCCCTGGCGGACATCCAGAACGGCCTTTACGCCTCCGCCAAGGGTCTGGACCAGCTGGACGCGGCCCGGGGCACCTTTTCCAATGGGAAGGGTGTGCTGTATGAGGGCACGGACCGCCTCCGGGCGGACCTGAGCAATCTGGCGGACCTTCTGGTCCCGGTGGAGCAGCGGGTTCAGCTGCTGAGCCAGACGGTGACGGACTCCAAGGCCGTCCTCAATGAGCTGACCGACGCCACCGTCACCCTCCAGTCCCAGCTGGCGGAGATGGAGGTCGCCCTTTACGGTCTGGAGCAGGGGACGTATGACCTGCGGAATGTCATCAGTCTGGCGGCGGGCATGGAGAACAGCCTCCTCCGACTGGAGAGCGCCCTGGGCGGCGTCCACGTTGGGGGCGGAAGCATCGGCGCCAACAGCAGCCGGGGACTGGTGGAAAAGGTGAAGAACGTCCACGGAGCGTACGCGGCGGAGGATACGGAGACCTTCCTCCAGAAGATGCTGGAGGCCCAGGGTACGGGCAGCGCGGAGGCCAAGGCCAAGGCGGCGGGCATGAAGCAGCTGCTGGAGCTGTCCCAGACCCCGGGCTTCACGCCCGGCGCCCTGACCGCCGACCAGCAGGCCGCCCTGGCCGCGGCGAAGCAGCTGGAGGGCCTCCGGCAGGCGAAGGACCAGACGGGAATGGGCTTCCAGGACTTCTGCGGGCACGTGGTGGAAAAGCCGGAGCAGGCCAAGCAGATGAACGACCTGTGGCTGATTTACAGCGCTGGCGGCTCCGTGTCGGGCAGGGCGTCCCTGCGGAACCGCTCCGCCTCCGAGATCAACGAGATCAAGGTCACCGTTCCCGCCGCTCCGCTCCCGGAGACGCCGGCGGCTCCGGAGCAGCCCGTGGAAACGCCGCCTGAGACGCCGGACCAGCCTCAGACTCCGGACCAGATCCAGACACCGGACCAGACCCAGACCCCTGAGATGCCTCAGCCTCCGGAGACGCCGTCTCCCGAGGCACCCGCCGAGACGCCGGAGGAGACACTCCCGCCGGAGCAGACGGCTGAGCCCGCTCCGGAGACACCGGAGGTCCCCGCGTCCCCGGCGGAGAACGGGGAACCCCAGGCGCAGGAGGCCCCGGAGGCGGAGACCCTGGGAAAAGGCCATATGACGGCCCGGCTGGTGGTCTATGAGGGAGACCCGGACGGAGGAGACTCAGATGGAGGAGACTCGGACGGTGGAGATTCGGACTCCGGTGACAGCGAACCCCCCGACACCGGCTCTGACTCCGGAAGTGGTTCCGACTCCAACGGCGGTTCGGATGTCCCTGGCGGAGATACCTCTGGCGGAGATACCATTCCTGGCGAGACCACCCCTGGCGAGACCACCCCTCCCGGTGAGACCACTCCCGGCGGAACAACTCCTGGCGGAACCACTCCCGGCACTCCGACGAACCCCGGCAAACCCCCGGAGAACAACACCGTGGGCGGCGCGGTGGTGGACCTGATCGCCAGCGGACTGGACAGCGCCGCCGCCCAGATCAACGCGATTCAAAGCCAGCTCAACGCCTCCCTGAATGAAATCAAGCGCCCCACCGCCGCCGTGGCGGGGGACTTGGCGAACCTCTGCGGGGCGCTGGATATCCTGCTGCGGGACCTGGACGACGCGGAGGACCTGACGGCCGCTCTCGGCCAGTCCGCCGGGACCCTGCGGGAGATTCTGGAGGACGTGGACGCCCTGCGCACCGTGCTGAACGGCTATGAGCCCACCCTCCAGGAGGCCCTGGCCAACGCCGGGACCCTCAGCGCCTCCGCCGTGACCACCATCCGGGACACGGAGTCCATGATCGCCGACGCGGAGAATCTGGCCCGGTCCACGGGCCGGGACCTGGACGCGGGGACGAAGCAGTCCCTCCGGGGCCTCTCCGCCGCCCTGCGGCAGACCGCCAAGGCCCTGGCCACCACCAAGCAGGTGAAAGAGGCCAAAAACACGGTCACCCGGATCATCGAGGACACCTGGAACGAATACACCGGAGACGTGAACAACATCCTGCTGATGGACGCCACGGCGGAGCCGGTGTCCCTGACGGACGAGCGGAATCCCGCCCCCGACAGCATCCAGGTCCTGATCCGCACCCAGGAGATCAAGACGGAGGACGGGGAGGAGGACGAGGAGTCCGCCGCCGCCAAGGAGAAGACCACCTTCTGGGGCCGGGTGACCCAGATGCTCCGGGACTTCTGGAACGCCGTCACCGGCGTCTTCCGCTGACGGGAGGGGAACCGCCATGATCGAGAAAATCGCCCATAAGCTGACCCGAAAGCCAAAGCTGGTGGCGGCCATCGCCCTGCTGATGCTGATCCCCTCCATCATCGGCTACGCCGCCACCCGGATCAACTACGACATCCTGTCCTACCTGCCCCAGGACCTGCCCTCCTCCCAGGGGGAGCAGCTGCTGGAGGAGCCCTTCAAAATGGCGGCCACCAGCATGCTCATCGTGGAGGGCATGCCAGCGGGCTACACGAACAAGCTGATCCAGGACATCAAGGACGTCCCCGGCGTGTCCAGCGCCGTGTGGCTCAGCAACCTGGTGGGCATCCAGGTCCCGGTGGAGATGATTCCGGCGGACCTCCGGGAGATGTTTTTCTCCGGCCAGGCCACCATGATGCTGATCCAGTACGACCACCCCGGGGCCTCCGACGAGACTATGGAGGCCATCCAGCAGGTGCGGAACGTCTGCAACGAGCGCTGCTTCCTGGCGGGATTCTCCGTGGTCATCAAGGACACCCGGGACGTCATGGACGGGGAGCTGCCCATTTTCGTGGGCCTCGCCATTCTGCTGGCCCTGGTCGCCATGAGCGTCACCCTGGAGTCCACGGTGCTGCCCTTCGTGTATCTGGCCAGCATCGGCTTGGCCGTGGTCTACAACTTCGGCAGCAACGTCTTCCTGGGCCAGATTTCCTACATCACCAAGGCCATCGCTGCCGTCCTCCAGCTGGGCGTCACCATGGACTACTCCATCTTTCTCTACCACCGGTACGAGGAGGAGCGGGAGCACTACGACGACAAGCGGGACGCCATGGCCCAGGCCATCATCGCCGCCTTCCGGTCCCTCTCCGGCAGCAGCCTGACCACCATCGCGGGCTTCCTGGCCCTGTGCTTCATGCGGCTGACCCTGGGCCGGGACATCGGCATCGTCATGGCCAAGGGCGTGGTCCTGGGGGTGGCGACGGTCATTCTGGTCCTGCCGTCCCTGGTGCTGATCTTCGACAAGCAGATCGGAAAGCACAAACACAAGACCCTGATCCCCTCCTTCGACAAGGTGAACAGCTTCATCCTCCGGTACAGAATCCCCCTGGTGGTGCTGACGGTGCTGCTGTTCTTCCCGGCGGTCTACGCCCAGCGCCACGCGGACATCTACTACAAGCTGGACGAGTCCCTTCCCCGGGACCTGCCCTCCATCGTCAGCAACGAGAAACTGAAGGATGACTTCGACATGGCCACCAGCCACTTTGTGGTCCTCCGGGACGATCTCAGCGCCGCCGACATGAGGGAGATCGAGCGGCGGATGGAGGAGGTTCCCGGCATCACCTCCGTGGTCTCCTATCACAAGATGCTGGGCACCGGCATCCCGGACTTCTTCATTCCCAAGGATGTGAAGGATATGCTCCGGCAGGGGGGCTGGCAGCTGATGATGGTCAACTCCAGCTACGCCCCGGCCACGGACGAGGTGGCGGGCCAGCTGGACGCCATGAATGAAATCCTCCACAGCTACGACCCCTCCGCCATGATCACGGGAGAGGGAGCCATGTACCGGGACCTGATCGACACCTCCTCGGTGGATTTCCAGGTGACCAACTACATCTCCATCGCGGCCATCTTCCTGATCATCGCCGTCGTATTCAAATCCGTCACCGTCCCCCTGGTGCTGGTAGCCACCATTGAGCTGGCCATCTTCATCAATCAGGGCTGCTGTTACTTCCTGGGAACTGAGATCCCCTTCATCGCCCCCACCATCATCAGCTGCGTTCAGCTGGGAGCCACGGTGGACTATGCCATCCTGATGACCTCCCGCTTCCAGGAGGAGCTGAAGAAGGGCCTGGACCGGAAGGAGGCCATCCGCATCGCCGCCTCCTCCTCCGACGCGTCCATCGTCACCAGCGCCCTGGTGCTGTTCTGCGCCACTCTGGGGGTGTCCTTCGTCTCCTCCATCGATCTGATCGGAGCCATCTGCGTCATGCTGTCCCGGGGCGCTCTGATTTCGGCGCTGGTGAGCATCTTCCTCATGCCCGCCATCCTTCTGGTCTGCGAGCCGGTGTTCAACAAGACCAGCTGGCGCTGGAAGACCCCGGACCCGGTCCCCACGGCGGAGCCGCTTCCCGCCCCGGCGGCGGAAGCCCTTCCGGCGGGAGAGACGGAAGCCCTCCCGGCGGGGGACGCCCAGCCGGCGGAGGCCCTCCCGGAGGGAGAGGCGAAGGCCGTCAGGAAAAAGCCCCGCAAAAAGCACGCCGCCAGGGAGAGGACTCCGGCGGGCGTAAAGTGAACCGTCCGACAGAAACAGGACCCCGGAGAGTTTTCTCCGGGGTCCTGCCGTATGTTGTCCGTCAGTCCTCGTCCCTGGCCCAGGCCACGGCGCAGCGCACGGCCCGGTCCCAGCCCTTCAGCAGCGACTGCCGCCGCCCCGGGGAGATGCCGGGAGCAAAGGTCCGCTCACAGGCCCAGTTGCCCCGGATGTCCTCCTGGTCCCTCCAGAAGCCGGTGGCCAGTCCCGCCAGATATGCGGCGCCCAGGGCGGTGGTCTCGATGCACCGGGGCCGCTGGAGCTCCAGGTCCGACAAATCCGCCTGGAACTGCATGAGAAAATCGTTGGCGCTGGCCCCGCCGTCCACCTTGAGGGAGGTCAGGGTCAGGCCGGACTCCTCTTTCATGGCCCGGAGCAGATCGTTGGTCTGGTAGGCCAGAGACTCCGTCACCGCCCGGATGAGGTGGTCCCGGGTGACGCCCCTGGTCAGGCCCACCACGGTGCCCCGGGCGTAGGGCTCCCAGTAGGGGGCTCCCAGGCCCACGAAGGCCGGAACCACGTAGACGCCTCCCGCGTCCTCCAGCCTCCGGCAGACCTCCTCCGTCTGGGCGGCGCTGTCCAGCAGGCGCAGCTCGTCCCGGAGCCATTGAATGGCCGCTCCGGCCACGAAGACGCTGCCCTCCAGGGCGTACCGGGTCTCTCCGCCGGCGCTGGCGGCAATGGTGGTGAGGAGCCCCCGCCGGGAGGGCACCGCCTCCGTTCCGGTGTTCATCAGCAGGAAGCCGCCGGTGCCGTAGGTGCTCTTCACGTCTCCCGGCTCGAAGCCGCACTGGCCGAAGAGGGCGGCCTGCTGGTCTCCCGCGGCGGCGGCGATGGGGATGGACCCGCCGAAGGTCTCCGTCTCGCCGAAAATGGAGCTGCTGGGCAGCACCCGGGGCAGCAGGGAGGAGGGGACGCGGAAGTAGTCCAGCAGCTCCGGGTCCCACCGGAGCTTGTGGATGTCGAAGAGCATGGTCCGGGAGGCGTTGGTGCAGTCCGTGGCGTGGACCCGGCCTCCGGTGAGGTTCCAGATGAGCCAGCTGTCCACGGTGCCGAAGCGCAGCTCACCCCGCTCCGCCCGCTCCCGGGCCCCGGGGACGTTGTCCAGAATCCACTCCAGCTTGCTGGCGGAGAAGTAGGCGTCGGGAATCAGGCCCGTCTTCCGCCGGACCGTCTCCTCCAGCCCGTCCCGCCGGAGGCGCTCGATGCGCTCCGCTGTCCGGCGGCACTGCCAGACGATGGCGTTGCAGACGGGATTTCCGGTGGCGGCGTCCCAGACCAGGGTGGTTTCCCGCTGGTTGGTGATGCCGATGGCGGCGATGTCCCCGGCCCGGGCACCGGCCTTCTGCATGGCTTCCATGGTGACGCCCATCTGGGTGGCCCAGATGTCCATGGGGTCGTGCTCCACCCAGCCGGGTTGGGGATAAATCTGGGGGAACTCCCTCTGGACCACGGAGCGGACCGCTCCCCGCCGGTCGAAGAGGATGCACCGGGAGCTGGTGGTCCCCTGGTCCATGGCGATCACATACTGCTTCTCGTTCACGTGTTCATCGTCCCCCTGAAGAAGTCCAGGATGCCCCGCTCCACTTCATCCTTGAGGTCGGCGTAGTTGTGGATTTCGTGGCGGTAGCCGTCGTAAATTTTCGTGGTCACCCTGTGGCCGGACTCTTCCAGCCAGGAGGAGACCTGCCTCACGCCCGCGCCGTACTGGCCCACCGGGTCCTCGCCGCCGGCGATGTTGTAGACGGGCAGGTCCTTGGGCACCTTCTCCGCCCAGGCGGGGCCGGTGATGAAGTCGATCATCTGGCAGAAGTAGAGGAAGGCGCGGTTGCTGGTGGGCCGGGAGAAGGCGTCCAGGGGGTCCATGGCGTGGTCCGCCTGGACACAGGGATCGGAGCAGATCCACTCGTTGCCGAACCGGATCTCCTCCGTGCAGCGCTCGCACATCCACCCAAGCAGCGCCCCGGCGGCATTGGGGTCGGAGGCCTCTCCCTGTCCGGCGTCCACGGCGGCCTTCAGCATGGCCATGCCCTGCTCCAGCCCGGGGAAGACGCCGCTGGTGCCGCAGAGGGTGACGGCGTTGAGCTCTTCGCCGTAGGCCGTGATGTAGTCCCGGGCGATGAAGGAGCCCATGCTGTGGCCGAAGAGGAAATAAGGAAGGCCGGGGTACTGTTTCTTGACCAGGGTGGTCAGGGTGTGCTCGTCCTCCATCATGGTGTGGGGGCCCTTGTCTCCCCAGTCGCCCCAGGAGTCGTTGACCACGGCGGTCCTGCCGTGGCCCACGTGGTCGTCCGCCGCCACGATGAAGCCGGCGTCCAGGAATTTGGAGATCATGTGAATGTACCGCCGGGAGTGCTCCCCGAAGCCGTGGACCAGCTGGATGACGCCCAGGGGCCTGGCGGCGGGGACGTAAATCCACCCCTGGACCTGATCCCTCTGGTTGAAGGACTGGAAGCTGATCTCGTGTAACATGGCTGCTCCTCCTGTTCCGGGGCGGAAGGCCCCTGTAAATTGACCGGAAAAATAAGGAATTGAATAAAGTATACCGTAGCCCGCCGCCCCTGTCAACCAAAAGCGGGGTAGGGAGAATTTTTTCTTGGAAAGGGCTTGCCATTTGGGCGAAAATCGGCTATGCTATTCATAAAGTCTTTATAAAACAAAGAGTGAGCGAGGAATGAGAGACATGACCACACCTCCCGCCAACAATATGGACGTCAAACGGCGCAACCGGGTGAGCACCCTGCGCTGTATTTTGAAGAGCGACCGGGTCTCCCAGATGGAGCTGACCCAGAAGCTGGCCCTCAGCTGGCCCACGATTCTGCAGAACGTGAAGGAGCTGACGGAGCTGGGCCTGGTCCGGGAGGACGGCATGTACGCCTCCACCGGGGGCCGGAAGGCCAAGGCCTACGCCCCTGTGCGGGACGCCCGGGTGGCGGTGGGGGTGGACCTGACCCGGGACCGGGTCAGCGTGGCGCTGACGGACCTGAGCGGAAACCTTCTGAAGCAGGCCACCGGGGCCCTCCGCTTCTCCATGGAGGACATCTATTTCAAATACCTGGGCGGGCTGCTCCAGCGCTTCGTGGACGCCAACGGAGGGGAGGAGCGGCTCTTGGGCGTGGGCCTGGCCCTTCCCGGCACGGTGGACGGGGAGCGGGGCGTCCTGCGGGACTCCCGGGACCTGGAGCTGCGGAATGTGCCCCTCAGCCGCTTCACCCAGCAGATTCCCTGGCCCTGCCGCGTCCTCAACACCGCCCACGCCGCCGCCCTGGCGGAGTTTTACGGCATGGAGGAGGACATGGTCTACCTCTCCCTGAACGACACGGTGGGCGGGGCCATCTTCCGGGACGGGGCCCTGTGCCCCGGGGATCATCTCCGGGCCGGGGAATTCGGCCACATGACCCTGGTCCCCGGGGGGCGGCGCTGCCGCTGCGGCCGGGAGGGCTGCCTGGACGCCTACTGCTCCGCCAAGGTCCTCTCGGACCACGCCGGGGGAAGCCTCACCGCTTTCTTCGAGGAGCTCCGCTCCGGGGACGCCGAAAAACGGGAGGTCTGGCGGGAATATCTGGAGAATCTGGCGGTGGCGGTGAACAACCTGCGGGTGAGCTTCGACTGCGGGGTCATGGTGGGCGGCGCCGTGGGCGCCTGCCTGGAGGAATTCGGGGAGCTGCTGCGGGCGCTGCTGGCGGAGCGGAACCCCTTTGAACAGGATACCTCCTACCTGAGGTATGGACGCCGCCCCCAGGAGGCCGCCGCCGTGGGCGCCGCGCTGACCCAGGTGGAGGCGTTTCTCCAGGGGCTTTGAGTACATGAAAAAAGATAAGCGCCGCCCCGGTGAAATGGGGCGGCGCTCTTTCATGGGGAATTCCGGGTTCTGCTCCTGCCTGCCGTCCAGACGGACAGGAGAACCTCCAGGCCGAACAGAACCAGGGTGAACAGCCCCATTTCCAAAATCGGAAATTGATACGGCACGATCTCACCGGCAAAGGATTGCCGGCTGACCTCCCGGCACACCACCACCGAAATCGGAAGTCCGATCAGCAGAACAGCCAGGGCGGCAAAGGCCGCATAACAGAGTCCTTCGCAAATGTTCATCCGGCATAGCTGCCTGCTGGTCAGGCCGATGGAGCGCAGGATGCTGTTTTCACGCCTGCGGGACATCTGGTTGGAAAGGGTTGTATTGATCAGGTTGACGACGCCGAACAGGAAAATCAGCCAGGAGAGCGCCTCCATACTGCCGAAAATAAGACCGCTCTGCATTTTCTCATATGCAATGTGGGTCCCGATGGTATCCAGACCGAGATTGCTGCGGCTGGACAGAATTTCTTGAAGACCGGCTTCCACACGTTCCGCTTTTTTCGGGTCACTGACAATGCTCCAGGAATAATCAAAGTTCTCGATCTCGGGATGAAGTTCCCGAAACAGCTCCTCCGGCGCAAACAGAGCCACCGAATCCAGGGCAAGCGCACCGTGCCCATTTGTCATCCTCAATGGATCCAGCAGGCCGGATATGGTGACGGTCACGGTTTTCTGACCCAGAGACAGCTCCATAGCGGCCCCGACATCCATCTCAGCGAGGTGCTTTTGATAGCTTGCGGCTAGAAGGACGCTGTGGGCGTCCGCCGGCATCGCGCCGGATATCAGCGCGGCCTCCACCTCCTGCCGGTTTTCGTCCGTCAGAGCATCGCACATACCGGCCTCAGTACCTGCGGAGGTCCCGAATTTTCCGTGCAGAGACTGGCGGGTGACCAGCACATCCGTCACCCCGTCTACCGATAAAATTTCCTGCCGCAGTCCGTCATTCAGCGGGTTGCCCGCGGCCATGATCTCCTCCTCCGGCTGCTCCGAGGACAGATATATCTTGTAGTCTCCGTCCGGAAAAAACAGCCTTGCGGCCCGCTCCGGTGAGCGGGTCAGAACCACGGAGGATACAATCAAAAGCAGGATGCCGCCCAGGCTGAGAGAGGCCGCGATGCTGGCCGCTTTTTTGCGGTCCCGCCGGAAGTTCGCAAGACCCATGGACACAGGATTGAGCTTGATGGGTTTCTTCCGGCTGCGTATCCGTTCCTGCCCGGCGGAAAAACGCACCGCCTCCAGCGGCGAGATACCGGCGGCAATCTTCACCGGTCTGCGGACGGAGATGATCACCATGAACCAGCAGATCAAAACGGTCAGAAGCACCGCCACCCCATAGTAGAGTCCATGGAATCCTTTCGGGAACAGGAGCAAACCGCCGACAACGCCCAGCAGTACGCCCAGCAGGATTCCAATGCTGCCCAGCCGGCGGCTCTCTCTTTTGACAACGCGCCGGATCTGTTTGGATGTCGCCCCGATGGTGCGCAGCTGCCCATAGCTTTGAATCTTATCCTGGATGGAGATACGGAAAATGCTCTGGATGACCACATAGCCGCCAATCAGCACAAGGGCCGCGATGCCGCCGGCGGAGGCAAAGTCAATGGACTTGGAAGCATAGGCAAAGTAGCTGCTGTTCATGCCCGCATGGGGAAGGCCATACCGGGCGGCAATCTCCCGGCAGCAGGCGGTCATGATCTCCTGGTTCAACTGTTCATCGTTTTGAAAATGCACATAGGCGCGATACCCGGCAGGGTCAAATCCGGCCCACCGGGTCAAGGCCGTCTTGGAAACGGCAATGGCGCAGGTGTTTCCTTCCTTTTCTCCCATGTTGGACAGGATGCCGGTCACGGTATAGTCGCCCTGAAAGCTCTCGGTGTCCAATCGAACCGTTTCACCAATCCCCGCGTTGGAACCGTATGAGGAGAGGAAATATTCGCTGACAGCGACTTCATTCTCTCGCTCCGGAAGCTCTCCTTTTACCAGCTCCATCTGGCTGCGGGCAATGTAGATCATGTCGCTGTCGCAGTACACATAGGAGGCATTGTAGCCCTGCTCCGAATGCTCCTGCCCCAGCAGGTAGTATTCGCCCACCCGTGCAAACTCCGGCAGGGCTTTCAGTGCCGCCACGTCGGATGCGTCAACGCCGGTGAAGACTGCCTCGTAGGTGTCGGCCGCCTGATTGCGCTGGATCTGCGCCACAGAAACGGATAGAATTGCCGCAAAAGAGATCAGGAACGCCGCCAAAGCCACGGCGGTCACCACCATCAGGTTCCGGCGCTTCTCACTGGCAAGGCTCCGCTTCGCCAGCTTCTTTACAATGGCGTCGGTGTCGTTTTCAAAGGGCCAGGTCATGATTTACCACCTCTATTCTGTCACGCGAAGCTGTTCGACTACGCTGTTTTGCCTGCAATACAGGCTTGCCCATTTTGTAAGGATACATTGCAGCGCAAGTGCCAGCAGGAAATAAAAGCATACAGATATAATGGGGAACGTGTAACCTACAAAGCTGAATCCAGGTACATTTCCTACCGCGGAGCAGATTGCTTTTCCAACGGCCAGACCGCCAACAACAGAAGCTGCAAAGCTGCCAAAGGTCTGGAAACCATTTTCAAAGCCTATCATACCGGAAAGCTGTTTACTGTCCAGTCCAATGGCCCGAAAGAGCCCCATCTCCTTCCTTCTGGAAATGATATTGGTCATGCTGGTATTGACCAGATTGATGATGCTGAACGTGATAATGACGGCTAACAGAGCATATGCCGCAGCAGAAATTGTGCTGAAAACACTTTTGTACTGCATTGTCGTATCTTTCAGCGTTTTCAGGCGCAAGCTGTCACTCGCCCCGGTCAGCGACTGCAATTTGTCCTCAATTCCAATATAACCGCTGTCCCCCGTCTGAATTATGAACGCGCTGTTCGCGTTATAGGGAACCGCCCGCTCCATTTCCGCTGCGGGTAAGATAAAACTGGAAGCGCTGTTCTTATCAAAGACGACGGCGGATACAACATAGGTCAAATTGCCCTGCAAATTGTTCCCTGCCTGAGAAAAAGTAATGGTATCGCCGGCCTCATAGCTCTTTTGCAGATAATCCAATTCTGGGCTGCCCATATTGATTACAAGAGAGTTTTCCCCGGTATGGTCACAATGGGGCAGTTCCCCGGCCATGACCCGATGCTCCAGCGCCGCATAATCCTCTGCGTTCATGCTCCGAATCGCTGTTTCCATTCCGTCAATGGTGACGCAGATTTCCTGCTGGCAGACAATCCCGCTCACGCCGTCTATCGACAAAATCTCATGCTTCAATTCATCTGTCAGAAGATTGTTTTCCTGTAGCCGCGTAAGGGAAAACGTGGGCGTAACCAGCGCCCGGTTCAGCTCCACCACATAGGAGCCCTCATAGGGAAAGCTCTGCTTTGCCCGTTGCTCAGGATCAAGAGAGGACAGCAGGGAGGAAATTCCCACAAGCATCATCCCGCTCAAAACCAGCGAGGTAAAGGTCAATATGCTTTTCTTCCTGTCCCGCAGTAAATTCATGGCCGCAAGCGAAAAGGGAGTGAGGGGTTTCCTGTCCTTTTTCAGACGTTTCCCGCTCTTTTTCAGACGTTTTCTGCTCTTCGTTACCTTGGCATAGCTGCTGTAGCGGAATGCTTCCATGGGCGAGACCGACATTGCGATTTTAGCCGGCTTCAAAATGGACAGCTTTACGCAAATAAATACGACGGTGCCGGACAAAAGCACGACTACAATGTCAGGAAACAGCCGAAAAGCGTCTCTGTCTGTCAGGGAGGACAGCACCCCGCCCACAATACACCCAAGCGGAATAAAACGGAACGCAAGATAGTTTCCCTCCTTTGAAATGATTCGCTTGATCTGCTTTTTCGTGGTGCCAAGTGTACGCAGCTGTCCAAAGGAGGCAACATTGCTCATGACCGAAATAAAAAATATGTTGTAGATGACCAGGGAGCATACGCTGATCAAGACCAGCCCAACGAGCAGAACCATCAGTACCGTCTCTTTTGACATGTTATTGCTGTCAATGTATAAATTGTTGATCTGTATATTGTCCGTGGAGATTCCGCAATCCAGGCCAATCGCCCGCACCAGCTCTTTCAGTTCCTGATTCGTATATTTCGCGGTATTACGGACAGAAATCATAGCTGCCACAGGCCCGGCGGCAAGAGCAGCGTTTTCCTGAACAAAGCTCTGTGAAACGATGGCGTTATAAGCAACCCTGTTGCTGTCATTTTCAGCGGTTGTCTGGATAAAGCCGGTGATCTGAAAATCTACGGTTTCTAATTGGCGGCTTGCCTGGTTGCGGTAGTGAACAGATATGGTATCGCCAATACCTGCTTTCAAATTCAGGGCGTCTGTATATCCCTTTTCTACAAGCAGTTCATTGGTGGCCTGCGGCATATGCCCTTCCATCAGTTTGATATTGGAAAGCCGCATAGTTGCTTCATCGGAACATACGATGCCCATTGTGATTCCGTTCTCCCGCTCCGTCATGCCAACGGATTGGTAAACGCCTACACTCTCAATACGGGGATCGGCTGTCAGCAGGGAGATGTTCTCCTGGGAGAGATTTTGAAAAATTCCCTGATACACGGTAGACGCCGCGTATTCACTTGTAATATTGTAGGCGTAAGAAGAAACAAAAGCCATCATAGCGGCGGCCATAAAGATAATAACTCCAATCAGCCGGTTCCTGAAATGATGCTGCCTGAGACGGGCATTTGACAGCCTGCGGACGACCGCGCTGGTGTCGTTCTCAAAAGGCCAAGTCATAGTAACATACCTCCTTCGACTGTAACCGTTCCATTCCGGGCGGGGTCAGTCCAACGCCTTGATCCGCTCCACCAGAGAGAGCCTTCTGGTATAGCGGACCGCGCAGGCGGAGAACACCCCCTGCACCAGAAGCAGCGCGGCGGCGAAGAGCAGCGCCTGGAGCGCCGGGAAATGGTAGGTGAGGGTCCCGAACAGGCCAATCTGATCGAATACCTCGCAGACAACCAGACTGCACGCTGTCCCCAGAGTCAGGGTTACCAGCAGCGTGATCCCCACATAGTACAGGCACTCAAAGGACAGCATTCTGGACAGCTGCCGGTCGCTCATGCCCACGGACTGGAACACGCCGAACTCCAGCTGTCGGGTGAGGAGATTGGTGATCAGGGTGTTGGCAAGGTTGATGAGGGAGAACACAAAGATGAAGACCAGGATGCCGTAGTCCCGGGCCAGTTCCCCCCGCAGGCCGCGCTCCAGCTCGGCGGACAGGTCGTCCAGACCGGAGACCGCCACCCGCTGGTCGGACACGGCGCCGAACACCGTCCGCCGCAGCTGGTCACTGTCCTGCTCCGTGTGGAGGTTGACATAGCCGGTGAAATCCGAAATTTCCGGGTAGAGGACGGACAGCTCCTCCTCCGGCAGAATGAAGAAATGGGACGAATTTCCAATCTGAACATCCTGCACGATGCCCATCACCGTATAGGTTTTCGTCTGTCCGTTGTAGCAGGAGAGGGTCACGGTATCCCCGACCTGGTAGCCAGTACGGTATATCTCTTTCAGCGCGCTGCCCGCCGGGCAGACCAGGATGCCGTTTCCCTCCAGAAGCCGCCGGTGGTCCGCCGTTCCCTCCAGAACCCCGCCGCCCGCGTACATCTCCGCCATATCCTCCTTGGAAATTCCCCTGACAACAAAGGGTTCATGGGCGCGGTTGCCGGGAATGGCGCTGATGGCGGGAATCTCCACACAGGTCAGACTGTAGGCCGTGACATGGTCCACGCCGGGAAGGGCGGCCAGTTCGGCCCGCAGAGCCTGGCCCAGGGGGTTCTCCCTCTGCATCTCCACGAATTCCCGGCCCGCGTAATCCTCGTACTCCAACAGGTACTGGCTCTGGTCTCCAAACTGGGACTGGGCCATTTCTTTGACATCCACCGAGCTTGCGTAGGCGGAGACGCAGAGCAGCAGGATACCGGTCAGGCTCAGGGAGAGGGCGGTGACAAAGGCCTTTTTCCGGTTCCGGGAGAAGTTCATCAGGGCCAGGCGGGGCATGGTCAGGCGGCGGTGAAGCTGCCTTGAAACGCCGGAGCCCCGCTGCCGGGAACAGGCGGTGGCGCGGATAGCCTCAATGGCGGAGACCTTTCCCGCCATTGCCATAGGCTTCCTGGTGGCGATCAGGACGGTTGCATGGGTCAGGAGGGAGACCACCACCGCGGATCGGAGATTGTCCCTCCAGGGCCAGTAGCCGGGGAACGCGATCAGCGCGATGACCGCAGCGCAGAGCAGCCCCAGGGGGATGGCAATGGCGGTCAGGAAGCGGCGCTCCCGCTTGACCACCCGCCTCAGCTGTCTGGGTGTGGTCCCCAGCACCTTCAGGCGGCCGTATTCCCGCATTTTTCCCATGACGGAGATGTAGAAGATGTTGTAGATCACGATGGCGCAGACGACGGCGATCAGGACCGCCGCGGCATAGACCTCCATCCCGTTCCCAAGGTACAGGTCCACCATACCGAAGTAGTTGGAGCTGTAAAAGGTCCGGTCCTCCGGGATGCCCATTTCCAGGAAGAACTGCTCGATGTCCGCCCGGAGCCGGGCCGGCTCCATGCCCTGGCTCCCGGCGAAGCGGAACCGCAGCTCATAGGGGGCCTCGTGGCCGCCCGCGGTCACGGCGGCCTCCGGAATCCAGACCGTGAAAATGCGGCTGTTGTTCTCCGACTCCAGAATGCCCGTGACGGTATAGGACCTCCCGCCGTCCCCCAGGTCCAGAGTCACCGTCCGGCCGGTCTCCTCCGGCAGGCCGAAATGACGGAGAAAGGCGCGTTCCACGCACAGCTCATTCAGCGCCTGGGGATAGGCCCCGGTGACCTCGCCGTAGCCCATCAGGTCGATCATCTCCGGGCTGACAAAGCTGATCTTCAGAACGCCGTCCCCGTGGCGGGCGTTCCCGACCTCGGCGGTACAGCCCCATTTCTCAAATTTCCCGGCGTCCGCCAGCCGGTCCACCTCCTCCCGGGTCAGCCCGCCGCATCCGGCCTGGTACTGCCCCAGGATGCCGTCCAGGGTCTTCAGCTGCTGTGCGGAGTAGAGAAAGCAGAGGGTTCCCATGAGGCAGACGGCCAGAGCGATGGTGAGGATGACAAAAACGCTCCGGCGTCTGTCTGCTCTGATGCTGCGGGCCGCCAGCTTCTTTTCCACTCCGCTGGTGTCGTTCTCAAAAGGCCAAGTCATCGCCGCCGCCCCCTTATCCCACGATCCTGCCGTCCTCGATCCGCACAATGCGGTCGGCCAGCTGGGCGATTTCATTGTTGTGGGTGATCATCACAATGGTCTGGTTGAATTCCGTGCCGGTGCGCTTCAGCAGGCCCAACACGTCGGCGCTGGTCTTGCTGTCCAGGTTTCCGGTGGGCTCGTCGGCCAGGACGATGGCCGGTTTCGTGATCAGGGCCCGGGCGATGGCCACCCGCTGCTGCTGTCCGCCGGAGAGGTTGCCCGGCATATTCTGCAGCTTGTCCTCCAGGGCCAGCATGTGTACGATTTCATCCATGAATCCCTGGTCCGCCGTGTCTCCGTCCAGCTCCACCGGCAGGACGATGTTCTCGTAGACATTCAGAATGGGGACCAGATTGTAGTTCTGGAAGATGAAGCCGATGTTCCGGCGGCGGAAGATGGTCAGCTCCTCGTCGTTCTTCTTCGCCAGCTCGTCCCCCCGGACGATGACGCTGCCGGAGGTGGGGGTGTCCAGCCCGCCCATCATGTTCAGCAGGGTGGACTTGCCGCTGCCGGAGGTCCCCACCACCGCCACGAACTCCCCCTGTTCCACCGAGAGGCTGACTCCATCCAGAGCGCGGGTGAGGTTGGGTCCGGCGCCATACTGCTTTTTCAGGTCGATGGTCTGTAATACGCTCATCTTCGTCTGCTCCTTTCACGGCTGTTCGCCGGAGCTACCGTAACATCCAAATGTCACAGAAATGTCCGAATGGGACGCCCACTTGTGAACTTTCTGTGAACAGCTTACCGCCGGGGCAGGAACACCGAAAACGTGGATCCCCGGCCAGCCTCCGAGACCACCTTGATATAGCCGCCCTGCCGGGTGACGATCTCCCGGGCCAGATACAGGCCGAGGCCCACCCCCGGCTGGTCATGGACCTCCTCCTCCCGGTAAAAGCGCCGGAAGATGGCGGCCTGCCGGCTCTCGGGGATGCCCCTGCCGGTGTCGGCCACATCCAGCTTGACATACATCTCCCACTGCTCCGCCGACACGCTGATTTTCCCGTCCTCCGGGGTGTATTTCACCGCGTTGTCCAGCAGGTTGAACAGGGCCTCCGCCGTCCACTTGCCGTCATGGGACACCCGCAGGTCCTCCGGACACCGGACCTCCACGGAAATGCCCTTTTTCTCCGCGGCGTAGACGATGCCGCTGCAGGCCAGGGCCAGGGTGTCGATCAGCGGGCCGTCCTTCTTTTCCAGGGTGATGGCCCCGGTTTCCAGGCGGGAGGCTTTCCCCATGGACTGCACCAGAAACTCCAGCTTGTCCGTCTGGCTGCGGATGCCCTGTAAAAAGTCCCGCCGCTCCCGCTCCGTGACGGGTTTTGCCAGCAGGGTGTCCGTCACCATTTTCAAATTGGCCACCGGCGTCTTCACCTGATGGGAGATGTCCGACACCAGAGTTTGCAGCTCCCGCCGCTCCGCGTCCACTTTGCGCCGGTTTTCCTGAAGGATGCCGTACAGCCGGGAGAGGCGGCAGCTGATGCGGGCGAAGATGGTTTCGCTGTCGTCGGCCCGGGCCGGTTCCCCGCCGCCGGTGATCATGCCGTCCATGGTCCGGCACAGGTCGTCGGTGAACCGGGACAGCCGCCTGGCGAAAAACAGCGTCAGCAGAAACAGCCAGATCAGGGCGCAGGCCGTCAGCAGCGCGCCGGCCAGCAGCACCCGGTCCTCGCCGGTGACGGCGAAGAGGAGGAGGGAGAGGGCCAGCATGGAAACCGCCGCGCCGGTCTCCGTCAGCAGGAACATGGTCTTGACCGGAATGCGCTTCACTTCCGCTCACCCCCTGTCCACTGATAGCCGATGCCGTAGATGGTCTTGATATAGGTGCCGCCCTCCGCTTCGATCTTCCCCCGGATTCGGCTGATGGAGGTGGTCAGGGTGTGCTCGTCCACGAATTTCTCGTCCACATCCCACAGCCGTTCCAAAAGCCGCTGCCGGGTCAGGACCTGTCTGGGATTCTTGCAGAACAGGTACAGCATCTTGTATTCCATGGGGGAGAGGGCGAGGGCTCTTCCGTTCAGAGAGGCGGCCTGCTCCGAGAAATCCAGGAACAGCCTGCCGTCGTCGTAGAGGTCCCTGGCCGGCCTGTGGTGCTCCAGCATGGCGAACATGGCGCGGATCTTCCGCTGCAAGGCTCCGATGGAAAAGGGCTTGGTGATGTAGTCCACCGCCCCCGCCTCATAGCCCCGGAGCTGGTCCCTCTCCTGGTCGTTGGCGGTGAGGAAGATCACCACCGTGTCCGGGTGCTCCGGCTTGATGAGCCCGCACAGGTCGTAGCCGTTCCCGTCCGGCAGATTGATGTCCAGCAGCACCAGGTCGTATGACCTCCCGGCCAGCAGATCGGCGGCGGTCCTGGCGTTCAGGGCGGACGTGACGTCCCAGCCGTCGGAAACCAGGTTATAGACCAAGGTCCTGTTCAAAAGGGCGTCGTCCTCCACAAGCAATATCCGTTTCATGGTCCGTCCTCCTTTGGATTCTGAGAACAGTATAACAGGGAAATGTCCGTGAAATGTTACAACGATCTGTCTTTGACGAAAAAAATTTGGAACAGACAGCCGGCGGATCAGGTTATACCTTTCCCCCGGCTGCCGTTCCTGTTTGTCAGACGCCTCTCACGGCGCGATCTTCCGATAGTCCTCCCCCCAGGCCGCCATCGCGTCCAGAATCGGCCGGAGGGTATCCCCCAGCTCGTTCAGCGCGTACTCGACCCGGGGCGGGACCTCCGCGTAAACCGTGCGGTCAATGATGCCGTCCGCCTCCATGGACCGCAGGCTGTCCGTCAGGACCTTCTGGCTGATGCCCTCCAGGTCTTTTTTCAGCTCGTTGAACCGCCAGGGACGCTCCAGCAGGTTCCGCAAAATCAGCAGTTTCCACTTGCTGCCGATGACCTGCACGGTGGTGGCCACCGGGCAGACCGGCAGTTCTTCTCTTGTCAGCATGGCGATGTACTCTCCTGTCAGTTCAAAATGGAATGTTGCATTCCAATTATACTGCAAGGCGCTGATTTTCGCAACGGGTTACCCGAAAGTGACTGAGTCATAAAAAAGTGCGTACTTGTTTTCCCGGCAAAGCTCCATTAGGATGAAGCTGCGGACCGGGAAACAGGTTCGACAAACATCACTGGAGGTACATCACTATGGCGCTTTCCAATCTGTCCGGCTGGGCTGGTTCCGCCTGCGGAGCGTCCGACAAGCCCGCCGCCTGCGGCGCTGCCTGCGGGGCGTCCGGCAAGCCGGAGGAAAAACCCGCCGCTTGCGGTTCCGCCTGCGGCGCTGGCGACAAATAACTCCTCGCTGACCCCCGGCAAGGTCAGCCCTTGCCGGGGGCCTTTCAAACATGACCGGCTCTGCCGGTTTTCATATAAGGGGAACACGATATGAAACAGTATTTTTCTTTTCAATGGCACATCACGGACGAGTGCGACCAGCGGTGCAAGCACTGCTACATCTTTTCGGAGGACGCCGGCAAAAAGCCGGACGCCATGACCTGGAAGCAGATGCGGGACGTTGTGGACAACTGCCGCGACATGTGCGAGGTGTACGGCCGTCTGCCTTACGTCTACATCACTGGCGGCGACCCCATCCTGCACCCGGACTTCTGGCGGCTGCTGGCCCTGCTGAAGGAGCGGGACATTCCCTTCACCATCCTGGGCAATCCCTTCCACCTGAACGACGAGGTGTGCCGGCGGCTGAAGTCTTACGGCTGTGAGAAGTACCAGCTCTCCCTGGACGGGATGCGGGAGACCCACGACTGGTTCCGCAAACCCGGCTCCTTTGACTGCACCCTGGAGAAAATCGCCTGCATCAAACAGGCCGGTATCCGGAGCGTCATCATGACCACGGTCTCGGGAACGAACATCAGGGAGGTCCCCGACATCATCGACACGGTGGTGCGGTACGGCGCGGACGTGTTCGCCTTCGCCCGGTACTGCCCCACCAGCGAGGAAAAGGACACCGGCATCACGCCGCAGGAGTACCGGGACCTGCTGGCGGTCTGCGACGCGAAATTCAAGGCCTGTGAGGCGGCGGGCTGCAAGACCTGGTTCAACAAGAAGGACCACCTCTGGACCCTGTACGAGTATGAGACCGGGGTCTTCAAAATCCCGGAGAACGCGGAGGAGGGCATGATCTACGGCGGCTGCAACTGCGGCAACTGCCACCTGACCATCCTGCCCACCGGCGACCTGTACGCCTGCCGCCGGGTCCGGAACAGCAGGGTGGGGAATGTCTTCGAGGACCGGATCGCCGACGTGTGGGTCTGCGAGATGGAGGCCTACCGGGACTATCAGAAATTCAAGAAATGCGCCAAATGCGAACTGCTGGCCTGGTGCCGGGGCTGCCCCGCCGTGGCCGGCGGAACCAGCGGGGATTTCTACGACGCCGACCCTCAGTGCTGGAAGGAGGTGGAGTGATGGAACTGCTGGAATTGATGAAGCGCCGCCGCTCCATCCGCAAGTATCAGGACCGGCAGATTTCCAGGGCCGACCTGGAGACGGTCATGGAGGCCGGGATCTACGCGCCCAATGCCGGGGGAGGCCAGCGGAGCATGATCGTGGGCGTCCACGACGCGGCCTTGGCCGGAAGGATCGGCAGGATGAATCTGGCCCGGTTCGACCGAAGCCGTCTGGCCGGCTCCTTCGTGTCCAGTGAACAGCCCAGCACCATAGACGACCCCACCATCAAAAACGGTTTTTATGGCGCGCCCTCGGTCTGCGTGGTCTTCGCCCGGAGGGATTTCCTCTACAGCGTCCCCGACGCCTTCTGCTGCGCGGAAAACATGGTGCTGATGGCGTCGGAGCTGGGCCTTGCCTCCTGCATTGTGGCCAGAGGTGAGGAGACCTTTGACAGCGAGGAGGGCGCGGCGATGCTCCGGAAATGGGGCGTTCCCGAAAACCACATCGCCCGCTGTTTCGTGCTGCTGGGATATGTGAAGGGTGCGTATCCCGGGGAAAAGCCCCGGAAGGCGGGCCGCAGTAAAATCGTGGAGGGATGACATGGACGCGAAAACCTGTTTGCAGAAGCTGCAATATGTGGGGGTTCTGGCCTTCGCCACAGTGGACGAGCACGGCGCGCCGCAGATTCGCAACATCAGCGCCATCCACTACGAACAGGAGGCCCTGTACTTCTTCACGGCCAAGGGCAAGGACTTCTGCCGCCAGCTCCTCTCCGACGGGCGTGTGCAAATCCTGGGCTACACCAGGTACAAGGAGATGATCCGCCTGTCCGCCAGGGCGAAGCCCGTCAGCGAGGCGGACCAGCGGAAGTGGATTGACACGATATTCGCCGAACAGCCCTATCTCTCCAACGTGTACCCCGGCGACACCCGGAGGCTGGCGGGCATCGTGTTTGAGATCACGGACGGGGAGATCGAGTATTTCAATCTGGACGTCAACCCGATTTTCCGGGAGAGCTATCCCATCGGCGGCGGAGCCGTCACGGAAAAGGGCTGCCGGATTACGGACGCCTGTATCGGCTGCGGCGTCTGCCTGGAGCACTGCCCCCAGGGGTGCATTGAGGCGGGAACGCCCTATCGGATTCAGCAGGAGCACTGTCTCCACTGCGGCAACTGCCGCGCGGTCTGCCCGGCCCAGGCGGTGGAAAGGCGGGGATGACAGGACCCGGACGGAACGGCGAATCCATGCTTCACCGGCCATCCCGTCGGAATGATCAAAACATCCTCATAATCAAGGAAAATCAGGAGGCAAGCGCATGACGCATGAAGAACAACGCCGCTGTCTGATCCGGGAGTTGCTGTCGGAGGATACGCGGTACCAAGGCATCGCGATCCCGGAGGATGCCCAGGGGCAGAGGGATTTACTCCGGGCGCTGATGAATGTGCGCCCGCCCATGCCGGCCGGAGAGGCCTTTCTGGCGGTACAGGACGAATATCTGTCCAACCAGCGGGATATGGAGGGGGTGGTGGATGTCCGCTCCCTCCCATCCCTCCTCTGCGATGAGCGGTTGGTCTTGTGGCAGGGTGATATAACGACCTTGAATGCGGATGCCATTGTCAATGCGGCCAACAGCGGCATGAGGGGCTGTTTCCGCGCCCTCCATTCCTGCATTGACAACATCATTCACAGCAAGAGCGGTATCCAATTGCGGCTGTACTGTGATAAGCTGATGAACCAGCAGGGGCATGAAGAACCCGCCGGGCAGGCGAAGATCACCCCGGCTTTCAACCTGCCAAGCCGATATGTTCTTCACACAGTCGGCCCGATCATTGAGGGACGCGTGACCCGGCGTGACCGGGACCTGTTGGCCTCCTGTTACCGCTCCTGTCTGGAACTGGCGGCGGAACATGGGCTGGAGAGTGTGGCGTTTTGCTGCATTTCCACCGGGGTGTTCCATTTTCCCGATCAGGAAGCCGCTGAAATCGCGGTCAAAACCGTGACCGGCTTCCTGCAAAGCCCATCCTCTATTCAAAAGGTGATCTTCAATGTTTTCAAAGATACGGACAGGCGGATATATCAAAGGCTTCTCGGCCCAAGCACGGCAGCTGAAGCGGCTCGTTGAAAAAGCTGACGCTGTGATGATCGGCGCGGGGGCGGGATTATCCACCTCGGCGGGCCTGACCTATTCCGGGGAACGGTTTACAAAGACTTTCGGGGATTTTCAGGCGAAATACGGCATCCAGGATATGTATTCCGGGGGCTTCCACCCCTTTGAAACGCTGGAGGAATATTGGGCGTGGTGGAGCCGCCATATCATGGTGAACCGCTATGAGCGCGCCCCCGGGCCGGTCTACGACGCTCTGCTGAAGCTGGTGGAAGGTAAGGACCACTTCGTGCTGACCACCAATGTGGATCACCAATTCCAGCTGGCGGGTTTTGATAAAAAGCGTCTGTTTTACACCCAGGGGGACTACGGCCTGTGGCAATGCACCCGGCCTTGCCACCAGGGGACTTACGACAACGAAACAGTTGTGCGCCGGATGTGGGCGGAGCAGCGGGACATGCGGGTGCCGTCAGAGTTAGTCCCCCACTGTCCACGGTGCGGCAGGCCCATGACGATGAATCTCCGCTCGGATGACACCTTTGTGCAGGACGAGGGCTGGTACGCCGCCGCCCGGCGGTATGAGGATTTTGTGCGGAGGCATAAGGACTGCGCCATCCTCTACCTGGAGCTGGGAGTGGGGATGAATACACCCGGTATCATCAAGTACAACTTCTGGCGGCAAGTCCGTCAGAACCGGAAAGCGAAATACGTCTGTATCAACCAGGGACAGAGCTGCGCACCGCGCGAAATCGAGAAGCAAAGTCTTTGCATGGACGCAGACATTGGAGCCATTCTGTCCGAGCTGTAGCGATTCCCGGAATTCTTGAAGCCGAGGTTGTTTGTTCACCAAAATATGCGATATTCCAAAAGAAGACCCCTTTCTTTTTGAATTCTCCAAATCAGAGCCCCAAAAGGCTGATAATTCTATTGCTGCGAGAATTCGGCGGATTTTGTTTCGCCTGAAGAAACTTCTTCGCTTTTGACAGCCTGTGTATTTCTTGTATAATTGACCATAAAGAACTGAGCTGCGCAGCCTGGTTTCTGACAGCATGTATAAAACGCCCCTGCAATTAACAAGAAATACAGGAGGTTTGCAATGAGCAAAGAAACGGGAAAAAAGATTGGGCTGTGGAATATCGTGGGCCTGGGCGTCGGAGGAGCGGTGGGCTCCGGCATTTTCGTCACGCTTGGCTCCGCAATCGCGAAAACCGGGCGCTCCATCCTGCCGATCACGGTTATCTGCGTGTTCTACATGCTCTTCGCTTACTGGTACAATCTGGCCATGTCCGGTGTTTTTGTCGTGGAAGGCGGGGACTACAGCATGAAGGGCATGCTGCTTCCCCCGATCCTCACCGGCTACGGCGGATGGACCAATGTTATCTGGGCCTTTGGCTGCACCGGCTATGCCCTGGCCCTCACCAGTTATCTGGGAAGTCTCTGGCCCGTGCTGGCGGAGCACAGCACCCTCTCCAGCGCCGTTATCCTGACGCTGTTCTTCCTGCTGACCATCCGGGGCAACCGGATCGTCACCCTCTTCCAAAACGCCGCGACGGCACTTTTGGTCGTGGCGCTGGTGGTATTCATTGTAGTGGGGTTCCCCCATGTGGACGCGGTGAACTTCTTCAGCGCCGGGCACGACGGCGGATTCTTCCACGGCGGCTTTGCCGGCATGATCAGCGCCATCGCCATCATGGGCTGGGCCTGCCAGGGAACTACCATGGGTCCCGTGGGCGTGGTCTCCATCACCAAAAATCCGAAACGTACGATTCCCATGGGCATCCTCGTCGGCTGCGTGGTGGTTTCCGTCGTGTATGGCCTGATGTCCTACGTGGCGGCGGGCGTGCTGCCCTACGACGAAATCGCCGGAGAGAATCTCAGCGTTACGGCCAGCGCCATCATGTCCCAGGGGCTCTTCGCTTTCTTTGTCATCGGCGGCGGCGTCTGCGCCATCATCTCCTCCTTCTTCGCCGTGCTGGCTATGATCCGGGAGCCCCTGTCCCACATGGCGGACGACGGCTGGCTCCCCGCTCCCTTCCGCAGAAAGACGAAAGACGGCTATCCCTACTTCTGCTTCCTGCTGGTGTACATCGTGGCCCTGGTCCCTATCCTCACCGGAATGAGCGTGGACAACGCCGTTACCATGCTGATGATTCCCACCATGCTCATCAACGCCTATTTAAACGTGGCCTGCGTGATGATTCCCAAGAAATACCCCGAACAGTTTGCCCAGCGGTCCATCAAGTGCCCCGTCTGGCTGTTTAACGCCGGCAGTGTCCTGGGTGGCTTCTGCGCCATCGTCATCGCCGTCACGCTGTTCAAGGACCTGACCGCCAAGGACGCCATCGTCGCCGCTTGCGTAGTCATCATCCCGCTGATTTTCTCCATGATCGCCCTGAAGAATCGTTCCGTGAACGAACAGGTGCTGGAGGCGCGCAGGGAGGAAATTGTCCAGGCGGTTCTCAACGCCAAAGAATAACGCCATATCACAGGAGGAATGAACGATGTATAACTTTGACGAGATCATCGACCGGAGAAATACCAACGCTCTGAACACGGACGGTTTCCGGGGCTATATTTTCCACGCCGGTCCGGAGAAGGTGTTCCCCTACAAAGACGAGGAGTTTGTCCGGATGTGGGTGGCGGACATGGAGTTCGGCGTGGCCCCGGAAATCCTGGACGAAATGCGCGCCCGCATCGACCGCCGCATCTTCGGCTACACCGGCGTCTATGACAGCGGCTATTACGATTCCTTCCGCAAGTGGTGCCTGGATCACTACGGCTGGGACTTCCCCCAGGAGCAGCTCTGCTTCTCCCCGGGCATCATCCCCGCTCTGTACCAGCTGGTGGAGAGCCTCTGCGCCCCCGACGAGAAGGCCATCCTGCACACGCCCGCCTACGGCTATTTCCTCCACGCCGCGGAATATTCCAAAATTGACGTCCTCCTCTCCCCGCTGAAGAAGGACGGGAAGGGCGAGTTTTCCCTGGACTTTGAGGACTTCGAACAACAGTGCGCCGATCCCAAGGCCAAGCTGGTCTTCTGGTGCAACCCTCAGAATCCCACCGGCCGCGTCTGGACGGAGGAGGAGCTGAAAAAGACCGCCGCCATCGTGGAGAAGTACAACCTGTGGATCATCTCTGATGAGATCCACTGCGATTTGCTCCGCCAGGGGAAGAAGCATACGCCCATGGCCAAGATCATGCCGGATTATCCGAAGCTCATCACCTGCATGGCTCCCACCAAGACCTTCAACATGGCGGGTCTGGCCTTCTCCAATATCATCATCCGCGACCCCGCCACCCGCGCCCTGTTCAAGGACCGGGACAAGCTCTTTGGCATGGTGAATCCCATGTCCCTCACCGCCGCCAAGGCCGCGTATGACAAAGGCGGCACTTGGCACGAGGAGCTCCGGACCTACCTGGATGGAAACTTCGCCTTTGTGAAGGAGTTCCTGACAAAAGAGCTTCCGGACGCCGTGATGAACATTCCCGACGCCACATACCTGGCTTGGGTGGATATGTCCAAGTGCCTCCCGGACGTGGAGGACCTGCCGGGCTTTTTCGCCAATAACGCCGGGGTTTTGCTGGAAGGCGGCAACAGCCTGTTTGTCGGAAACGCAGCGGGCTACATCCGCCTGAATCTCGCCATGCCGCAGGCCATCATCAAGACGGGCCTGGAGCGGATGCGAGACGCTGTCAACGCCCACAACCGGACATAAGATATTTTGCATAAAAGGACTGCGGCTGAAAGGCCGCAGTCCTTTTATGCGCCGCATTCAAACGACGGAGAACATATTGTAATACTTCATGCGCCGGATATCCTCTTTTGAAATTTTCAAACGCCGGTTCAGCTCCGCATCCACCGCTAAAGGTTTTTTGGAAAAGAGGAATTTCACCGCCACCGGCATCAGGGGCCGGGAAGAAACACCGTTCCACAGTCCCCACTTGGTTTCCGCATCCAGGAAGGAGGCCAGTATCTGGATACTGGCTTTTTCCGTGGGGGTGTCCTGGTGGGTAAGCTCGATAATGGACAGGGCGTCAAAGTGTTCGATATAACCCCAGTAAATATTTTCAGCCCTCTGGTAATGTTCGAGGTCCTTATAGTTCATGTACATGGCGATTTTATAGCGGTTCACGCCGATCTGGGAAAACACATCAAAGACCGACTTGCTCACGCAATGGTCCCGTCCGTCGTAATGGTAAGAATAGAAGCGGTTCAGCCCCTGGAAGAATGCCGGACGGATTTCCCGCTGCGGAACGGCGTCCATGGGCTCCTTGCTGTACAGAAGCTGCTCCACCCGGACATGAAGCGCGTCCGCCAGAGCGTAAAGCGTGTCGATATCCATGGAAATGGTTCCGCTTTCGTACTTGGAGACAGTGGCCCTGCTCTTATAAACCGCCGCGGACAGCTCCTGGAGGGTCATTTTTCGATTCTGACGAAAATAGCGGATTCGCTTTCCAATTTCTATACAGATATCAGACATAGACACTCCCTCATTTCGGTTTCCTTGGCGCGTCGCGGAGTATACCTGTCAGGAACGCGGATGGCGGAAGTCCTTTCGGAGCTTGCTGTCCACGAAGCTGATCCCTGGAAGCTACCTGCCCTATAAAACGTCCAGATCGAGGCCGTTCGGCTTTGCGACTGGATCTTGCTGCTGTAGTAACGGTCCGCCGAGTAGTTCGGCCGATAGCGCGCCGTGTGGTGGCCTATCCAGACGGTCTGTATCTGTTCCCGGGGATCGTGGGTGTCCTTGACGTTTTGGATAAACGGCGCAAAGAGGGAGACCTTGTTGTTTCGGATCGGCCCGGCGCTGAAAGATGTGTTCAAACCGACCACACAGAGGCCCATGGCGCTGTATGCCCGGTACTCGTTCAGCCCCATGCGGTTCATACGGTTGATGTCCACATCCGGCAGTTCGCACAAAAATTCCTCGTAATAGGTGAATTTCACCATGGGCACGCCCTCCTTTTTGGACGGACGCCCCACGCCGGTCGCCCGGGAGCCGTTCTCCGAGATCACTTCCAGCTCGTTCATAGAGGCGTAGTCGTGGTTTTCCGGAATAATGACGACGCGCTTTTTCCGCCCCGGGATGTGTAGTGGTTGGTGAGCCGTTTTCTGGTGCGAAGCACGTCCATCAATTCATGCTCACTGGCGGAGAGGTCCACCAGATGGAGGCGGATGCGCAGATAGGCGCTCTTCGCGTCGGTGTGGATGCAGCTGTTCTCTATGATTTGCAAAATCCCGTCCGAGAAGGACTTCGCATAGGCAAAGCTCTTTTCCAGCTCGGGAAAAAGGAGCTCTTCCGGCGGCAGACTTTCCGTCTGGGCGAAAGACAGCTTCTTTTCCTGATTCAGCGTATACAGGCTGAACATCCATAAAAGCTGTGTCATCAGATTGAACTGGGCGAACCGCCTTTCAAAATAGCTGCCCAGAGCCTCAATCGCCGCGCCTTTTTCATCCTGCTCCATATTTCGCTTCCGGGTTCCCTTCAACTGCTGGAAGAGCTTCCGGAAAAGTTCCTTGCAGATGGTGAGAAGCTCTTGCGCCTCCGCCCTTCTCCGGAAAGAGTGTATTTGACTTCGTAATTATACCAGATTTTCTCAAAAAAGACAAATCATTTTTGTGCCAAACGGGCGTTTCAAAAGTGGAGCGTTTCCTGTATAATGAAAAAAAGACTCGCCTCATGGACGGCGATGCGCCGGGGGGCAGGGAAGCTGAAAATCTCAGACGGTATCCGGCATTGATCGGGCGGAGTCTGATCGAAGGGGGAAGCGTGTAAATGAACATCATTGCGCCGAGTCACGAGTTTTTGCAGGAAATTGACGGGTTGAAGATGCTGCGGACGTTGGAGGAGATCGGGAGGATCTGCTATAAGAGCGAGGGGAAGATCACGGAGACGTCCTATAAGCCCTTCCTTTCCAGGCTGATTGCGAACGGGCACGAGTCCGTCATTGAGCACGAAAAGGTCAGCGTAAGGATTATCTGCGACCGGGGCGTGACCCATGAAATCGTCCGCCACCGGCTGGCCAGCTACAGCCAGGAGAGCACGCGCTACTGCAATTACAGCCAGGACCGGTTTGGAAACGAGCTGACGTTCATCCGCCCCTGCTTCTGGGAGGAACGGCCGGAGGAGTTCGCTGTCTGGCAGGAGACGATGGCGGTCATTGAGCAGAACTATTTCCGCCTCCTGAGCCTGGGCGCCCTCCCCCAGGAGGCGCGGAGCATCCTTCCGAACAGCCTGAAAACTGAGATCGCTGTCACGATGGACCTGCGGGAGTGGAGGCACTTTTTCAAGCTGCGCACTTCGCCCGCCGCCCATCCGCAGATGCAGGAAGTTGCCAAGGCGCTCCTGGCGGATTTTCAAAAGCGGATCCCCCTTTTGTTTGACGACATTCCGCTCGGCGGAGAGGAATGATATACATGGACCCAATAAAATTTTCCTGGCTGAGCGGCGGCTTTGTCACGGAGGAACTGCTGGAGAATCTTTCCGATCTCTATTCTCACCATTACGGCACCTGGAGCCAACACGCGCCTTACAATCCCGGAAAGCCGATCAGGCTGTCCGCCGGGCGTCTGCGGAGCTGGCTGGCGGATCCGGATTCCGCCGTGTATTACGCGTCCAGCGGCGAGCGGTTGGTGGGATACGCGATTGCGATCCGAAAAAACGTGAAAGGGTATGGCGTCGTTTCCTGGGTCACCCAGCTTGTCGTCCACAAAGCGTATCGCAAGCAGGGAATCGCGAAGCGGCTGTTGTTTTCCATTTGGGGGCTTTCCGGCGATTATGCCTGGGGAATCCTCAGCGCAAACCCCTACGCGATCCGGGCCCTGGAGAAGGCGACCCGGCGGAGGAGCCTGCCGGAGCGGATCCACAAAAACATCCGCAAGATCATGAGTGTGGGCATTGAATCTCTGTCTTATATCGAAGCGGATACCGAATATCAGGTCGACAGGGAAAACGCCCGTGTCAATACGGAATTTTTTGTGGATCACGAGGATGTCCCGGAAAAGGTGAAGCGCGTGACGACACCGGAAACCCCGTGGCTTCTGGGCGGCCTCCCCGAGGGCTGGGAGTGGATTTCCTTTACATTTCGGGACCAGCCGCCGCTGAGCCTCTCTCCCGATGAGATCGAGACGATGGTGAAAACCTCCGACGATATCGCCAAGGAGGCCTACTCCCGGATGGACCTTACAAACCAGCCATGGGCAAGGCACACCACCGCCGAAACGGAGTTCATCCTCCGGGAGTGCGGGCTGGAGCCCGGAATGCGGGTGCTTGATTTCGGATGCGGAACGGGACGGCACAGCAATATGCTGTCCAGGCATGGGCTTCTTGTGACGGGCGTCGACTATGTGGACAGCAGCATCAAAACCGCCGCGAAAGCCGCTTCTTCCAATGGCGCGGCCAGGTTTGTAGTGGGCGATTGCAGGAACATCGACCTGGAGGAATTGTATGACGCGGCAATTTGCCTGTACGACGTGGTGGGGTCTTACGTCTCTTTGGAGAGCAATCAGGAAGTGCTTGACAACTTGGCAAGGCATCTGAAAACAGGCGGGATCGCCGTGATTTCCGTCATGAATTATGACCTCACCAGCGCGGAGGCCAGGTACCGGTTCTCATTCGCGGAAGAGCCCAACGAGCTGCTGTCCCTGGAGCCCGGCACGATTATGGAAAAGAGCGGAGACGTGTTCGATCCGGATCACCTGATGCTGGACGAGAAGGAGCGCATTGTTTACCGGTGCGAACAGTTTACGATGGGCACCAACCTGCCCAAGGAGCTGATCGTGCGGGACCGCAGGTTTACGATGGAGCAGATTCAGGAAATGTGCGAGCAAGCCGGATTGGAAGTGCTGTTTTCCAGATATGTAAGCGCCGCCGACTGGAACAAGCCCCTGGCCAGGACGGATCACCACGCGAAGGAGATTCTTCTGAAGTGCCGGAAGCGCTGAATGTCCGGCGTTCGGCAGTACCAAGGGCAACCCCTTCCAGGATATCCCAAACAGCGGAATTTTCACGTGAGCGGTCACAAAATGATGATCTTTGATTTCCGGTAATATCAATAAAAAGCAGGGGAAAGTTTTGTGTAACCCATGAATTGATTTTTGCGTGAAAGCTGTGCTACAATCTGTTTGCACCTAAAGAATACGTATTCAGACGGAGCCAATATGATTACAATGACGGAAATCGCAAAACTGACCCATGTTTCCCAGCCCACGGTGTCTCGTGTGCTGAACGGAAGCATGACGGTGGCTCCGGAGATTCGGGAACGGGTGCTGGCCTGCGCCAGGGAGCACGATTATCAGTTCAACGCCTTGGCCAAGGGGCTCCAGGGCAGCAAAACGAAGCTGCTGGGCGTGCTGGTGACCGACATTTCCAACGGCTTTTTTGCCGACCTGGCGAAACGGATCGAGGCTGAGGCTCGGGAAAACGGGTACAGCATCATCTTGTTCAACAGCGATTACAATCCCCGGAACGAACAGGAGTATTTGGATGTGGTCCGGCGTTACCGGGTGGACGGCGTACTGGCGGTGCCGATCCGGGAGACCAGCGGGGAATGGCGGGAGTACGTCAAAAAACTGGATGTGCCCGTCGTGACCGTCACCCGCCGGGCCAAGGGCCTGGATTCGGTCTATGTGGATCACGCCCAGGCCGGGGCTATGGTGGCGGCGCATCTGCTGGAACGGGGCTTCCGGCGCTTCCTGTTTATCGGGAAGGACTACGACGGGAAATACGTGGGCTTCCGCCGGTCTCTCGTGGAGATCGGCTATGGCCCGCGGACGGCGAACGTCGTTTATCAGGACGATGTTCAGATGAACCGGGCGCTGGAGGATTGGCTGGGCCAGTCGCCGGAGCGGGGAGCCGTCTTCGCGGGAAACGACATCTACGCGCTGCGGGTGCTGGACGCGCTCCGGCGGCTGAAGGTCTCTGTTCCTGAGGAGGTTGGCGTGATCGGGTTTGACGATACCTCCATGGGCCGCTATCTCAATCCCCGGCTGAGCAGCGTGTCCCAGCCTATCGCCCGGATGGCCCATGAGGCCGTGGCGCGGCTGCTGGACCGCATTGACCGCTCCGGTCCCCGGGAAGCGCTGGATGATCCGCTTTCCGCCTCACTGGTGATCCGTGAGAGTACTTGAATGGAAAAAAGGATGGCGTTCCGGCGTCCTTTTTTCAGGATTTATGAGAATACGTATTCACAACTGCCCTTGTGCCTCCGCTCCGTCCATGGAGCTGAAATAAAATGTGAAAGGAAGCAGAAGTATGGATTACAAAAAGGTAGCCCGGGAAATCTACGACAAGGTGGGGAAGAGGGAAAACCTGGTTTCCGCCGCTCACTGCGCCACCAGGCTCCGTCTGGTCCTGGCGGACAACGCCAAGTGCGACGCGAAAGCCGTAGAGGACATTGACGGGGTCAAGGGAGTTTTCAGCGCCTCCGGCCAGCTTCAGATCATCCTGGGCACCGGCACGGTGAATAAGGTCTATGACGAGTTAATCGCCATCTCCGGGCTCACTGCCGCCACGAAAGAAGAGGTCAAAGCCGCCGCGGCCGCCAAGCAGAATATCTTCAAGCGGGCCATCAAGTGCCTGGGGGACATTTTCGTTCCCATCATTCCGGCCATCGTGGCCAGCGGCTTCCTGATGGGCATCATGGAGGCGCTGAACTTCATGGTCAACAACGGATTTTTGAACATCGACACCTCCGGCTCCATCTATGTGTTCGCCAATCTTTTTGCCAACACTGCATACGTATTCCTGCCGATTTTGATCGCCTACAGCGCCGCCAAGGCCTTTGGAGGAAATCCCTATCTGGGCGCGGTCATCGGTATGCTGATGATCCACCCGGACCTCCAGAACGCCTGGACGGTGGCGACGCAGGGAGTGCTGCGGACGCAGAGCGTGTGGTTCGGCCTGTATGAGGTGGACCTGGTGGGGTATCAGGGCCACGTCATTCCGGTGATCATCGCCGTGTGGGTGATGTGCTTCATTGAAAAACGCCTGCACAAGATCGTTCCCGCCATGTTCGACCTGTTTGTAACGCCCCTGGTCAGCGTATTTGCCACCGGCTACCTGACGTATTCCGTCATTGGCCCCATCTTCGTGACCATTGAGAACGGAGTCATCGGAGGCATCCAGACCCTGCTCACGCTCCCCCTGGGCCTGGGCAGCCTGATTATGGGCGGCCTGTATTCCACCACCGTGGTGGCGGGCATCCACCACATGTACACGGTCATTGATATGGGACAGCTGTCCATGTACGGCGTGACCTACTGGCTCCCCCTGGCCTCCGCCGCCAATATGGCACAGGGCGCGGCCACCCTGGCGGTTGCCCTCAAGAGCAGGAACCAGAAGACCAAGTCCGTGGCTCTGCCCTCCGCGTTCTCCTGCTTCATGGGCATCACCGAGCCCGCCATTTTCGGCGTGAACCTGCGCCATTTCAAGCCCTTCGTCTGCGGCGCCATCGGCGGCGCGGCGGGCGCCATGTACGCCTCTCTGGTGGGCCTGGGGGCCAGCGGTACCGGCGTGACCGGCCTGTTCGGCCTGCTGCTGTGCCTCAACGACCCCATCAATTACATCATCATGGCCGCGATCTCCATCGGCGTGGCTTTCGTCCTGACTTGGCTGTTTGGCTATAAGGACGCCGCTCCCGCGGAGAAAAAGACTGTCCAGCCCGGGCCCGCGCTCCCCGCCGTGGACTGCAAGCCCGGCGCGGTGTACGCCCCGGTTTCCGGAACGGTCATTCCCTCCGAGGAGATCCCCGACGAGACCTTTGCCGCCGGAGTCCTGGGACAGGGCGTGGGCATCCAGCCCGCTGAAGGTTTTGCGGCTGCCCCCTTCGACGGCGAGATTTCCTCTGTGGCCGAGACGCGGCACGCGGTGGGCATCACCTCTCCCGACGGTATGGAGGTGCTGATTCATGTGGGCGTGGATACCGTGGCGATGAACGGCGAGGGTTTCGAGTGCTTTGTCCAGGAGGGCCAGAAGGTAAAGGCCGGTGAAAAGCTCATCGCCTTTGACCGGGACAAGATCGCCGCCGCCGGTCATCCCGATGTGGTGGTGGTGCTGGTGACCAACTCCGATGACTACGAGAGTGTGACCATCCAGACCGGCGTCTGCAAGGCTCTGGACAAGGTGATCCAGGTCTGACAGGTCCATGTGAAGAAGGAGGGGTTCCATGAATGCGCTGCACAAGGATCTGGTCCGCCTGACCGCGGCGGCGGAACGGCAGGCGGCGAAGGCCGGTCCCTGGCGGCCCGGTCTCCATCTGGCGCCGCCCACCGGCTGGCTCAACGACCCCAACGGCTTGTGCCGTTTTCGGGATGAGTACCATGTGTTCTATCAATACGCGCCCTTCGACGCTGGCGGCGGCGTGAAGTTCTGGGGGCACTATAAATCCCGCGATCTGCTCTCCTGGGAGCGGTGCCCGGTCATGCTGTACAGCGACGAGCCCTATGACGTCCACGGCGCGTATTCCGGCTCGGCCCTCTGCGAGGAGGACGGCCTGTATCTCTATTACACCGGGAATGTCAAGTACGGCGGAGACTACGATTATGTTCTGGAAGGCCGTGAGAACAATACTTGCGTGGCCTATTCCCCGGACGGGGTGCGCCTCGGCTGGAAACGGCTGCTGATGGGCCCCAAGGATTACCCCGGCGGATTGACGCGGCATGTGCGGGACCCGAAGGTGTGGAAGCAGGACGGCGTTTATTACATGGTGCTGGGGGCCCGTACCGTGGAAGACGCGGGCGCGGCGCTGGTATTTGAGTCAAAGGACAAGTTCCAGTGGAAGCATATCAACACAATCCGCACACCGGCTGTCTTTGGCTATATGTGGGAATGCCCCGATCTCTTTGAAATGGACGGACAGTGGTTTTTGGCGGTTTCTCCACAAGGGGTTCCGGGAAAGGGTCCGGGCTTTGAGAACATCTACGCCTCCGGATACTTTCCGCTCTTTGGCGATTTCCGGGGAGACTGCCGGCTGGGGGAGTTTGTCCCCTTCGACTTCGGCTTTGATTTTTACGCGCCGCAGACCTTCCCGGATGGGAGCCGCCGCCTGCTGATCGGCTGGATGGGGATGCCGGACGCGGAGTATTCCAATCCCACCGCCACCCAGGGTTGGCAGCACTGCTTGACTGTACCACGAGTACTGGAGCGCCGCCGGAACAGGCTGGTGATGAACCCGGTCCCGGAGCTGGAGGGATTGCGTGAGGGTTCCCGGGAATATGACTTTGAGGGAGAAAAGATGATAGACCTTCCCCTGCTCTCCGACATTACGCTCACCTGCGAGGGGAAGCTGTCCCTGGACCTCTCCGGCGTTTCCCTGCGGACAGGGAACGGAGCGCTGACGCTGACCGTCCGAGAGGGCGGCTGGGGCCGGGGGAGCCGGACCGCTCCCGTCCGCGAACTGCGGAAGCTGCGCGTCCTGGCGGATACCAGCGCTCTGGAGTTTTTCGCGAATGACGGGGAAGCGGTCTTGTCGGTTCGCTGGTATCCGGAGAGCGAAAGACGGACGCTGACGCTGAAGGGAAGAGGGAAAGCGGTCGTCCACAAACTGCGTCCCATGCAAATCAAAGAGTATTCCCCTGAGTGAGGGCGGGCTGGACAAGTCCGGTCGAGCCTGTTAGGATAGAGGAAAAGCGGATCCCGCGTGTCAGGACCGCGGCTGAACAGAAACAACAAAAGGAGGGAGCTTTTTGAAAATACGTTATTTGGGAACCGCCGCCGCCGAGGGCTGGCCCGCGCTGTTCTGCTCCTGCCCCATCTGCGCCCAAGCCCGGGAACGGGGCGGAAAGAATCTGCGTACCCGCACCCAGGCCGTTTTGGACGGGGAACTGCTGATTGATTTCCCGCCGGACACCTACTGCCACGCCTTGCGGTACGGCCTGGAGTTGGCGAAGATTCACACGCTGCTGGTAACCCACAGCCATATGGATCACTGGTTTCCCACAGACCTGATCCACCGCCATGAGCACTTCGGCCACGGCGCGGAAGGCGTTCTGGAGGTCTACGGCAGCCAGGCGGTCAAGGACGCTTTTGACGCCCATATCCTGGTCGACCGGTTCAAGCCTCATCCCATTGACGGCGTGGTGAACTTCCATGTGATTCACGGGGGAGACCGTTTCCGGTCCAATGGATGGGAGATCACCGCCGTGCCCGCCGACCATGACCAGCGGGAGGAATGCCTTGTGTACATCTGCAAAAAAGCGGGGAAGACGGTCTTTTACGGCCATGATACCGGCGTGAATCTGAGCGCGGAGGCTTGGGCGCTCATAACGGCGGAGCGGTATGACCTGATCAGTCTGGACGCCACCATGGGGGAAAAGACGGTCGGCGGCTATCATATGGGTCTGCCTGACGCAGAGGCCGTCTTCCAAAAGCTCCATGACCTGGGTTGCACCGGCAGCCATACCGTAAAGGTCGTGAATCATTTCAGCCACAACGGGGGGATGACTCATGACCAGCTGGAGGCGTGGGGGAGAGAGCGGGGGATTCTGGCTGCCTATGACGGTATGGAAGTGATGTTCTAAATTGAGGCGGGGTCGCTTTTCGAACTTTTTTATCGAAAAGCGGCCCCGTTTTATGCTGTATCCATTGATATGACTGGGTTTTCAAAAAGTCTCAATAAAGACGTCCTTTGCATTGTCATGAGGACATCCCGATTTTGAAAATGACGGCTTTTGCATTTTCTCGGATGCACTCCATCCCAAGTTCCTGCATGATGCCCCTGATTCTCTTTTTCCCCACATGGATGCCATTCTCAGCCAGAATAATCCGAATCTTTTCTGTTCCGAAACGTTGCTGGCTTTCATCAAAAATTTGCTGCATCTGCAACGTGAGCTGAGCTTGCTCTTCTTCATACCTGCTCCGGTCTGCTCTGCGGAAAATGTGGTTGTAAAATGTTCCCCTGGCTACATTCAGTGCTCACAAAGTTCATGTACATTGTAACCCTCGTGTTGAATGTGCAATGTTTCCAGAATATCCAGACGTCTGCGCAATGGGGTTTCATCAATAAGGCCGGATAAACGAATTGTATTCCTCTGGATACCTCTTTGGCATAAACAGCACCACCTTTCAGATAAGATGCTATCATTCTACCATGAAAAATATTCTATAGCTCATAGCGGCAATACATTCCTCCTTTTTACTTTCTTTGTTCTCTTTTGGATCTTTGCTTCTCTAATGATCATGCATTACAGCAGCCCCATGATCCGAAATGCAAACGTAAAAAGGAACAGTGTAAAAACAGACAGGACCGTGGTGCAGCACACCAGCTGGCCCGCTAACTGCCCGTCCGCTCCCATCGCCACGGCCATAGGGTAACAGGCCACGCCGGCGGGAGCGGCAAAGAGAATCATCATGGCGCACAGCGCCGGCCCTCGAAATCCCAGGGCCACGACAATGGGCAGGAAGACAACAGGCACCACGATCATCCGCAGCGCCACTCCCAGTATGAGGGAACGGCGGTTGCTCCGCAGCTCCCCCAGATCCAGGCTCACGCCCAGGGAGATAAAGCTGATGGTCGTGGTCACTCCCGCGATGCTGGTCACCCCGTTATAGAGGAGGCCGGGAAGCTGGAATTTCAGCGCCTTGCAGGTCAGGGCCAAGAGGGCCGCGATGACCATGGGATTTTTCAGAACGGACCGGAGGATTTTCCACGGCTCCGCCCTGCCGGAGCGGTTGATCTCCAGAATCACCACCGCCAGGGCGTTGGTGGCGGGGACAACGATGGTCCCCAGCAGCGCCACGGGACCGGCTCCCCCTTCACCGTAGAGCGACTCCGCGACAGCCACGCCGAAAAGGATGTAGTTGGAGCGAATGATGATTTGCCCTATGGACGCGGCCTTGTTGTGGTCGGACACAAGTCTGGGCGGGGCCAGGAGCGCGAAGAGGAATACCGCCAGCAGGCTGACGGCTACAAACGCCGCCTCCTTCCCCGCGATTCCGTCTCCCATGGCAACGCCGTAGATGTTTTTGAACATCAGTGCGGGCATGAAGAGACTGAAGGTCACCCGGTCCAGGGCACGCATACTGGGCCGGTCAATGACGCCTGCCCGGCGGATCAGCACGCCGACGCCCATCAGGAACGCCATAGGCGCGACTACATGATAAGCCGCCAAAAGACTGTCAAACACAGTTCCGCCTCCTTAAATCACATTGACTGTACGGTCCTGCTTCGCTTTCCCCGGTAAACCCACAGGACGGCGAGAGTGGAAACGACTCCCAAAACGAAAACCGCCATAATCGGATAGCTGACATACATTCCGAATATATTGAAACCCTTATATCCGCCGAATACCTCTTTCATCAGCGTGACGTTGGCAAGGCCAAAGTCCACCAGCGCCCCAAGCCTCTGGGTCACGGCGTCGCCCATTGCCGCCAGCCCTACATTCACAAACAGAATCGCAAGGCTGACCCCAGCAGTACCCATCTGGCTTTTCATGCGGGAGGAAATCAAGCAGATGATCAGACTATAGACCGCGCCGGTGAAAACGAGCCATGCGGCCCCGACTGCGGCAAGCTGCCAGACCTTCCAGGGGAACATGGAGCGGGCATAGGTGGGAATGGACTGGATGGCAACGTCCCAGCCGTGGAAACTCCCATGGGGCAGAAACCCGAACAGAAATGTAGCGGCCAGATACAGCGCGGCCACAACCGTGGAGGCGGCCAGTACGCTCAGCAGCTTTGCCGTGACAATCTTCCGCCTGCCGTTCCGGGCGCTTAAAATCAGGTTGTCCATGCCGCTGGAGCGTTCCACGGCGAACACCGGGGCGATGACAAAGGTCAGCGGCACAAACAGGAGGAACTGCATCATATGCTCTCCCCAGTTGTTGAACAGATTTTCCCACAGCAGGGCGCCCACAAACTCCGGCTCCCCCAGTTCTTCCAGCCGTTTCAGGGCGGCAGACAACTCCCGATAGTCAGAAGAATCCTGCTTCCCGTGGCTTTCCAATTCCGCAATCCTCCCTTGCAGAAGGGAGATACCATAAGGTTCCTCGGCGCTCTCCGGCGGTGTGCCGTTCCAATATTCCTCCACCCGTTCGGCGTAGGCGTGGTAGTTCACCGCCAGAATAATCTCCGGCTGGTCTTTGACGCTCCGGGCAATCATCCGGGCGTCTGTGCCGTACCGGGTGCTGATCTCCTGATAGATTTTTTCCGCTTCCGCGGCTTTTTCGCTGTCAAAGGGACCTTCCCAGTAGGCGGCCAATTCTTCGTAAGAACGGTAGCTGTCATTGCTGCCGATCAGGAACATGGTGGAGGTCAGGCCGACCACGCTGTAAAGGACGAACAGACACAGCAGCAAAAGCAGGGTTTTCTTGTTGAGCAGCAGCTTTCGCAGTTCAAATCGAATCAATGACATCGCGTTACCTCCCGGCCCTTTCAGGCAAGTAGTTGAAAAGATACAGATAGGCGTCCTCCAGCGTTGGTACGGCCTGTACCGCATCCGGGGCGGGCTGTGTGTCCGAAATGATACGGACCTCCATGCGGCCGTCCTTCGCCCTGACATTGCTGATGACTGCCCGGTTTTGATAGTCCATCAGCTGTTCGGCGGGCATCGACCCCAGCCAGACCCGGCCCTCCATCTGCCGGATGTATTCCCCGCTCGTATGGACGTGCTGGATATCGCCATACTCCATCATCATGATCTGTGCGGCAATATGCTCCACGTCGGATACGATATGGGTGGAGAGCAGCACCAAGCGGTCCTTCGCATAGGCGGAAATGATGTTGCGGAATTTGATCCGCTCATAGGGGTCCAGGCCGGAGGTGGGTTCGTCCAGAATCAAAATCTCCGGGTCGTCCAGAAGGGCCTGGGCAATGCCCAGTCTGCGCTGCATCCCGCCGGAATAGGCGGCACATTTCCGTTTCAGATCGTCCCACAGACCGACGCTGCGGGCCAATTCCTCAATCCGCTTTTTCGCGCGGGCCTTTTCCATCCCCTTCAGCGCCGCCGAGTATTCCAGGTACTCCCTGCCGGTAAAGTCGCCGTAAAAGCGGACATCCTGGGGCAGATAGCCGATTTTCGCCCGGTATTCATCACCTACAGTGTGAATGTCTTTCCCGTCATACAGGACATACCCATTGGTGGGGTGCAGCACATCGGCCAGTATTCGGATCAAGGTGGTTTTTCCCGCGCCGTTGGGACCCAGCAGACCGTAGACCCCCGCCCCCATGGTGAGGGAAATCCCCTTCAGGACCTGTTTGTTCTTGTAGCTTTTTGTGACAGCTTCCAATTTCAATTCCATAACCTACCTCCTGGCGGCGGCTCCGCCGCCCCGCATCCCCACGGCAACCTTGATGGTGGATCGGACGCACAGCACGAAGAAAAATGCCCCGATCAAAAGTGTGATGGCCAGTCCCATCAGCGGCGTGATGACAAATCCGCCAATAGAAAACGCCATACCCTGTCCTACCAGTTCCTGTTTGGTGAGCGTGTGCGCCCCCAGGGCGATATAGCGGAAGATGGAGGTGGTATAGGTCAGCGGGTTCAGGTAGACGATGGGCGGGAGAAAGCCGGGGATCATGGTGGTGGGGATGTACGCGCCGGAGACGAAGGTCAGGGGCATCATAATCATGGAACTGATGGTTTGAAAAGCGGGGGAGTTCCGGGAAACCGTGGCCAGAAACAGGCCGACGGCACTGAATGTCATAGCGGAAACCAGCATCACCGCCGTCAGCAGCAGGATTTGCAGGATACCCACCCGCAGGCCGAGCACAATGCCGCAGATCATGGTGACAACGCCTTGCAGCGCGGCAATGACCGCGCCAGACAGAATGTGCCCCATGGAAATCTGCGTCCGCGCAATGGGGGCCACCAGGACCTCTTTCATGTAGCCGCTGGAAATGTCGGTCAAAATATCCGAGGAGTTGTTGACGCTGACCTGGAACACGCTCATGATGATGACGCCGGAGATCAGGTAAGGCATGGGGGCGTCAAGTCCGCTCATGGAGGATCTCATCAGAAACGAAAACATCACCAGCATGAACATGGACATAAACAGGGCGCCGAATACCCGCCCCTTGCTTCGGACATAATTCAGCAGATTTCTCTGCACAATCGCTATGATCGGGTTCATCCTTCTCGAATCTCCTTTCCTGTAATCGCCAGGAACACCTCGTTCAGCGTCCCGTTTTTCACTTCAAAGTCCATAATCTCTCCTCTGTGCGCCGATAAAATTTCTAATGCGGCAGGCGCTTTTTTCGTGTGGAATATCAGCTTGTTTTTGACCTTCCGATAGGGAACATCCCGCTCCTGCAACGCAGATTCCAACGGTTCGGTCCCGGTGCAGACAACGTCCACCTCTGTGCCGGTATATTGGTGCTTCAAGTTCTCCGGCGTATCGTGGGCGACAATTTTGCCGTGGTCCATAATGACGACCCTGGAACAGACCTCCGCCTCGTCCATATAGTGGGTGGTCAGGAAGATGGTCATGTTTTTCTGCTTCTGGAGCCGCTGAATGTATTCCCACACATTGGCCCTGGTCTGCGGGTCCAGGCCGGTGGTGGGTTCGTCCAGGAACAAAACCTTGGGGTCATGGACCAGCCCTCTGGCGATCTCGGCCCGCCGCTTCATGCCGCCGGACAGACTGCCTACCGCCGCCCGCCGCCACTGCGTCAGCTCCACCAGATCGAGGGCAAAGGTGATGCGCTCCCGCACCTCGTTCCTGGGCACCTTGTAGAAGGCGCAATGATATTTCAGGTTCTCCTCCACGGTCATCTGGGCGTCCAGGGTGGAATCCTGGAAGACGATGCCGATGTCCTTCCGCACCAGACCGCGTTCCCTGGAAACGTCATGGCCGTTGATGGTCAGCGTGCCCTCCGTTTTGTCCAGGATGGTACACAGGGTGTTGATGGTCGTACTTTTTCCCGCGCCGTTGGGACCGAGGAACGCGAAGATACTGCCCTCGTCCACGGTGAAGGAGATGTCGTCCACCGCCGTGAAATCCCCGTACTTTTTCGAGAAATGCTCCACTTGTATGATTGGGTTCATGCTGCTGCCTCCTAATAAAAAATGAAGTCCCATGCGAGCGAACCCGCATAGGACTTATCTCTATAGAACTCTATAGCGCCTCAAATATTCGGTTGTAAGGCTTCCGCCGCTACCGCCAGATATCACCCAGTTCAATCAGCTTGGCCTGGATGCGGACGTAGGCTTTCGCGTCCACCTCGCCCAGCGCTTCCAACATTTTTGACACCGAACGGATCATTCCGCCCCGACGCTCTTCCACCATGGTGACGCCCTTTTCCGTCAGGGTGACAATGACCTGCCGGCTGTCCGCCGGGTCGGGGGTCCGTGTCACCATGCCTTGGCCCTCCAGGGATTTCAGCATGGCCGCGACCCTCGCTGTGGTCAGCATCAACGCCCGGCTCATGTCCTTGGGGTATGCCCGGTTTCCGTTGGCCGCCAGATAGTTCAGCGCCAGAACCTCGCCTCTGACGGCTTGGGCCATGGTCCGCTCCATCTTGATCTGCGGCGCGGCGGCCCGCAGGTCAATGAGCTGTATCGCCAGTTGGGTGTAGTCCATGGCACTCCCCCGTTTTCTCACCTGATTGCTAATTCTATTAGGTATAATAGCACAGTTTTTTCCCGATGTCAATAGTGAAAAGGGAGTCTCTTTTGTTTTGTTGGTTAAACTTTGACGATTCCACAAAAACGAATTGACAAGAAGCCTGCACCATGCAATAATCAAAGCGATAAGTCGATACTCGGAGATGAGAGCACGATTAATGGCATCGGCATTTCTTGATCTCGGGCGGTGTGGGGAGACACGCAAAACGTAATTGAAGAATCTTGAAAGACACGGTTTTATCTGCAATTAAACGATGTATAAATGGGAATAACTGAAAACAAATCGAATAAGTATGCACAGCGGTCCACCTCCTTCATTCATGGAGATGGGCCGCTGCTGCGCTTTATTCAAGGTCTGCATTGGCTATTCGGGTACGGGCCTGATTGAGCACGTCCCTCAACTGTGCGGCCAAATCCGGGTACTGTCGAACCTGGGCCAGCAAGTCCGCCTCCATCTGGTCAAAGGCAAGTTCCGCTTTCCGTTTGGTGGCGTAGTCTGTCCTTTTGCGGTCAGCCTCAGCCTTGGCCAACTGGACGAACAACCGCCCCGCCTTTTCAATGGGCATATTGTTGAATTCTTCCTCAGCGGATGAAATCTTCTGCAACAGCCCGCTTTTAAGGAAGCACTGATTAAAGCAGGTAAAAGGCAGGCAAACAGACAAAGGTAAAGGAAACGTCCAATAAAGGGACCATATTGGGGGATGAATTCCTCGCTTTTCCAGTC
>CAJTKE010000015.1 GCA_910576865.1 uncultured Oscillibacter sp.
ACCCCCAAGCAATTCCGCATGGAGGCCCCGCCGTTGGAGGGCCGCTTGCTCCCCCACCCCTGCCGCTGTGAGCAGGAGCGCCTTGACCGGGAGGCGGCGGAGCAGGAGGCCCGCCGTCACCGTCAGGCCGTGGCCGACTTGAAACGCCGGGGCTTTACCGACCCGGCTATGCGGGAGTGGACGTTTGCCAACGACAACGGGAAATGTCCGCAGATGAAACACGCCCGGTTCTATGTCGAGAATTGGTCGGCCATGCAGGAGGAAAACATCGGCTATCTGCTGTGGGGCGGCGTGGGGACTGGCAAAAGCTATTTTGCGGGCTGTATCGCCAATGCCCTGATGGAACAGGAAGTGGCCGTCCGCATGACGAACTTTGCCCTGATACTCAACGACCTGACCGCCAGCTTTGAGGGCCGCAACGAGTACATAGCCCGCCTCTGCCGCGCCCCGCTGCTGATACTGGACGATTTTGGAATGGAGCGTGGGACGGAGTACGGTTTGGAACAGGTCTACAACGTGATCGACAGCCGCTACCGCAGCCGCAGGCCGCTGATCGTCACCACGAACCTCTCCCTTCAAGACTTGCAGCACCCCCAGGACACCGCCCACGCCCGCATCTATGACCGGCTGTTGGAGATGTGCGCCCCCATTCGCTTTTCCGGCGAGAACTTCCGCAAGGCTACGGCGCAGGACAAGCTGGCACGTCTGAAAAATCTGATGGACTGAAAGGAGAGCCTATGGCAAATAAACTTCCCAACGCTACCGCAGGCATGACCTTCCCCCGCCCCAAGCCGGACACTCCGCCCTCTATGGTGAAGAAAATCGGCAAAACCACCTACCTTGTGTGGGCGCATTTCAGCGAAACCAGCACTGAAACGATGGAGGACAAAATCAAGCGTATGCTCCGCGAGGAAGTCCGCCGGATGATGGCTGACGAGTAAGCGGCGCATGAGCAGGCCGGGAGCCATGAGGCCCCCGGCTTTTGCTGTGTCGATTTTTTGAATATTCTGTGAACTGTATTAAAAAGTCCTTGACAACTCGTCACAGGCCTTGTCTGAAGGTACATCCTTGGAAGATGACCCTTTGACTGGAGAGACTGGGACTGGAGCGGGCGCAAAGCCGTTCAATGCCAATGTGTCACAAATCTCCTGGTAAGCCTCCGAATTGCTGATTCCATGGACTCTTCCATAAAGGGGGAGCATCCCTCCACGCTCGCCACAATGCCAACAGCGCCAGGTGTTTAGGTGTGGATACAAGGCAAACTTGCCTCGGCGGTCGCCGCAAATGGGACAGTCGGCGTATACCACCCGGGAGCCCCCTCTCCGCCTGATATTCAGACGGAGAAGGGACGCCACATCCATGATCGAAAAGGGGAAATCTGACGAACTGATACGCCTCACTCCTTTCCATCGAACACTGGCGACGCGGGGGGATTATCCGGCCTTTTTCAGTTCGTTGTCCTGCATCAGCAAGGTAGCGGCAGCTTTCTGGCTGTTGCTGCACTCACAGAATTTGGTGAGGAAGAACCGCAGGCTGGAGGGCCGCCGTTCCGCGACCTGAGCCATTGTCCACCCCATACAGGGACCACGCGGCACCACAATGGCGCCGGCTTCTTCCATCGTCATTACCTGGCAGATCTCCTCCACCGACATATCCTCCGTATAGCTGGGCGCCGTCTGGGGCGGAGTTTCCTCCTGGCCCGGAACGGTTTCAGCAGCAGCAGCAGGTTCGGTCATGTTTTCAACGGAAGAAGGTTCCGCCACGGCGTTGGCCGGATCGGCGGAACCGGCTTCCTGCGGGTTGTCAGTTTCCGCTGCCGGGGAGGGGAAGTTCAGCATGGTGATCAAATTGTGTTGCTGGCTGTCCGCCTGCGCAGCCCCCTCATGCTGGTCGTTCCCCATCGTGCCCTGTGCCTCCGCAGGGGCAGGCGTGGCCTCTTCCTCCGGCACGGGGTCAGCCTTGACCTCCGGAGCGGGGGCAGGCTGGTCCGCCGGGGCGGGGGCGGGCGCAGGCTGGGGGGCCGGATCTGAGATGTTCTCCGCAGAAGCGGAAGGCTTTGCTGCCTGGACAGATTCCGGCGCAGGCTGGTCAGCGGGAACCGGCTCGGAGGCCGGCTGCTCGGTGACAGCCGCATTTGCCGTCTCAACAGGCGGGGTCTCAGGTTCTACCTGCCGGGCCGCCATGGGCTCCTTCTGACCGGCGACGGGCGGTGTCTCTCGGATGGGAGGCTGCTCCACCTGAGCATTGTTCTGGGACGGCTGCTCCAGTCCAACATCAGTCCGGGTGGGCTGGACGAACGGGCGGCACTGGCCGTCGTTGGCGGTCTGGGTCAGATCGCACAGCTGAATGCCGAACCCGGCGTTATCCAGGGCCACCATCATGGCCTCGTCCTGAGCGGCACGGATATAGTTGCTGGTCTCCTGCGCCGTCTTGGAGGAGGTGAAGCTGCTGGCCGGCGTGGCATCGTCCCGGTGGAAGAACACCTTCGCCTCGAAGATCGCCAGCTGGTGGGTGACGTGCAGGGGGGTAAGCAGCATCCGCCCCTTGGGGCAGGCCAGCCGGAACCAGAGCCGCTGGTAGCGCGGCTCCAGCCGCATGACCGGCTCCCCCTTGTCGTTGACCGCGCTGTGCAGGTGCTTCATGGGGTCGAACCCCGGAACCTTGTGCAGCTCACCGGCCGCGGGGACAGTGCGCAGGATCGTGTTTTCGTTCATCTCGAAAGCTCCTCTCAATAAAAATTTCATACAGCGGGAAACCCGCTATATCGCAATAAAAAAAGACGCAGGCACTTATTACACAAGTGCTTGCATCTCAACTTGCCTTCCGCATGGGCGTTTCCGCTGCGGACAGGCTCTTTACGGTCAATTTGCTGTGATACAGCCGCATCCGCTCCGCCAGGAGCGTGTTGCGCTTGCCTTTTCGGGTCTTGGAGACCGCTGTGAACAGCGCCTTTTTCTGCCCCACCAGAATGACCCGGCCCTTGGCGCGGGTTACGGCGGTATAGAGCAGATTTCGGGTCAGCAGGACCCGATGGGCTGTCAGCAGGGGGATGATGACCGTATCGTACTCTGAGCCCATGGCCTTATGGATGGTCATGGCGTAGGACAGCTCCAGTTCCTCCAGATTGTCCAGAGGGTATTTGGCGTACCGCCCATCGAAATTGATGATAACGGTATCAGGCCGGATCTCACGGACATAGCCCACATCGCCGTTAAACACGCCTTTTCCGATGATGTCTCCCTGACGGTTATACAAAACCATCTTGCTGTTGTTTTTCAGCTGGATCACACGGTCACGCAGACGGAAAGCTCTGCTGCCATATATTATTTCCGGTTTGCCGTCCATCTCAGGGTTGACTTCCTCCCGAATTGCTTTGTTCAAATTTTGAGAGGACGCCTCGCCCTTTTCCCGGTAGGGAGACAAAATCTGAAGCTGCTGGATACCTACTCTCGCCGCCGCTTCTTTGTAGAGACGGCAGACTGTTTCCGCAGCCTCCTCCTGGTCGGCAACTGAAACAAAGTCGAAGTCCGGCCCATAGTACAGCTCACCATTGCCCTCATTGATAAACCTGGCGTTATAGGCGATTCGGCTGCCCTCGGCCTGCCGGAAGATCTGATCCAGTACAGTGACCGGAACGATACCACTGTCGATCAGCTCTTGGAACACATTTCCGGCTCCGACGCTCTCCAGCTGGTCGGCATCGCCCACCAGCAGTACCTTTGTGCCGGGGTTCAGCCGACGGAACAGCTGGTGCGCCAGCCACATATCTACCATAGAGGTCTCGTCCACGATCAGCAGACCGGCCTCCAGGGACTGTTTCTTTTTCTCTCCGCCGCTGTCATCACCGAAAAGCTTCAAAAGGCTGTGCAGGGTCTGGGCGTCCTCGATCCCGGTAGTTTCCGCCATGCGGCGGCTGGCCTTGCCGGTGGGGGCCGCCAACGCGATTTTACCCTGCGGGTACAGCATACGGTACGCCTCCACAACTGCCCGCAGAATGGTACTCTTACCAGTGCCGGGTCCGCCGGTGATGATGGACAGATTGTATCGGAACGCCATTTCAACGCCCTCGGCCTGCTGCGGGGACAATGTGATGCCCAGCCTGCCCTTGACCTGCTCCATAACAGGCGTCAGGTTGACAGGCTTCGGAAGCTCCAGCACCATCTGCGCAATTTTCAGCGCCACCTCGCACTCCTGCTTGTATACCTGGGGCAGATAGATATTGCCGCCGTTGGACACCACCACGTTCAAATTGATCATAGCTGCCAGCTGCTGCTCCACCTGTTCCAGTCTCAGCGGATCATTCAGATCCTCGTTAAGCAGCTTGAGGGTGTCCTTGAGCAGCCGGCCTATTTCGATATAGAGATGTCCGTTCTTGTCGCGGGCCTCCTGGATGATATAGAACAGTGCGCCCTGTACCCGCATGGGGTCATGGAGGTTACCGCCAGATTTCCGCACGATTTCATCGACCCTGCGGAATCCGAAGCCCGGCACCTCACATAGCCGAAACAGGCTTTCCCGGATCAGCGCCACGCCCTTCATACCAAAGTGCTCTAGGACCTTCATCGCCGTGTTCGGGGTTACTTTCAGCGGGGCCAGCAAGAGCATCAGTTCCCTCATGACCTGGCTTTCCGTGTAGTTGGCCTTGATCTCCTCCAGCCGTTCTGGCGTGATGCCGCGGATTTCCAGCAGCCGCTCCGGCTCATGCTCCAGCACTTCCAGCGTGCGGTCGCCGAACCGATTCACAATAGCGTCCGTCGTTTTCTCCCCGATGCCTTTCAGCACTCCGGAGGAGAGGTAAGCCCGGATGCCCTTGATTGTGGAGGGCAAGATCTCTTTCCACCGCTCCACCTCAAACCGCAAGCCGCACTTGGCGTCCTTGGCCCAGGTGCCCTCCAGCTCTACCTCCACCGAATCGTTCCGGGGCAGGTCATAGCCCACAGCGGTAAATCGGATCAGGTGATCGCTGAATTTATAGGGTCTGCGGGCTTCCTGGGGAACCATGATGTCCGCTGTTTTCATCTGCAACACCGTATATCTGGTGCTTTCGTTGAAGAAAATTTGCTTGTCAAATGCTGCTACAAAACCCATAGCATCGCCTCCCTTGTAAATTATGCCGCCTCCGGTTTGGGAACACTGACACACAGTCGGTAGCTTTCAGAGATGGTAGTATACTCCTTATAAATATCCGGATGCATCTCTTTCAGCCGCATAAGGTCATCCTTGTACATTTTAGGAGTGTGGGATGCCTTCCAATCGACTGTACACCCATCTGCTGTTACGGCGGAACAGCTTTTGCCCATGTCGGCTACGATCAGCGCCTTCAACCGTCTCATTTCCGCTTTCAGCCGCTTCACCTCATCGTCTCGAAGATTCTTTTCCGCCTGTACCTCCAGATATCGCTCGACCCTTGCCGACTGCGCCTCTGTAAAGACGGCAGGAACTGTGTTCGCGGCTGTTTGTCCCCGCACCCTTTGCAGGCTCTCCAGAATCAGCTTACCATCATCCTCCCAATAAGGTGGGGGACGCTTAGCAAGCACATGACTCTCCCAAAAGTCCTGCTCCAGCGCGATCAACTCCAGCTCATAGGACATATCCCGGTCGATGCGGCGGATGATTGTCTCGTCCTCATTGTTGCCATAGAGACAGCAGTAGTAGACCCGATTCAGGTTCATCACGGCCATGTAGTGCCGCCCCTGGGTTTCGTAGTACACAGGGACGATCTCCTCGCCGTTATACCACCACTTGTCCTTGGCGTTGTAGTTGGTGGTCTTGATCTCCAGGATCGCTGTTGTACCATCCGGCAGTTCTACCAGATAGTCCAGGTCGGCCAGCATCCAGGGGTAGTGCGGGTGCTGGAACATACATTTGCGCTGATAGATTTTCAGCCCGGTTTTCTCCGCAAAGATGCGGGCCACCAGCGGCTCCAGCAGGTTGCCCACTTCCAGGGCCACCCAGTTTGCCTGATCGTCCGCCGTGACGATGCCCAGCTTGTCATAGTAGAGGTCCCGGGCCGTCCGAAACGGCGAGATGTTCAGAACCGCCGCCGCATCGCTGCCGCCCAGGCCCTTCCGCCGGTACTCCAGCCAATCAGGCCGCGAGAGTTGTGCTGTGTCCACCAGCACAAGGGGCTGATACGCCGTGTCCTGTGCCATACTTGGATTCCTCCTCCTCTGCAATCATGTTCTGGATCTGCGCCTTCCACATCTGACGGCTCTTGCCGCGGGTGGGGGTGTTGGAGGGGCGGGGACGCTTCCTCCGCTTCCACTTGTTCTTCATGGTCATTTGCTCCTTCCTGTTTAGATTTATCCTCAAAGCCTTGCGGCATTTGGGCAAAAAAAGAGCGGGAATGACAAAAATACGGCCTAAAGCCGCATTTCCGCCCCCACTCTGGAGAGCTATCGTCATTCCCGCTAAAAGCGTTGGGGCAGACTGCCCCTTATAAATCCTACCGACAACCGCCCGCCTATCTGCGTGGCAGCCCTGCCGGCATAACGTACAACCTTAACAACGTATGCAATGCGGGTGTCCTCCCCGGTCACAGGCTGTCAGCCTGCCTCCGCGTTTCAGCGGAGCACGCACAAACAATCAATTACAATCCTACTTTAGCACAATATATTGTGGTTGTCAATAGGCATAGTAGTGTATTTTGTATTTCTCGTCAATTACAGAATGAACCGGATCGGTATGGGGCGGCTGTTCTTACCCTCTTTTCATCCATAAATCGTTCTTCAAAATTTTCGTCGGATTGTAGTATTTGCCTCATAATCCCTAGTGTATTGTTAAGAGGAATTGTCTGGAAATATCACATCAAAAAATTTTTTCAGTTTTTTTGGATTTTCTTGTGAGAATCTGCCTTCTCGTTGCGTTAATCATAGTAGAAAGGTAAATTTTTCCCACAGCCGTCTCTGCGCCTATCGAAAGAGGCGGCATCAGCCAATACAATCCAATCTGTACAGCAAACAGCAGCTTTATATTTACATCCTCCGATGATGGCAAGCGGTTTATCTGCCATCTGCGGCCGAAGCAGATATAAAAATACAAAAAGTCTGCCAGCAGATGAAAAAGTGAACCGTTACATTGTCGGGCCGGGAGTATTTTATGAGCCCCAAATACTCTCTGAACCAACTCGACGGTTAGATATATAAAACCGTTGCCTTTTAATCCAGAATTGGCGACCCACAGGAGGTATCGCCATGCCTGGAGTGCTATTATGCTTACATAATTTATTAAAAAAAGCCTGTCCCCCGTAGAGAGGCAAAGCACTTGCAAGGTCGAATCGGCTCACTTTTTGTCAGGTACTTTTATAATCTCTGATGACTGTATGGCATACTGCCATGCGGTCTTTTTTGTTTTTCTGCACTACGGCGGGGTGTTAGATCGTTTTTTCAAGGAGAAATGTCTGCCGCGCTGCCGTTCCCCGCCATACGCTCCAAAAATTTGAAACTCGGAAACTTATCAAATTTTTGGAGGTCTTACAGTGGTCACAAAATGCTTTTACATAGCTTTCCACAAATATTTTTTTAATCCGCCGAACAGGTCGGCGGTTTACCTTTTATCGTTGTCCCCAGAGAGTGATGGAAGGGGGCCAAAACATGACCCCAACTGAGCGCCGGCAAAAGTTGCTGGAAGTGCGGTGCGTAAGACGGCACGATACCTGCGACAATCTGGCGCATGAATTCCATGTTGCCAATTCGACGATCCGCCGTGATCTGGAGATCCTTACCTGCTCGTATCCCATTGAGACTGTGCGAGGCCGCTATGGTGGCGGGGTCAGGATCGCAGACGGATACTATCTCTACCGCAAGATGCTTACGCCCAAGCAGGCTGCGCTTCTTCAAAGGCTGAGAGAACAGTTGGATGGAGACGACCTCATTACGCTCAACAGCATCCTGCTCCAGTTCACTCTCTGACAGCACCTTCCCGTTGTACCTTGGCAAATAGTGGGACAAGCTCCCGCTCATAATCAGTATGCAAGTGAGACTTTGCTGCGGCATGGCTTTGGACGCATAGACTGCCTGCGGAGCGGGATGCAGGGAAGGAGGCGAGGGCGCATCCCCCACTCCGTTAAAACGATCATATCAAAGGTACGAGCGGGACCCCAGGGCCATTGACCGGCGCAGGCAGCGCCCGAAGCGCAGCGGAGCAATCGCATGATCCCGTACCGCAGGGTCAAAGGGGGATACTGTGGGAATGGTTTGGGCAGAGTCGTCAACTGCCGCCGCCATCTGTCGGTATCGCGCCGCTGGTTTGTCGCCAGCGGGCTTGCATACTCCCTGTGCCGGGGGTGAGTAGTAGGGTGGTCCTGTCGCCTGAGAATACGGCACACGAAGGTATTTCAAATGTTGACAGTATCGCCGCCAAGCTCAATTACAGCAACCTAACTGTATTTGGGTTTGGCGGCATCTGCTTGGTTTCGCTCCATTTGTGTTAATAACGCTGCTTTTGCGCTATGAAGACATATTACTCACATATAAGGGGGGAGAGTCTCCTGGAAATGAACGATTTTATGCGTTACAGTATGCAGCTTGCATTTTTGAGACAGCTTCTTGACAAGAAGTTACTAACGGAAAAGGAATATGCCCTTGTGAAAAGTCGGCTCATGAAAGACTATAAGGTTGTTTCTGATTTAATGACTTGAAATGCGGCTATTTATGTGATATAGTTACACTATAATAGGAAGGCAAAATATCACTTATGGAGGGCTGCATATGGCTGATGTTGAAATTATTAAAGCCTGGAACACTCATTCGCCAAAATTGCGTGCAAATGTTCTGAGGAAAATGCGTGTCGCTGCTTATTGCCGCGTCAGCACTGATGATGAGGATCAAATCAAAAGCTATGATTCTCAGGTCAAGCATTACACAAGTTACATCAATAGTAATCCAGAGTGGTCTTTTGCTGGAATTTATGCGGATGAAGCGATTACCGGAACGCAAGTAAAAAAGCGCGAGGATTTTCTGCGTCTTATCAATGACTGCATGAACGGCGACATTGATATGATTGTCACCAAAACGATTTCACGGTTCGCACGGAATACTCTCGATACACTAAAGTATGTTCGTATGCTCAAAGAACGCGGAATCGCCATTTTCTTTGAAGAGGAAAACATCAATACTCTTACAATGGATGGCGAGCTGCTTCTTGTCATTTTAAGTGCAGTTGCACAGCAGGAAGTTGAAAATATATCGGCCAATGTCAAAAAGGGCTTAAAAATGAAAATGCAGCGTGGCGAATTGGTCGGTTTCCAGGGATGCTTGGGCTACGATTATCACCCGGAGGATAAGTCAATCACAGTCAATGAAGAAGAGGCTGAAACTGTACGTTACATTTTTCAGAGGTATCTTGAGGGGGCCGGCGGCTTTGTTATAGCACAGGAGCTTCAGAACCTCGGATACAAAACAAAGCGCGGAAATCTGGTCTGGGCTGAATCGACTGTCATCGGTATCATCAAAAACGAGAAGTATAAGGGTGACGTTCTGATGGGGAAAACATTCACCCTTGATCCAATTTCAAAGCGCCGCTTGGACAATTTCGGAGAGGAGGATCAAGTTTATATACGAGACCACCATGATCCTATTATTTCAGCAGAAGTCTTTGAAAAGGCACAGGCTATCTTAAAACGGCGTTCGCGTTCTCGAAGATTGAATACGAGTGGCAAGCGTGAAAAGTACAGCCGAAAGTATGCTTTCAGCTGTATGATGGAATGTGGCTTCTGCGGTGCAACATTGACTAGGCGAAGCTGGCACAGCGGTTCTCAATATAATAAGGTCATTTGGCAGTGTGTTACCAATACAAAAAAGGGCAAAAAATTCTGCCCCGACAGCAAGGGAATTTCTGAGGAAACGATTGAGTTGGCTTTTGTTGAGGCATATAAACTGCTTTGTAATGACAACAGAGATGTTTTGGATGAGTTTCTTGCAAGGACAGAGGAAACGCTCTCTCAAGACAATGCCAGCAAGCAATTAGCGAAAATAGAAAAGGACATCCGGGTACTGGAGGCAAAGCGGGCGAAGCTGGTAGATATGCGCCTGGAAGAGATGCTGGACAAAGACTCCTATGAAAGCAAGTACCTTGAGCTGGCTTGTCAGATTGACCAGTTGCAAGATAAGCGGAGAGACTTGCAATCAGCCGCTGAAACGGAAAACACCATGAAATCCCGTATTGCTGAGTTTCGGAAAACACTGGAGCATAATAATGTGCTTGACAAATTTGATAGGTATGTTTTTGAAAGTATTGTTGAAAAAGTGATCGTGGGGGGGTATGATAAAGATGGTCGTAAGGACCCATATAAGATAACATTTATCTACAAGACGGGCTTTCAAAGTCAGGTGGATGGAGCAAGTTTTAAGCCTCCGCGTAAAAACAGCAAGGCCGCAAAGGCATCTACAAAATTGTGCTCCTATCCCACCGACGGCGCCCAAACAATGTCTTCCTATCATGTTGACGACACATGTGGAGACGGTGGTCCTCCTCTCCCCCGCTCCGTAAGCCGGCTGTGTCCGCCCAAATCAAACAACAGATCCCGCGGGACTAGGCGTCCCGCGGGATCTGCTTTTTTCAACATGAACCGCCTCAGCCCTCCGGGCCATAGAAAGCGGCGATATAGTCCTCCACGTCCCTCCGGCTTCCCTGGAAGGGCCCCGGGGCCTCCATTTTCAGGGACACCAGGGCGGTGCAGTACAGCAGGGATTCCTTGATCCCCGCGCGCTGCCGCTCCGTGATATACCCGGCGAAGGTGGTGTCTCCCCGTCCCGTCCGGCCGGAGAGGTTCCGGGCCTTGATGGGGCAGGTGTAAACCCGCTCCCCGTCGTAGGCCAGCACCTCCGTGTTGTGGGTGATGAGGACCTCTTTCGCGCCCCAGCTGTGGAGCAGCTTCGCCGCCTCCGCCCGGTCCGTCAGGCCTGTCAGAATCTCCGCCTCGGCGGCGTCGGTCTTCAGATAGTCGATACAGGGCAGGTACTCCCGCTTCTCCGCCCAGTCGTGGAAAGCCATGGTCTTGTCCGGCTCCACGTGCCGCAGAAGGCACTGGACGTCCACCGCCACCTTCCCGTGCTTCGCCGCCTCGGCGAACAGCGGGCCGTCGAAGTCCCCGTAGACCAGCCCGGCGAAGTGGTAGATCTTCGCCTCGATGTCCGGCAGCTCACTGAAGCGGAAGGGGTCGCAGACGCCCATGGAGGTGCAGGAGCGCTTCTCCTTGTCGGCGGTGAAGTACTGGTTCCGGATGGAACAGGTGGCCCGGGAGGGCTTCCAGTACAGGTCCGCGCCGGAGTCCCGGAAGCGGGCCTCCACGTCGGCGTCGGCGGGGTTCAGCTTGGTGAAAAGGGCGGTTTTGTTCCCGCTTCTGGCGGCGGCGAAGCCGGAGGCCACCACGGCGCCCCCCACCTCCTTCCGCTCGTTCCCCTGGTAGTCGATGTTGTGGTCCAGGGAAACCGGTCCGATCACCAGAACGTCATATTGCTTTTTCATACGTCCGCTCCTTCCTGCCGGTCATATTCCGCCGTAAACGCGCCCTCCGCCCCCACGGTGAACTCCAGCGCCCGATGGGGCGGCAGGTCCAGCCCCGAGGGGCAGTCGGAAAACCAGAGATCCGCGCCGCTGTCCGACAGCAGCCGGAGCAGCTCCGGGTGGGCGCTCTGATAGCGCCGGTCGCTGGAGGCACAGCACACCGCCGCCCGGGGCCGGACCGCCTGAATCAGTGCGGCGTCCGCCCCGTCCCGCTGGCCGTGGTGGCCCACCTTGAAAATGTGGGCCCGCAGGTCCGCCGGGTCGATTTCACCGTAGCCCAGGCGGTTGGTGTCCCCCGGCAGCAGAATCCGGGTACCCCGGTACTCCAGCAGCAAAACCGCGCTGTAGTTGTTCATGGCCCCGTCCAGGGACGAGAGCTTCCGCCGGAAGACGCCGGGGTCCTTCTCCCGGTGCAGGTCCTCGTAAAGCGCCGCCAGCTCCGCCGCCCTGGCCCGGGAGGGCCCCAGGCAGCGGACGGTCAGGCCGGGACAGGGCCCGGCCTCCCACCCGGCGGAGATGGTTCTGATCACGCCGCCCCCGGCCTCCACCCCGGCGCAGAGGGTCCGGTAATCGGCGATGGACTGGAGGAATTTCCGCTGGGAGGCGGAGGCCTCCGGCAGGGGGGGCAGAGGCCCCAGAGAGCGGTGGAGGCTCTCCGGCAGCGTCTGCCAGAACTCCCCCGGAGGCCACCGGCCCGGCAGGGGCACAAGACCGCAGAGATGGTCCTCATGAACATGGGTGCAGACCATCACGTCGATGTGGTCCAGCTTCCCGGCGGACAGGTACTCCGCCAGGGGAACGCGGCCGGAGGCGCGGTCCCGGTACTCCCCGTCCTCGCCGCTGCCGCCGTCGATCACCATGACAAAGGCGCCGCCGGGGCGGGCGGGGTCCGGACACTCCAGAAGGATGGCCTCTCCGTAGCCCACGTTCACAAATGTCAGCTTCATCTTCTCCATAGGCCCTCACTGAATGGCCCGCTTGATATAGAAGCTGGAGAGGAGCAGCACCAGCAGGGTCATGACGATGGCGCCGGCGCTGCCGAAGCCGAAGTCCAGGGATTTGATGCCGTAGTTGTAGAGATATTGGGTGATGGTGGAAGTCGTGTTGGCCGGTCCGCCGCCGGTGAGGACGTTGACCTTCTCGAACAGGCGGAAGGTGTCAATGGTCCGCAGCAGGGCACAGAGGGCCAGGCTGTTCTTGATGTTCGGAACGGTGACGTACCAGAACCGCTGGAGGGCCCCCGCCCCGTCGATCTTGGCGGCCTCATACTGCCCCTCCGGAACGGACTGAAGGGAGGCGTAGAGCAGCAGGAACACGAAGGGCACATTCTGCCACACGTCGATCAGCAGAATCATGCCGAAGGCCGTCTTGGTGTCCATGAACCAGTTGAACACCGGCAGACCCAGGCCGGTGAGGAACTGGTTGATGATGCCGTAGTTGGAGGAGAGCATCATCCGCCAGCTCAGGGCCACGGTGACGGCGGGCAGCAGGTAGGGCAGCAGAAGCAGGGTCCGCAGCGTCTTCTGCCCCCGCTTCAGGCTGTGGACGAACACGGCCACCAGCAGGCCGAAAAACATCTCCAGCACCACCGCCAGGATGGTGAACTTGATGGTGTTCAGCACCGCCTGCCGGAAGTAGGTGTGCTGGAACAGCTTGGTGTAGTTGGCCAGGGCCACGAAGTGGGATTTCTCCGCCCCCTTGAGGTAGTTGTAGTCTGTGAAGCTGTAGAGCAGCGTGGACACCAGGGGGTAGGCGGTCATGACCAGCAGGATCAGCATGGTGGGCGACAGCATCCTGAGACCAAACCGGTTCGTGGCGCTCTGGGCGGTATTCAGTTTTTCACTTCGATTTCTCATCATGGCATATATCCTCACCAGTTTGTCGGGATGGGGCGCTCCGCCTTCAGGCGGGGGCCGGGACCCTGTGGTTCCGGCCCTCCCGCATCATTTCACGAAACCCTCGTCTTGCTTGACCGCGCTCAGCCGAGCAGCAGGTCCAGCTCCGCCTGGGCGTCGGCCAGACCCTGGTCGATGGTCTTCACACCCTGGATGATGTTGTCCATTTCCGTGCCCAGGATGTTGGTGAACTGGGTCCACTCGGCGATGACCGGGCGGTACACGCCGCTCTCCAGGGCCGCGCAGACGGTCTCATACTGGGGATAGGTCTTCAGCACATCCTCGTTCAGCAGAGAGGAGTACCGGCAGGGCACGCCGCCCACCTCGATGGACTCCAGCTGGACCTCGGGGCTCATCACGTACTCCAGCAGGGCCTTGGCCAGATCCTTGTGGGGGGCGTTGGCCGGGATGCCGATGCACCAGACACCGTACATGGAAGTGTTTTTCGCGGAGTCGCTGTCATCCAGTTTGGTGGGGATGACGGTGTAGCTGGCCGCAGTGTCGGCGGAGGGGACATACCAGCCGGGCCACGCCTGGCCCAGGGCGGCGGTTCCGCCGTCGATGGCCGCGACGATGTCGTCCTTATCCATGGTCCCGCCCAGGGCGTACAGATCCAGATACTCCTGCATGGCGGCCTTGAACTCGGGGGTGTCCACCGTGGGCTTGTTGTTTCCGTCCACGACCCAGCCGCCGTGGACCAGCAGGTGGGGGATGAAGTCGGAGACGATGTTGTCCGGGCTGCCACCCCGGATCAGGAAGCCGGTCTTTCCGGCGGCGTTGGTCTTCTGAGCGATGTCCATCAGGTCCGCGAAGGTCTGGATATCCTCCGGCTTGTAGCCCGCGTCCTCAATGAGCTGTTTGTTGTACATCATGACCGTGACGTTGCCGAAGAAGGGGGCCAGATAGATGCTTCCGTCCACCATGCAGATATCCGTGGTGGCGGAGATCACGTCGTCGTCAAAGCTGTAGCCCATTTCGCTGAGGTTCGCCAGGACGTTGCTCTCGGTGAACTCGGCCATCCAGGAGCCGTCCACCATGCACAGGTCATAGGCGCCCTCGGGGTTCACGGAGTCCAGGGCGATGCCGGTGTGCAGGTCGTCGAAGGAGAGCTCCTGCACCTCGATGGTCACATTGTTGTCCTTCTCAAAGGCGGGGATCGCGGCCTTCAGGGCCTCGGCGTAGGTGCCGCCCCGCAGGATGAGGGTCATCTTGGTGGCCCCGCCGCCGGAGCTGCCGGAGTCTCCCCCGGTAGTTCCGCCGGAGGTGTCAGAGCCGCCTCCGGAAGTGCCGGAGCCGCCGGAATTTCCGCCGCCGCAGGCGGCCAGGGACAGGACCATGACCAAGGTCAGGATCAGTGCGAACAGCTTCTTCATTTCTTTTCCTCCTAATCTTGTCCGTGTGATTGTCGTGTTGGGATGGGATATTTTGTTACTCTTTGACAGCGCCGCTTGAAAGTCCGGAGATCAAGTAGTTCTGCGCAAAGATCACAAACAGGGTGATGGGGATGACGGAGATGACGCCGCCGGCGGCCACCAGACCGAAGTTGGTCAGGTTGTCCTCCGTGTTCAGCAGGGACAGCGCCAGGGGCACCGTGTTGTTGGAGGGCGTCCGGGTGAAGATGACGGTGTAGGTGTACTCGTTCCAGGCGTACATGAAGCTGAGCATGGCCACCGCCGCGATGCCCGGGGCCACCAGGGGCAGGACGATCCGCACGAAGAGCTGCCACTCCGTGGCGCCGTCCACCTTGGCGCTCTCCTCCACCTCCTCCGGGAGGTCCTGGAAGAAGCTGATGAGAAACCAGATGATCAGCGGCACGTTGATGAGCACACAGGCCAGGGTGACGGGGAGCTTGGTGTTCAGGATGCCCACCTTGCTGAACATGGTATACAGCGGGATGGTGAAGGCCACCGGGGGCAGCACCCGGACCAGCAGGATCCAGTAGGTCATGGGCTTCTTGATGCGGAAGTGGAAGCGGCGGCGGGCGATGGCGTACGCCGCGCAGATGCCCACGGCCAGGGACAGCACCAGGGAGCTCAGCGTGGTCTGGAGGCTGTTGGCGATGGCCTGCCCGAAGCCCCGGCTGACGAACAGGGCCTTGAAATGCTCGATGGTCAGGGAGTGGGGAATGATGGAGATGTGCCCCGTCATCTCGCTGGTGGGCCGGATGGCCATGGCCACCAGCCAGTAGATGGGAAAGAGGGCGATCAGCAGCAGCAGGGCGCAGATCAGCCCCTTGACCACGGTCATGACCTGTTTTTTCGTTTTCGTATTCATGGCGTTCCTCCTTGGTCTTGTCGGGCGGCGGTTCAGGTGGAGCCCCGGACCCGGAGCTCGGCGGGAATGACGGTGACAGGAGGGCACTCCTCCCCGTTCAGCAAAGCGTGCAGGCAATCCACGCCCACCTCGCCGATGCGGCGGCAGTTGATATGGACGGAGGTCAGCTCCGGCTCCACCATGCCGCAGATGGTGGAATCGTCGAAGCCCGCCACGGCCAGGTCCCCCGGGACCCGCAGCCCCAGCCGCCGCGCGGCCTTCAGCACTCCGGCGGCGATGACGTCGTTGGCGCCGAAGATGGCGGTGGGCCGGTCCTTCCGGCTCAGAAGATCCAGCGCCGCCTGGGTGGCGCTCTCAATGGTCGGGTCGCACATGGCGATGCGCCGGGCGTCGGTTTCAAGGCCGTGGTCCCGCATGACCCGGAGAAAGGCGTTGTACCGCTCCCCCACGATGTAGGGGGAGAAGCGTCCGGCAATCATGGCGATTTCCCGGTGGCCCCGCTGGATCAGGTGCTCCACCGCCAGACGGACGCCGCCGTACTCGTCGGACACCACGCAGGGCAGGTCAAAGCCGGGCATCCGGTTGTTCACCAGCACCACGGCTATATGTTTCCCCTGAAATTCGGAAACCATGTCCGCCTGGGCGCTGCCCCCCAGGATGACGCCCTCCACCTGCTTGTTCTGGGCGGTGCCCGCCGCCTGCACCCAGTCCGCCGCGGTGGAGATCACCAGCTGGCGGTCCGACTGGATGGTCCGGCGCATGATGCTCTCGCAGATGCGGGCGTAAAACTCGTCCAGGATGGTGGCGTCCTTTTTGCAGATCAGGAAGGCGATCTTGTCCGTCTGCTGCCGGGCCATGGCCCGGGCGATGGCGTTGGGGGAATAGTGCAGAATCTCAGCCGCCTCGAAAACCTTCTGCCGGGTGGCCTCCCGGACCCGTTCCGGGCTGGCGAAGGTCCTGGATACCGTGGCGATGGAGACGCCGGAGAGGCGGGAAACGTCATAAATTGTGGCGTTAATAGGCCTCACTTCCCTTTTTTTCGAAATGTAAGCACTTACATTTTTCTTTAAAAAACAATTTGGAACCCCGTGTTTCTACAGGATTTTCCAAGTATGTTTCTGCTGTATATTTGAAGTCTACCATTTTGACGGAAAAACCGCAAGTGGGTAAAAGCATTTTTGGTGGAATACATAGTTTCATCTCTTCGTTTCTGTGCAAAACCACGCAAACCCTCCAAAAAATGTAACCGCTTACATTATCTCTTTCCACGCTCCGCGCTCTCCCCGCCCCGGCCGGGACAGGCGGAAAAACAGATAAAAATCCCGGGGTTCTCCCCTGATTTTTGTAGCCTATGGCGCTTGACGGACGGCGGCGGCGGTGCTATCGTACTCAATTATAACAGAATCGGAATCGAGGTACATCTCCATGGATATTCTCATCAGTCTCTCCGCCGCCCTCATCGGGGGGCTGCTGCTGTCCCGCGTGGCCAAACGGCTGAAGCTGCCCGCCGTCACCGCCTATCTGGTGACGGGGCTGCTGCTGGGGCCCTTCTGTCTGGGGGCGCTGGGCGTCGCCGGCCTGGGCTTCGCCTCCATGGAGGCGGTGGAGCGTCTGAACATCCTCTCCCAGGTGGCCCTGGGCTTCATCGCCTTCACCATCGGCAACGAGTTCCGGGTGAGCCAATTGAAAACCATGGGCCGTCAGGCCATCGTCGTGGGCATCCTTCAGGCGGTGGCCGCCACGGTGATGGTGGACCTGGCGCTGGTCCTCCTCCATCTGATCCGGCCGGAGGTCATCTCCGTCTCCTCCGCCATCACACTGGGCTCCATCGCCGCCGCCACCGCTCCCGCCGCCACGCTGATGGTGGTCCGGCAGTACAAGGCCGACGGCCCCATGACCCGGCTTCTTCTGATGGTGGTGGCCATTGACGACGCGGTGGGTCTGGTCCTCTTCTCCGCCTCCTTCGGCGTGGCCGTGGCGTTGGAGAGCGGGGCCGTCAGCGTGGTGACGGTGCTGGTGGAGCCGGTGGTGGAAATCCTTCTCTCCCTGGGACTGGGAGCTCTGGCGGGAATCGCCCTCTACTGGGTGGAACAGTTCTTCCACTCCCGGAGCAAGCGCCTGTCCATCTCCATCGGCTTCGTCCTGCTGACTGCGGGCCTGTCCATGAAGGAGTTCGAGGTGGGCGGCGTCCGCTGCGGCTTTTCCCTGCTGCTGGTGTGCATGATGACCGGCACCCTGTTCTGCAACATCTGCGACTTCTCCGAGGAGCTGATGGGCCGGGTGGACGGCTGGACCGCCCCCCTGTTCGTGCTGTTTTTCGTCCTCTCCGGCGCGGAGCTGGACCTGTCCGTGCTGCGGAATCCCTCCGTGCTCCTCATCGGCTTCATCTACATCCTGGTCCGCTCCCTGGGCAAGTACATCGGGGCCTACGGCAGCTGCGCCCTCAGCGGCTGCGACGAGAAAATCCAGAAGTATCTGGGCATCACCCTGCTGCCCCAGGCCGGCGTGGCCCTGGGCATGGCCATCACCGCCCAGGCCCTGGCCGACGGCGCGGTGGTGCGGAGCGTGGTCCTCTTCTCCGTGCTGGTCTACGAGCTGGTGGGCCCGGCGCTGACGAAGCGGGCTCTGCTTGCCGCCGGGGAAATCCAGCCCGAGGGCCGGACCTCCGCCCGGAAGAAAAACACCTGACCCACAAAACGCCCCCTCGAGGAGCCGGTGAAACGTCCCGGTTCCACCCTCTCCGGACCGAACAGGACGCGATACGGCGGCGCCCCCGCTTCCAGGGGCGCCGCCGTTTTGTTCCGGGCTGCCGCCGCCCCTCAGGCGAAGGTCACCACGGTGCCCGTCTTCCCCTCCAGGGCGTCGATGGCCTTGTCCAGGGAGGTGATGATGGCTTTCTTGCCGGGGTCGTGGCGGACGAACTTCATCGCCGCCTGGACCTTGGGCAGCATGCTGCCCGGGGCGAAGTGCCCCTCCTCCACATAGCGGGAGGCCTCCGCCAGGGACATGCGGCTCAGGCCCTTCTGGTCCGGCTTGCCCCAGTTGACGGCCACCTTCTCCACCTCCGTCAGGATCATCAGCACGTCGGCGTCCACCTGCTCCGCCAGCAGCTCCGCGGCGAAGTCCTTGTCAATCACCGCCGCCACGCCCTCCAGCCGGCCCTGGGCGGTCTCCACCACCGGGACGCCCCCGCCGCCGCAGGTGATGACGATGGTGTTGTCCCACAGGTCCCGGACCTGTCCGATTTCCACGATCCGCCGGGGCAGGGGCGAGGGCACCACCCGGCGGTATCCCCGCCCGGCGTCCTCCTTCATGGTGTAGCCCTTTTCCCGCTGGAGGGCCTCCGCCTCCTCCCGGCTGTAGAAGGGGCCGATGGGCTTGGTGGGATTCTGAAAGGCGGGGTCGTCCGCCTCCACCACCATCTGGGTCACAAGGCTCACCACGGGGATGTTTTTGTTTCGCTTCGCCAGGGCGTAGCGCAGGGCCTGCTGAATGTGGTAGCCGATATAGCCCTGGCTCATGGCCCCGCAGACGTCGAAGGGCATGGCGGGAACCACCTCCCTGGCCGTCTCGCTGGCCAGGAGGATGCGGCCCACCTGGGGGCCGTTTCCGTGGACGATGGCCACCTCATAGCCGTTCACGCTGAGCTCCGCCACGCGCTCGCAGGTCTCCCGCACCACGCTGAGCTGGGCCTCGGCGGTGGCGCCGCTGTCTTTGGACTGGAGGGCGTTGCCCCCCAGGGCGATGACTAATCTTTCCGCTTTTTCCATGGTACTCTCCTATCGCTGTCGTTTTCCGGTTCCGGGCATGGCGCCCTTCGCTCAGTCTTCCACCCGGGCGGGTTTTTATGAATCCGCGCTTCCGGTATATTTGTTGACAGCCGGAATATGGATATGGTATCATCATGAAACCACATAGATATGGGAGGCTTCTCCATGGATATTCTGGAACTGCTTTTGATTGCCGTGGGCCTCTCGATGGACGCCTTTGCCGTCTCCGTGTGCAAGGGCCTGTCCGTCCAGAGGCTGCGTCCCCGGCACTATCTGCTCACCGGCGCGTGGTTCGGCGGCTTTCAGGCCCTGATGCCCTTCATCGGCTTCCTGCTGGGCTCCACCTTTGACCAGTACATCAACGCCTTCGACCACTGGATCGCTTTCGTCCTTCTGGCCCTCATCGGCGGCAACATGGTCAAGGAGAGCCTCGGCCGGGACGAGGAGTGCCACGACGACTCCTTCGACCTCCGCACCATGTTCCTCCTGGCCGTAGCCACCAGCATCGACGCCCTGGCGGTGGGGGTCACCTTCGCCCTGCTGCCGGATGTACATATCGCCGCCGCCGTATCCCTCATCGGGGGCACCACCTTCCTCCTCTCCGCCGCGGGACTGCGGGTCGGCAATGTCTTCGGCCTGCGCTACAAGGCCCGGGCGGAGCTGGCGGGGGGCGTCATTTTGATCCTCATTGGCGTCAAAATCCTCCTGGAGCACCTGGGGATTCTGGCTTTCTGACAAAAGCGCCCGCGCCGGGAAGACGGCGCGGGCGTTTCGCTGAGATTCAGCGGTCCATCAGAATCAGATTCTGGATATTGTTCCGGTTGCTGCCGCTCTGGAGGAGATAGACGCTGTAAATCGCGTTGCTGGTCACATCCAGATACAGCGAACCGAAGGTCTCGTGAGGCGGATAGACCCCCAGCCAAGCGGAATCCAGGGTCTCGATGTCCAGGTTGGCGGGCATGGCCTGCTGGTTCGTGTCGGCATAGAAGAACTGGTAGGTGCCGGGCATGATGCGCTTGAAGGCGGGGACCTCCTTGAACCGCAGGTCCGACCAGACCACCCGGCCGTCACTCATGATCACGTCCAGAGGGCCGCTGTTATAGGCCAGATTCCCGATGCGGAAGCTGGAGTACCCGTTGGTGGGCGGACAGCAGCTGTCGGTGATCTGCATCAGATCCAGGCCACCGGCGGTGTTGATGATGGCGATGGTGGTGATTCCGTTGGACTGGAAGGGCATGGTTTTCTGGATGTAGACGTAGCCGTCGGTTCCCGTGACGGTCACCGTCTGGTAACCGCCGCTGACCCGGCCGTAGGTGGTGGCGGAAGCGTAGTTCAGCAGATTCACAAACCGGCGGCTGCCGATGAAAATCCGGAAGGCGGGGTAGCCGTAGCCCGCGTTCAGAAAACGCACCTTCGCCGCGCCGGGCCACACGCCGCCCACGACGCCGGGCAGGACGATGATTCCGCCGCAGCTCCCGCCGGGGCAGGTCCAGACCTGGTTGCCGCCGCCAACGGTATTGCCGGGATAGACGGGGCCGCCCTCGCCGGGATTGGGCAGGGGAATCACGGGCTCCACCACGGCGCCGCCGTCGGTGCCGCCGGGATAGACAGGACCGCCCTCACCGGGATTGGGCAGGGGGATCACGGGCACCTGACCGGGATCGGTCACACCGGTGTCCATGTTTCCGGGGTAGACGGGGCCCCCCTCACCCACGTTGGGCAGGGGAATCATGGGCTCATCGGCGTTGACCATCCTCCCCGCGGGTGAGGCAAGTTGCCGAATGACATTCTGTTCCATATTAGCAGCCGGAAGCGAACTTCCGGCGTCCTCCTTTCATCATGGGGCTATGACAGTCTATGCCGCAGGGCCGGGGCTGGTGCCTTCCCGGGGGCCGGGGGGGCGGGCCCCCCAGCCGCCCCCGCAGGGGCGGAACACCCCGAGGCCCGGCGCAACCACGCCCCCGGAAACAACAGCGCCGGGCCGAGGAGCAAGCGACCAACGGGAGCGCGCAGGGCGCCCCGGGCCGGGCCCACGGAGCCAGGAGGCCCGGGGCGCCATTGCGGGGGGCCGCGCGAAGCGCAAAGCGGCCCGCAGGCCGCGCGGGGGGAGCCACCGCTTCCGTGCCAACAAGTGACGCACTCCCCTACATATAGTAGCAATATCTCTAAAAAGGTACAACCCCTGGGGGCCAGGGGGCCGAAGCCCCCTAAACCCTGTACGGATACCAGTCCGGGGCATAGAGATCGGCGAGGTATTCAACGCACGCCTGACGAAGTTCCGTCTGGTCCATCCAGTCCGCATACTCCGGCATGCGGGTCCCGTGGGCCACGGCGTGGCACCTCCAGCAGAGGGTGATGAGGTTGTGGTGTGAGTCCCCGCCGCCCTCCGAGCGGGGGATGGCGTGGTGGACCTGGAGGCCACGGGGGCTGTCGCAGAGGGCGCAGGTGTAGCCGTCCCGTTTGTAGACGGCTTTTCGTACGGCGTTTTTGAGATTGGCAGAGATCATGGTTTCGTCCTCCTTCGTTGAATGTGAGGCCGTAAAACCACGCCTTGCAAGGGCGGCGGGCCAGGGCCCCCACAGCCCGCAAGGGCGGCGGAGGGGGCGGGACGCCGGGAGGCCCGGAGGGCCGCACGGAGGCCCGCACACGCCGCCAGGGCGGGCGCAAGCCCGACCGGGGGCCCGGGAGGGTCCGCCGCTTGTCTCGACCCTTGCGGGGCGTGGTAGGCTTCACAGGATTCAACGGAGGGGGGCGGGGCCGTGATCTTTGTTCGATCGAACGATCGTTCGATTTCCGTCTTCAGGCGGGGCGGCGGAGCCTGGGCCCGGTCGCTTTGAGGGGGCGGTCGGGCCGTCAGCCACCGCCGCCGCCGCCGAAGTGGTCCACATAGGCGAGGAGGAAATCCTTCAGTACGCTGTATGGCGTTGTCTCGTGCTCCTCACAGATGGCCCGGAACTTCTCGTAGACTTCCCTTCGGAGCTTTGTTGTCACCGTCCTCATCTCCCGCTCATCCCATGCGGCCTGACGGGGCCTTTCGTATCCGCTTCCGGCACCTACGTTCCAAGATTCCTGGCGGTGCCGTACTGGATACGGTACTGGAGACCCCCAAGAATCCTGTAAAATTTCCTGTAGTTGCTCCATTCCGTGCTGTTCTTTTTCAAAATCCCGCATGTTTTTTCCTTTCTGCCTATAGTAGCCTGTCCCGTAAGGGACATGCCTTGGTTGACATCATGGGGCTATGACAGTCTATGCCGCAGGGCCGGGGCTGGTGCCTTCCCTGCGGCCGGGGGCCTCCGCTTGTCAAGACATGATTTGCACGAATATCCCCCTCTTTTTTCTCCACTTCCGTCATTGCTTTTGGGAAGGGGGGAAGCTACAATATATAGCGGTTGCTTTTTTAGAATGATAGGAGGATTCGGCAGATATGGAATTGGGTTACGATCCGCTTTGGGATGAGCAGGGCCGGCTGCGGCAGGGCTGCACCGTGGGAGAGGCGCTGGCCTGGATGACGAAGTTCGGGGGCCGCACCGCCGGGGAGTCCGTCTGCATCAACGGCGTGGGGTACAAGATCGGACGCCTGCTCTACGGGCCGGAGCGGCCCGCCGTGGCGGACAAGCCCATCTCTCGGGTTTATGACGGCTATTACAGCCAGCTGAATTTCAGCGTATGAGTCTCCCAGCACTCAGGCGTGAGGCTTCCGGGCCCCGCGCCTGTCTCATTTCCTGCGGGAAAACCCCAGTCGACAGTTGACATCGGGGCTTTTTAACGTTAAAATATGAAGATGAGAAAGTTTCGCGGGCCGTCCCCCCTGGCCCGCCTGCATGCCCAGCCATATGGAGGAGAACGCCTATGTATCATTGTCAACTGCGGCTCTACTGCGTCGGCCGCCGACAGGAGCTTTTCGACCCGATCAAAAAGGCCGATCCCCTGGAGCATTTCACCCACACCTGCCTGGAAAGCGGGGAGCCGGACGCCGCCCTGGCTGCCCAGGCCGGAGTCATCTTCGCCGACCTCACGGGTCTGGACGCCAGAGAAGCCGTAAAGGTCCTGTCCGTCGGCGGGGCGGAGCTCATCGTCCTGGCGGACCGGGAAGCGGACCTGACGGGCCTGTTTCCCTCCCTGACCGACGTGTGGCCCCTGCCCATGGACGATGAGGAGCTGCGCTTCCGCTTCCAGCGCTGGCAGCTGGCCTATTGCCGGGAGAAGGACCTGTGGGAGGCCCGCCAGTATCTGGAGGCCGCCATCAACAGCGTGCCCAACCTGGTCTGGTACAAAACCAAGGACGGCGTCCACGAGAAGGTGAACGACAGCTTCTGCCAGACCGTGAACAAAACCAAGGAACAGGTTCAGGGCCGGCGGCACGCCTATATCTGGGACGTGGAGTTTGACGATCCCGTCTGCATCGAGTCCGAACGAATCGTCATGGAGTCAAAAAAGACCTGCGTGGCGGAGGAAACCGTCCAGACCGGCGAGGGCACCCGGCTGCTGACCACCTACAAATCTCCCCTGTACGACCTGGACGGCAGCGTCATGGGCACCGTGGGCGTGGGCATTGACGTGACCCGGGAGCGGGCCTATGAGGAGGAGCTGCGGCGGGAGAACCAGGCTCTGGAGACCCTTTTCACCACCATGGACTGCGGCGTGCTGTGCCACAGCCTGGACGGACGGCGCATCCTCAGCGTCAACCGGGCCGCTCTGGAGATCCTGGGCTACCAGTCCCAGGAGGAGCTCTCCGGAGACGGCTTCGACACCATCGCCACCTCCGTCTTCAAGGAGGACCGGGAAAAGCTGCGGAGCTGCATCAAGTCCCTGAAAACCCCCGGGGACAGCGTCAGCGTGGAATACCGGGTCCGGCACGCCAACGGGGACGTCCTCCACGTCATGGGCAACGTGAAGCTCATCGAGGAGAACGGAGAGCTGTTCTACCAGCGCTTCCTCCTGGACTGCACCGCCCAGAAGCAGAAGGAGCGGGAGGAACAGCTCCGCAAGGAGCGCCGCCACCAGGAGCTGGTGCAGGCCCTCAGCACCGATTACAATCTGGTCTGCTATTTCGACCTGGAAACCGGCACGGGCCACGCCCTGCGGACCCACGCCTGTCCTTACGGCGTGCTGGGACGCCTCTTCGACGGGGAGCTCTCCATGGAAGAGAGCATGGAGCGCTACATCCAGACCTGTGTCTACACGGATGACCGGGACCTGCTCCGGAAAATCTTCACCAAGGACCACCTGGAGCAGGAGCTTCAGGACCGGCAGTTCTACTATCTGAACTACCGCACGGTCTGCGGCAGCGACATCCGCTACTTCCAGATGAAGGCCGTGCCCATCGGGGACTGGAGCTCCAACCGGGGCGTGGTCATCGGCTTCCGCAGTGTGGACGAGGAGACCCGCTCCGAGATGGAGAAGAAGGCCCTTCTGGAAGACGCCCTGGCCCAGGCCAACCGGGCCAGCAAGGCCAAAAGCGTTTTCCTCTCCAACATGTCCCACGATATCCGGACTCCCATGAACGCCATCATCGGCTTCACGGCCTTGGCCACAACCCATATCGACAACCGGGAGCAGGTGGAGAACTACCTGAAAAAGATCATGACCTCCGGCAACCACCTGCTGAGCCTGATCAACGACGTGCTGGACATGAGCCGCATCGAAAGCGGCAAGATGTACCTGGACGAAAAACCCTGCTCCCTGCCGGACATCCTCCACGGACTGCGGAGCATTGTCCAGGCCGACGTCCACGCCAAGCAGCTGGAGCTGTACATGGACGCCGTGGACGTGGCCCATGAGGACATCCTCTGCGACCGGCTGCGGCTGAACCAGATCCTTCTGAACCTGCTGGGCAACTCCATCAAATACACCCCCGCCGGGGGCATCGTCAGCATCCGGGTGAAGGAGAAGCCCTCCGCCCCGCCGGGTCACGCCTCCTATGAGTTCAGCGTCCGGGACACCGGCATCGGCATGAGCGAGGACTTCGTCTCCCATATTTTCGAGCCCTTCGAGCGGGAGCGGAATTCCACCACCAGCGGCATCCAGGGCACCGGCCTGGGCATGGCGATCACCAAGAACATTGTCAATATGATGAACGGCTCCATCCATGTCAAGAGCCGCCTGGGCGTGGGGTCGGAGTTCACCGTGGACCTCACCTTCCGCCTCTGCTCCGACGAGAAGGAGCCCACCACCATCCCGGAGCTGTCCGGCTGCCGCGCTCTGGTGGTGGACGACGACTTCAACACCTGCGACAGCGTCTCCTGCATGCTCCAGCAGATCGGAATGCGGGCGGAGTGGACCCTCTCCGGCAAGGAGGCGGTGCTCCGCACCCGCCAGTCCGTCATGCGGGGGGACCATTACTCCGTGTACATCATCGACTGGCTTCTGCCGGACATGAACGGCATTGAGGTTGCCCGGCGGGTCCGCAAGGAATGCGGCGAGGATGTGCCCATCATCGTCCTCACCGCCTACGACTGGTCCGACATCGAGGACGAGGCCCGGGAGGCCGGGATCACCGCCTTCTGCGGCAAGCCCCTGTTCCTCTCCGAGCTGCGGGACTGCCTGCTCTCCGTCATGGGATCCGAGGCCCCGGCGGAGGAGGAGGACTCCCGGCAGCAGCCCATCGCCGCAGGCCGTATCCTGCTGGCGGAGGACAACGAGCTGAACCAGGAAATCGCCCTGGCCATCCTGGAGGAGGCCGGTTTCACCGTGGAAATCGCGGAGAACGGCCAGATCGCCCTGGATATGCTGCGCGGCTCCCAGCCGGGTTACTACCAGCTGATCCTGATGGATGTCCAGATGCCCGTCATGGACGGCTATCAGGCCACTCTGGCCATCCGGACCCTGGAGGATCCGGGCCTGCGGGACATCCCCATCCTGGCCATGACGGCAAACGCCTTTGAAGAGGATAAGCAGACCGCCCTCAAATGCGGCATGAACGGGCACATATCCAAACCCATCAACATCGAAAAGCTGCTGGAGACCCTGAGCAGGGTGCTGCGGCAGTGAGGAAACGAAAAGGGAGAGAGGCGCGCCGCCTCTCTCCCCTTTTTCCGTCTCTCAGTCCCGGGTCAGCACGCCGCCAAGGTCCAGGGGCTTGCCGTCGGACCACAGGCGCTCCAGGTCGTAAAACTCCCGGGCCTCCTGGGAAAACACATGGACCGCCACACAGCCGTAATCCAGCAGCACCCAGGTGCCGTCCCGGTGGCCCTCCCGGTGGAGGGGGGTCTCGTCCGCCTGCTCCTTCATGGCCTTTTCCACCGCGTCGCACAGGGCGTTGATCTGGGTGTTGGACCCTCCGGTGGCGATGACGAAGTAGTCCGCCAGGGTGGTCAGATCCGTGATCTCTATGGCGCTGATCTCCTTGCCCTTTTTCTCGTCCAGGGCCTTGGCGGCGATGATGGCCAGCTCCTTCGGTGTCATAGACATTCCTCTCTTTCCTGAAAAATATGTGAATGGTGTTTCATGCGCTTACGCGGCAGGGTCCGGCCCGATGAGGGCGAAGCCCGGGTCCGTCGGGGGCTGGGGGTCCGCCGGGACCTCCGGCGCGGGGGCGGGCTCCGCCGGGGCGGGAGGCGCCTCCGGAGGCGTCTCCGGGCTCGGATTCGCCGGGGCGGGGTCCGGGGCGGAGGGCGTCCCGGTGTTGGGGTCCGCCGGGGGCTCCGCCGTGCCGGAGGACGGCGGGTTGGAGGACGCCGTGGTTCCGGATGTGGAAGTCCCGCCGCCGGAGGGCGGGGTCCCGGTCCCCTCGCCGCCGGGTTCGGCGGCCGTGTCCGGCGGGGCGGTGATCAGGGGCTCTCCGGTCTCCGGGTTGATGGGAACGATGGGCTCCCCGGTCTCCGGGTCCACGGTGATGGGCAGACCCGTCTCCGGGTCAATGGGATAGCCGTTCTCGTCCAGGATGGGCTCTTCCTCCTCCGGCTCCGGGCTGGGAGGCGGGAGGGCCGCCTGTTTGTCCTCCACGTAGCCCGTGGAGGAGCTGACGGACCCGTCGGCGTTCACCGACATGATGTCCAGGTCCCTCAGGGTGAACACTTCCACAAAGGGGCTGAGCTCGTTGTTCACCAGGTCCAGCAGCTGCCGGGCGTTGGGGACCACATAGGACTGGTTCTTCTGCCTGCCGCCGGTCATTTTGTCCACGCTGCGGCTGTAGGCGTATTTCCCCGTGTTGGGCATAGTGACGAAGCTCACGTCCTCCATTTTCAGGCCCCCCAGCACCGCCGACTTGGCGAACCAGAGGATGTTCTGGAAGCTCAGATCCGTCTCCACGTTCTTGTTGAAGGCCTCGATGAGGGGCCCGGCCTTGGTCATGTTCTTGGGCTGGAGGACCTGCTCCACCATGGCTTTCAGGAAAGCCTGCTGGGTCTTGATGCGGCCCAGGTCCCCCTCGGCGTAGCCGTGCTTCATGTTGTTGTCATGCCGGTATCGGAGGACCTGCATGGCGTCGTCCCCGGAGAGGAGGCGGTAGCCCGCCTTCTGGGAGATGACCAAGTCCTGATAGGGGTCCTTGTAGTTCATGTCCATGGGCACGTCGAAGTACACGCCTCCAATGGCGTCCACGATCTCGCCCACGGCGTCCCATTCCACCACGACCTGGAAGTCCGGCTCGAAGCCCACAAGCTGGGCGATCTCCTTGTAGAGGTGCTGGATGCCCCGGTCTCCTCCGCCGTAGTAATTATAGACGGAGTTGATCCGTTTGATGTCCCAGGGGACATTGACCATGGTGTCCCGGGGGATGGACATGACGGTGGCCTTTTGGTTCGTCACGTCATAGCTGGCCAGGAGCATGGTGTCCGTGTTGCCCCCGCCTCCGGTGTCCCGGCCCAGAATCAGGACGGTCCAGCAGTTCTCGCTCTTTCTCTCCCCGTCGCCGCCCCGGGGACGGATGCCGTCTCCGTAGTCGATCTCCTCCGGCCCGTCGGGCTCTCCGTCGCCGTCCAGGTCCACGGTTTTCTGGGGGTCGTTTTTCTTGGGCAGCTCCGGCCGCACGAAGAGGCTCCGCACCGCCAGCACGCCCGCCAGCAGCAGCGCCAGAACCACGACCACCACAATCAGAACGATCTGCTGGCGGGTCAGCTTCCCCTTCCGGGGGGATTTTGGTTTCTTTTCGCTGGGCGCCAGCCGCTTTCCAACCTTGCTCATGATCTTATCTCTGTCCTTTCAGCGCGTCCCTGGCTTCCAGGGTCCTGGGGTGAATGGGAGCGCCCCGCTCCTCCATCTCCCGGATGGTCATCTCCAGGCCCAACAGCAGCCCCGCGTCCAAATTTTCATAACAGCGCTTCCGCAGCGCCTCCACGCCGGGGAAGCTCCGGGTGGGCTCGATGTAGTCCGCCAGATAGATGACCTTCTCCAGCAGCGTCATGCGGGCCCGGCCGGTGGTGTGCCAGCGGATGGCGTTGGTGATTTCCTCGTCCGTGCCGAAGACGGCTTCGGCGATGCCCGCCCCGGTTTTGGCGTGGAGGAGCTTGATCTCGCGCCGCTCCATCTCGTCCAGGGGGACCTGAAACCGCTCCGCCAGGGCCAGCTGCTCCGGGAGATTCAGCTTCTTCGTGCAGTCGTGGAGCAGGGCGGCCCGCCGGGCTTTGGCCACGTCCGCCCCCCAGCGCTCCGCCAGATGAATGGCCTCCTGCTCCGTTCCCAGCACGTGGGGCACCCGCCGGTGGTGCAGGCAGCTCAGGGCCACGGGCCGCAGCCGCTCCAGGGGCAGGTTTTTCAGGTCCTCCGCCGTGCCGTAGAGCTTTTCCCGGAGGATGTAGCCGTACACCGCCGGGGCCAGGAGGCTTCCCCCCTCTCCCCTGGCCAGCCGCTCCCGCAGCTCCGTGGAGGAGACGTCCACCACGCCGGGGATGCTGAGGGTGAAGATTCTCGCCTGGGGATAAGTCCGATAGAGGTAGTCCCGCTGGACGGAAAACAGCTCCTCCGTGTCCTCCTCCGTCCGCCCGAAGGCGGCGACCCCCGCCAGGGACAAAACACGCTCCGGCTCCCTCCAGGCCTGGAGGGTGAGGAACATGTCCGCCCCCATCAGCAGCCAGAGCTCGTCCTCCGGATATTGCTCCTTCAAGCAAGCCAGGGTGTCGGCGGTGTAGCTGTTCCCCTCCCGCCGGAGCTCCAGGTCCGAGACCTCCACCCGGTCCCCCAGGCCGGTCTGCTCCATGGCCAGACGGGTCATCTCCAGGCGCCGCTCCGGCCCGGGGCTTCCCGGTGGAAGCGTCTTGTGGGGCGGGTGGCCCGTGGGGATCACCAAGAGTTTATCCAGCTTCAAAAGCTCGAATACCGCCCGGGCCGCGGTAATATGTCCCAGATGCGGCGGGTTGAACGCCCCGCCGTACACGCCGATTTTCAAAGTAGAAGCCCCCGATCAAAGTTTCTTTTTCCGCTCCTTCACCAGCTGGATGCGCTTTTCCTTCGGCTTGGAGTGGGTCTCCCGGTACAGGACGAATTTGGTGCCGATGACCTGGACCACCTCGCTGCGGGTGGCCTTCGCCAGCTCCTCCGCGGCCGTCCGGGCGTCGTAGTCCAGGTTGTTGTCCAGCACCCGTCCCTTGACCAGCTCCCGGGCCTCCAGGGCGTCGTCCGCCTGCTTGATGAGATTATCCCCGATGCCGTCCTTGCCGATCTGCAGGATGGTGTCGATACCGTTGGCCAGGCCCCGCAATTGGGCCCGCTGCTTGCTTGTCAAATCCATACGTTTCTCCGGCGCGGTCTGCGCCGCCTTTCCTTTCTGAATCGGGGTCTCAGCCGTCGAGGGTGAAAACCAGGAACTCCTCCAAATCGCCCTCATACTCCACATCGAAAATGTGGTCGTCCAGCGTCTGCTCCATATAGTGTATGACGCTTGTGTCCAGGTCGATCTGGGGCTTCCCCAGGGCGGCGGTGAGCTCAGGGACCGTGAGGGGGCCGAAGCCCAGGCCGTCGGTCTCCATCTCCTCCAGGATAAACGCCGCCAAATCGGGCAGCCGGGCCTCGTAGACCTCCGCCAGCCGTTTCGCCGTCTCCTCCAGCTCCTCCGAGGGCTCCTCGCAGATAAACTCGATCCCGTTCAATTCCGCCAAGTAGGCGTCCCACTCTTCGTCGTGCTTGAACATCTTCGATTCTCCCTTTCAGACGCTTATTTCTTGAGATAAGTTCCCAGCTTCTCCGCGAAAGCCGCCAGGGCCTTGCCCCGGTGGGAGATGGCGCTCTTCTCCTCCGCGCTCAGCTGGCCGAAGGTCTTCCCCCGCCCGGGAATCAGGAACACCGGGTCATAGCCGAAGCCCCCGGTCCCCAGAGGGGCGAAGGCGATGGCCCCGTCACAGCGGCCCTCGGCCTCCAGGGTGTCCCCATTGGGGAACGCGCAGGCGATGGCGCAGGAGAAGTGGGCCGCCCGAGTGGCCTGTCCCCGCATGCTGTTCAAAAGCAGCATGCACCGCCCCCGGTCGTCCAGCTCCTCCCCGCCGTAGCGGGCGGAGTAGACCCCGGGCCCGCCGTTCAACGCGTTGACGCAGAGGCCGGAGTCGTCGGCGATGGCGGGCAGTCCCGCCGCCGCGCAGACGGCCTTCGCTTTCAGCATGGCGTTCTCGGCGAAGGTGGACCCGGTCTCCTCCACGTCCACCTCCATGCCCGCCTCGGAGGGGCTGACAACCTCCACGCCCAGCCCCGACAAAATCGCCTTCATCTCCGCCAGCTTCCCCGGGTTGTGAGTGGCCAGCACGAATTTTTCCGCCATCAGAATTTACCTCCCAACGCTTCTCTCTGAGCCGCCAGCAGCTCCCTGCACCCCTTGGCGCACAGGCGCACCAGCTCCTGCTGCTCCGCGGGGCTGAAGGCCCGGCCCTCGCCGGTGCCCTGGATTTCGATGAGCTCCCCCAGCTCGTTCATGACGCAGTTCAGGTCCACCTGGGCCCGGCTGTCTTCGCTGTAGCGGAGGTCCAGCAGGGGCGTGTCCTCCACGATGCCGGCGGAGACGCCGGTGACAAAGTGCCGGATGGGGCTGGCCCCCAGGTCGCCGTTCTCCACCAGCCGCCGGCAGGCCAGCGCCAGGGCCACGAAGCCCCCGGTGACGGAGGCCGTCCGGGTCCCGCCGTCCCCCTGGAGGACATCGCAGTCAATCGTAATGGTCCGCTCCCCCAGCTTTCTCATGTCCACAGCGGACCGGAGGGACCGGCCCACGAGGCGCTGGATCTCGGCGCTTCTGGGAGACAATTTCAGCTTGGAGACGTCCCGGCGGCTCCGCTCCCGGTTGGCCCGGGGAAGCATGGAGTATTCGGCGGTGACCCAGCCCTCCCCGAAGGGGACGTGGGGCGGGACCCGGTCCTCCACGCTGGCGCAGCAGAGGACCATGGTGTCCCCGCACTGGATCAGGCAGCTGCCCTCGGCGAACTTGATGAAATCGGTGGTAATGGTCACAGGCCGCAGCTCATTGAAGGCCCGGCCGTCCTCTCTGGTCAAGTGGATTCCTCCTCTTTTGTCTCAATCAAAATCAGGCCGCACTTCTTACAGTGCCGGGCGGGGCACTTTGCGCCATTCCACATGTTCGCTCCCGGGAGGGAAAACTCCCCTTCCTGCTCCGGGAGGCATGTAAATCTGTGTTTCTCATCAAAGGGCGTCCAAAGAATACTCCGCTGACCGCTCCGCACGAAGCCCGGCGTCAACGCCTCTTTGCAGCGAGGGCACTGGTCAAACATGGCGTCCGCTCCCCTCCCAGGTCAAATGATCGCCTCGGCGTACTCCTCCGCGTCGAAGGGCCGGAGGTCGTCGATGCCCTCGCCCACTCCGGCGAACTTTACGGGCACGCCCAGCTCCCGGGCGATGGCCACGGCGATGCCGCCCTTGGCGGTGCCGTCCAGTTTCGTGAGGATGATGCCCGTCAGCCCCGCCGCCTCCTTGAAGGTCTTGGCCTGAACCAGTCCGTTCTGGCCCGTGGTGGCGTCCAGCACCAGCAGGGTCTCCCGGGCCGCGCCGGGGCACTCCCGGTCGATGATCTTGGAGAGCTTGGCCAGCTCGGCCATCAGATTGGCCTTGTTGTGGAACCGCCCCGCCGTATCGCAGAGGACCACGTCCACATTCCGGGCCTTGGCGGCCTGGAGAGCGTCGAAGAGCACCGCGCCGGGGTCCGCCCCCTCGTGCTGGCGGATCAGGTCCGCCTTGGCCCGTTCGGACCAGATTTCCAGCTGGTCCGCCGCCGCCGCCCGGAAGGTGTCCGCCGCGCAGAGGAGGCACTTCTTCCCGCCGTAGCGCAGAAGGTTCGCCATTTTTCCAATGGACGTGGTCTTTCCCACGCCGTTGACCCCGATGAAGAGGAAGACGCAGGGGGAGGTGGAGACGTTCACCTCCGTGGTACCCACGTTCAGCGCGTCCACGATGATCTCCCGCAGGGCGGAGCGGACCTCCTCCTGGCTGGAGAGCTTTTCCTTCCGGACCTTCTCCCGGAGCTTCTCCACGGTGTCCACGGCGACCTCCATGCCGAAGTCGGAGAGGATCAGGGTCTCCTCCAGCTCCTCGAAGAAGGCCTCGTCGGCCTCGGTGTAGGTGGCAAACATGTTGGTGGTGATTTTTTTCAGCTTGTCAAAGAAACCCATGGTATCCTCCTATTGGGATTTTTTCGTGTCGTAATCAATTTCCTTCCCGCAGTGAGGGCAGTACCGCCCTTTGGTCCTGCCCAGAAACTGACCGCAGTTCGGACAGCGCCACCATCGCTTCCACAAGACCACCGACCCCAAAGCCACCGCCAAGCCCAGGGGCCAAAACAGGATGTGTTTGCCGCACAGCAGTATCAGCAGCAATCCCGCGATCAGCACCGCGGCAGACACAAGCTCCTTCTGTTTCAGCGTCAAGGCGTGCCTCCTCACTGAATATCCAGCTCCTTCGCCATATCGTTCAGGTTGATGGTCAGGATTTTGCTGACGCCCTTTTCCTGCATGGTCACGCCATACAAGACATCCGCCTCCTCCATGGTGCCCCGGCGGTGGGTGATGACGATGAACTGGGTCTTCCCCGTCAGGCCCCGCATGTACCGGGCGTAACGGGTGACGTTCACGTCGTCCAGGGCCGCCTCGATCTCGTCCATGACGCAGAAGGGCGTGGGGTGGACCTTCAAAATGGAGAAGTACAGGGCGATGGCCACGAAGGCCTTTTCCCCGCCGGACAGCAGGGAGATGGTTTTCAGCGTCTTTCCCGGCGGCTGGGCCTTGATGTCGATGCCGCAGTTCAGGATGTCCTCCGGGTCCTCCAGCTCCAGCTGGGCCTGTCCGCCGCCGAACATCTCGATGAACGTGGCCTGGAAGCTCTCGCTCAGGAGCTGGAACTGCTCGGCGAAGATTCGGGTCATCTCTCCGGTGATGCCGCCGATGATGGTCTCCAGTTCCCCCTTGGCCTTCTCCACGTCGTCCCGCTGGTCCGTCAGATAGGTGTACCGGGTGTTCACCCGCTCGTACTCCTCAATGGCGCCGATGTTGGGCGTTCCCAGGGCTGAGATGCCCTTTTTCAGCTCCCCGATGCGCCGGGCGGCCTTGGGGACGCTCTCCAGCTCGATCCGCTGGGCCTGAGCGTCGGAATGGGACAGCTCGTAGTGCTCCCAGAGGCGGTCCAGAATCTGCTTCTCCTCCATGCCGGAGGTGGCCAGCTTCTGCTCCAGCCGGGAGGCGGAGCGCTCCAGGTTCAGGAGGTTCTCGTTCATCTCCTGGCTTCGCTTGTTCTGGGCGGTGCGCCGGGCCTCCAGGGCCATCCTCTCCTCGCCCAGGGAGGCCAGCCGCTGCCGGCAGTCCTCCCGGCGCCGGTTCAGGGCGTCCATGTCCTCCCGGCGGCGGTCGATCTCCGCCAGGGCCTTTCCGATGGCCTCCTGATAGCCCTCCAGGGTCTCCTCCTTCTGCCGCCGGTTTCCCGTCAGCTCCGCCGCCAGACGGCGCAGGTCCGCGGCCCGCTGGAGGGCGGCGTCCCGCTCGGCGGTGAGGCTGGCCAGCTCCTCCTTCCTGGCCGTGACCTCCTCGCTCAGGGCGTTGGACTGGGCCAGCAGCTCCGACTGGTCCGAGAGTGCCGCGACGGCCTGCTCCCGGTACTTCGCCGCCAAAGCCTCCTGCTCAGCGATGGCCTCCTCCGCCCGTTCCTTCCGGCGCAGGTTGTCCTCCAGATGCCCCGTGAGGCTCTCCAGCTCTCCCGTCAGGTTCTCCAAATTTTCTCCCAAAGATTTGAGCAGAATATCAAAATGGTTCTTCGCGCCCTCCAGCCGCAGGACCTCGTCCTCCGCCTGACGGCGCTGGCCCTCGGCGGTCTCCAGGTCGTAGCGGGCGGCGGAGAGGTCCCGCTGGACCGCTTCCTCCTCCCGCCTGGCTTCCTCCAGCCGCTCCCGCAGCTCCCCGGAGCGGCTGTGGAGCTTGCGGAGCTCCGCCGCCCGGCTCAGCACGCCGGCGTTCCGGGAGATGGAGCCGCCGGTCATGGAGCCGCCCCGGTTGATGACCTGCCCGTCCAGGGTGACGATACGGAAGGCGTTATGGTATTTCCGGGCCATGGCGATGCCGCAGTCCAGGTCCTCCGCGATGACCGTCCGGCCCAGGAGGTTGTGAAAGATACTTTGATACTTGGGGTCAAAGCTCACCAGCCGGGAGGCGATGCCCACGAAACCCAGCTCCTTCTCCACGCCGTTTGTGCGCAGCTCCTCCCCCCGGATGGCGGTGAGGGGCAGGAAGGTGGCCCGGCCGGCCTCCCGCTGCTTCAAAAAGCCGATGGCGGCCTTGGCGTCCTCCTCCCGGTCCACCACGATGTTCTGGAGGCCCGCCCCCAGGGCAATTTCGATGGCCACGGTATACCGCTGTTCCGTCTTCATCAGCCCCGCCACGGGGCCGTGGACTCCCCGGAGTCCTCCCTGGCACACCAGCTTGACCGCCTTGGAATAGCCCTCGTAGTCCTTCTCCATCTCCGTCAGGAGGCGGATGCGGTTCTCCAGGGCCCCCGCGTCCATGGTCAGCTTCATCCGCCGGTCCGAGGCGGCGGCGGCTTTCTTCTCCCGCTCCTCCATCCGCAGGCTGTGGCCCGCGATGATGTTGGCGGCGGCCTGGGCGTCGTCCCGGGCGTCCTCCAGGGCGCGGCGGTTGTCCCCGGCCTCCTTTCGGGCCTGCTCCAGCCGTTCCTCCACGGAGGCCTTCTCCGTCTCCACGGCAGTCCGCCGCTCCTCGATCTGTCCGTTCTCGGCGGCGATGGCGGCGGCTTCGGCGCGCCGGTCGGCGGCGGCGGCAACGGCCATGGCCTCCCGGCCCCGGAGAGCCTCCGCCTCGGACTGCTGGCCCCCCGCCTGCTCGGCGGCGGTACGGGCCTTCTCCAGCAGGGCCTCCAGGCCCGCGCTCAGCTCCTCCAGGCGCTGAGAAAGGCCCTCGGCCCGGTCCTTCTCCTGGGCGGACTGGGCCGCGAGGCCCCCCGCCCGGCTGTCGGACTCCACCAGCTCCGTCTGCGCCCGGTCGATGTTCTCCTGATTGTGGGTGATGCCGCTTTCCAGCACGGCGATGGCGGCGGACTGATCCTTGGCCTGGGCGTCCAGCTCCCCGGCCTCCGCCCGAACCTGTTCCGACTCCATGTCCTTCCGGCGCATCTCCTCGCCGAAACGCTCTCCCTCGGCATAAAGCTCATCCAGAGCGGCCCGGGCCTCGTCCCGTTCCTTCTCGGCGGCGCGGAAATCCAGCTCCAGCTTCCGGGCCCCGGCCTTCAGCGCGTCCAGGTTCTCCAGCCACACGGAGATTTCCAGAAGCCGCAGCTCGTCCCGCAGAATGAGGTACTGCTTCGCTTTCTCCGCCTGATCCCGCAGGGGCTCCACCTGGAGCTCCAGCTCCGCGATCTTGTCATTGATACGGACCAGATTCTCCTCCGTCCGCTCCAGCTTCCGCTCCGCCTCCTCCTTCCGGTGGCGGAAGCGGGAGATGCCCGCCGCCTCCTCGAAGATTTCCCGGCGCTCGCTGCTCCGGGTGGACAGAATTTCGTCGATCTTGCCCTGGCCGATGATGGAGTAGCCCTCCCGGCCAAGGCCGGTGTCCAGAAACAGCTCCGTCACGTCCTTGAGGCGGACGGACTGGCGGTTGATGTAGTATTCGCTCTCCCCGCTGCGGTAATACCGCCGGGTGACGGCCACCTCCGCCTCCTCCATGGAGGGGAAGATGCGCTCCGTGTTGTCCAGCACCAGGGTCACCTGGGCGAAGCCCACCTGATTTCGCTGCTCCGTGCCGCCGAAGATGACGTCCTCCATCTTCGCGCCCCGGAGGCCCTTGGCGCTCTGCTCCCCCATGACCCAGCGGATGGCGTCGGAAATGTTGCTTTTTCCCGAGCCGTTGGGGCCCACGATGGCGGTGATGTCCTCGCCGAAATTCAGAATGGTTTTATCCGGAAAGGACTTGAAGCCCTGGATCTCCAATGCTTTTAAGTACACACAGTCACCTCTGCCGAAGCCCCGGTGGGGGCGTTCTCAATAATCAATTTACTATATCAGAGAACGCGCCGCATTTCAAGATGAAATCTGTAAAGGAGAAGCGGTCCGGCCCGCGTTCGCCCCGGGGAATATCCCCTCTCCGCATGGCCGGGATCTGACCGCCGGTTTTTTTGTCGAATCTTTGACGGCGGACAGTACAAAACTGAGCTTGCAATTTCTGAAATTTTCGGTTATAATGGATAAAACAACATTTGCGGCGCATTGTTTTCTGCCGCCCCGGCGGCGGGCCGCGTAATTTGGGAGGACCATTCGGCATTATATGAACATCGTTTGAAGCGTCTTATCTGATTTGAAAAGATCTGAACAACGTTTATGTAAAGCGCAGGAGCCGGACGGTCAGGGCCGGGTCTGCGCTTTTTTCCATTTTTGCAGAAAGGTGGTGCAGCGAATGAGCTGGCAGGACGAACTGAGGAACGGATACCGGACGGCGGAACAGCTGGCGCCCATCCTGGGATGGACGCCGGAGGAGACCGCCCGCTACGCCGGGGTGATCGAGCAGTACCCCATGCTGATCCCGCCCTATTATCTGTCCCTGGTGGACCCCAGGGACCCGGAGGACCCTATCGCTCGAATGTGCGTCCCCTCCCTGGCGGAGCTGGACGCCGGGGGAGAGGCGGATACCAGCGGCGAGGCCGACAACACCAAAATCGAGGGCTTGCAGCATAAATACACCCAGACTGCGCTGCTCCTCTCCACCAACCAGTGCGCCATGTACTGCCGCCACTGCTTCCGCAAGCGGATGGTGGGCCTGACGGACGCGGAGCTGAACAAACGGGTGGACGAGGCCGTGGCCTATGTCTCGGCCCACAGGGAAGTCAACAACATCCTGGTCACCGGCGGGGACGCATTCATGAATCCCAACCACATTCTGGAGCGCTATCTCCAGGAGCTGACGGCCATCGAGCACCTGGACCTGATCCGCTTCGGCTCCCGGATGCCGGTGACCCTGCCGGAGCGCATCTATGGGGACCCGGAGTTCCTGGCCCTCTTTGAGGAGTACGGGAAGAAGAAGACCCTGGTCCTGGTGACCCACTTCAACCACCCCCGGGAGCTGACGGACCAGGCCGCCCGGGCCCTCCGGGCCATGATCGAGCGGGGCGTGCCCGTGCGGAACCAGACGGTTTTGACCAAGGGCGTCAACGACGACGGGAAGACCCTGGGAAAACTCCTCTCCGGCTTGGTCCGGCTGGGGGTCATGCCCTACTATATCTTCCAGTGCCGCCCGGTCACCGGCGTCAAGGGCCGCTTCCAGGTGCCCCTGGCCGAGGGCATCAAGATCGTGGACGAGGCCAAGTCGTATCAGAACGGCCTGGGCAAGGCGGTGCGCTATGCCATGAGCCACCCCCGGGGCAAGATCGAGATCGTCTGCGAGCTGCCCAGCGGGGAGACCCTGTTCAAGTTCCACCAAAACAAGTATCCGGAGGACCAGTCCCGGCCTTTCACGGTCCGGCTGTCCTCCACGGATACCTGGCTGGACAGCGAACTCCGGGGCGTCTGAGACGCGGAGGGGGAAGACAAACGCCGCGGCGGGCCAAAAGGCCCGCCGCATTTTTCGCTCGGAGCCCGGCGGACGGAAGGACTCCCCGGGCTGTCATAATCACGTCCTGTATTTTGTCCCCTGTTCCAGTACGGAATGGAGAGAAATTTGTAACAAAACGGTGACATATTGTGACAAGAAGTTACATTTTCCGGGTTCAGACAGCCGGGGACGGGCAAACTGCCCGTCAAAATCCCGAATTTCGTGCCCTTCGGCGGAATGGGCGCCCGAGCGCCCTGGAAATCACGGAAAGGCCCGCCTCCCGGCGGGCCTTTCCGTAATGTGGAAATGCTTTACATCACCCGGTAATCCGCCGCTCCAGGTCCGCCTTCACCTGCATGTAGTTGTGAAAGGGAATGGGCAGGATTTCCCCCGTGATGAGGGTTGCCTCGTAGCGCCGGACGGACATGACGTAGCGGCTGTTCACCGTGTAGCAGCGGTGGATGGGGCAGAAGGGCTCCGGCAGCATGGCGTTGACCTCGCTGATGCTGAGGTCGCTCTGGATGATTTTGTCCGCGCAGTGAAACTCCGCCTTGCGGTTCCGGCTCTGGACGTAGAAGATCATGTCCGGCTGGATGAACAGCGTCGAGCTGCCGCAGGGGACGGCCAGCCGCTTCTTAGGCGGAATCTCAATCAGCACGTCCCGGACGAACTGATAGGCGGACATCTCCAGCTTGGGCCCGCTTTCGCTCAGGGAAAAGGGGTGGAGGAATTCATAGTTGGCGTGGAGCAGCACCAGCTTGGTCTCCGTGCCGATGAGCTGGTACAGGAAGGTATAGGAGGCGGTAACGGTGTCCTCCTCCGGGTGATCCGGAATGCAGGCCCGCACCTCGCCCATCACCGCCTGACAGCGGGGGGTGATGGACAAGGGGGTGTATTCCTCCTGGGTGATCTGATAAATTTTCGTCCGCTGCTCCACCCCGGCCTCCAGCCGGGCGCGGATGACCTCGCCGCCGATCAACACCCGTCCCCCGGTGCCCAGCCACACGCTTTTCGGGCAGAGGCGGGATAGATAGGGCTCAAAATTCCCGGCGTAGTAACCGTGGGTGATCTCCCGGGTCAGGGCCACGGTATCCTCCAGCTGTCCGCTCATGGGGCTCCCTCCCCTTTGTGATTATTGTAACAATATTATACAATAACCGTCAGAAAAAGGCAAGAGGGAAAAGGTGATACCTTTAGGTTCGGCTGGAAATTTGATACATTCTGTACGGGATTTCAGCGCCTGGTCACACGCCGCTGCGGTACTGCTCCGCCGTCAGCTTGACGCTGACCCCGCCGGGGCCCAGGGGCTTGGCTTGGACCTGGAGCTGATTCTCCAGGGGCTTGTTCTCGTCGATGCGGAAGGCCCGGGTAATTTTCCCGCCCGCCGGGAGGTAGATGCCGGAGAACACGTCCATGCCATGTCCCACGGTTTGGAGCCGGTGGATGCCGATTTGAGCCTCCGACGCGCCGGTATTTTCAATGGTGATGGCGGCGTATTTGCCCAGCAGGGCTGTGAAGGCGAAGGTGTGCTCAATGTTGTTCTCGTCCTTGAATTCCTGCCCGTCCATGGACCGTCCCGAAATGCTGCCCAGGTTCATCTCCGCCGGGTCCACCTCGGTGTACATGCCGAAGCTCTTGCCGTACTCGGGCTTTTCTTTCAGGAGACTCTTTCGGCGGGCCCACTGCTCCTTCTGGAGCTCCGGGTCGGGATCAGGTTCCCGGCCCTCGGAATGACGCTCGAAGGAAATCCCGTCGTCGTGTGTCGCGGGGAAGCCCTCGCTGGCAATCACCACGGTGCTGGGGTCCATTTTCCCATTCTGGTCTGTTTTGCCGGACGCAATCAGGTTGAAGTCATGCCGCTGGGCGGAGGAGGTAACCGGACTCCAGCTCATTTCTCCGGTGGGGTTTCCCTCCTTGTCGCGGAGTTCCCGGCCCTTGGCCCCGAACTCCAGCTGGTTCGCTTCTTCGTGGAAGTTCACGCCGTCGGTCACGTCAAACAGCTCCGCCACGGCGGTGGCCTCAATATAGTAATGGGTCTCCCCTTTACTGTCTGCATAACTCAAGACCTTGGGGGCCGTGCCGCCCTTCTCGGTGGTCAGGGTCTCGCCGGGGGCGATCTGCTGTTTCAGGAACACGCCCACGCCGACCTGGGCGGGCTCCACTCCGCCGGAGGGCGGGGCCTTGGAATCGCCGTTGGCCGCGAAGGACGCGGAAATCAGCCCGATCAGCAGGACCATGGTGACCATGCCCGCCACGAAGGGGGTGTAGTTCTTTTTCTTTCTCATTTCTCGCTTGCCGTGACGCATGTTGGATTCTCCTTTACCATTTCATATTTTCCGCGATCTGAAACAGGTCCTCCCGCTCCAGACCCTTGGCGCACAAAAGGAACACGTCGGCCCCCTGGGTCCACAGGAGGCGGGACAGGGAGGTGTCCGGGTTATAGATGAGGATGGCCTCCTCCCCGTCCACCTCCACGTCCTCCAGGGTGAAGTTTCCCGCGAAGAGGCCGTTCTGCTCCTGGCCGTGCCACTGCTCCACAGAGAAGTAGCGGTGATCCGGGTCCTCCCGGGAGTGATAGGAAAAGACGGCGTGTCCCTGGACCGTGCTCCGGTCCTTGTCCAGGGTGAAGCCCTCCGGGGTCCAGCCGGGGGTCAGGGGGCGGAAGGGCAGGTCCACGCCCGTGTCCTTGGGCCGGGCGGAATAGCTGACCATGCCGTCCTCCTGGGCGGCGTAGACCCGGTAGTTGTCGGGCCGCTCCGCCACCGCGCCGGAGGCCAGCAGGGCCGCCAAAGCCGCGATGACCGCCGCCAGCAGGGCCAGGGACCGCCAGCGCCGCCTCCCCCGCCGCCGCAGGATCGAGGCCATGGACGCCTCAAAGGTCAGGGAAAAGTCGTGCCCGCAGTCCTCCCGTCCGGGGAGGGTATCCAGCCAGCGCTCCGCCGCCTCCGGGGCTGCGGCGTACAGCATCTCGTCGGTGATGTTCAAACGGGTTCCCCCCTTTCCGCCAGCTCCTCCGCCAGCTTGCGCTTGGCTCTGGCGAGAATCTGGCGCACGTTTGCCGCCGTGGTCCCCAGGAGCTCCCCCACCTCGGCGGCGGAATAGCCGTTGTAGTACTTCAGCAGCAGCGCCTCCCGGTACCGGGGAGGCAGGGCCGCCATGGCCCCGGCCAGGGTCCCGTCGGAGGGCGGCGGGGCGCAGCCGGGGAGGGAATCCTCCTCCAGCCCCACCTCGGGCCTCCGTTTCCGGGCCCGGTAGAGGTCGATGGCCTTCCGCTCCACCGTGACGGCGGCCAGATGCCGGGCCTGGGGACCCGGCTCCGGAAGAAGGCGGCAGTTCGCGAGACTGAGGAAGGCCAGATGCACCGCGTCCTCCGCGTCCTGGGCATTTTGCAGGATACGGTTGGCCACATGGAACATCAGCCCCCGGTAGGCGCTGTACATCGCCTCGAACCGCGTCCGGTCCTGGGGGTCGTCTATGGTTTGCAGGTAGATCAGCATCCTTCCGCCTCCCTTCGTCTCTGTACTCTTGGACGAACCGGCGGAGCGAAACGTGACGCGCCGCCGAAAAATTTTCCAAGGAAAAAGCCGCCCGGTTCTCGGGCGGCTGGCGGGGGGTGTCATCTCAGGTGATTCAGGAAGGACACGTAGTCAAAGGCGTCCAGATACCGCCGCCGGAGGAAGCCCGGTTTGAAATTGGTCAGGGTGCCCAGCTCCGGCTGGTCCTCGAAGCCCTTGACGTAACAGGCGGAGGAGAACTCCGGATAGGGCACGTGGGTGAACACCAGCTTGTTGGGCCAGGGAAGCCGGTCGAAGCGGCGGAGGGTCTCGTAGTCGCAGCAATTTCTGTCCATGCCCATCAGGACGAGGCGGTCATAGTTGATTTTCCGCTTCCGCTCCTCCCACTTTTCCAGGGCGTCCTGGAAGGTGTCGTAGTGGAGGAAGTTGATCTGAACGGCGCTGTCCCCCTCCCCCAGCCGGGCCGCGGGCCAGGGCTCGTCCAGGTCCAGCTCCACCAGGGGCTGGTCCATGTACCAGCGCAGGTCCCCGGCCATCTTCACCAGGTCCGGCATACTGATGGTGAGGTTGACGGTGGGGGAGAGAAATTCCAGGCCCAGGTCATGGTACATGACACCGCCGATGCAGTTGGAGCAGATGATGGAAAAGCCGGGGCACTTCAGCCGGGCGCGCTTCCGGTCCAGGTAAGCCCGATGCTCCCGTCTTTTCAGTTCCTCCTTCAGGCGTGACATAAGGTCCATGGCTCCATCTCCTTTCCGGCGGACCTGCGGTCCGCCGGGCAAAAGGAGCGTACGCTCCTTTGAAATCGGGTCCATTATACCACGCTCCGCCCCTCCTGTCATCCCCCCGGCGGATTCGTACAAAAACCGGGCGCTCCCTGGGGAGCGCCCGGCCTTTTGGATGGTCACGCTTTTTCCTGGTCGTGGATGGGATAGTCCTCCAGCACATCCAGCAGGCGGGAGTAGTCCTGGGCCGCCAGGTGGGTGTACCGGGCCCAGCGATTCCGGCACTGGTTCCGGGCCTCCACCAGCAGGGCCTCCGCCGCCTCGGGGAAGGTCCTTTGCAGGGAGTTGAACCGGACCTCGCCCATGAAGAACTCCCGGAGGTCGTACCGGGGCTCCTTGAAGTCCAGGATGAAGGGGTTCCTGCCCTCCAGTTTCAGCTTGGGGTCGTAGCGGTAGAGGACCCAGTAGCCGCTGCGGACGGCCAGCCTGGCTTCCTCCTGGGCCCAGGCCATGCCCTTGACGATGCCGTGGTTGATGCAGGGGGCGTAGGCCACAATCAGGGACGGCCCGTCGTGGGCCTCCGCCTCCCGGAGGGCCTTGATGTACTGGGCGGGGTCCGCGCCCAATGCGACAGACGCCACATACACGTTCTGATACTGGGTGGCCAGCATCCCCAGGTCCTTCTTCTCCGTCCGCTTGCCCGCGGCGGCGAACTGAGCCACCGCGCCGAAGGGTGTGGCCTTGGAGGACTGCCCGCCGGTGTTGGAGTAGACCTCGGTGTCGACCACCAGGATGTTCACGTCCTCCCCGGAGGCCAGCACGTGGTCCAATCCGCCGTAGCCGATGTCATAGGCCCAGCCGTCGCCGCCGTACATCCACATGCTCTTTTTCACCAGCTGGTCCTGGGCCCGACGGACGGCCTCGAGCTTCTCCCCGGTCTCGGAGGTGGCTTTCAGAGCCTCGATCACCGCGTCGCTCAGCTCAATGGTCCGCTGCTTGTCCTCGAAGCCCTCCAGCCACGCGGAGAGGGCGGCTTTCAGGGTCTCGTCCCTGGTCTCCTCCAACAGCTCCCGGACGTCCTGCTGGAGGTGGAGCCGCTGCTGGCGGACGCTGAGGACCATGCCCAGGGAGTACTCGGCGTTGTTCTCAAAGAGGGAGTTGGAGAGGGCCGGGCCCCGCCCGTTGGGCTTGGTGGTGTAGGGATAGCTGGGCACGCTGAAGCCCCAGGCCTGGGTGCAGCCCGTGGCGTTGGCCACCACCATCCGCTCGCCGAAGAGCTGGGTGAGGAGCTTCATGTAAGGCGTCTCGCCGCAGCCCGCGCAGGCCCCGGAGAACTCCAGCAGGGGCTGTTCGTACTGACTTCCCTTGACGGTGAACTTGTTCATGGGATTCCGCTTGGGGGAGAGGGAGAGGCTGTAGTCCCAATTGGGCTGCTCCGGCATCTCCTCCTCGATGGGCTTCATGACGATGGCCTTTTCCTTGGCAATACAGGCGGCGGCGCAGGTGCCGCAGCCGGTGCAGTCCAGGGGGTCCACCTGGATGCGGAACCGGAGGCCCTCGAAGCCCTTGCCCTTGGCCTCACGGGTCACATAGCCCGCCGGGGCTTTCTGGACCTCCTCCTCATTCAGCAGGAAGGGCCGGATGGCGGCGTGGGGGCACATGAGGGAACACAGATTGCAGCCGATGCAATTTTCCGGCAGCCAGCTGGCCACGTGGGAGGCGAAGCCCCGCTTCTCGTACTTCGAGGTGGCCATGGGGACGCTGCCGTCCGCCGCGTCCTGGAAGGCGCTGACCGGGAGGCTGTCTCCCTTCTGGGCGTTGACGGCCCGCATGACCGTCCGGACGTACCAGGGGGAGGTGGTGTCCTTCTCCTCCGGCTCATCGATGAGGTCCGCCCAGGCGGCGGGGACCGGAATCTCATGGAGGCCCGTCAGTCCCGCGTCCACGGCGGCGCAGTTCATGCTGACCACCTTTTCACCCTTCCGGCCATAGGTCTTTTGGATGGCGGCTTTCATGTAGTCCACGGCCTGATCCACCGGGAGGACGCCGGAGAGCTTGAAGAACGCGGCCTGCAGGACGCTGTTGGTCCGGTTTCCCAGGCCGATGGCCTCGGCGGCGGCGTTGGCGTCGATGGTGTAGAATTTCGCCTTTCGCTCCGCCAGGAGGCGCTTGACCTTGTTGGGCAGGTGGGCCTCCAGGTCGGCGTCGGGCCAGTTGCAGTTCAGGAGGAAAGTCCCGCCGGGTTTCAGCTCGTTTACAATATCGTATTTCGCGATGTAGCTCTGGTTGTGGCAGGCGATGAAGTCCGCCATGGTGACATAGTATGTGGAGAGGATCGGGGTGTGGCCGAAGCGCAGGTGGCTTTTCGTCACGCCGCCGGACTTTTTGGTGTCGTATTCAAAGTAGGCCTGGACATACTGGTCCGTGTTGTCCCCGATGATCTTGATGGAGTTTTTGTTGGCCCCCACGGTGCCGTCGGACCCCAGGCCCCAGAATTTGCAGCTGATGGTCCGGGAATCGGCGGTGACCACATTCTCCCCCACGGGCAGGGAGTGGTGGGTCACGTCGTCGGTGATGCCCACGGTGAAGTGGTCCTTCTGCTCTCCCGCCATGTTGTCGTAGACCGCGATCATCTGAGCCGGGGTGGTGTCCTTGCTGGAGAGGCCGTAGCGTCCGCCCAGCACCTGGACCTGACGGCTGCCGTGCTGGAGGACGGAGCACACGTCCTTGTAGAGGGGCTCGCCCCCCGCGCCGGGCTCCTTGGTCCGGTCCAGGACGGTCAGCAGGCGGCAGCTCTCCGGCAGCGCGGCCAGGAAGTGTTTCGCGCTGAAGGGCCGGTACAGCCGCACCTGGAGGAAGCCCACCTTGCGGCCCTGGGCATTCAGGTGCTTGACCACCTCCTGGAGGCAGCCGGAAACGCTGCCCATGGCGATGACCACCTGCTCCGCCTCCGGGTCGCCGTAGTAGTTGAAGAGCCGGTAGTCCCGGCCCGTCAGGGCGGACATCCGGGCCATGTAGTCCTCCACGATGCCGGGGACGGCGTCGTAGTAGGGGTTCACCGCCTCCCGAAGCTGGAAGGCCGTGTCCGGGTTGATGACGGTGGAGCGCATGAGGGGATGCTCGCTGTTCAGGGCGTTGCCCCGGAAGCGGTCCAGGGCCTCCCGGTCCAGCATCTTGGCAAGATCGCCGTAGTCCAGCACGTCAATCTTCTGAATTTCGTGGGAGGTCCGGAAACCGTCGAAGAAGTGCATGAAGGGCACCCGGGCCTTGACGGCGGACAGGTGGGCCACGGCGGCAAGGTCCATGCACTCCTGAACGCAGGAGGAGGCCAGCTGGGCGAAGCCCGTCTGGCGGCAGGCCATCACGTCCGAGTGGTCCCCGAAGATGGAGAAAGCGCTGGTGCCCACAGTACGGGCGGCCACGTGGATGACCCCGGGGAGGAGCTGCCCCGCGATGCGGTACAGGGGCGGTACCATCAGCATGAGGCCCTGGCTGGCGGTGTAGCTGGTGGTGAGGGCCCCGGCCTCCAGGGAGCCGTGCATGGCCCCGCAGGCCCCGGCCTCGCTCTGCATCTCCATGAGGCGCACCGGCTGGCCGAAGATGTTCTTCATCCCGTTGGCGGCCCAGGTGTCCACGTGCTCCGCCATGGGACTGGAGGGCGTGATGGGGTAGATGGTGGCGACTTCGGTAAAGGCATAGCTTGCGTAGGCGGCGGCCTCGTTGCCGTCCATGGTTTTGCGTTTCATACTGGCTCCCCCTTCTCTGATCTGCCCGGTCCCCGTGGTTCCGGGGTCTTGGAATTCACACGTCTATTATCCCACGCAGACATCATACTGTCAAGGGAAGAGTTTACTGGATTTTCCAGAAAAGGCGAAAATCCCTCCCGATACGGCACCTGCGCCATAACAGCGGGGCGGTTCCAGGCCGGCCCGCCGTCTTGACAAGTCCGGCGGCGCTTTGCTATACTATAGCGATCAAAACCAGCACCCCTCTGTTGGAGGTCTTTTTATGAATGAGGAAACCCAGTCCCCCCCGAGGCGGAGGCGCCGCCTTGCCGCCGTACTCGCCGCCGCCGCGGCGCTGATCGCCGCGCTGTACCTGCTGTTCGCCTGCTCCGGCATTCCCTTCATCGTCAAGTGGCGGACACTGTACATTGAAACCGCCATGAGCACCATGACCCACCAGTGGCTGGCCACCGCCTTCCTGCCGGACTCCGTCATTCAGGAGGCCATGAAGGACGTGGAGGCCCGGTTTGAGGAAAATCTCATCGAGGCCAGCGACATCGCCCGGACGGACCCCCCCTCTCCGGCCTCCGCCGGGGAATCCGGCAGGACGCCGGAGGAGCAGGCGCTGGCCGATTTCGCCGCCCTGTTTCCGGAGATCGACCTGGACACCCTGCCGGATTCCATCGCCTGGGAGGACCTGCCCGTCTATCAGGCGGACGGCCTGGAGGGCATTTACACCACCGCCGGGGACAAGGTCTGGGCCATCGACGTGCCCAACAAAATCCTCATCATGACCGTCTCCGGAGATGGGTACCAGGGCAAGCTGGCCATCGCCAAAGACAGCTCCCAGGTCATCCTGGCGAAGAACACCCTGTCCGGCCGGGGCCGGACGGTGACGGAGCACTGTGCGTCCAACGGGGCCGTTCTGGGCATCAACGCCAGCGGCTTCTACGACCCGGAGGGCAAGGGCCGGGGCAATGTGCCCATGGGCTTCGTCCTCTCCGGCGGCGAATACTCGGGGGAGGCGCTGAAGGGCCGCTACCAGACCGCCGGCTTTGACCGGGAAAACAACTTCCGGGCAGGCCGGGGCCTGGACCTGGAGGAGCTCCGGGACGCCATGCAGTTCTACCCCATCATCGTCCTGAACGGGGAGAAAAACATCGACGGTTCCTTCGGCATGGGCATCCAGCCCCGGACGGTCATCGGCCAGACGGCGGACAAAGCCACCCTCATGCTGGTCATCGACGGGCGCCGGGTGGGCCACAGCCTGGGGACCACCGTGTCGGAGTGCGCGGACATCCTGGTGCGCTACGGCTGCTGGACCGCCATGAACATGGACGGCGGGTCCAGCTCCTCCATGTCCTACAACGGGCGGATCATCACGAAAACCAGCAGCTCCATGGTTGATGGCCGCTACCTGCCCGACGCCTGGGTCGTGAAGGGGATGCCCTTCATAAATGTTTTAAAGTGACCCGGTAGGCCCGCAGGGCCTCCTCGTCCGCCCCGGCGATCAGGCTTTTCAGATACCCCGTCAGCCGTTCCCGGTCCTCCGGCAGGTCTCCCCGGATATGAACCAGGTTGGAGGCCCCGTCCGTCTCAAAGCGGGTGGGAATATCCAGATGCTCGATGAGGGTTTCCAGCTCCCCCAGCTTTTCCAGCTCGCTCTCCTCCCTCCAGTTCCCCGCCTGGATCTCCTGATACAGCCGGGAGTCGGGGAAGACGGTCAGCATGGAGGAACCGATCCGTTTGGGGCGGGTCTGATTGAAGACCTCCGCGCTCCGCAGAGCCCCCTCCCCTCCCCGGCCCGCGCCGGAGATGCCCGCCAGATAGAAAAAGCTGTAGGAGATGCCCGCCTTATCCAGCCGCGCCGCCTGTTCCACGACATCCCGGGCCCGATAGCCCTTGTTCATGAAGTCCAGGGCTTGGTCGTCTCCGGTCTCCACGCCCACGGTGAGCCCGTCATAGCCCAGGGCCCGGAGGCGGCGCAGCTCCTCATCGCTCTTCAGGCCCACGTCCGTCACCCGGGCGAAGCAGCCGATGGTCTCCACCGTGGGGAGGTACCGCCGGATGAGCCCGGCGATCTCCTCCAGCCGCTCCGGCAGGAGGACGAAGGGGTTGGCCCCCACCAGGAAGACCCGCCGGGGGCCCTCCGGCTTCGGGAGGCCCTGGAGCCGGGCGGAGAGCAGCGTCAAAGGGTCCGTGCCCCAGAGCTGAACCTCCCTCAGGTCCGCCTCGATTTCCTCCAAGGGGGACATGCGGAAGCGGAAGGGCAGGTCCTCGTACAGCGTGCAGAACTTGCAGGCGTGGTGGGTGCAGCCCGCCGTGGCCTGGAGCAGCAGGGACTCCGCCTCGTAGGGCGGACGCCAGATGGTTCCATGAAAATGCATGGATTCCACTCCTCTCAAACTAGATTCTGCCGCCATGATACTCCGGAGCGAAACATGCCGCAAGTACGCAATTTTTGTGGTGTACGTACCCTTTTTTGTACCAATGGCCTGAGAAAGGAGGCCCCCGTGGACGGGAACAAATTTCAGACGCCGGACATGATGGCCCGCTGTGTCCCCATGGCCAGCCTTCAGGCCGTGCTGGGAGGAAAGTGGAAAATCCTGATTCTCTGGTATGTGGCGTTCTACAAGGTCCAGCGCTTCGGCCAGCTCATGCGCCGCCTGGACGGGATCACCCAGTCCTCCCTGACGAAGCAGCTCCGGGAGCTGGAGCGGGACGGCTTCCTCCACCGGGAGGTCTACGGGGAGGTGCCGCCCAGGGTGGAATACTCCCTGACGGAGCTGGGGCGGAGCTTCCAGCCCATTCTGGACCAGATGCTCCAGTGGAGCGCGGAGCGCCTCTGCCCGCCGGACTATGTCAACCCTTACGAGGACTTGACCCCATGAAAAAACGCCCGCTGTCTTTCGACAGCGGGCGCTTCTTTTTTCAGTTCGCTGGAAACAGTCAGGCGCTCAGCGGGAAATCAGCCGATGCCGCCGTACTTGACGCCCAGAATCAGGGCCAGGATGCACAGCACGATGAACCCATAGCCCAGATACTCGAACCACTTGCCCACGGGCTTCTTGGCGCCGTGGTTGACTTCCTCCATGGCCTCCTTGCGGGGCAGGACCACGAAGAACATGATGGCCGCCAGAGCCGCGCCCAGGGGGCAGATGTAGATGGAGACCACGTCCATCCACTGGGAGGTCCAGGGCTGGATCAGCAGGGCCACGATCACGCCGATGACGCCGATGATGCCCACGGCGGGAAGCCGCTTCAGCTTGAACTGCTCCTGCATGGTGGCCACGGGTGCCTCATACAGGTTGATGATGGAGCTGATGCCCGCGAAGAGGACCGCCACATAGAAGATGATGCCGATGATCCGTCCGCCGGGCATCCCGTTGAGGATGTTGACCAGATACACGAACATCAGGCCGGGGCCGGGGTTCACGTCGCCCATGGCGAAGCCGGAAGCGCCGATGGCCGGGATGATGACGAAGGCGGCCAGCAGAGCAGCCAGGGTGTCGAACAGGGCCACGCGACGGGCGGAGGAGGGGATGTCCTCATCCTTGGGCAGATAGGAGCCGTAAATCACGGAGCCGTTGCCCGCCACGGACAGGGAGAAGAAGGCCTGACCGAAGGCGTAAACCCACACCTGGAGATTCAGCAGGCCCTTGGGGTCCAGAGTGAACAGGAACTTGTAACCCTCGGAAGCGCCGGGCTGGAAGCCAATGTAGACAGCCAGGATGACAAACAGGCCGAACAGGACGGGCATCATGATTTTGTTGGCCTTTTCGATTCCGTTGGCCACGCCCATGGCCATGATGATCATCGCCACTACCAGGCCGATGATCAGCCACACGCTGTTGCCGACGCCGAAGATTCCGCCCTGGAGCATCATGCTGACGGCCTCGCCCAGGGTGGCGGCCTCAGGAGCCGCGCCGCCGAAGGTGCCGCCGATGGTGCCCATATCCTGGCCCATGGCGTACAGGCTGCCGGAGAGGGACATGAAGGTGTACTTGAAGATCCAGCTCATGACCACGGTGTAGCCGATGGCCAGCATCATGGAGCCGATGATGGGGACGAGGCCGATGGCCTGGCCCAGCTTCCGGTTGCCGTTTCTGGCCTCGGTGGCGTGGCCGAAGGCGTCGATGGGACCCGCCTGGGCCCGGCGGCCCAAAGCGAACTCCTCCATGACGCCGGAGTTGCCCACCAGCAGGACGATGATGAAGTAGGGGATCAGGAAGGTCAGGCCGCCCCAGCGGGCCACCATGATGGGGAAGCGCCAGATGTTGCCCATGCCGACGGCGGAGCCGATGCAGGCCAGGATGAAGCCCCACTGGCTCTTGAACCCGTCGCGGGTTTGCAAGGTCTCATTGCTCATGTAAGAATTTCCTCCTCTTTCTCAATATACACACAACCGCCGGCCAAAAACGAGAAAGAGAGGGCCGTCCGCCGGGTCCATGTCATTATGACCGGGTGTCTTGGCGGACGCCCTCTCCAAGCTGTACACTCAACCTGCGGTACAGTGGCACTTACTTTTCAGGGGGACTTACTTCTCCTCGTTGGGATAGGGCTCGAGGAAGGCGTGGAAGTGGCGCATGGGCAGCTTGTGGCCCCAGAGGATGCGCATGTTGGGGATGGTCTCGCGGTCCTTGTAGAGCTGCGCCACGGCGGCAATGACATAGTCCAGGTGCTCCTGGGTCAGGCGGCTGCGGTCAATGGCGAACCGCACCACGTTGGCAAGCTCCGCCTGCTGCTCGGGGGTCTTCAGGTCGTACTCCATGGAGAAGTCGCCCAGCTCGGACACGCGGATGCCATAGCGGCGGATCAGCTCCAGGGAGAAGCCGGTTCCGGCGAAGGTGGTGTGATCCCGCTTGCCGTCGAAGAACTCGTCCATGTTGATGTACACCGCGTGGCCGCCGGCGGGCAGCACCACGCCCTTGACTCCGTTCTTGTAGAAGCCCTGGGCCAGGTACTCGCACTGCATGGCCCGGTCATGCTGATAGCCGAAGTCGCAGGACTCATAGAGTCCGGCAGCCAGAGCCATGATGTCCCGGCCGCTCATGCCGCCGTAGGAGTCGTTGCCATAGCAGGAAATCTGCTTGACCTTGATCAGCACGCCCACGTCCGTCTTGACGGTTCCGTCCTCGTTGAAGTCGGAGAACTTTTTCCAGAACAGGCCCTTGTCCCGGAAGGCCAGCATGCCGCCCATGTTGGCGTGGCCGTCCTTCTTTGCGGACATGGTGAACGCGTCGCAGTAGGAGAACATTTCCGTGGCGATCTCGGCAATGGACTTGTCCTCATAGCCGGGCTCGTTCATCTTGATGTAGTAGCAGTTCTCCGCCCAGCGGGCCACGTCGAACACCAGGGGGATGTCATACTTGTGGGCGACCCGGTTGATTTCCTTGATGTTGGCCATGGAGACCGGCTGGCCGCAGATGGGGTTGTTGGTGATGCAGGTGAAAATCAGGGGCACGTTCTCCACGCCCACGGCATTGATCAGCTGCTCCAGCTTGTCAATGTCCATGTTGCCCTTGAACGGGTTCTTCTCATACTTGCCGCCCTCGGGAACCTCGTACAGCAGCTCCTTGTTGTACAGGTTGCGGGGGATGGAGCCCATCTGCTTGATGTTGCCCTCGGTGGTGTCGAAGTGTCCGTTGGAGGGGATGGTGAAGACCTTGCCGGGATGGCGGGCGGTCAGGATCTTCTTCACGATCTCCATCAGGACGGACTCGGCGGCCCGGCCCTGCTGAATGATAAAGCTGTTGGGGCGCTCCATCTGCGCGGCGCCGCCGTTGAAGAGGCCGCCCTCATACTCGCACAGATACAGCTCGTTCATCATTTTTTCGATGTCGCGGCAGTCCGTGCGGACCAGGTCAATGCTCTTCTTCCAGTTCTTCTCCCCGCCACGCTCGAAAATGTCGCGGAAGGTGTCCAGCAGCACGTAGTAGCCGGTGTTCCGGCCATAGGCCTCGTCGCCCAGGAACAGGGTGGCCCACTGCTGGTTGGTCATGGCGGTGGTGCCGGAGTCCGACAGCATGTCGACGGTCAGCATTCCGGAGGGGAACGCGAACTCGTTCCAGTGGGTGGCGTTCAGGGCGCGCTCACGCTGCTCGACCGTGGCCTGGGGCAGGTCCCGCACAACGTATGCGCAGTGCTGGGGCATCGTGACGTTCAGGGGATAGTGCTTCGCATTCTTGTCCATTTTGATCTACCTCCATAAAGTGTGGCTTTCGCCATTTGTTCAGGAGGTACCCCGGTCGTCGCCGGCCCGGCTTTCCCATGGCCGGACGGGGCGCCTAGCGGACAGTACCTGGTGTAAGGAATGGGGGAAACGCGGACGCTCCTGGGAGGGGAGCGTCTGGCGCGGAACCGCGAAAAACGCGGCATCCGCTTCTTAGCGTGAGATAATTTTATCAGCACTCCTAAAAAATGTCAATCCTTTTTGTGCGTTTTGTATGAATAGCCATTTTCAGCCCAAAATTTTTATAGAAAAGATAAATAACTTTTTGAGGTTAATCTTTTTTCACGATGATAAAAATTTTCTTTGACAGAGGCCCATTTCAGTAATATAATACTGAAATAAAGCGGAAAACGAAGAACGCGTACCCCCGCGGGAAGGAAAGGTGATTCCTATGTCGGATACTTCCAACGCCCTGCTGCGGCAGTATGTGAAACTGACGGAGTTCCTGGGCGCCGCCCTGGGACCGGACTACGAGGTGGCCCTCCACGACCTGACGGACAAAGACCGATCCATCATCGCCATCGCCAACGGGTACATCAGCGGCCGGGAGGTGGGCGCGCCGCTGACCAACATGGCCCTGGGGGTTTTGAAGGACGAGAGCTATGAGTGGCAGGACTACCGCCTGCACTACTCCGGCGTCTCCGTCACCGGCAACCTCCTCCGCTCCAGCACCATGTTCATCAAGGAGGGCGGAAAGCTCATCGGGATGCTGTGCATCAACTTCGACGACAGCCGGTATCAGGCCTTCGCCCGGGAGGTCCTGACCCTGTGCCATCCGAATCAGTTTTTTCAGGCCCTGACCCAGCCGGAGGAGGTCCCGGCGGACGCCCTCCGGCCGGAGACCTTCCGCAACTCCACCGAGGCCGTGACCCAGGACGCCGTGGCTCACGAGCTGGAGCGCCTGGGGGTTCCGGCGGACCGCCTGACCTCTGAGGAGCGTCTGCGGATCATCGCCGCCCTGGACGCCAGCGGCATCTTCCTGCTGAAGGGGGCCGTGAAGGACGTGGCCGCGTGCCTGGGCTGCTCCCAGGCCAGCGTGTACCGCTACCTGTCCCAGATCAAGAAATAGCGGAGGGAATCGTCTCATGCTTCGACAATACGCCCGGCGGACCGGATGGCTTTTGTGCGGCCTGCTGGTCAGCGCCGTGGGCATCGTCATGATGCTCCAGGCCAACGTGGGCCTGGAGCCCTGGAGCGTGCTCCAGCAGGGCATCGCCCAGACCTGCGGCATCACCTACGGCGTGTCCTCCATCCTGGTGGGAGCGGCGGTCATTCTCATCGCCATCGCCTGCGGGGAGCGGGTGGGAGTCGGCACCGTCGCCAACATCCTCCTGTGCGGAATCTTCATCGACCTGCTGCTGGCCCTGGGCTGGATTCCCCGAATGGGGAACCTGCCCTCCGGGGTCCTGATGCTGCTGGCGGGGCTGGAGCTGCTGGCCCTGGGAACCTGGATGTACATGCGCAGCGCCCTGGGCTCCGGCCCCCGGGACGCGCTGATGGTGGTCCTGGCCCGGAAGGCCGGCCGGTCCGTGGGGCTGTGCCGGGCGGCGGTGGAGCTTGTCATCATCTTCGTGGGCTGGCGGCTGGGGGGGGGCAAGTGGGCCTGGGCACCGTGATCTCCGCCCTGGGCCTGGGGACGCTGTTCAACCTGAACTTCGCCCTGCTCCGCTTTGACGCGGCGGCGCTCCACCAGGAGGACCTGATGGAAACCCTCCGCCGCCTCGCCGGGGAAAAGCAGGCGTAAAGCCCTCCCGCACGGGAGGGCTTTTGTTCCCGGTATTCCCGGAATCACCGGCGTTTTTCCATGCGGATGCAGCCCTCCTCGTCGGGAGTCCCCACGCCGTCGGAAAACCGATACCCCAGCCTGAGGTAAAAGTCCCGGGCCGTGATGGAGGAGTGGACCGCCACCCGGTCCGCCCGGAGGAAGTACGGGTCCCTCTCCAGAGCTTCCATGATCCTTCTTCCCGCGCTCCTTCTCTGGTACTCCGGCAGGACGAAGATGGTCACCAGGATGCTCTCCTTCTCGCTGCCCATGTGGGGCGCGATTCCGCCGCAGCCGATCAGCCCGTCCCCGTCCAGAAGGACGTACAGGTGCTCGCTCCCGGCCTGCTCCAGCAGGTTTTCAGGCGTGTACAGCTCCAGCATCTCCCGGATGATTTCCGGGGGGTAATCCGGGGCGTTGCTGACCCGCAGCGCCTCCCCGATGACGGCGGAGACTTCCGCCGCGTCGCGCTCCTGAAACCGCCTGATTTTGAAATTCATGTTTCCACCTCGCAAACCCTGATTTTTGTGCCTTTCCCACAGTATAGCAGACCCGGGCCCCGGGCGCAAGGCAATTCGATCCGCCGGGGCAAACGATAATTCTTCTGGAAATATGACAATTACCTCTTCCCTTTCAGGGGGAAATTTAGTATAATGGTGTAGTAATGTTTGTTTCAGCGCGGAGGAATTGAGGTGCCCACATGTCATTGAAGAAAAAACTCTCATCCCTTCTGTTCAGTTCCAAAAAAGAGGAGCAGGCGGATGAGTCACTCCCCACCGCCCAGGAGCATATCCCCCAGGAGGCCCCGGTCAAGGCGCCGGAGCCCATCCCGGAGGACGGCTCCCAACTGGAGATTTCCGCGGATCATCCCATCCGCCAGCTTCATGACCTCCGCCGGCAGGAGGGCTTTTCCCTGCCCTCGCCCCGTCTGTGCATGGACGAGGACGGCGTGCTTCCTCCGGAGCTTCTGGAAAAGGAGAAAAGCCGCCTGCAGTCGTCTTTGAAGAGCCTGTGCGGCACCCGGCTGAAAGCCGCCAAGGGCAGGACCCGGGGCAAGCACAGCAAAAAGAAGGAGGAAGAGGCGGAAGAGGAGGCGCTGTGCCTGGACGCCCGCCCCTGGTTCCACATCTCCTCCGACAAGATCTATGCCTGGATGGTGGCCCTCCCCCCTGTCGGCCAGGGGGAGGAGCTGAACCGGAGCATGATCTATCAGGCCCTGCGGGACCACGGCATCTCCTACGGGCTGAACACCGCTCTGCTGGACCGGGTGTCCCATGAGCAGGACCGGTATTTCAACCTCTATCTGGTGGCGCAGGGAAAGCCCGCTTTCGACGGGCGGAACGGCAACATCGTGGACCATTTCCCCCGGGTCCTCCAGCGCACGCTGGACGTGGACGAGTTCGGCCAGGTGGACTACACCGCCCTGAACCTGATCTGCAACGTCGAGGAGGGCCAGGAGATCTGCCGCCTCATCCGCCCCACAGAGGGTGAACCGGGCCGGACGGTGACGGATCAGGAGGTCCCCGCCAAAAGCGGCCGGGACGTCCCCCTGCCCAAGGGCCGCAACACCGAGATCAGCGAAGACGGGGAGGCCCTGCTGGCCACCATGCCCGGCCATGTGGAGTTCAGCGGCCGGAGCTTCCAGGTCAAGCCGGTGCTGGACATCGACGGAGACGTGGACTTCTCCACGGGGAACATCAAATTCGTGGGAGACGTCAACATCAAAGGCGACGTGCTCAGCGGCTTTTCCGTCAAGGCCATGGGAAATATCTACGTGGGCGGCGTGGTGGAGGCCGGCAGCACGGTGGAGGCCGGCGGCGATCTGACGGTGGTCAAGGGCATCCTGGGCGACGGGTCCACCGTCATCCGCGCCGGCCGGTGCATCTTCTCCAAATACATTGAAAACGCCACCATCCACGTCCGGGAAAACCTGCAGACGGACTGCATCGTCAACGGCAGAATCTACTGCGACGGAGAGGTTCAGGTCCGCTCCGGCCGGGGAAGCATCATAGGCGGACGGGTCTGGGCCGCGAAGCGGGTCAGCGCCAGCGCCGTCGGCGCCAAGTCGGAGGTGAAGACCTCCATCGTCCTGGGGGGCCTGCCCTGCGCCACCTTCGAGCGGGAACAGGTGCGGGAGGAGCTGCGGGACCTGAACCGGGAGCTGGCGCGTCTGGACGGCCAGCTGGACAGCACCGTCAAGGCCAGCCTCATGGGCAAGGTCCGGATGAAGCTGTCCGTGGCCGAGCTGAAGCTGAAGCAGGCGGAGGAGGACCTGGAGGCCGCGAAGGAGAGCCTGAAGGACCAGAAGGAACAGGACAGCGGCCGCATGGAATGCGGCGTGGCCTATGCGGGGACGGATATCAGCATCGGCAGCGAGTTCCTCCGCCTCCGGCAGGAGACCCACCAGTGTGTGGCAAAGCTGGCCTACGGCGAGATTCTGCTGATGTGACAGCGTGACAGTTTGAAGACAACGGGATGAGCCCGGCCGGCCCGCCGCCCTGGCGGAGCCGGCCGGTTTGTCGCAAAAGTCCCTGTTTCTCTCACATTTTTCAAAAACATGAAAAAGCGCATTGAATTCTCCGCCCGTTTCCTGTATAATCAAAGCAGCCGGGGAGTGTATCCCTCCCCGCCGCTTTCCATACACATTTTTATTAAGGAGGAAAACCAGTATGAAGAAGTTTCTTGCATTGCTGCTGTCTATGATTCTGGCCCTGAGTCTGGCCGCCTGCGGAGGCGGCTCCGATCAGCCGCCCCAGACCACCGACAAACCCGCCGACACGCAGCAGCCCGCGGACTCCGCTCCCGCCGACACCGCCCCCGAGGGCAAAACCGTCAAGGTGGGCCTGATCTGCATCGGCGACGAAAACGACCAGGGCTACACCTACAACTTCATCCGGGGCAAGGAGGCCGCCACGGAGGCCCTGGCCGCCAAGGGAATCACCGTGGACTGGGTGGTCAAGTGGAACATCGGGGAGGACTCCGGCTGTGAGGACGCCAACATCGAGCTGGCGGACGAGGGCTGCGACCTCATCATCAACAACTCCTTCGGCTTCGAGCCCTTCATGCTGAAGGTAGCCCCGGACTATCCGGAGATCGAGTTCATCGCCTGCACCAACCAGGCCTCCTGGGGCGACAGCCTGGACAACACCCACAACGCCTTCGCCAACATCTATGAGGGCCGGTATCTGGCCGGCGTCGTGGCGGGCATGAAGCTCCAGCAGATGATTGACGAGGGCGAGATCACCGCCGACCAGGCCGTCATCGGCTACGTTGGCGCCTTCTCCTTCGCCGAGGTCATCTCTGGCTTCACCAGCTACTTCCTGGGCGCCCGGAGCGTCTGCCCCAGCGTCACCATGAAGGTCCAGTTCGTGGGCTCCTGGTCCGACGCCACGGAAGAGGCCAACGCCGCCTCCGCCCTGGCGGACATGGGCTGCGTCATGATCTCCCAGCACTCCGACAACACCACCCCGGCCACCACGGCCCAGACCAAGGGCGTCTTCCACACGGGCTACAACAACGACATGATTTCCGTGGCCCCCGAGGCCTCCCTCATCGGCACCCGGATCAACTGGGCCCCCTACTTCGAGTACGCCATCGAATCCGTGGCCAACGGAGAGAGCTTTGACCAGGACTGGTGCCACGGCATGGATATGGACGCCGTGGTCATGACGGACCTGAACGAGGCCATCGCCGCCCCGGGCACTGCCGAGAAGCTGACGGAGGTCGAGGCCAAGATTCGCTCCGGCGAGCTCCAGGTCTTCGACACCAGCACCTTCACCATTGAGGGCAAGGTCCTGGAGAGCGCTTTCGCCCTGGATACCGACGGGGATTTCGCTCCCGACTCCGAGGAGGCCGTGTTCGACGGCGCCTTCCACGAGTCCTATTTCCAGTCCGCTCCCTACTTTGCCCTGCGCATCGACGGCATCGACTGGATCAACGAGGCGTTCTAAGCAGGCATACGCAACAGACGAACTCCATAGGGGGCCCCGCGGGGCCCCCTGTTTGTTTCCACACATCCGGACTCCGCCCGGCACAGCGTCTTTGCCGCCGGGACCTCTTAGAAAGGATGAGCGTTTTTGGAAAACTGCGCCATTGAACTGAAAGGCATCACCAAACGCTTCGGCGAGGTGGTGGCCAATGACGGCATCGACCTGAAGCTGAACCGGGGGGAAATCCTCTCCCTGCTGGGGGAGAACGGCAGCGGCAAAACCACGCTGATGAACATGCTCTCCGGCATCTACTTCCCCGACGAGGGCCAGATTTTCGTGAACGGCGAACCCGTCTCCATCCGCTCCCCCCGGGACGCCTTTGCCCACGGCATCGGCATGATTCACCAGCACTACAAGCTGGTGGACGTGTTCACCGCCGCGGAAAACATCGTCCTGGGCCTGGAGGAGGGCGGCAAGCTGGACATCAAGGCCGCCGAGGCCAAGGTCCGGGACATCTGCCAGCGGTATGGCTTCGACATCGACCCGGGACAGAAGATTTACGACATGTCCGTCTCCCAGAAGCAGACGGTGGAAATCGTCAAGGTCCTCTACCGGGGGGCTGAGATCCTGATTCTGGACGAGCCCACCGCCGTCCTCACCCCCCAGGAGACCGACAAGCTCTTTGACGTCCTCCGGGCCATGAAGGCCGACGGAAAAGCCATCGTCATCATCACCCACAAGCTCCACGAGGTCATGGCCCTCTCCGACAAGGTGGCCGTCCTCCGGAAGGGCAAGTACATCGGCACCGTGCAAACCTCCGAGACGAACCCCCAGGCCCTGACGGACATGATGGTGGGCCACGCCGTGACCTTGAACATCGACCGCCCCCGGTACGAAAAGCCCGTGGAGCGGCTGGAGGTCAGGGACCTCACCGTCCTGGACGGCGAGGGAATCAAGAAGCTGGACGCCGTCTCCTTCACCGCCATGGGCGGGGAGATTCTGGGCATCGCCGGCATCGCCGGGTCCGGCCAGAAGGAGCTGCTGGAGGCCATCTCCGGTCTCTGCCCTGTCAGTAACGGGGAAGTCCTTTACACACCTGACGGCAAAGCCCCTTCCAATCTCGTCGGCAAGACCCCCATGCAGATTCGAAAGGCCGGGGTGGCCATGGCCTTCGTCCCGGAGGACCGGCTGGGCATGGGCCTCGTGGGGTCCATGGGCATGACGGGGAACATGATGCTCCGCTCCTGGAAGAAGGGCCGGGGCGTGTTCCTCAATCGAAAGGACCCCAATGAGCTGGCTATGCGGGTGTGGAAGGAGCTGGAGGTGGTCACCCCCAGCACGGAGTTCCCCGTCCGGCGCATGTCCGGAGGCAATGTCCAGAAGGTGCTGGTGGGCCGGGAGATCGCCAGCGCTCCCTCGGTGCTCATGACCGCCTACGCGGTCCGGGGCCTGGACATCAACACCTCCTACACCATCTACAACCTGCTGACGGAGCAGAAAATGAAGGGCGTGGCCGTCATCTACGTGGGCGAGGACCTGGACGTGCTGCTGGAGCTGTGCGACCGCATCCTGGTTCTCTGCGGCGGAAAGGTCAGCGGCGTGGTGGACGCCCGGTCCGCCACCAAGGACCAGATCGGCCTGCTGATGACCCGCCTGGGGGGAAAGGAGGGCGCGTAAATGAACCACGAGAAAAAGACACCCCTCATCCGCCTCGCCAAGCGGGACGGCATGGAGGGCTGGAAGGTCTGGTGCATCCGAGCCGGGTCCATCCTCTTCGCCCTGCTGCTGGGGGCCCTGGTCATGGCCCTGGCGGGGGCCAACCCCGTCACCGCCTACGGCACCATGATTTCCGGCGCACTGGGAAAGAAGAGCGCCATCCGCCAGACGGTGAAAATCGCCGTTCCGCTGCTGGGCTGCGCCCTGGCCATCACTCCCTGCTTCAAGATGCGCTTCTGGAACATCGGCGCGGAGGGCCAGATCACCGCCGGGGCCATTGCCGCCAGCTACTTCGCCCTCTTCTGGGCGAGCCGCCTGCCCTCCCCCGTGCTGCTGGTGGTCATGGGCATCGCGGGCGCCCTGGCCGGGGGCCTCTGGGCCCTGATTCCCGCCTTCTTCAAGGCCAGGTGGAACACCAACGAGACGCTGTTCACCCTGATGATGAACTACATCGTCATCGGCGTGGTCCGCTGGCTCCAGGGCGGCCCCTGGGAGGGCCGGAAGGGCTCCCAGATCATTCCCCAGTTTGACGAGGCCGCCTGCCTCCCCCGGGTGCTGGGAGTCCACTGCGGCTGGATCATCGTGCTGGTGCTGGTGGTCTTCATGCACGTCTACATGAACCACACGAAGCACGGCTATGAAATCGCGGTCATCGGAGACAGCATCAACACGGCCCGGTACGCGGGCATGAACGTGGGCCGGGTCATGATGCGGACCATGTTCCTCTCCGGAGCCATCAGCGGTCTGGTGGGCTTCATCGTGGCCTCCGGGGCCAACAACACGTTGTACGACGGCGTGGCCGGAGGCGTGGGCTTCACCTCCATCACCGTTGCCTGGCTCAGCCAGCTGAACGCCTTTGCCATGGTGGGCATCTCCGGCCTGCTGGCGGTTTTGAGCAAGGGGGCCGAAACCCTCCAGACCCGCATGGCGGTGCCCACGTCCATCTCGGACATCATCACCGGCATCCTGCTCTTCTGCATGCTGGGCTGCGAGTTCTTCATCAACTACAAGCTGATCTTCCGCGGCGCGGGAAGGAAGGAGGCACGGCATGAGTGATTTTCTGAGTCTGTTCCTGGCCCTCATCATCGCCGCCATCACCTACGGCACGCCGCTGCTCTTCGGCACCCTGGGGGAAATTCTGACGGAGAAGTCCGGCAACCTGAACCTGGGCGTGGAGGGCATCATGTTCATGGGCGGCGCCCTGGGCCTGGGGGGCGTGTTCTACTATGAGAAGGCGGCGGGAGCCGGAGCCAACGGCCTCCTGGCCGTGGGCATCGGGATTTTCTGCGCCTTCCTGGCGGGGGCCCTGGCCTCCCTGATCTTCAGCTTCCTCACCATCACCCTCCGGGCCAACCAGAACGTCACCGGTCTGGCCCTGTCCATCTTCGGCACCGGCGTGGGCCAGTTCATCGGCGAGTACATGCGGGTCCGGGAGAACGGCTACATCTCCATCGGCAACCACCTGAAGGGCTTCTTCCTGAACTCCCCCTTCCCGGCGGCCCTCCGGAAAATCCCCGTGATAGGCGGCGTGCTCTTCGGCAACAGCGTGTTCTTCTACCTGGGGCTGATCCTGGCGGTGGGGATGTTCTTCTTCCTGAACCGCACCCGGGCGGGGCTGTACCTCCGCTCTGTGGGCGAGTCTCCGGCCACGGCGGACGCGGCGGGCATCGCCGTGGAGCGGTACAAGTATCTGGCCACGGTGATCGGCGGGGGCATCTCCGCCGTGGGCGGCATGGTGTACATCATGACCATCGCCGGGTGTGTCTGGAACCACGAAGGCCTCAGCGGCGTGGGCTGGCTGGCGGTGGCTCTGGTCATCTTCTGCATGTGGCGGCCCCTGTCCGCCATCTGGGGCTCCGTGCTCTTCGGGGCGCTGATGATCCTCTACCTGCGGCTGGTGCTGCCCTTCGTGCCCACTCAGCTCTACAAGATTCTGCCCTATGTGGTGACGGTGATCGTGCTCATCGTCTCCAGCATGCGCAACAACAAGGAAAAACAGCCCCCCGCCAGCCTGGGGCTGGCCTACTTCCGGGAGGACCGGTAAGCCCTCCCCCGCGGACGGCAAGGGCCCCGCTTTTCGAGATGTTCTCGAAAAGCGGGGCCCTTTTTTACAGATTCCCGGCTTGTTTCAGCACCGCGTTCAGGTCCCGGGTGGCGGTTCCGTCCTCCAGGACGAAGCAGGGGATGCCGATGCCGCCGTTTTCCCGGATGTCGGCGTAGGCGGGGCTGTCCTGCCGGAGGGCCAGATAGACCTTCAGGTCCGGCAGGCTGGCGGAGAGGTTCTTGAAATCGATCTCCGCTTTCGCCTCGCTGAGGCGGTTCAGGGCATAGAGGGTGTCGGGGCAGAGGTGGCTTCCAATCACGGTGACTTTCATAATCATGTTCTCCTTTTCAAATTTGACAATTTTGATAATTCAGGTTTTCGCTCATTTCAGCGCGCCGGAGGCCAGTTTCTTCTCCAGCCAGTCCTTCCCCTCCACCAGGCGGGTGACCATCATGGAGGCGATGGTGTCTCCGGCGGCGTTGAGGCAGGTGGCGGCGGGGTCGAAGAGGAAGCCCAGAGTGGCGATGAGGGGGAAGGCCTCGGCGGGGAAGCCGAACATGCTGACGATCAGCATCTCTCCCACCAGTCCGCCGCCGGGAGCGCCGGAGAGGACAAAGGCGCTGAGGATGGCCACGGCGATGGCCATGGCGTAGGTGCCCGCCCCGGTGAAGGGCATGTTGAAGACGCCGAACAGGAAGGCGATCTTCACGATGGAGCTGAGGACGGAGCCGTCCATGTGCATGGTGCAGCCCATGGGCAGCACCAGATCGCTGACGTCCTTGGGCACGCCGATGGCGTCGCAGGCTTCCTTGTTCACCGGCAGGGTGGCGGCGGAGCTCTGGGTGGCGAAGGCGGTGACGGCGGGGGTGAAGATGTATTTCAGCATCCGTTTGAGGCCGGTCATCCCCCCGGCGAAGAGGGCGTACAGGGGGAAGAAGATGGCCACGTACAGCAGGCACAGGGGATAGTACACCACCATGGAGCGGCCGTAGTCGCTGAGGAGCTGGGGGCCGAACTCGCCCACGAGGTTGGCAAAGTACGCGCCCAGGCCCAGGGGGGCGATGATCATGATGACGCCCACGAATTTCATGATGATGTCGTTGAGGTTGGCCAGCAGCTTCCCCACGGGGCTGTTCTCCCCGCCGCAGGAGGCCACGCAGAAGCCGGTGAGAATGGCGAAAATGATGAGGGGCAGCATATGGGACTTGCTCCACAGGTCCGGGAAGTCGCTGACCGTCAGGGAGCCCACGATCATCTGGGCGGCGGTCTGGGTCTCCCCCACCTCGGCGGCGGCCAGCTGGATGTTGGTGCCGGCGGAGGGACTGAACAGATTCACCCATACCAGGACGCAGGCGGCGGCCACAGCCCCCGTGCCCAGGAAGACGGCCACGGTGCCGCCCAGAATCTTCCCCAGGCGGTTCATGTTGGCCATGCTGCCCACGGCGCAGGAGATGGACACGAAGACCAGGGGCACCACAATGGTGAAGAGCAGGTTCAGGAAAATATCGCCGATGGGCTTCAGGGTCTGACCCAGGCCAGGGGAAATCACGCCGATCAGGGAACCGATGGCGATGCCGCCAAGGAGGAGGATGGGGGTCTTATACTGCTGCCAAAGGGTCTGCTTTTTCTTGTCGTAGCCATGATAACATCTCCATTTCTCGTTTCTTTGGTGTCTCTTTTCCTGTCTTTGTCCGGCAAGGAAAGTTCTCAAAGGCGGCTGACGGCGGCCTCCAGCTGGTGGAGAGCCCGCTCCAGCACGCTCCGGGGACAAGCGGCGTTGAGGCGCATATAACCGTTCAGGCTCCGCCCGAAGGTGCACCCGTCGTTCAGGCCCAGCCGGGCCTCCCGGATCATGAAGTCATGGAGCTCCTGGTTGCTCAGACCCAGCGCCCGGCAGTCCAGCCACATGAGATAGGTGGCGTCCGGGGCGTAGGTCCGGATCTTGGGAATGTGCCGCTCACAGTAGTTCACCACGAAGTCGAAATTCTCGCTCAAATAGGGAAGCAGCTGGTCCAGCCACTCCTCCCCCTGCCGGAAAGCCACCTCCATGGCGGTGACAGAGAAGGCGTTGTTCCGGTGGATGTCCATGTTCATCCAGAAGCGGTCAAAGGTCTCCTTCATGTGCCGGTTGGGGAAGACCACCGTGCCGGCCTGGAGGCCCGCCAGATTGAAGGTCTTGGTGCCGGAGATGCCCGTGACCACGTTGGCGGCGATTTCCCGAGACAGGGAGGCGGTGGGGATGTGCTTTTTCCCGTGGAAGATCAGGTCGGAGTGAATCTCGTCGCTGACCACCAGGACGCGGTGCTTCAGGCACAGCTCCATCATCCGGCGGAGCTCCTCCTCCGTCCAGACGATGCCGAGGGGATTGTGAGGACTGCAGAACAGAAACAGGTCCGCGGACCGGAGCTTCTCCTCGAAGTCCTCCCAGTCCACCGTCCACCTGCCGTCCCTCTCCACCAGCTGGTTCTCAATGACCCGCCGCCCGGCGAACTCGGACATGTCGTAGAACTCCCCGTACACCGGGGTCTGGATCAGCACGTTTCCGCCCTGGGGGGTGTAGAGCTGCACCATGGCGGAGAGGGTCTGGACAACGCCCAGGGAGAAGCTCATGAGCTCCGTGTCCGGGGCCCAGCCGTTCCGGCGGCTCTGCCAGTCCCGGACGGCCTCAAAATAGCTGTCGGGCCGGGCGGTGTAGCCCCAGATGCCCTCCTCCGCCCGCGCCTTCAGGGCGTCAATGATGGGCTGGGCGGTCCTGAAGTCCATGTCGGCGATCCACAGGGGGATCACATCCTCGGTGCCGAACTTCTTGATCCGCTCGTCGTACTTGGCGGAGAGGTTCCCGGACCGGTCCACCATCTGATCAAAATCGTAGCGCATACCTTCGCTTCCTTTCTTCATGAATTTCATGTGCGCGGCCTTTGCCGGATTATTAAAGCAAAAAACATGCCAATATATGCGTCTATGCCGGAAAGGCCCCAAAACTTCCTTGTATTTGGACAGACGCACAAAACCCTCGGGACGGATTTTGGCAATTCGCCAGGGCCCGCCCCGAAGGTTTGGAGAACCGGCGGACATACGGTCCCGCCAAACAATGGTCTTTATTGGTCAACCAGTTGAAACTGGTCAAACCATTTTATGTTTGACCAGTTTCCCAGAGGGCCCGGCCCTTGGCGGTGAGCTGGCTGCCGCCCCGGCCCCGGCTGACCCGGGCCAGACCCCGGGACGCCATGTCCGCCAGGATGTCCCGGACCTCCCGCTGGGAGAGGGGGACGCGGGCCTCCCGGGCCTTTTGCAGCAGCTTCTCCCGGCCCATGGGGGTCCCGGCCTCTGAGGCGGCGTAGAGCTGGGAGAGGACAAACCGGAAAGCGCCAGAGTCCCCCGCCTCTACCGGGGCGGGAGGCGGAGCGGTCCGAAGGGCGGGACCCTCCGAGAGAAACAGTGTGGGAGGCAGGTCCTCCAGACCGATGTCCTGGTGGCCGGTGTAGATGAAATACTCCACCGCGTTCCGCAGCTCCCGGATATTCCCCGGCCAGGCGTGGCGGCGGAAGAAGTCCCTCACCGGCTCCGTCAGGCGGAACTCGCCCCCAGCTCCCGGCGGAAGTGCTCCGTCAGCAGAAACATGTCGTCCCCCCGCTCCGTCAGGGGCGGGATGAGCACCGGCAGAGTGCTGAGCCGGTAGTAGAGGTCCCGGCGGAAAGTGCCCTCCCGGACCTTCCGCTCCAGGGCCTCATTGGTGGCGGCCACCACCCGGACGTCCACATGGATGATCCGGTTGCCCCCCACCCGCATGACCTCCCGCTCCTGGAGGGCCCGGAGGAGCTTGATCTGAAGGGCTGGGCTCATGCCCTCCACCTCATCCAAAAACAGCGTGCCCTTGTGGGCCAGCTCGAAGAGGCCGGGCCTCCCGCCCTTTTTGGCCCCGGTGAAGGCCCCCTCCTCATAGCCGAAGAGCTCGCTCTCCAGCAGATTTTCCGGAAACGCCGCCACATTGATGGCCACGAAGGGCCCCGTCCCCCGGAGGGACGCCTGATGGACGGCGTGGGCGAACAGCTCCTTGCCGGTGCCCGTCTCGCCGATGAGCAGCACGGGGCTCTCGCTCCTGGCCATGCGGCCCAGGGTCTCCTTGGTCCGGCGGATGGCCTCCGACCGGCCCACGACGTCGGCGAAGCTGTACTTGGCGTAATGGCCCTTGTGGAAGAGCTGGCTCCGCAGCTCGTTCTGCCTGGCCTCCACGTCGTTGAACCGCTGGAGCAGGGCGAAGGCCCCGATGCAGGCGTTCTGCCGGATCACCGGCACCACCTCCACGCTGAGGTTCACGCCTCCCACCTTGACGGCCTTGGCGGGCAGGGTCTGGCGGCTCTGGAGGCACTGGACGAAGGGGATGTAAGGGAAAACCTCTTCACACCGCTTCCCCTGGATCAGGGAGGCGCTGACCCGGGTCATGTCCTCGGCGTGGCGGCTGCAGGCGAAGATCTCCCCCTTTTCGTTGACGCCGATGACACCGTCCTCCAGACTCTCCATCAAAATGTGGAACTGGCTCTCCAGGCGGATGGACCGGGCGAACATCCGGTCGAAGCTGTAGTTGCTGGTGGCGACCTCCTGGGCGTACCTCTGAAAGGCCGGTTCCTCCAGCACGGATTCCAGACCCAGGCGGAGGGCGATCTCGATCATCATGCCGGAGGTGCAGACCCGCTGGCCCAGGGCGATGACGGAAATTTTCTTTTTGGCCCGCATGATCGTCCTCCTTTAACCAGTTTCTTTGACCATTTAACCATATCCGCCCGGGTTTTGCAAGGGTTCCGGGGAAAATCCGGCCGGAAACGCTGGCACGGTAGTTGCTTTAATAAGCCGTATACTGAATTTGAACAGAGAGGAGCATCCCCATGATTACAAAGGAAGAACTGCTGAAGCTGCTGCGCCAGGAGGTGGTCCCCGCCCTGGGCTGCACGGAGCCGGTGTGTGCGGCCCTGGCCGCCGCGGACGCCTGCCGCGCCATTGGCGGGGAGGTCGTCTCCGTCAGGCTGGAGGTCAACCCCGGCATTTACAAAAACGGCATGAGCGTGGGCATCCCCGGCTTCTCCCAGGTGGGCCTGCGGTACGCCGCCGCCCTGGGGGCCGGCCTCGCCAACCCGGAGAAGGGCCTCAAGCTGCTGGAGGACCTCAGCGAGGACGTCTCCCTCCAGGCCATCCGGCTGGTGGAGGACGGGCGGGTCAGCGTATCCATCAAGCACGACGAGGCCCAGCTCTACGCCCACGCGGAGGTGTCCACCACCGCCGGGACAGGCGTCAGCGAAATCCGGGGCACTCACTCCAACATCGTCCTGACCCGGCGGAACGGGGAGACCCTTCTGGAAAAGCCCTGGTCCACCGCCGCCGGGGACGCCCTTCACGACGGGCTGAAGGCCATGACGGTGGCGGAGATTCGCCGGCTGGTGGAGCAGTGCTCCCAGGAGGAGCTGGCTTTCATGCTGGAGGGCGTGGAGCTGAACCAGGGTCTGGCGGACTACGGCCTGGAGCGGGACCCCGGCATCGGCATCGCCGGGTCGCTGAAGCGGCAGGCGCGGGAAGGCGGCTTGGGAGACAACCTCTTCAGCCAGATCATGACCCGGGTGGCCAGCAGCGCCGAGGGGCGCATGAGCGGCTGTCCCTACGCCGTCATGAGCAGCGCGGGCAGCGGGAACCACGGCCTGACCGCCGTCATCCCCGTGGCGGAGATGGCGCGGCACCTGGGCGCCTCTCAAGAGCGGCTTGTAAAGGCTCTCACCTTTTCACACACTCTGAATGTCTACATCAAGCTCTTCACCGGGAAGCTGTCCGCCACCTGCGGCTGCGGCGTCTCCGCCGCCACCGCCGCTTCCGCCGCCATGGTCTGGCTGATGGGGGGCACGGATGAGCAGATCGGCGGGACCATCATCAATATGAGCGGAAACCTCACCGGGATGATCTGCGACGGGGGAAAGATCGGCTGCGCGCTGAAGCTGGCCACCGCCTCCAGCGCCGCCCTGATGTGCGCCTGTCTGGCCATGGACGGCGTGGACCTCCAGGCCACTGACGGCATCTGCGGCGCGACGCCGGAGGAGGCCATCCGGAACATGGGCCGTGTCAGCATGCCGGGCATGGCCGAGACGGACCGGACCATTCTGGAAATCATGTTGGACAAGGACCGGAAGGGCTGAGGAGGCGAAAGGACCGGAGGAGGCTCCTCCGGTCCTTTTTCGCCTCACCGCCGGGGACGCCAGGGCGGTCCGCCCTTCCGCTCCCGGCGGTGGCACTCGTCGCACAGCCGCCCCCGGTGATACAGGGGCAGGGCTTTCCCGCAGAGGGGGCAGAAGCGGATGTTGTTCCGCAGACGGTGGAGCAGAATCTCGTTGATCTCGTCCGCCACCCGCTCCCGGCTGTCATAGAGCCTGTCCTCGTCCACCGGGCAGTCGAAGGCCTTGGCGAAGGAGAAATAGAGGTCCAGCTTCCGGTAGTACTGCTCCAGCTCCGGCAGAGTAGGGTCTCCCTCCGGGAGGCCGGGCTGCTCGATGTCCTCTCCCTGCTGCCATCGGCGCAGGAAGGAGAAAAACAGCTCCCGCAGGGCCTCCTCCGTCTCGTCAAAGGGGATGTTGGCCGCCCGGAGCTCCTGCTCCCGGGTGAGGACGAAGCCCATTTCCCGTATTTTGGAGATGATGGTGATATATCGGGTGATATCCAGCTTCCGGTAGGGCTCCACCGTGGGCATTCGGTTCCACTCCGTCAGCACCTCCAGCAGGTCGAATTCCGCCTGGAGCACCAGATCGGAGAAGCCCACCACGGCGTGGTCCAGGGGCGGGATGCTCGCCTCCAGCCCCGCCCGGATGATGGGCAGGCCCTGGACAGCCCCCACGTAGCCCTTGTTGTACATGCCGAAGCGCCCCGCCCGCCCGGCGATCTGGCGGATCTCCTCCGGCTTCAGCTCCCGGCGCTCCACGCCGTCGAACTTCTCCGTCTCCAGGAAGATGATCCGCCGGATGGGCAGGTTCAGCCCCATGCCGATGGCGTCGGTGGAGACGATATACTCCATCTCCCCCTTCAAAAAGCCCTCCATCTGCCGCCGCCGGGTAGAGTAGGGCAGGGCCCCGTAGATGATGGCGGGCTCTTTTCCGCTCTGGCGCAGGTCCTCCGCCACGCTGAGAACCCCCACCTTGGAGAAGGTGATGAGGGCGTCCCCCGGCTGGACCCGGTGGTAATCCACCGTGCGGGTCATGCAGACCAGCGGCGTGGCGCGCTTGTGGATCTCGATTTCAAAGCTGTCCCCGCAGCTCTCGATGAGCCGGACCAGCAGGTCCTCCGCCTCCGGGGCGGCGCAGAGATGGACCTCCGGGGACAAAATGCCCAGGATGGCCCTTGTCCAGGCGTAGCCCCGCTGGGGGTCCGCGATCATCTGGCACTCGTCGATGACGGCCACGTCGTAGTAGCGGCGCATGTCCAGTTTTTCGGCGGTGGCGGCGGTGTGGGTGTCCCAGGTGCGGGAATCCTCCTCCTCCCCGGTGGTCAGGCTGCAGTCCACCCCCGCCTCCAGCAGGGTCTCCTGGGCCTCCAGGGCCAGGAGGCGCAGGGGGGCCAGATACACGCCGCTCCGGGCCTGTTTCAACCTCTGGAAGCCGGCGTAGGTCTTCCCGGTGTTGGTGCCCCCCAGGTGAAGGACGAAATGACGGCGCAGGCGGCGGGCCTCCGGGTACTCGTCCTTGGGGTTCAGGGCGATGAGCAGACTGAGGCTGGTGCGGATGGCCTGAGGCACGTACCAGACGGACCAGACCGCCGCCAGACCCTCCATGAAAAGCCGCGACACGGGAAAGCCCTCCGCCCTCAGCATGGCCTCCGCGTCCGCCTCCGGCTGGGCGGCGGAGAACTCCTCCAGAACCTGCTCCGAGGCCCCCCGGAGCACCTGGGGATAGCGCTCCAGCACCGCCCGTGCCTGGGCGTGGTCGGAGCACTCCCCCATCCACGGTACCGCCCGAAGGAAATTCTTCAGCATCTCCAGCATCCGCTTGCCGGTGCAGTTCTTCTCCAGGGACAGGAACTCCCGCATCTGTCCGATGGATTGGTTCTGGTCAAAGGTCCGGCTCCGGGGCACCGAGGCCAACCGGGCCAGGATGGCGGCGTGGTAGTGTCCCGCCAGCAGCCAGGAGGCGGTCGAGTCCCTCTCCGTCTCCTCCCAGGCCAGAGTCAGCAGGCCCCTGGCGTGCCGCACGCCGGGGGCGGCGGCCCGGAGGGCGGCCCCCCGCAGCTCCGGGTCCTTTTTCGCCTGGGCGAAGGAGCTGTCCTGCTCCGCTCGGCGGACCTCCTCCTGGCTCCACATACGGATGGGGCGCCCGTTGGACATCAGGATGCGGGGCTTGGGCAGCAGCTGCTTCATCAGCTCGTTGGTCCAGCCCCGCCGCCTCAGCACGGAGGCCGACCAGCTCTTTCCTCCCGCGCGTCCGGACATGGCGCTTCCCCCTTTCGTTCCGCGAAAAAAGTCGATATCAAAAATAGTATAGCCCAAATCCGGAAAATCTTCAACGGCGGATTTTTCACCGCCGGGGATGTCCACGAAATTTTTGAAAACGCCAGGGGTATTCCAAGAATCGGCCCCTCCATCCAAAGCGTGGACCACAGCCGCTTCATCGTCCCTGACAGCGTCGCCGCCCAGCCCGCCCTGCTGGAGCGGTATCAAAGGGCCGTCGAAGCAGCCCACAGCATGGTCCTGCAACTCCGAGGCGGGAGCCCGAAAGCTCCCGCCGGTTTTTTAAAAAAAGACCGAAGGGCTTACGCCCTTCGGTCTTTCTCTTGTTTCTTATTGGGAACCTTACTTCGCGGCTTTGGCGGCCCGGATGGCCTCGGTCAGCAGCGGGGTGACCTTGAACAGGTCGCCGCAGATGCCGTAGTCCGCAATCTCGAAGATCGGGGCCGTGTCGTTCTTGTTCACCGCGATGATGCACTCGGAGTCCTGCATACCGGCCTTGTGCTGAATCGCCCCGGAGATGCCCAGGGCCACATACACCTTCGGGTGCACCGTCTTGCCGGTCTGTCCAACCTGATGGTCGGCGCTCAGCCAGCCGCTGTCGATGGTGGCACGGCTTCCGCCGACCACGCCGCCAAGCTCCGCAGCCAGCTCCTCCGCCAGCTTGATGCCGCCCTCGACGTCCTTGCTGATGCCGCGGCCCACGGACACGATGAAGTCCGCGCCGATCAGGTCCACCAGCTTCTTCGCCGCCTTGACCACTTCCGTGACCTCGGTCTGCA
>CAJTKE010000016.1 GCA_910576865.1 uncultured Oscillibacter sp.
CGTTTTGTTTTCTTTTTCCGGCATCTATATTCCATATCGCTAAAACTTTCCTGTTTCATACTCCGCGCCCCCTTTCCTTTATTTTATCACATCTTTTATCATTTCGGGGGATTAAATCAGCGTTTCCTTAGAATTGCCCTGGGAAATATCCGCTGCCCAGGTGGAGGCCTGGGTGAAATTGAAGATCAGAAAACTGGCGAAAATCTCCTGAAGGACAAGGTCGGGTTTTTTGGCGTGGAGATGGATAAGGCCCACAGCGTATTTCAGGCTGCGGAAGGAGGTTTCAATGCCCCAGCGTCTGGCGTAAAGGGTTTTGAGGGCGGAGAGAGGGAACTGCTCGGGGTCGAGGTTTGTAATGAGGGTCTCCATCTTGCCGCCGCTGGTCTGAAACCGGACAATGCGGAAGGATATTTCATAGAAATCCGTGCTATCAGGTTCTAAAAAGTCAAACGTCATTGCGGACGGGAGGCGCTAATAGGACGCAGGAACGGCAATGCCCTTGGCCTCCAGCTGCCGCGGGGTCAGCCGACCCAGGGTGAGTTGGAGAGGAATGTCGAACTCCGGCTGATCGGGCAGGAGTGTACCATACGCAATGGCTCTCCCCTTATCCCGAACGCGGATCAGGTAATTCCAGCCCCGTCTCTTCAGATGGGCGAGATTGTTGCAGGACTCGTAATTCCGGTCGGCCAGCAGGATCACTTTTCCGGAAATACGGGAGCGGTCCGCCATCTGGCACAGGGCCTTGCACTCGTTCTTTTCGTGCTCCTTTTGCACGATCAGATCGGTATAAATGCCGTTTTCCAGGTCAAAAAGCGCATTCATATGCCAGAGATTCCAGCCATGCTGGCGGGGCGTGCCAGGGCGGTAGGAGGCCGGATCCTCCGGATACGCGGCGGATTTGAGCGATGAGCCGTCCACTGCCAGCAGACGGTATCCGCGGAAGGTTTTCTCCGGGCGCAGCAGGGCTGTGAAACGGTGGAACAGCGCCTCCAGCGCCGCGGGCAGCAGCTTTTGCCGCTGCTGGACAAACGCTGAGGCTGACGGCGTTTTCTCGCTGTTTTGGAACCGTCCGATCAGCACCTTCCCGATGCTGTTTTCACTCATGGTCAGCAGCAAAGACAGGACCGTTTCAAAGGTCAGCGTCCGGGGACGGGTGAAATCCCGCCCCGGATGCCTGACATATTGCTCTGCCTGCTTCCCCATTTTCCGAATCAACGAATACAGCATCCCACGCAGAATTTTCGGCGTATAGTTCATGTGCGGCTCCCCCCGAAAACAAATTCGTTTTCAGGGCTTCGCCGCACATTTTTTCGCATTTGTCAACCCCTTTTTGCGTCTTTTTTGCTTTTATGCTTTTATTTCCCCGCTATTCCCAACTTAATGACATTACTCACGGCGGGATTTATTTTAGCAGAAGTCGTGCCGCACGGCGGCGGAATAGTAAGGGCCTATCGTCACCGGCGCGTTGTAGAGCGCCGTCAACAGATAGGCCCGGATATTATTGATTTTCGTGGTAGTCTGTTTCAGCGCGTCGATCACATACTGGATATGCTCGCTGTCAAGTTGGAGGAAGCGGTCTCTGACCGCCTCCGTGGGAATGTCGCTGCCCCCGATCCGTATGGCGGGGGCAGTGCTGCATACCGTGTCCAGCATCAGCTCCAGAAGGTCGTCTATGTCATCGTAGGGGTACTCCCTCCGCAAACGCTCGTAGTCAATATTCGCCTTCAGTTCTTTTCTTCGCTCGTATCGATCCATCTCCAAACCTTCTGCGGGGGGCTTTCGGGGGGAGATGGATGGATCAGGCTGGATAAGCTCTGTCTGGTTTCTCTTAGTATAATTAGGGTCGGGTTTTTCGACTTCTGGAAGTCGATTTTTCCGACCTCTGAAATGGGCGCAAAAGGCTCCGGGGGAGGCGGGGCTGATTTGGGTGGCGTGGTCCGGGTAGTGAATCGCTTGACGTATATTTTCGTGGGCTTCCCCTGGCCCTGCTTGATTCGCTCGATCAGGCCGATGCCCTTCTTCGTGTCCAGCTCGGCCAGCAGCTTCATGGCCTTGTCCCGCCCGCAGGTCATATCCTCGCAGATTTCCTCCACGGTGTAGTAGATATAGACGCGCCAAGTGTCGCTGTCATACCAATCATTTCTGGCGGACAGGCTCATGCGGTCCAGCAGCATCCCGTACAGCAGCTTGGCGTCTGTGGAGACGTGCTTGAATTTGGGGTTTGTGATCAACTGGCGGGGAATTTTGAAAAAGACAAATTCCTCCGATTCATCGCCGTAGAAATAATCTGACAATATGATTTCCGGCATGGTCAGGGCCTCCTTTTGGGCAAAAGAAAAAGCACGATTTTTCAATCGTGCTTTCTCTCGGGTGTTAAACTGTGTCACATTGGCTTGATTTTGCGGTGACTGCCTGATATTTTTTGGTTTTGCGCGTCATTCTTTATCAGGCACACCCAACCCCGTCCTTTTTCATTTCGCGGCCTACAGAATCAGCAGCAAACCCAGGGCCACCAGCAGCTCCTCGTCCGCGTTCTCCCGGAAGAGGAAGAACAGCAGGGCCAGCAGCAGCAGGTCCCCGGTATCCACGTGATCCAGGTGGAACTGGTCCAGCAGGTGCTGAAGAATGCCGGTGAGGCCGTCCGCCGGCCGTCCGCCGTGAGGCGGACCGTGGGACTGCCGTCCGGGGCCCGGACCGCTTGGCTGAGGTCCCCCGGAAGAAGCCGTCCCCCCGGAGGAAGCTCCTCCCGGCTGGGGACCTCCCGGCGGTGGTCCCCCGACGGCAGCGCCTCCGGGAGGAGCCCCCGCAGGCTCCGGCCCGCCGGGCGGAGGCCCATCGGGACGGCGGGCCCCGCCGGAGGGCTCCTCCTCCGGGATGCGGGTGTAAGAGCCGTTGTCGTTGCGGATGTAGCGGTTATACATGCCTCAGCCCTCCCATCCCGAGAGGAATTTCTTCCCCAGGTGGAACAGCCGCGCCAGCTGGAGAGCCCGCTCCACCTTCTCCTGCCGGTCGCTGCGCAGATAGGGCCGCAGTGCGTAGAGCAGGTTCCGGGCGTTGGACTCCCGCTGGCCCCCCAGCTCCTGAATCAGGGGCAGCAGCCGGCCCAGGAGCTTCGGGTCCAGCCCGCCGCCTCCCATCAGAGAGGACAGCAGGTCCCCCCCGCCCCCCTGAGGCGGCGGAGCGGACTGCTGAGCCGGCGGGGTCCAGGCGGGACCCTGCTGGCCGGACTGGTCCGGCGGGGCGGCGTCGGACTGTCCTCCCCCGCCCAGGGACTGGGCCAGCTGCATGATCTGGCTCATGGCGTCCGGGTTGGACAGTATGCTGTTGAGCTTGTCGTCAAATTCCGCCATACGGTCCAACCCCCCTCGTCACATCACTTCTGAACGGCTTTGTTGATCCGTTCCACCAGCGCCGCCCCCTCGGGGCTCTGCATGATCTGGCTGACCATCCGGGTCATGGCGGCGGCGTCCCCCTTGGCGGCGGACTGAACCGCCTTCTGCAGTCCCGCCCCGCCATCGTCCTGGGTCAGCAGCCGCATCAGCGTCTGGCCGTCCCGGGACTGCATCAGGGATTTCAGCATGGCCGGGTTCTTCCGGAGCTGCTCGGCCATCCGGGCCGAATTCTCATCCATATGCCTGTTCCTCCTTTGCGGTCTTCAAGGCAGTATATGAGCCCCGGGCAAAAAAAGTGCCTGTGCTCTCGCACAGGCGCTTTGTTTTCCTATTTCCCCGCCTTCGCCGTGTCGCAGTCCCCCGCCAGGGGACAACCCTCGCACTTGGGGCTCCGGGCCGTGCAGGTGTCCCGGCCGAAGAGGACCATCCGGTGGCAGAAGTTGTTGGACTCCTTGGGGGGCAGGACCTCCCGCAGCTGCTTTTCCACCTGAAGGGGGTCCTTGGACCCGTCGGTGATCCCCAGCCGCCCGGTGATGCGGATGCAGTGGGTGTCACAGACATAGGCGGGCTGGCCGTAGATATCCCCCAGGATCAAATTGGCGGTCTTCCGACCCACGCCGGGGAGGCCGGTCAGCTCCTCCATGGTTCCCGGGACCTTCCCGCCGAAATCGCTGAGCAGCCTTTGGGCGCAGAGGACCATGTCGCTGGCCTTGCCGTTGTAAAAGCCGCAGGAGTGGATGTACTCCCCCACCTCTTTGGGGTCCGCTTCCGCGAAGCTCTCCAGGGTGGGGAACCGGGCGTACAGGGCCGGGGTCACCTGATTGACCCGGGCGTCGGTACACTGGGCGGAGAGGCGCACGGCGAAAAGGAGCTCGTAGTCCTTCTCATACCGCAAAGAGCAGAGTCCGTCGGGATAGACGCCCTTCAAGGTCTCGATGATGCGCTTCACGGCGGCTTTGGATTTCATGGCGGTCCCTCCCGTATGTCTCATAAAGTCTTTTGTAATATCTCTTATAATGCCGTCCGGTACGCTTCCGCCGCGTCCAGCAGCTCCCCGGCGCTCTTCAGCAGCGCGTCCGTCACCTGAGAGCCACCAGTGATCCGGGCCAGCTCCGCCTTCCGGCGCTCCCGGTCCAGCTGAATCACATGGGTGTACGTCCGTCCCTTGGCCTCCCCCTTCTCCACGGAAAAATGGGTGTCCGCCATGGCCGCCAACTGGGGCAGGTGGGTGACGCAGAGGACCTGTTTCCCCCGGCTGACCTGGGCCAGCTTTTCCGCCACCTTCTGGGCCGCACGGCCGGACACGCCGGTGTCCACCTCGTCGAAGACCAGGGTGCCCACGGCCTCCTGCTCCGCCAGGACGTTTTTCAGGGCCAGCATGATGCGGGCCAGCTCGCCGCCGGAGGCGATCCGGGCGATGGGCTTCAGATCCTCCCCGGCGTTGGCGGACATGAGGAAGCGCACCACGTCGCAGCCGTCGGGGCCGGGGTCCTTCCCGGCGAAGTCGATGGCGAACCGGACCCGGTTCATGTCCAAGTCCCGGAGCTCCTTCTGGATGCGGGCCTCCAGGGCTTCGGCCGCCCGCTTCCGGGCCTCCGTCAGGGCCTTCCCCGCCGCCTGGACGGCGGCTTCCGCCTTGCCTCGCTTCTTCTCCAGGAGAATCAGTGTGTCGTCCGCCGTCTCGATGGCGTCCAGCTCCTCCCGGCGCCGGTTCAGGTAGTCCAGCATCTCCTCCACGGTGGCCCCGTATTTCTTCTTCAAGCGGTAGAGCTGGTCCGCCCGGCTCTCCGCCGCGTCCAGCTCCTCCGGGGAGAAGTCGAAGGACCCCCGCAGGTCCCGGATGGTCTCCGCCAGATCATAGGCTTCGCTCCGCAGGGCCCCCAGGCGCTTGTAAGCCTCCCCCAGCTCCTCCCCCAGGTTCCGAACGCCGGAAAGGGCCTCCTCCGCGTCCCGGAGCTGATTCACCGCTCCGGCGCTCTCGTCGTCGCCGGAGAGGCAGTAGTCCGCGCCGGACAGGGCGGAGAGATATTTCTCGCCGTTGCGCAGCAGGTTTCGCCGCTGCTCCAGCTCCTCCTCCTCTCCGGGGCGGAGCTCCGCCCGCTCCAGCTCATTGATCTGGAAGCGGAGGCTGTCCACCCGCCGGGCCTTCTCCGCCTCGTCCATCTGGAGGGTCCTGATCTGCTCCTGGAGGTCCGAGAGCACAGCGTAGGCCGACTGATAGGCCCCCAGGGGCTCCTCCGTCCTGCCGAAGCGGTCCAGGTAGGCCCCGTGGAGCTCCTCGTCCAGAAGCTGGGCCCCGTCGTGCTGGCCGTGGATGTTCAGAAGTTCCCCGCCGATTCTCCGGAGCTGGGCCACGGTGAGGGGCCTGCCGTTGGCCCGGCAGGCGTTTTTGCCGTCGCTGGAAATCTCCCTCTGGAGGAGCAGGTTCCCGTCCTCGTCCGGAGCCAGCCCGTTTTCCAGAAGGCCCGGCAGGTCCGCCGGGACGGCGGAGAACTCCGCGCTGACGAAGGCCTTGGCGGCGCCGGTGCGGATCAGGTCCCGGGAGGTCCGGCCCCCCAGGACGGCCCCCATGGCGTCAATGACGATGGACTTTCCCGCGCCGGTCTCGCCGGTGAGGGCATTGAAGCCCGGGCGGAATTGGATGTCCGCCTCCTCGATGACCGCGATATTCTCAATGTGCAGAAGCTCCAGCATGGCGACTTCTCCTCTTAAAGCATATCCTTGATTTCCTGACAAAGCAACTCTGCGGCTTCCGTGTTCCGCATCACCAGCAGGGCGGTGTCGTCCCCCGCCAGGGAGCCCACGATGTCGTTCATATCCATGTTGTCCAGAGCGGAGCAGGCCCCGTTGGCCAGCCCCGGCATGGTTTTGATCACCACGATGTTCTGGGCGTAGTCGATGCTGACGATGCACTCCCGGAAGATGGTCCGCAGCTTCGCCGCCACGTTCAGCTTGGTCCGGTTGCCGGAGACGGCGTATTTGTACACTCCCTGGCCCACCGGCTCCTTCATGAGGTGGAGCTGCTTGATGTCCCGGGAGATGGTGGCCTGGGTGCAGCGGACGCCCCGGGCCTGGAGGCGGGTCAGAAGCTGCTCCTGGGTCTCGATGTCCTCCTGGGCGATGATCTCCAGGATCATGGCCTGCCGGTCGTTTTTCATGTGTCCATCCCTCCCGGAAGCATTTTCTGGGCGAAGATCTCGCAGAAACTCCGCTCCGTCAGCCGCACCAGCCGGGTCACGTACCGGGAGCGGCGAATCTGCACCTTGTCGTCGGCCCGCAGGGCGAAGGCCCGGCTCTCGTCCACAAAGAGGTACACCGGCTTCCGCCCGTTCCGCTCCAGCTCCACCGTCAGCGTGTGCTCGGGGCTGAGAACGTAAGAGGAGAAGCGCATGTTGTGGATACAGATGGGACAGACCACCATGGTCTGGGCCACCGGCTCCACCACCGGTCCCCCGGCGGACAGGGAATAGGCCGTGGACCCCGTGGGGGTGGCCACGATGACCCCGTCTCCGGCGATGTCCGCCAGATGCCGCCCGTCGGAGGAAATTTTCAGGTGGATGACGTGGGAAATGGGCCCCTCCCGGATGACAGCGTCGTTCAGCCCCAGGTTCGTGTAAATCTGCCGCCCGTCCCGGAAGACGGACACGTCCAGCATCATCCGCTGTTCCATTTCAAACTGCCAGTCCTTGAGCTTTCGGAGCTGCTCCAGCTGGGAGGCCTCCAGCTCGGCGACAAAGCCCAGTCCCCCCATGTTCACCCCCAGCACCGGCATCTTGTGCAGCGCCGCCAGCTTGGCAAGGTGCAGAATGGTCCCGTCCCCGCCGAAGGTGATCAGCAGGTCGGCCCCCCGGAGCTCCTGGGGCAGGGGCAGCACGTCGTAGTCGGCGAAAGCCCCCTCCTTCCGGTCCCGGAAGGGAGAGCAGACCACCGTTTGGAAGCCCATGCCGCGGAGGATGGACTCCGCCGCCCGGGTGGTCTTCATGCCCTGGTCCCGGTTGGGATTGGGGCACAGGATGATCTTTTTGGGGTTCATGTCCGTTCCCCCTCCTCGTGTTCCTTCAAGGTCCGGTGGGAGTCCTCCACCACGGACCGCAGATCCAATTCCGGGCCCCCTCCGCCGCCCTTTCGCAGAAAGCCCAGGTACTCGATGTTCCCCTCCGGGCCCCGGATGGGGGAGTACGTCAGGCCCATGGGCGTCAGGCCCGCCTCCCGGGCGTGGCCCAGCCAGCGCTCCAGCACCTCCAGGTGGACGGCGGGGTCCCGGACCACGCCCTTCTTCCCCACCTTCTCCCGGCCCGCCTCAAACTGGGGCTTCACCAGGGTCACCGCCTGTCCCTCCGGCCCCAGCAGGGCCGCCAGGGGCGGCAGAATCAATTTCAGGGAGATGAAGCTCACGTCCACGGAGGCGAAAGCCAGCTCCTCCGGCACCTGCTCCCGGCTGAGATACCGGGCGTTGGTCCGCTCCAGGCAGACCACCCGGGGGTCGCTGCGCAGCTTCCAGGCCAGCTGGCCCCGGCCCACGTCCACGGCGTAGACCCTGGCGGCGCCGTTCTGAAGCATGCAGTCCGTAAAGCCCCCGGTGGAGGCCCCGATGTCGGCGCAGACCGCCCCTTCCAAATGGATGGGAAAGGCCTTCATGGCCTTCTCCAGCTTCAGACCGCCCCGGCTGACATAGGGGAGCTTGTCTCCGCGAATTTCCACGGCGACGGAGGCGGGCACCGCCATGCCGGGCTTGTCCGCTTTCCGGCCGTCCACATAGACCACGCCGCTCATGATGACGGCCTGGGCCCGCTGGCGGGTCTCCTCCAGGCCCCGCTCCACCAGCAGCAGGTCCAATCTCATCTTATCGCTCATGGAACGCCTCCTCCGCCGCCGCGGCCACGGCGGCGGCGTCCAGGCCGAAACGCTCCTCCAGCTGAGGGACGCCGCCCTCCGGGGCGAAGGTCCGGCCCAGGTTCTTCAAAATCAGCTTTCTCGGGGCCCGGCCCTCTCCCGCCAGGATGGCGGTGATCCGCTGGCCCACGCAGCCCGCGCCGAAACAGTCCTCCAGCACCAGGAGAATCTCCGTCTCCCCGAAAAAGCCCGCCAGGACCGCCCCGTCCAGGGGGGCGATCCGGTTCAGCTTCAGAACCTCCGCCCGGACGCCCCGTTCCTCCAGGAGCGCCGCCGCCGCCAAGGTCTGGTTCACCAGCACGCCGTAAGTCAGCAGAGTGACGTCCCGCCCCTCCCGGAGGCGGACCAGAGGCTCCTTCGACGCGTCGCCCCGCCAGGCTCCCTCTCCCCCTCTGGGATAGCGGACCGCCACGGGGCCGGTGAGCTCGAAAAGGGCCTGCCGCAGCATGTGCCGCAGCTCTGCAAAGCTGGCGGGGCAGAGGACGGTATAGCCCGGCAGGGCCGGGAGAAACAGCGGGTCAAAGCAGCCGTGGTGGGTCTCGCCGTCGGCGCCCACCAGCCCCGCCCGGTCCACGCCCAGGACCACGTGGAGATTTTCCAGGGCCACGTCGTGGATCAGCATGTCATAGCCTCTTTGCAGGAAGGTGGAGTACACGGCGAAGACCGGCAGCAGTCCTTGGGCCGCCATGCCCGCCGCCATGGAGACGCCGTGTCCCTCGGCGATGCCCACGTCGAAAAAGCGGTCCGGGAAGGTCTTGGCGAAGCCGGAGAGGCCCGTGCCGTCGGCCATGGCGGCGGTGACGGCGCAGACCCGGCCGTCCTCCCGGGCGAAGTCCGACAGTGCCTTGCCGAAGACGGAGGAAAAGCTCTCCTCCCCTGTTTTTTTCAAAAGGCCCGTCGACCGGTCGAAGGGGCCCACGCCGTGGTACATGTCCGGGTTCCGCTCCGCGAAGGGGCAGCCCTTGCCTTTGACGGTGTTCACGTGAACCACCACCGGACTGTCCAGCTCCCGGGCCCAGCGCAGGGCGTCGCAGAGCCGGGGCAGATCGTGGCCGTCCACGGGGCCCAGGTACGTGAAGCCCATATCCTCGAAGAAGGTGCTCCCGGGAAACAGGTTCCGCTTCAGGAAGGTCTTCACCCCGTGGTTGAAACGGTAGAGGGGGTTTTTCATGGGCCGGGAGCCGAAGAGGCTCCGGTACCACTTCTTGAAATGGTAGTACCCGGGCCGGGACCGGAGCCGGGCCAGATGGGAGGGCATGGCCCCCACGTTGGGGTTGATGGACATGCCGTTGTCGTTCAGAATCACCACCAGGGGCTCGCCGGAGGCCCCGGCGTTGTTCAGTCCCTCATAGGCCAGCCCTCCGGTGAGGGCCCCGTCGCCAATGAGGGCCAGGACGCTGTAGTCCTCTCCCTGGAGGGTGCGCGCCCGTGCCATCCCCAAGGCCACGGAGACGGAGTTGGAGGCGTGCCCGGCGATGAAGGCGTCGTGGACGCTCTCCCGGGGCTTGGGAAAGCCGGAAAGGCCGTCCAATTGGCGGAGGGTGTCGAACCGCTCCCGCCGCCCGGTGAGAATCTTGTGGACGTAGCACTGGTGTCCCACGTCGAAGACCAGCCGGTCCCGCTCCGTGTCGAAGACCCGGTGGATGGCCACCGTCAGCTCCACCGCCCCCAGATTGGAGGCCAGATGCCCCCCGGTCTCGGAGAGGCTCTTCACAAGAAACTCCCTCAGCTCCTGGCAGAGCTGGGGGAGCTGGCCCTCCGGCAGCGCCCGGACGTCGGTGGGAGAGTGGACGAAATCCAAAAGCATAGCTTCTCCTCTCAATGGTGGAACAGGTACAAAAACCGCCCGGCCCAATAGACCACCTGGGTGCTCTTCTTGATGGCCACCGTCTTGCCCAGAGCCTTGCCGCCGATGGTCAGGCCGGAGACCAGAGCCGTCACGGCCACGGAGATCAGCACCGTCCTGAGGTTCAGCGCCCGCTGGAGCTGGGTGACGATCACCGCCCCCGTGGCGCCGCTGACAATGCCGCAGATATCCCCCACCACGTCGTTGCAGACGCTGGAGACCCGTCCCGCGTTCCGCAGCAGCATGAGGGACTGCTTCGCCCCCTTCTCCTTGTGGGAGGCCATGGCGTGGAAGGGCTTGGGGTCCGCCGCCGTCACGGCCACACCGATGATGTCGAACAGAATGCCCAGGCCGATGAACAGCGCCAGCATCAAAAGGGCGGCGGTCACGCCCGCGCCCTCCAGCATCGACTCCGACGCCAGACTCAGCACGGCGGAGAGGACCACCGCCATCAAAAAGACCGTAAGGGCCCAACGATATGGGGAAGGGGCCTTCCCCTTCTGCTGCTTCTTCAAAAGTGATAACTCCTTACCGGATATTTTAGGACAGTAAACTCCCCCCACCCCGCAAAATCCGCAGATTTTGTGGGGAAAGGAGGAAGAAACGTAGCGGAGGGAAGCCAGCCCAAAGGGCGGGCCTCCCACAGCGGAATTTCTTCCGACGTGCTAAGCCGGCGGCGGCAGAAAAAGTAAATCTTACGGCTTAGGTACGGGTTGGCTTTCCCCGGAGCGCACCCCTCGTTGCCGATGGGGGCGGTTTCCCGTTCGGCGCTCCGGCGCGGCGTCGCCCGTCCGCGCTACCCGATTGCCACTTAGTCCGCACTGCAATCCTTTTTCTGCCCCGTCAGGACAGCCTAGGTGATTTCCACCACAGTCCGTCCGCTTCTTTAGCCTCTTTTGCAAAACGGGTTTCAAAGAGCGATCAGGAAGCCGCCCTGGCCGGGGCTTCTTCCCGTAGTTCCCTGATCCACCCGCCCCACTCAAGGCAGGCTACGGCTGCACACAGCGTTACGGCCCCGAAAGACCGATGCACCGCATTGCAGGTTCACAATCTGCTTCGTACGCGGGCCGGAATTACCACGATGGGAGTACGTCCGCGCACAAGAACAGGTCTCCACGGAAACAGGGTCGGATAGACCATGCCATTGGTAGACGCCCTGAGTCCGCAAGCGCGCAAAACGCGCTTCCCCCCAGCACCCACCCAAAACTGGGCGTATCAAGCAGGCACCACGGGTTTCATCGATGTGCCCTTCAGAGGATTTTTAGGCCCTCCCTAGGAAACGGCAGATCTGACTAGAATACTGCGCCGCCGCTTAGCGGGACTCAGTATAGCACAGTCCGTAAAAATATGCAAGATATACCGTATATGAATTTTTTCTGAACAGGGTCTTAACCCTTCCCGGCCTTGAGAGCCCGGACCTCTTCCTCCGTCAGATACCGCCACTTCCCCGGCGGCAGGGATCCCAGCTTCAGCGTGTGCTCCCGCACCCGGCGGAGGCGCTCCACCTCCAATCCGCAGGCGGCGCACATCCGGCGGACCTGCCGGTTCTTCCCCTGGTGGATGGTGACGGCCAGCTTCGCCGTCCCCTCCCCCTGCCGCAGCGCCTTGACCCGGGCGGGGCGGATGGGCTCCCCCTCCAGGTTCCGGAGGCGGGACAGGCGCTCCGCCGCCCCCTCCACGGGGCCCCGGACCCAGACGTGATAGGTTTTCTCGATCTCCCCGCCGGGGTGGGTCAGCCGCAGGGCCAGCGCCCCGTCGTTGGTCATCAGCAGCAGACCCTCGGAGTCCAGGTCCAGCCGCCCCACGGGATACACCCGGACGCCGCAGTCCGCCACCAGCTCCGCCACGGTTTTTCGCCCCTTCTCATCGGAGAGGGTGGTGACCCAGCCCCGGGGCTTGTTCAGCATCAGATACACCGGCTCCGCCGGCTTGGGCAGGGGTACGCCATCCAGGCGGACGTCGTCCCGGTCCGGGTCGGTCTTGTCCCCCAGCCGGGCGGTCACGCCGTTCACCGTCACCCGGCCCGCCTCTATGTACCCCTCCGCCGTCCGCCGGGAACAGACCCCGGCGGCGGAGAGGAGCTTCTGCAGTCGCTCTTCCATCGCTTCACCTGTACTTCCGCAGCACCGACATGGCGGACTCCACCCTGGGGGCCAGCGTCTCCCCGCAGAGCAGGGCCACCCGGCCCACTTCCTTCCCGTTCAGGGAGAACACCGCCTCCCCCACCCGGGTTCCCATCCGGAGGGGCGCGGTCAGCTCCCGGTCCAGCTCCAGAGAGGTCTCCAGCGCCTCCCCCTGGGCCAGGGGCCAAGCGAAGCTGTCCGCCGCAACCAGGGGGACCCCGTCTTTTTCTGCCAGCTCGTGGCCCAGCTGGGCCATCCGCTTGGCGGGGTAGGCGGCAAAGCCGTAGTCAAACAGGCTCTGGTGGTCCGCCCAGTCGTTGCCGTCCTGGAGGGTCACGGCGATGAGCCGCTGGCCCCGGCGCTCCGCGCAGCTCACCAGGGTCCGGCCCGCCGCCCGGGTATAGCCGGTCTTCAGGCCCAGACAACCGTCCACGCAGCTCAGAAGCTTGTTGTGGTTCGTCATGGTCCGCCCGCCGATGGTGACCGTCCGGGTGGAGGCGATGCGGACCAGGGTCTCGTTCTCCATGGCCGCCCGGGCCAGCAGGGCCATGTCACGGGCGGTGGAGTAGTGGGCCTCGTCGTCCAGGCCGTTGGGGTTGGCGAAGGAGGTGTCCTCCATGCCCAGCTCCAGGGCCGTGTCGTTCATCCGCTCCACGAAGCCCTCCACACTGCCCCCCACATGCTCCGCCACCGCCACGGCGGCGTCGTTCCCGGAGCAGAGGAGCAGGCCGTAGAGCAGGGTCTCCAGGGTCAGCTTCTCTCCCTCCTTGAGGTACATGGAGGAGCCCTCGGTATACGCGGCCTCCCGGCTCACCTTCACCGTGTCGCCAAGGCTCCCGTCCCGGATGGCCACCAGGGCCGTCATGATTTTCGTGGTGCTGGCGATGAGCATCCGGGTCCCGGCGTTCCGCTCATAGAGCACCCGGCCGCTGTCCATGTCCATCAGAATCGCGGCGGAGGCGGAGACCTCCACCGCCTCCGCCCGGCCCGCCAGCAGGCAGGCCAGGACCAGGACCAGTGCCCAGGCCCGCCGGAGGGGGAACTGTTTCGCCAAGCGTCATCACTCCAAGTCAGTCAAGTGACGATAGTATGCCCAGCTTAAAGGGTTTCTTGCTCCTTCTCCGCCTTTTTCTTGTCCAGGAATTTTTCCGCCTTGTCCATCAGGTCCGGGGCCATGTCGATGATCCGGTCCACCGTGGTCACGGGAGGCACCGCCACCGGCAGCACCCGGGTCACGCCGTCCTTGATGATCAGGAAGGCCACGGGGTCGATTTTCACCCCCCCGCCGCCGCCTCCGCCGAAGTTCTCCCCCTTCATGGATTTTCCGTAGTCCCCCCCGCCGCTGCCGAAGCCGAAGTTGACCCGGGAGATGGGAATCAGGGTCACCCCGTCGGGGGTGGTGATGGGCTGGCCCACAATGGCGTTGGTGTCCACCAGCTGGTGGATTTTTTCGATGGTGGCCTGCATCAGATCGCTGACCTTGCTTTTCTTCTCGTTCTCCATCTTGCGCTTCCTTTCCTCTGCCGTCAGATGTCGTGGATGCCTGTCATGGTCGCCTTACGCGGCGGAATTTTCCGGTTTGGGTTCCTCGGGCTCCGGGTTCTCGGGGGGCTTCTTCTCCGGCTTCGGGGGACGGGTCCTGCACCGCTTCCGCCAGCGCAGGAACCACCTCAGAGCCGGGAAGGCCAAGCCGAAGCCCATGGCCAGCAGCGTCCCGATCCGGAGGGTGACGCCGGCCTCGCCCTCCACCGCCGTGTCCTCCGCCAGGAAGTCCACGTCCGTGTGAATGTACACGTCCCGGATGTCCATCAACCGCTCCAATCGGGGCATTCCCCCCCAGACGGCGGCCTGAATTTCTCCATAGGCCCGGGCCGCGGCGGCGGGGTCCTCCAGCCCGCTCAGCACCAGGGACAGCCGCAGGGGCTTCACCCGGATGCCCCGGCCGAACCGTCTCAGGGCTCGTTTCAGCGGCGGGAGCAGGGTCCGGAGGGCGTCCTTCCCGTCCTCCAGGGTGAAGGAGAGCCTGGGTTTCTTCGCCGCTCCCTCCGGCTCTTCTTCGGGCTTCTTCTTTTTTTTCTTCTCCTTCGGGGGCTTCTCCGCCTTGGGCTTTCCGGGCTTGGCGGGAAGGATATGGAGCCGCAGGAGGCCGAATTTCATGTCCAGGCGGAGCTCCTCCCCGCCGAAGGACGCCCGGACGCCCACCCGGGTCCACAGCAGCAGGACGATCAGAAATATGACCGCCCCCGGAATCCACAGCCACAGCACAGGCGCCCTCCCCCTCTCTCACTCGGTCTCCGCTTCCGGGGCCTCCGGCCCCTCCTGCTCCTCCACGATCTCGCCGTGGTCCCCCAGGCGCATCTGCCCATCGGCCTCCGGGTCCGTCGGGTCCTCCTCGGTGAGCTCCGTCAGCTCCGGCAGCTCGTCCAGGCTTTTCAGATGGAAAGCCCGGAGGAACTGCTTCGTGGTCCGGTACAGCCGGGGACGCCCCGGCACCTGGAGCCGCCCGCACTCCTCGATCAGCTCCCGGTTCAAAAGCAGGCTCATGGTATACGAGCTGTCCACCCCCCGGATCTGGTCCACGTTGGCCCGGGTGGTGGGCTGGTAATAGGCGATGATGGTCAGGGCCTCCAGGGCGGGCTGGCTGAGCTTGGCGGGCTTGCGGACCTCCAGGGCCCGGTGTACGGCCCCGGCGAACTCCGGGGCGGAACAAAGCTGCCAGCAGTCGTCCATCTGCGCCAGCCGGATGCCCCGCTGGTCGAAGGCGTAGTGGTCGCCCAGGTCCTTCAGCGCCCGCTCCACGGCGGGCCGGGCCAGCTCCAGGGCGTCGCAGAGCCGCCTGATCTGCACCGGCTCGCCGGAGGCGAACAGAATCGCCTCCACGGCGCTCTCAATCTCTTTTCTCTCCATGGGAAATCCTCCTCAGGGTTCCTCCGCCTGGGCGGTGAGATGCTCCGGCGGGTCCCCCACCTGACGGACGGTACACTCCGACTCCGAGCCGGTCAGCTGCAGCACGTGGGACCGGCACAGCTCCAGCACCGCCAGGAACGTGGCCACGATTTCGCTGCGGCTGCGGCTCCCCTGGAAGAGCTGGCGGAACAGCGTCACGCTCCCCCGGCCCAGGCGTTTCAAAATGTCCAGGGCCTTTCGCTCCACGGGATAGGGCTCGTGCCGGACGATCTCCTGGAAGGCCGCCCTGGGGGGCGGCAGCTTCCGCTCCGCCCTGGCCTGGAGCTCCCGCAGACAGCGGAGCAGGTCCCGGGGCCGGTGGTCATAGACCGCCTCCCGGCCCTTCAGGGGCTCCGGCCCCCGGACGCAGATGCTGCGGCCATACTCTCCCAGAGGGGCCAGCTTCTCCGCCATGGCCTTCACATAGGCGTAGCTCTCTCCCCGGCGGCGCTCCTCCAGGGACTGGATCAGGGCCTCCATCTCGCTCTTGGCCTCCTCGTCCTCAATGGACAGGAGCATCCGGGTCTTGAGGTAGACCAGATGGGACGCCATGGCGGCGAACTCGCTGGCGATCTCCAGATCCAGCTCCTTCCGCCGGTCCAGCCAGCTGAGATACTGGTCGCAGATCAGGGAGATGGAGATGTCCTGAATCTCCATCTTGTTCTTGCTCAGCAAAAATAAAATCAGGTCCAGTGGTCCCTCAAAGTCCTGGAGCTCCTCCGTCCGGGAGTGGACCACCTTTTCCAACTTGAATACGGGACTGTCCAAAAAGTCCCCTCCTTTTGTCAGGTGTGAAAGCGCCGTCCCTAAAGGCACAGCTCCAGGAAAAACCAGTAGACCCCCTGGATGGCTCCGTTGATGAGGTCCCCCGTCACGCCGAACCAGCTCAGGGCCAGCAGCAGAAGCATGCCGTAGCGCTCGTAGCGCATCAATCCGAAGTAGGCCCGGTCCGGCAGAAAGGCCCCCAGCACCTTGGCCCCGTCCAGGGGCGGGATGGGCAGCAGGTTGAAGAGACCCAGGCCGATGGACAGCGGGGCCACAAAGAGGTGCAGGAAGATGTACAGCACGTAGCAGAAGCCGCTCTCCCGGGTGACGAAGCCGTCCAGCACCTTGTGGCAGAACAGCATGGCCAGAAAAGCCAGCAGCAAATTGGAAAGCGGCCCCGCCAGGGCCGTCAGGGCCATGCCCCGCTTGGGCCTCTTGAAATACCGGGGGTCCACCGGCACGGGCTTTGCCCAGCCGAAGCCCGCAACCAGCATCATGCCCAGGCCCAGCCAGTCGATGTGCCGCAGGGGGTTCAGGCTCAGGCGGTGGCTGTCCCGGGCGGTGGGGTCCCCCAGGGCACAGGCCGCCAGACCGTGGCAGGCCTCGTGGACCGTCAGGCAGAGGAGGACGGCCAGGACCCGCATGGCCGTGGACGCCAGCCAATACCAGTCGATGGCGCGGATCAGGCCGCTGAAATCCATGGTCCTCCCCCTTTCATAGTCGTTCTATTATAGCAGTTCCCGAGAGGAAATACAAGGGAAACCGTGAAAAAGCCCGCCGGGACCGGCGGGCCTGGAGTCAGATGTTCTTTTTGATGGTGTTGATGGCCCCCTTCTCCAGCCGGGAGACCTGGGCCTGGGAGATGCCCACCTCGGCGGAGACCTCCATCTGGGTCTTGCCCTCGTAGAACCGCAGGGACAGGATGCGCCGCTCCCGGTCGTCCAGACGGCGCAGGGCGTCTTTCAGGGCGATGCGGTCCGTCCAGCGCTCGTCGGTGTTCTGGGTGTCCCGGACCTGGTCCATGACGCACAGGGCGTCCCCGCCGTCGGAGTACACCGGCTCATAGAGGGACACCGGGTCCACGATGGCGTCCATGGCGAAAACCACGTCCTCCCGGGGGATGTCCAGCTCCTTGGCGATCTGCTCCACCGTGGGCTCCCGCTGGGTCTCGTTCAGCAGCCGCTCCCGGACCTGGAGGACCTTGTAGGCCGTGTCCCGCATGGAGCGGGAGACCCGGATGGCGCTGTTGTCCCGGAGATAGCGGCGGATCTCGCCGATGATCATGGGCACGCCGTAGGTGGAAAATTTCACCGGCTGGTTGATGTCAAAGTTGTCGATGGCCTTGATGAGCCCCACGCAGCCCACCTGGAAGAGGTCGTCCACGTTCTCCCCCCGGCTGGAGAAGCGCTGGATCACCGACAGCACCAGCCGGAGGTTCCCCTCGATGAGCTGGCGGCGGGCCTCCTGGTCCCCCTCCTTGGTCCGGCGGAGGAGGGCCATGGCCTCCTCGTTTTTCAGCACCTTCAGCTTGGCGGTGTTGACCCCCGCGATCTCGACTTTTCCCTGCATGAAAGCGTGCCCCCCTTGTGTATACTTCCACGCGGCGGGCGGGGTCTCCCCCTCTTTGCCGCCGCAAGGTCAGTATCTCCAGAGGCCATTTTTCCTATACTGGGACCTTTTGTCAGAATAGGACGTCCCGGGGGGCGCATAGGCTTCCTTGAAAGGAGTTGAGGACGATGCAATTCCGGTTTCGGGATCTCCGCCGGAAGGAGGTCATCAACATCAACGACGGCGCCCGCCTGGGGCCGGTGGCGGACGTGGACATCAAAGCCCCGGAGGGGCAGGTGGCGGCCATTGTGGTCTATGGGCCCGCCCGGTTCTTCGGGCTCTTCGGCCGGGGGGAGGAGTTTTACATCCCCTGGGACTGCATCCAGCGCATCGGAGACGACATCATCCTCATCGACAAAACTTTCCAGAGAAGGGAGCCGGAGCGGAAGCGGCGGCGCTGAGAGGCGGTCAGGTCAATTCCTTCCTCAAAAGCTCCAGGAACAGCTCCATGGCCGGAGTGACCCACCGGCCCTTCCTCCAGGCGCACAGGGCCGGAGCGGGGACGCCGGAGATGGGGGCCTCCAGCTCCACCAGCCGCCCGTCCGCCAGCTCCTCCTCCGCCACAAAGCGGGGCAGGTAGGTGAAGCCCAGGTTGCTCATGACGCAGCGCTTGATGGTCTCGATGCTCCACAGCTCCAGCGTCACGTCCAGCTCGATCTCCCGCCGGCGGAGATAGTCCTCCAAGCGGCGGCGGAAGATGCTGTCCGGCTCGTCGGTGACCAGGGAGACGGCTTTCCGCTGGCCCGGGGTGGTGAAATCCGGCTCCGGGAAGTCCGGGGAGGCCAGCAGCACGATGTCATAGCTCCCCAGGGACTCCACCTCCAGGGACTCCCGGTTCCAGTCCATGTCATAGCCCACTCCCAGATCACAGGACCCGTCCCGGACGCCCTGGGGAATCCGCATGCAGTTGCAGTCCCGGATCACCAGCCGGACCTGGGGGGCCCGCTCCCGGAAGGCCCGGATCACCGGCTGCATCCGATAGCACAGCAGGGTCTCCGCCAGATCCACCCGGAGGGTCCCCGAGGGGACCTGTCCCCCCTTTCCGCATTCCAGCAGCCGGTCCGCCGCCGCCAGCAGCTCCCGGGCCCGAGGCAGGATCCGCTCCCCCGCCTCCGTCAGGGCCATCCTCCGACCCACCCGCTCGAAGAGGGGGACGCCCAGCTCCTCCTCCAGCTGCTGAATCTGGACGGTGATGGTGGACTGGGTGTAGCCCAGCCGCTCCGCCGCTCTCTGATAGCTCCCCTGGTCCACTACGGCCTGAAGGGTGCGCAGGTTTTTCAACTCCATGAAACCGCCTCCCGACTCATTGATTTTTTTAATAGTATACTTCAAAAACTTTCGCTTTTCAAATGGATTGTTTTCTGCTATGATGGGGCCATCCTGAAAAAAGGACGGTGGCCGTCATGCCCGTGTCCCTGATACCCTCTTTCCTGATCTACTGCTATGTGGGCGCCATCACCCCGGGGCCCGCCAATCTCTGTTCCCTTGCCACCGCCCTGCGGTACGGGAGGGGCCCCGCCCTGCGGCAGTGGCGGGGGCTGTTCACCGGCTTCTTCCTGGTATCCATGACCTCCGTGCTGGCCACGTATTTTCTGGGCGCGGTGCTGAACCAGTATACGGGCTTTCTCTCCTGGGTGGGGGCGGCTTATCTCCTGTGGATGGCTTTCAACACCCTCCGCTCCTCCTCCGGGCCGGAGGGTCAGGCGCCGGAGGCCCCCGGCTTCTGGTCCGGCCTGCTGGTGAACCTCACCAATGTGAAGGTCATGATCTTCTGTCTCATGGCCCTGTCCTCCTATGTGCTGCCCTTTGACGGCTCCTTCTGGTCCCTGCTGGCGGTGGGGCTGTTCCTGCCCTTCACCGGGCCCCTGGCGAATCTGGTGTGGCTTTTCGCCGGGGCGGCCCTGCAAACGTTGTTCCTCAACCACCGCAGGGCGGTGGACGCCGGCTGCGCCGCCGCCCTGGCGCTGTGCGCCGTCAGTCTGGTCCTGCCCCACTGAACCGTACATGAAACCACCAACGCCGTCAGGACCGCGCGGTCCTGACGGCGTTGTGCCATGCCTCAACAGGGTCTGTTTCTATTTCAGGAGGAGCCGGTTCTCCACCATGTGGATGTCGCAGTCATCCTGCTCCTCGGTGATTTCCTCCACCAGCTTTCCGATCTGAACGCTCAGGAAGGGGTACACCTTCTCACAGCGCACCCTCCCCCTGCTCTTTTTGTCCAGCTCCTTGCTCAGCGTTTTCAGCCGGCTCGTCAGGGATTCCTGCTGCTCAAAATAAAGCTGCCGCTGTTCCACCAGCTGATCCAGCAGGGACTTCTCCTCGTCAGAAATCCGGATACCCTTTCTCCGCAGGCTGGTGATGGGCTTCCACAGCTTTTCCAGGGTCGCCTGCGTCTCCGCCAGCTCCGCCCTGACCTGCTCCCAGGCCTCCGGGAGGTCCGGGGGAAAGCCCACCGAAAACACGCACCGGCCCCCGGCCAGATTGCCGATCCGGCGGCACAGGACGCTGTCGCCCGCCCGGATCCGGCTGTTCACGATCATGCCCCGTCCGTTCATGACATAGGTCGTTCCGCCGCAGCGGACGGCGCTGTTGGAGATCGTCTCCGCGATCACGCTGGTCCCACTCTCGATCTTCGCCCACTCTATCACGGGAGACTGCACCTGACGGGCGGCGGACAGGAAGGTCTCGCCCTCCGTCCCGAAAACGCCCTTCTGCACCCGGACGGTCCCTCCTGTGGACATCACCCGGGCCCGGCCCATCTTCCCGTTGATGACGATTTCACCGGAGGCCTCCACATCCACGCCCCCGTCCACATTCCCCCCTATGTAGAGGTTGCCGGAAACCCGGAGCGTCCCCTGGAACTGGTCCAGGTCGCCGTCGATGATCTTCTGCTCATGCACACAGAATTTGTCGTCTTCAATGTATAACATTCCATCCACATCGGCCGTGAGCGCCTGTCCGCCCCGGCTGATGCCGGTGTTCTTCCCTTGGGGGATGGGGGCGCTGTTCACCGGCGGGCTGGGAAGCCTCTTTCCCGTCACATCCATGCCGTCCGTCCCCTCCCTCGGGGGCCGGATCAGACAGATGACCGTCCCCTTCCGGATGGGCTGCAGCTCGATGTCCTGGCCAAAGTCCACCTCGCTCCCGCTCTGCACCTTCAGGCTCAGATTCCCGTGCCGCTGGAGAAGCTCCGTCACCTTCCCGTCCTCTCCGGGCAGGGGCGGCTTTCCCCGGGCCACCAGGAAAATGCGGAAATAACCCTGTTCAAAGTCCTTTTGGATATCCTCCCGCAGAATACCGTGATTGATGCCCTCGTAGCGCATATCCCCCAGAAATTGCTCCAGGGTGATGTCGTCCCCGCCGTTCTCCGGGCGGAACAGGCACGCGTAGGCGCTCATCCGGTCCTCGGCGAGGAAGAAGCGGGCCTCCGCCCTCATGGGGCGCATTTCGCCGTTGGTCGCCTCCTTGTACCGGGCCCGGCAGTCTTCTTTCAACGTTCGGATAAACGCGTCCACCATTCTGCCGTCCTGGGGATATGCCTCCTTCAGTCCGCCGCCCGACGTCTCAAGCTCAGAGAAAACCCTTCTGTAAGGAGTGGGCTGATATGTTTTCTTCTCCTGTCCGCCTGTCTCCTTCGAGGCAAAACGATTAAAAAACGCCACTCTCAACCCCGCCTTTTCTTCCGTCAGGTACAATATCCTCTTATCCACAGGCCGCGTTCGCTTATGCATACTGCCACTTATAAAAATACTGTAACATTTCTATGGAAAAATTTCAAGTATTATCCCGGCGAAAAAGTTAATTCTTACCCGTCGCGGCGGCATTCCGGGAAAGCCGGTCGTTTTTTCCGCCCCTCCGTTTGCCTTTTCGGCAAAAATAGAGTATGATGGGGAAAACGGCTGAAGGAGGCGCGGGCAATGGAGCGGATGGACGAAGGGATGCCCTTTCTCCTGCGATACGAAAACGTGGCCTGGTACGAGGACGGAAAGGTCCGCATCCTGGACCGCCGGGTCTATCCCCGGGAGGTCCGGTATGAGGTCTGCGAGACTTACGGCCAGGTGGTCCGGGCCATCGCGGATATGGTGACCCAGAGCGCCGGGCCCTATACCGCCGTGGGCATGGGCATGGCGCTGGCGGCCCATCAGGTCCGGAGCAAGGGAAAAGCGGAGCAGACCGCGTTTCTCCGCCGGGCGGCGGAAGAGCTGGCTCACGCCCGGCCCACCACCGCCGGGCGCTACGGCAAAATCACCTTCCGCTGCGCCGCGGTGGCGGAGGCGGCGCTGGAGGCGGGGCGAGACCCTGTCTCCGCCATAGTGGAGGACACGCTGTCCTCCCTGAACCGGCGCTACGGTGTCATGCAGCTGGTGGGAGACCAGCTGGAACCGCTTATCCCGGAGGGCGGAACCATCCTGACCCAGTGCTACGGGGAAACCATCATCGGGACCCTCATCCGGGCCGCGGGGCGGACGGGGAAGTCCTTCCGGGTCTTCTGCGCGGAGACCCGGCCCTTCCTTCAGGGGGCCCGGCTGACCGCCAGCTGCTTCGCCCAGGCGGGCTTTGACACCACGGTGATTACGGACAACATGGCGGCCTGCGCCATGGAGCGGGAGGGAATCGACCTGTTCACCTCCGCCGCGGATGTCATCGCCCGGGACGGGCACATCGCCAACAAAACCGGCACGTTCCAAATCGCGATTCTGGCGAAGTACTTCGGCGTTCCCTACTATGTCACCGGCATCCCCGACGAGGACAAGCGGTCCACGGCGGATATCGTCATTGAGCGGCGGGATCCCGGCCCGGTGCTCAGCTCCTGGGGCATCCCCAACACCGTCCCGGAGGTCAGGGGCATCTACCCCTCCTTCGACGTGACGCCGCCCCACCTGATTTCCGGCGTGGTGACGGACAAGGGGGTCTATGTCCCCTATCTGCTGGACCGCTACTTCGACACGGAAGTCCGGGAATTTTATTGAGGAGGTTACAGCCATGCTGCTGCGGAAGGAACGGGAGCTGGTGGTGGAGTACGGCAGGAAGATGAGCGCCGACCGGCTCTGCACCGGCACCAGCGGGAACATCAGCATCTTTGACCCGGAGCGGGGCCTCATGGCCATCAGTCCCTCGGGCATCGGCTACTTCGACACCCGGCCGGAGGACGTGGTGGTGACGGACCTGGAGGCCCGCGTCGTGGAGGGAACCCGGAAGCCCTCCAGCGAGTGGGCCCTCCACACCCTCTTCTACAAGCGCAAGCCCCACATCCGGGCCGTGGTCCACACCCACTCCATGTACTGCACCACCTTCGCCGTCCTGGGCCGGCCCCTCCAGGCCGTCCACTACGCCATCGCCGACGCCGGGGCGGCGGAAATCCCCTGCGCGCCTTACCATCCCTTCGGCACCCTGGAGCTGGCGGAGGCCGCCGTGAAGACCGCCGGGGACAGCGACGCCGTGCTGCTGGGAAACCACGGGCTGGTGGCCTGCGGGCGGGACATCGCCGGGGCCTATGGACTGGCGCTGAACATGGAGTACGTGGCGGAGCTCCAATACCGGGCTCTGTGTATCGGGACGCCCAACATCCTGGACTGGGAGGCTATGGAGGACGTGATGGAACGCTTCAAATCCTACGGACAGCCGGACAAACAGAAGTCGGGCTACTAGTTTTTCTCAATCTGTCAAGAGAAGGCGGGATGCCTGCAGCATCCCGCCTTCTTTCTGCTGTCACTGCGGAACATCTTTCCCCAGGCGCCTGTACATGGTCTTCTTCACCGCCCGGAGGATGTTCTCATACCCCGTGCAGCGGCACAGGTGGCCGGAGAGGAGTTTCCGGAGCTCTCCGTCCGTATACTCCTTCCCGCTCTCCAGGATCTCCACCGCCGTCAGGATGAAGCCCGGGGAGCAGAAGCCGCACTGAATCGCCGCCTCGTCCACAAAGGCCTGCTGGATGTCGGAAAGCTCGCCGTTGGGGCCCAGGAGACCCTCCAGGGTACGGACTTTCTTCCCCTCGGCCCAGACGGCCAGATAGATGCAGGAGTTGAAGGCCTCCCCGTCAATGAGGACGTTGCAGGCCCCGCACTCTCCCACCTCGCAGCCCTTTTTCACCGAGGTCATCCGGAAGTCGTTCCGGAGCATGTCGGTGAGGCTGGCCCGGACGTCCACCGTCCGCTCCACGTCCTTGCCGTTGAGGTTGAAGCGCACGGTCTGGTACTGAATCTGATGCTTCTCCATCACAGGTCACCTCCCGCCAGTCTCACGGATTCAATGAAGGCCCGCCTGGCGCTCTCCACGGCGATGTGGAGGCGGAAGTCCCTGGCCGCCCGCCAGGAGTCCCGGGGGTTGATGTCCTCCTTCACCGCCTGGGCGAATTCCTCCGCCAGCTCCAGGCTGACGGGCCGTCCCGCCGCCAGTTTCTCCGCCGTCCCGGCCCGCAGGGGCACGGGACCCGCCACGCCGAAGGCCACCCGGGCCCGCTCCACCGTTTTCCTGTCGGCGGAGAGGCGGACATTGACGGAGGTCCCCAGGGTCGCGATGTCCATGGCGTTCCGCATGGCGTATTTGATGTAGTGGCCGAAGCAGTTTTCGTAGCTCTCTTTGGGAATCAGGATGGCGGTCTGAAGCTCGCCCTCCCGGATGTCCACCTTACCCGCCTTGATGTAGAACTCCTGGATAGGCTGGCGGCGGACGCCGTCAGGACCCGTCAGCTCCACAATGGCGTCCCAGGCGTGGAGGGTGGAGGCGGAGTCGGCGGAGGTGACGCCGTTGCAGGTGTTCCCCCCGATGGTGCCGATGTTCCGGATCTGGGGCCCGCCCACCTGATCCACGGCCTCCCCCAGGACGTTGATATATTTCTGAATCAGGGGGTCCCGGGTGATGTGGGAGAAGCTGGTCAGGGACCCGATGCGCAGGGTCCCATCCTCGTCCAGGGACACGCCCCGAATCTCGTCCAGGGTCTGGATGGAGATGAGCTCCGCCCCGGCCCGTTTGCCCTCCCGCATCTGGACCAGCACATCGGACCCTCCGGCGATGATCTGGGCCTCGGGGTGGGCGAGGCGCAGGGCCACGGCGTCCGCCACGGTTTTCGCCTGATACAGGGCTTTCATGTCATACATACGCTGGGCCCTCCTTTACTCTTCAATCAATCCCGCTTCCCGGAACTTCCGGTAGAGGACGTGGGGCGTGATGGGGCAGGAGTCGACGGCCACGCCGGTGGCGTTCAGAATCGCGTTCCGGATGGCCGGAGCGCCGGAGCAGGCCGGGGGCTCGCCCAGGGCCTTGGTGCCGTAGGGGCTGGTGGGCTCCGGGTTCTCCACGAAGCCCACTTCCAGCGTGGGGTGGTCCATGAAGGTGGACAGCTTGTAGTCCAGCAGGTTGTTGTTCAGGGGCTTTCCGGTCTTCTCGTCGAATTTCAGTTCCTCAGAGAGGCCGTAGCCGATGGCCATGGACATGCCGCCGTGGACCTGGGCCTCCGCCAGGGCGGGGTTGATGAGAGTGCCGCAGTCGTGGACGTTCACCAGCTTCACCAGCTCCACCTTGCACATGGGGATGTCGACTTCCACCTCCGCGAAGGAGCAGCCGAAGGAATAGGCGTTGGATTTGATCTGGGCCGTGGTCTCGGCGGTGATGTGCTGGCTGCTGGTGGTGGAATACAGGCTCTCCGTGGCCAGGTCCCCCAGGGATTTCAGCACCCGCCCGTCGCTCTTGCGGACGATCTGCCCGTCCACCAGATCCAGGTTGGAAACCGGCATCCGGGTCTGCTCGTGGGCGATGTTCAAAATGCGCTCCCGGAGGGCCAGGGCCGTCTGCATGATGGAAAATCCGCCGATGTAGGTCTGCCGGGAGGCGTAGGCCCCGGTGCCGAAGGGGGTGACGTCGGTGTCCTGGGTGGAGACCACGTGGACGTCGCCCAGGGGAATGCCCACGGCGTCCGCCACCATCTGGGAGTAGGCGGTGTCGCAGCCCTGGCCGATCTCCGTCTCGCCGGTCTGGAACTGGAGAGACCCGTCCTGATTCAGCACCATCCGGCAGGAGGAGGACTCCAGGGAGATGGGCCACACGGCGGTGTTGTACCAGAAGACCGCCAGCCCCACGCCCCGGCGCACCGGGCCGGTCTGGTTCTGATACTCCCGGAACTTCTTCTCAAAGTCCAGCATCTCCAGGGCCTTGTCCATGCACTGGTTGAAGGTGTCAGCGTAGAGCTCGTTTTTGGAGAAGCCGTCCACATAGCCCACGGGCATCAGGTTCTTCCGGCGGAACTCCAGGGGGGACATGCCGATGGCCTTGCAGATGTCGTCGATGTGGCTCTCCCCGGCGAACATGGCCTGGGGGATGCCGTAGCCCCGCATGGCCCCGGCGGAAGGCCGGTTGGTGTACACCGTCCAGCTGTCGCACTCCACGTTGGGGCAGGGATAGAGCTGGGGGAAGGCGTTCATGCCCTTGGCCACGATGCCGTGGCCGTGGGAGGCGTAGGCCCCCTGGTTGGAGAAGGCCTCCAGCTTCCGGGCAACCAGGGTGCCGTCGGGCCGGACGTAGGAGATGATATGGGTGCGGATGGCGTGACGGACCCGGTTGGAGACGAAAGTCTCCTCCCGGCTGCACTCCAGCTTCACCAGCCGCCCCCCCACCTGGGTGGAGCACCAAGCGCACAGGGGCTCGTAGAGGGCGTCCTGCTTGTTGCCGAAGCCGCCGCCGATGTAGGGCTTGATGAGCCGGACCTTGCCCCAGGGGATACCCAGGGCCTGCCCGACGACCCGGCGGACGATGTGGGGAATCTGGGTGGAGCTGACCACCACCACCCGGCCCGCCTCCTCATAGGCGAAGCAGCCGTGGTTCTCGATGTGGCAGTGCTGGACCGTGGGGGTGTCGTACCAGCCCTCCACCTTGATGAGGCCGGGCTCTTGCCGGGCGGTTTCGTAGTCCCCCCGGCGGACGTCGGAGTGGGCCAGGATGTTGTTTTGGGACCGCTCCTGAATCCGGGGCGCGCCGTCCTTCATGGCCTCCTGGACATCCAGGACGAAGGGCAAAACCTCGTACTCCACCTTCAGGGCCCGGACGGCCCGGGCGGCGGCGATCTCGTCCTCGGCGATGACCACGGCCACTTCGTCGCCGTAGTAGCGGACATGGCGGTTCAGAAGACGGCGGTCCGCCACGTCCTGGTGGCCGGGATCCATGGACCAGGGATGGCCCGCCGTGGGGAACTCGATGTCCGGGACGTCGAAGCAGGTCAGAATCTTCACCACGCCGGGGACGGCCTCCGCCGCCGACGTGTCCACGGACTTCACGAAGCCGTGGGCGATGGTGGAATGGCAGATTTTCGCGATCAGGGCGCTGCGGTCACAGAGGTCGTCCATGTATCTGGCCCGTCCCGTGGCCTTCTCATAGGCGTCTACCCTGGTCACGCTCTTGCCGACGCATTTGCTCATTGGGTGCCCTCCTTTTTCTATTACAACTTCGCTCCCGGGGAAAGGGGCCCTTGACTGAATGGGAGAAAAGAGGATATACTGAACTTCATGAATTGCCGGATACGGAGGTGGAAACACATGGCACAGACATTGGGCTGCGTGGTCATGGCGGCGGGAAACGCCCGCCGCTTCGGGGAAAACAAGCTGGCGGCGGAGGTCCGGGGCCGGAGCCTGATCCGCCGGGCGCTGGAGGCGGTTCCGCCGGAGGCGTTCGGCACCGTGGCGGTGGTGACGCAGTATCCGGAGGTACTGGAACTGGCGGAGGCGTTTCACTTCACCGCCGTGGAGAACAGGCACCCGGACCTGGGCATCAGCCACACCATCCGCCTGGGGCTGGAGTCTCTGAGGGGCTGTGATGGGGCCATGTTCCTGGTCAGCGACCAGCCGCTGCTGAGACAGGAGAGCGTCCGGGCCCTGGCGGAGCTGTGGCAAAGCCGGCCGGAAAACATCGCCGCCCTGGCCCACGGCGGGGTCCGGGGAAATCCCTGCGTCTTCCCCGCCCGGTTTTTTCCGGAGCTTCTGGCCCTTGCCGAGGACCACGGGGGAAACACCGTCATCCGGCGGCATGAGGAGGACCTCATTCTGCTGGAGGTCCCGGAACAAGAGCTGACGGACGTGGACACGCGGGCGGCTTTGAATGAAATCGAAAACCGGTAGGGGCGGACCTGTGTGTCCGCCCATCTGCCGATGACGTGAGAATTTCGGGGAAGAGGGCGGACACGCGGGTCCGCCCCTATTTTTTGCTGTAGGGCGTCCCCTCCAGGGGCAGGGAGGTGCGGCGCCTGCCGTCGTAGCGGAAGTAGGCGTCGGCGATGGCGGGAGCGGTGGGAATGGAGGTGATCTCCCCGATGCCGATGGCCCCGCAGGCCACGTCCAGCCCCTCCTTCTCCACGATGATGGGGACGATCTCCGGAATCTGATTGGCCCGGAACAGGCCCAGGGTGCCGAATTTCGCCTTGGGCTTGCAGTCCTCAAGGGGGTAGCGCTCCGTCAGGGCGAAGCCCATGGACATCACCACGCCGCCCTCGATCTGGCCCTCGATGGACAGGGGGTTCACCGCCTTGCCCACGTCGTGGGCGGCGATGAGCTGCTTCAGTTTTCCGTCGTCGTCCAGGACGCAGACCTGGGTGGCGTAGCCGTAGGCGATGTGGCTGACGGGGTTGGGCACGTCGGCCCCCAGGGGGTCCGTCTTGCCCAGATACTCGCCTCGGAACTCCCTGCCGTTCAGAGAGGCCAAGCCCCCTTCCTCCAGAGCCGCTTTCAGGTCCTGACAGGCCCGGCGGCAGGCCTCGCCGGTGAACAGGGTCTGCCGGGAGCCGGAGGTGGTGCCGGAGTCCGGCGCGGAATAGGTGTTGGACCGCTCGTAGACCACGTCCTCATGCCGGAGGCCCGTCTGGTCGCAGACCATCTGGGTCAGCACCGTACCCAGGCCCTGGCCGATGCAGGAGGCCCCGGCGAAGATGTGGACCTTCCCATCCTCCACCGTCAGCCGGACCCGGCCCGTGTCCGGGATGCCCACGCCCACGCCGGCGTTTTTCATGGCGCAGGCGAGGCCGGCGTATTTGGCCTTTTCATAGTAGGGCTTCACGGCCTCCAGGGTCTCCACAAGGCCGGTGGACTCGTCCACGATCTGCCCGTTGGGCAGCTCCTGCCCCGGGCGGATGGCGTTGCGCCAGCGGATCTCCCAGGGGCTGATGCCCACCAGGTCCGCCATCTGGTTCAGCAGGGTCTCGATGCAGAAGCAGGTCTGGGTGACGCCGAAGCCCCGGAAGGCCCCGGCGGGGGGATTGTTGGTGTAATAAGCCCAGCCGTCAATCTCGAAGTTCTGGTAGTTGTAGGGTCCGGCGGCGTGGGTGCAGGCCCGCTCCAGCACCGGCCCGCCCAGGGAGGCGTATGCCCCCGTGTCCGCGATGACCTCGGCGGCCACGCCCTGGATGATGCCGTTCTCGTCACAGCCCAGGGAGAACTCCATCTCCATGGGGTGCCGCTTGGGATGGATCAGCAGGCTCTCCGCCCGGGTGAGCTTCACCTTCACCGGGCGCTTGGTCAGCCAAGCCACCAGGGCGGCGTGGTGCTGGACCGTCACGTCCTCCTTGCCGCCGAAGCCGCCGCCCACCAGACAGTTCCGGACCTTCACCTTCTCCGCCGGGAGGCCCAGCATGCCCATGGTCTCGTGCTGGGTGTCATAGGCCCCCTGGTCCGTGGAGAGGATCATCACCCCGTCCCCGTCGGGATACGCCACGGCGCACTCGGGCTCCAGGAAGGCATGCTCCGTCCAGGGGGTGTAGAACCGCTGGGTCAGCATGTACTTGCTCTTGGCGATGGCCTCCGCCGGGTTGCCCCGCTGGATGTGCTTGTGAGTCAGCAGGTTCCCCTCCCGGTGAACCAGGGGGGCGTCGGGCAGCATGGCCTCCCGGGGGCTGCGGACACAGGGCAGCTCCTCATAGTCCACCTTCACCAGGGCCTTGGCCTTCGCCAGGGTCTCCTGATCCTCCGCGGCCACGAGGCAGATGGCGTCTCCCAGGTAATGGGTGATGTCTCCCACGGCGATCATGGTGTCCCAGTCCTTTTTCAGGTGGCCCACCTTGTTGTTGCCGGGAATGTCGGCGGCGGTGAACACGCCCACCACACCGGGCAGGGCTTTGGCCTCCTCGGCGTGAATCGCCAGGACCCGGGCCCGGGGATAGGCGGAGCGGACGGCGCTGGCGTAAATCATGCCGTCCATGTAGACGTCGTCGGGGTAGAGCCCCGTGCCGGTGACCTTCTCCTCCACGTCCACCCGGGGGACCCGGGCGCCCAGGGACCAGTGGTCGGGAATCTCCGGCACCTCCCCCGCCCGGAACAGCTCCGCCGCCAGGAGGATGGCGTCGATGATCTTCACATAGCCGGTACACCGGCAGATGTTGTTTCGGATGGCGAAGGCCGCCTCCTCCCGGGTGGGATTCTGATTCCCGTCCAGAAGGGCCTTGGCGCACATGACCATGCCCGGGATGCAGAAGCCGCACTGGACCGCCCCGGCTTGGCCGAAGGCGTATGTATAGACGTCTTTTTCAAAGTCCGTCAGGCCCTCCACGGTGAGGACGCTCTTCCCCTCCAGCTTGTCTGTCTGGGGGATGCAGGCCCGGGTGGGCTTGCCGTTGATCAGAACCGTGCAGGTGCCGCAGGCGCCTTCGCTGCACCCGTCCTTCACGGAGGTCAGCCCCAGCTCGTCCCGCAGGAAGCGGATCAGCTTCTGATTGTTCTCCACGGTCACAGGTCTGCCGTTTACGGTAAATGCCGCCATAAAAAACTCCTTGCTTCCGTGCCCGCCCTCGGTCCCACGGCCTTGTTGTATTCAGAAAGGTCGACCTTTCCGCTATTGTCTATTATACATGAAGGCCGACCTATAATCAAGGACACTTTTGTCATTTCGTTATTCTATATTCAGTCTAACGGTGGGAGCTCCCAGCCCACCGCCAAGGCGCCCTTCCGGACGGAGACCCGGGCCTCCGGTTCCAGAATATGGTTGCTGACGCCCAGGGGGAAATCCGGCGTCAGGACGGCGTTTTCCAGGGTGTACTGGACCCCCGTCTCGTCCACGCCCTCCGCCCGGTCCCCCAGGCAGAAGACCGAGAGCAGCCCCCACTCCACCGTTTTCGTCACCCGGATCTCCCCGTTCTCGATCACCGTCCAGAGGAAGTCGTCGCCGAAGAGGAAGCCCAGGCATCCCCTCCGGCGGAGGAACAGCAGGGACTGGAGGTTGGCCAGGGTGTGGTCCAGGCGCTTGCCGCCGGTGCCGCCGTAGATGAGGAAGTCCGTACAGCCCTCCTCCAGCCCGGCCCGGATGGCGGCCAGGGTGTCCGTGTCGTCCTTCTCCACCGGCAGGCGGCGGACCTGGGCAAAGTCCGCCGGGGGTTCCATGGAGTCGAAGTCCCCGATCAGCAGGTCCGGCCGGACCCGCGCCTCCAGACAGGCGCGATAGCCCGCGTCGGCGGCGATGACAAAATCCCCGGGGTCCCCGGGGCGCTCCCGCAGACCATAAAAGCTCCCGGCGGCGAAGATGAAGCAGCGTTTCATAAAAGCTCTCCTTGTCTCGAATAAAATCATTATACAGTTTCTGTCAGAAAAACGCCAGCGGCTCCCGGGAAAAATTTTTCCGGGATTTTTTTGTCCCTCCTCTTGACAGAAACGATTGTTCGAGTTACAATGTAATCGAACAAAATTTTTATCACGAGGCAGGAGGGATTCATCATGACCGGCTGGACGTTTTTCCTCGTCATTCTGGGCGCGGCGGTCCTCACCGCCCAGCTCTTCCGACTGATCGACCTCATCGAGCGGCCCTCCCGGCGGAGCCGCCGGGAGACCGCCCTCTCCGCCGCCTGGAACGTGCGCCTGTGGAGCGGACTGGACAAGGGACCATGGACGTCCTGGAGAAGCTGACCGTCCTCACCGACGCCGCCAAGTATGACGCCGCCTGCACCTCCAGCGGAGGGACCCGGACCGCGAAAAAGGGATATATCGGCAACACCTCCACCGCCCAGGCGGGCTGCTGCCACACCTTCTCCGCCGACGGGCGCTGTGTCACCCTGCTGAAGGTGCTGCTGACCAACCGCTGTGTGTACGACTGCAAATACTGCGTCAACCGCCGGAGCAACGAGACGAGGCGGGCGGCCTTCACCCCGGAGGAGCTGGCGGACCTCACCATTCAGTTCTACCGGCGGAACTACATTGAGGGGCTGTTTCTCTCCTCCGGGGTCTTCCGGAGTCCGGACTACACCACGGAGCTGATGATCCGCTGTCTGGCCCTCCTCCGGGAGCGGTACCGCTTCAACGGCTACATTCACGCCAAGGCCATTCCCGGCACGTCGCCGGAGCTGGTGGAGCGGCTGGGCTTCCTGGCGGACCGGCTCAGCGTGAACATCGAGCTGCCCTCGGAGACGGGCCTCCGGTCCCTGGCCCCGGACAAGACGAAGGGGGCCATTCTGGCCCCCATGCGGCAGATTCAGACCCGGAACCGGCAGAGCCGGGAGGAACTGGTGAAGTACCGCCACGCCCCCCGCTTCGCCCCCGCCGGGCAGAGCACCCAGCTCATCGTGGGGGCCACCCGGGACACGGACTTTCACATCCTCCGGCTGACCCAGGGTCTTTACGACCGCTACGGCCTGAAGCGCGTGTTCTACTCCGCTTACGTCCCCGTGGTGGAACACGCCCTCCTCCCCGCTAAAGACGTGAAGCCGCCCCTGCTGCGGGAGCACCGGCTCTATCAGGCGGACTGGCTGCTGCGGTTCTACGGCTTCCGGGCGGAGGAGCTGCTGGACGAGGGAAACCAGGACTTCGACACCCGGGTGGACCCGAAATGCAGCTGGGCCCTGGCCCATCTGGATTTTTTCCCGGTGGAGGTCAACACCGCCGCCTACGAGACCCTGCTGCGGATTCCCGGCGTAGGGGTCACCTCCGCCCGGCGGATTTTGAGCGCCCGGCGGGTGGGGCCCCTTCACATTGACAATCTGCGGAAGCTGGGGGTCGTGATGAAGCGGGCCCAGTACTTCCTCACCGCCTCCGGCAGGATGGCGGAGGGACTGCGCTTCACGCCGGACAGCCTCCTCCGGGGACTCATCGCCGCGGAGCGGCCCCTGCTTCCCCAGCAGGAGGCGGTGCAGCTGTCCCTGTTCGATCAAACGGAAACCGCCTGACGAAACGGCTCTTCACCATGGACATCATCTACCTCTACGACGGCAGCTTCGAGGGCTTCCTCTCCTGCGTCTTCGACAGCTACGCCCACAAAGAAAGCCCCGCCGGGTTCTTCTCCGGCGAGGACGCGGTCTGCACACTGTTCGATTCCCGGACGGTCCCCACGGACCCGGACCACGCCGCCCGGGTCCTGCGGAAGATGGCCGCCCTGTCCCCGGAGGCCGCCGTGCTGCTCCGGCGGGGCTTCCTCACCTGCCTGCCGGAGAAGGAGCTGTACCTGTTCCGTCTGGTGGCCAAGCTCCTCCGGGAGGGGCCCGGCTTCCTTCGGGACCGCTCCGACGAAACGCTGTATCCGGTCATCCGGGCCGTCCGGCACCTGAACGGGGAGGTCCACCTGCTGAAGGGCTTCGTCCGCTTCTCGGACCTGGGGGGCGTGCTGGGGAGCGAGATTGAGCCCAAGAACCGGGTCCTGCCGGAGCTGGCCGGGCACTTCACGGCCCGGTTTCACAACGAGCGCTTCTTCCTCTACGACCGCACCCACAAGGAGGCCTTGTTCCACGTCCCCGGCCGGTCCGTCATCCGGCCCCTGGCGGACTTCCAGATGGCCCCGCCGGACGAGGCGGAGGCCCGTTACCGCCTGCTGTGGAAACGGTTCTACGACACCATCGCCATCAAGGAGCGGGAGAACCCCCGGCTGCGGATGAGCAACATGCCCAAGCGCTACTGGGGCACCATGACGGAGTTCCAGGGGGAGGACTGGTTCAAGCCTCGAACATCTCCCGAAGCCGTTTCAGGCCCCGGCGCTCCAGCCGGGATATCTGCACCTGGGACACCCCCACCACCCGGGCCGTCTGGTCCTGGGTCAGGCCCTTGAAATACCGGAGGAGGATGGTCATCCGCTCCTTCTCCGGCAGGCGGTCGATGGCCTCCCGGAGGGCGATGCGCTCCACCAGCCCCTCCTCCGGGGCCTCGGTGCCCAGAGAGCCCTCCAGGGTCAGCCCCTCCGCCGTCTCCTGCTGGAGGGACTCCGGCGCGTCGGTGGCCAGATCCGTCCGGGCGATTTCCTCCGGCGTCAGGCCCGTGGCCTCCGACAGCTCCGACAGGGCCGGCTCCCGGCCCAGCTCGTGGCGGAGGCGCTCCCGGGCGGTGTAGAGGGTCTGGGCCTGCTCCCGGATGCCCCGCCCCACCTTCACCGCACCGTCGTCCCGGAGGAAGCGGCGGATCTCCCCCGCGATCTTGGGGACGGCGTAGGTGGAAAAGCAGGTGCCGTAGTCGAAGTCAAACCCCTGGACCGCCTTCAGAAAGCCCAGGCAGCCCAGTTGATATAAATCGTCCGGCTCCACGCCCCTGCCGTAGTACCGCCGGACCACGCTCCAGATCAGGCCGTTGTTCTCGATGACCGCCCGCTCGCAGGCGTCCCGGTCCCCCTGCTGGGCCGCCCGGAGGAGCTCCAGCGCGGCGCTCATTTCTTCAGCCGGGGAGCCAGCTTCTTCCGCATCACCACCGTGGTCCCCCTGTTCACGGCGGACCGCACCGTCACCGTGTCCATGAAGCTCTCCATGATGGTGAAGCCCATGCCGCTGCGCTCCTCCCCTCCGGTGGTGTACATGGGCTGCCGGGCCTTGTCCACATCGGGGATGCCCCGGCCCCGATCCTTCACCGTCAGCTCCAGCACGTTCCCCGGCAGGACCCGCATTTTCAGCGTCACGCCGCCGATGGCGTCCGGGTAGCCGTGGACAATGGCGTTGGTCACCGCCTCGCTGACGGCGGTTTTGATGTCCTCCAGCTCGTTGAGTGTGGGGTCCAGCTGGGCGGCGAAGCAGGCCGCGGCGGAGCGGGCGAAGCTCTCGTTCCGGCTCTGACTGGGAAAGTCCATCGTGACCTCGTTGACTGCCTTGGTCCTCATGTATGTAAAACCTCCTTATTTGATCGTCACCAGCCGGTTCACCCCTGCGGCCTCCAGCACCCGCCGGGCCTGGGGCGGCACGCCCCGCACCAGCAGCCCCCCGTCCAGCAGCTGCATCTTCTGCCGGGCCCGGAGAATTACCGCGATGCCGGAGCTGTCCATAAAGGTCACTCCCGACAGGTCCAGCACCAGCTTCCGGGGCAGGGCCGCGTCCAGGGCCTCCTCCATCTCCCGGAGGGCGGTCCGGGCCCCGTGGTGGTCCAGCTCCCCGCTGAGCTCCAGCAGCAGATTCCGGTCCGCGCTCTTTGCCAGGATCTCCATAGTGTTCCCCTCTTTTGTCATAAAAATACCTGATTCGCCATTTTTTGCCCCGCCCTCCCGTGGGACGGGCTTTTCAAATTCGATGATAGCACGTCCCGCACCGGCTTTCTGTCGAAATCCATAAGAAGGACCTGGAAATTTTGGCAAAAAGTGAAAAAATTCCCGTCAGCCCTTGAAACACCAGCGCCCGCCGTTTTCAACGGTGGGCGTTTCCATTTTGTAACCAATTCAAGGTTGACAAATGTCTACCTTCGTGCTATGCTTCAGGTAGACAGTCGTATACCTGATCAAGGAGGTGTTTTCATGAAAATTGAACTTTCCAACAGCGAGTGGAAGCTGATGCGCCGATTGTGGGACCGGGCCCCCAGCACCATCACGGAGCTGACGGCGGCTCTCCGGGAGGAGACCGGGTGGAGCAAGAACACCGTCATCACCATGCTTTCCCGGCTGGAGGCCAAGGGGGCCGTCCGCCACGAGGAGGGCGGAAAGGCCAAGCGGTATTACCCCGCCCTCCGGAAGGAGGACGCCGCCCGGGACGAGACGGAGAGCTTCCTCTCCAAGGTCTACGGCGGCAGCCTGGGCCTGATGATGAGCGCCATGGTGGAGAGCCGGCGACTCACCGAGTCCGACATCGCGGAGCTGTCCGCCATTCTGGACAAGGCGGGAGGTGAGGAGACATGAAGGAAATCCTGATTACCTCCTCGGCCCTGATTCTGGCCCTGCTGGCCCTCCGGCGGCTATTCCGGCGGACCCTGTCCCGCCGGGCCCAGTACGCCCTCTGGGGACTGGTGCTGCTGCGGCTTCTTGTTCCGGTGAACCTCCCGGCGGCGGGCTTCAGCCTGCTGACGGCGGCGAAGCCCGCCGCGGACCGGGTGGAGGCCCTTTACATCGCGCCGGACCGGATGACGATTGGCCGGATGGATGGAGACTACGTCCGGGGCGTTCCCGACACGCCCAAAGCAGCCGTGGGGCCCGCCACACCGGACAACTCCCGGACCTTCCTCGACCGGGACGGCCAGGGAAACGAAGTGAAAATCACGGAGAACTACAAGCGGCAGATTCTCCTCTCGGACCTCCTGCCCCCCATCTGGTACGGCGGCATGGCGGTGATGTCCTGCTGGCTGGTTCTCTCCAACCTGCTCTTCTGGCGGAAGCTCCGCGGGGTGAGAACGCCTTACCCTGTGGAGGGCTCCTCCCTCCCCGTTTATCTGGTGGAGTACGGCCTTCCCTCCCCCTGCCTCTTCGGGCTCCTCCGGCCCGCCGTCTATCTGACCCCCGCCGCCCTGCAAAGCCCCGACAGCCTCCGGCACGTCCTGGCCCACGAGGAGACCCACGCCCGGCATCTGGACCCCCTCTGGTCCCTGCTCCGGGCGGTGTGCCTGACGGTCTACTGGTTCGACCCCCTGGTCTGGTGGGCGGCCCTGGCCTCCCGGACGGACTGTGAGCTGGCCTGTGACGAGGGGGCCCTCCGGCGTCTCGGGGAGGCGGAGCGGGTGCCCTATGGCCGGACGCTGCTGTCACTCATCCCCGTGCGGAGGGTCCCGGCCAACCCCCTGCTCTCCGCCACCACCATGACGGCGGACAAGCGCCAGCTCAAGGACCGCGTCACCCGTGTGGCGGAAAATCCGGTCTACCTGGGCCGGGCCCTCTTCGCCGCCGTGGCCCTGGCGGCGCTGGTGTGCGCCGTCACCTTCACCGGGGCCAAGAAGACGGACCACTTCCGCGACGTGGACGAGGCCGTGGCCGCCCTGGCAGAGGAGCTGGGGGACGATTCCGCCGACTTTGGCGAGCGCCTGATGGTCTACACCCCGGAGAATCCGTCGGAGTTCTTTGACCTGGAAAAAGGAGAACTCCTCCGGGTCTACTGGGGGTCGGTCTACCTTCTGTCCTCCAACCTGGAAAAGCCCATGGGCTGGCTCTGCTCCCTCTACCGGCTGGAGCCGGAGACGAACTACCTGCCCCGAAACGTGGAAATCCTCGGCAGCGACGGTCAATATGAATACGCCGTCAGCCGCCCCGACTGGGCCCCGGAGCTGAAGCGGGGCGAGACCACCGGCATGTCCCTGATGAACCAGGTGATCAGCCGCATCCAGGAGGCCGTTCTCTCCTGCGAGAGCCTGAAACAAGTGGCCCAGCCCGACTGGGACGCCGCCGTCACCATCCCCCTGGACGGCCTGGAGCCCTACGAGCCCCAGGAGGCGGAGGAGCTTCCCTTCCCCTACGGCTCACCGAATATGCTGGGGGGCCTGGAGGACCCGGACCACGTTCTGGGGGACTACGGCCTGATGTTCTTTGCGGGCGGGAACCCTGACATGGGCGGCGAGGTCTTCGCCGGGGTCCAGCACTTGGCCAGAAGCTCCTTCCCCACGCCCTTCTGGTCCTTCCGCCCCAGCGCGGGCGGGCGGTACAGCGCCTCCCTGTTCCGGGGCCTTCTGGGCCACGACGGGTTCTGCATCTCCCACGACTCCAACAGGCCCTCCGGGACCCGCGTCCATGAATACTACTACCTGAACGAGGAGGGCTGGCCCGTCTTCCTGGCCCAAGAGACGGGCTATCCCCAGCGGGCCGACCTGGACGGCGACGGCACGGACGAGCTGTTCTCCGGCGACTTCAGCAGTTTCGTCTTTTACCGGGACGGAAAACTTTACCGGGCGAATCTGCGGCCCCTGCTGTGGACCGTCTGGCCCGTGGGCACCGACTTCCGCTTCGACGGCTGGGACCCCGCCACGCGCTCCATGTCCTTCCGGGCCCGCGAGCCTCACACCCTGTCCTATCAGTACCGGACGCTGTCCTTCGATGGGGAGAACCTTCTGATCTGCGGCGACCAGCGTCACTTCACGGACGACATCGCCCAGTGGCCGGACGACGATTTTGTCATCAAGGACGCCGCCCTGACGGCGGTGGAGGAGCAGTTCCACGCCTCCCGTATGTCCGGCTCGGCATTGGCGTTCTACGACGACTGGCGGATCACCAGCCTCGGCGCGAACTTTGATGGACTGGAGGTGGATGGGAAGAGGTACGCCTTCCGGCAGGTCTCCTATGAGTTCCACACGCCGGAGCTGGGCGAGAGTCCCCAGGACCACTGGGCCGCCCCCTCCTCCGAGAATCTCTATCTGATGTTCCAGATTCCCTCGCAGGGCTCTCAGGACATGATTTCCCTTTCGGACTTCGTGTACCTCTGCCACTTCCAGCAGGAGGGCAGGCTCACCCTCTCCGAGGAGCTGGTCCGGGAAAAGCTCCGGGAGATGCCGTCCTCGGACATCATCTACCTGGGCACCGCCACCCTGAAAGCGGAGAGCCCCGTTCTCCCCGCCGCCGACCTTGTCCAGGCGGCGATGGACCATCTGATGGAGGCGGACAGCGTCAACCTGAACCTGCTGGTCCCGGAGGGCGGCGGGCGGTACGACGTGGACCCCCAGGATGGGAATGGGCCCAACCGGGCCCATGGCCTCGTCTCCGATTTTGACTGGAGCTACGCCGAAGACCCCGGGGACATGCCCGCCGAGTCCCTGCTGCTCATGAGCCCCGGAGGAGACCTAAGCCTCCGCTTCTGGCCGGAGAGCGGCCTGGTCCTGCTCAACGCCCGCCAATCCGCCCATCAGGAATCCGTCTGGCTTCGGGCGGAACCCAACGGCAACCCGGAGTGGGTCACCACCATCGGCGTTTTCGACTTTATACGCCTCTGGTACGATGAGGCGGAGCTGGCGGGCCTGTACTCCACCGTCCGCGTCACAGGACGGGACCTGACCCGGGAGAGAATTGTCCAGCTGTGGGCGGACGCCTACGAGGGGGCCATGCTGGAAGCCACCCCCGGCAGCCGGTACGCCTGCACCTACGTGCGGAATCAGAACATCTGGTTCCCGGACTGGCTGGACGAGCTGACGGAGGAGGAGCTGGAGAGCTTTTACCCGGAGAACACCAAGGGTCATGAGCGCTTCGCCTTCGCCTATTCCACAGTGTTCGTCCCCGAAAACGACGAGGCGCTGCACTGGCTGATGGCGGGCAACACCGGTTCCTACGAGGGCGGCGACGCGCCCGAGGGGGCCCAGATATACAGCCACTGCGGCTACATGTACCTCACAGACGAGGGCTGGCGCTGCGACGGCGTGGGAACTGGATGGTGAAAAATGGCGGCGGCAACGGAAAATCTCCGTTGCCGTCGCTTCGTTTTGGTCAATCACCGGACTATCAGAGCGCAATAAAGTTCTTTTGGTGACTTTTCTTTTAAGAAAAGTCACTCTCCCATCACCTGAAACACGATGTCTCGCACCCGGTTTCTCGTGTCGCACTCCACCAGGGTCAGATTCTGCCAGGGCCCCACGGTAATCTTCCCGTCCACAAAGGGCACGGTGATGAAGGGGGACAGCAACGCCGCCTTGATGTGGGAGGAGCCGTTGTCGTCGTGCCAGGTCTCGTGGTGCCAGTAGGGCACCACGTGCCCCTGCTCGTCCAGGTAGGGGGAGAACACGTCCAGGGCCGCTTTCAGGTCGTGATTCACCATGCCCGGCTCGAACTCCAGGGTGGTCAGCCCCGCCACGCCGCCGGTGGTGAAGCCCGTCACCGTCCCGGCGGAGATGCCTTGCTCCCGGCACGCCGCCGTCACCGCGTGCTGGAAATCCTCCGTCACGTCGATCATGCCCATATGGGCCCTGGTCTGATAGGTCTTCTTCTCCGTATAAACCGCCATGATTCGGCCTCCTCAAATCGTTTTTTTGTATTGTAACACGGTGCGGGCCGTGATACAATCCATTTATGAAATTCAAATGAAGAGGGGGATTTGCCTATGCGTGCCGCGCTGATTCAAATGCCGGTGACCGAAGACAAAGGGAAAAACATCGAGACCGCCTGCCGCCGCCTCCAGGAGGCCAAGGCCCGGGGGGCGGACATCGCCGTGCTGCCCGAGATGTTCTGCTGCCCCTATGACAACGCCTGCTTCCGCTCCTACGGCGAGGCGGAGGGCGGCGAGGCCCGGCGGGCCCTGTCCGGCATGGCGGCGGAGCTGGAGCTGTACGTGGTGGGCGGGTCCCTGCCGGAGCTGGAGGGGGACCGGGTCTACAACACCAGCTTCGTCTACGGGCGGAAGGGGGAGCTCCTGGCCCGGCACCGGAAGGTCCACCTCTTCGACATCGACGTGGAAGGGGGCCAGCGCTTCAAGGAGTCGGACACCCTCTCCCCGGGAAACGCCGTCACCACCTTCGAGACGGAGTTCGGCACCATGGGCCTGTGCGTCTGTTTCGACTTCCGGTTTGAGGAGCTGGCCCGGTGCATGTGCCTCCGGGGGGCCAGGTGCATTTTTGTCCCCGCCGCCTTCAACATGACCACCGGCCCCGCCCACTGGGAACTCCTCTTCCGCCAGCGGGCGGTGGACAACCAGTGCTTCACCGTGGGGGTCTCCCCCGCCCGGGACGAGACGGCCTCCTATGTGGCCTACGGCCACTCCATCGCCGTGGACCCCTGGGGCTCCGTCCTCCGGCAGGCCGGCAGCGGCGAGGCCACGCTGTACGCCGACCTGGACCTCCGCCGGGTGGACGCCATCCGCCGCCAGCTCCCCATCCTCTCCGCCCGCCGGGAGGACCTGTACGAGGTCCGGGAGCTGTGAGCGTCTTCGCCGCTTACCTGGACATCGTCCGCCGGATTCCCCCCGGAAGGGTCGCCACCTACGGCCAGATCGCCCGCCTGGCGGGGATGCCCCGCTGCGCCCGGACGGTGGGCTACGCCGTGGCGGGGTGCCGGGACGCCTCTGTTCCCTGCCACCGGGTGGTGGACCGCTTCGGCGGCACCAAGGCTGTCTTCGACGTTCACGCCCCCGGGACCCAGCGGGCCCTGCTGGAGGCGGAGGGCGTGATCTTCCGGCCCGACGGCACGGTGGATTTGGAGCGGTGCCGGTGGGACCCCTTGCAGGACAAAAACGCGTGAAGGGAGTTTCCCCTCACGCGTTTTTCTGCTCTTCGGAAATATCCCTGGTGGCGTAGGCGTTCAACTCCATTCCCGCCGTATGGCCTGCCAGATATTCGTAATAGCCCTGGGCGGCGATCATGGCCCCGTTGTCCCCGCACAGGCGCAGGGGCGGCAGGTAGAGCCTGATTCCCTCCTCCCGGCAGGCCCGCTCCAGGTCCGCCCGGATGACGGAGTTCGCCGCCACGCCTCCGGCGGCCACGACGGTCTTCCGCCCCGCCAGCCTCGCCGCTTCCATGGCGCGGGGCACCAGGGCGTCGCTGACGGCCTGGGAAAAATCCCGGGCCAGGGCCGCCCGGTCCAAGGGCTCCCCCACCTGCTCCGCGTGGTGGGCCAGATTCACCACCGCCGTCTTCAATCCGGAGAAGCTCATATCCAGGGGCGCGCCGTCCACGTGGGCCTGGGGCAGCTGGTACACGCCGCCCCGGGACTGCCGGGCCAAATTGTCGATGGGCTTCCCGCCGGGATAGCTGAGACCCAGGACCCGGGCCGCCTTGTCAAAGCACTCCCCCGCCGCGTCGTCCCGGGTGCCTCCCAGGATCCGCATGTCCGTGTAACCCGCCACGTCGATCAGCAGGGTGTTCCCCCCAGAGATGGCCAGGGCCAGGAAGGGGGGCTCCAGCTCGGGAAAGGCCAGATAATTGGCGGCGATATGGCCCCGGATGTGGTGGACGGGAATCAGGGGCACCCCCAGACCCAGGGCGGCGGACTTGGCGAAGCTCAGTCCCACCAGCACCGCGCCGATGAGCCCCGGCGCATAGGTCACCGCCACGGCGTCGATGTCGGAGCGCCTGCAGCCCGCGTCCGCCAGGGCCTTGTCCGTCAGGGCGGCGATGGCCTCCACGTGCTTCCGGGAGGCGATTTCCGGCACCACGCCGCCGTAGAGGGCGTGAATCTCCACCTGGGAGGCGATGGCGTCGGACAGCACGGTCCGGCCGTCCTCCACCACCGCAACGGCGGTCTCGTCGCAGGAGGATTCAAAGCCTAGAATTTTCATGGTCTCCCTCCTCAGTCCTCATTCCAGGGCACCTGTAAGACGGGTCCCGCCGCCGGGTCCCGGGGAATGCGGACATAGCGGTCGTACTTCTCCTTGGGAAAGCGGTTTTGATAGATAAACCGGTTCTCCTCCATCAGCCGCCCGTCCGGAACGGGCCCCTCCGAGAGGTACAGGGTCTTGTAGTGGGCGCCGAACACGTCCGTGTCATAACCGGCGGTCCGCAGGCCGCAGCGGGCGTAGAAACCCAGACGGCGCTCCGCCATTTCCGGGTCCGGGGCGTGAACCGGGGCCTCGCTCTCCACCAGGATCACGGTTCCCGGCTCCGCCTCCCGGAGGAGCTCCAGCATCAGAGCTCCCGCGCCGCCGTTCCGGCGGCTCTCCGTCACGCAGAGGTAGTCCAGCAGCGCCCAGCCGGGGCGGCCCAGCCAGAGGAAGCACGCCCCCGCGATCTCCTCCCCGTCGAAGAGGCACCAGGGCCGGTAGCAGCCGTCCCGGCACATGGCCTGAATATTCTCCAGGGGCTTCAGCTCCGCCGGGGGGAAGGAGGGCTTCAGATCCCGTTCATAGACCATGGCCACCTGCGACCGTGAGGCCAGTTTCAGTTTCATTTGTCATCCTCCTGTTCCCCGGTGAGGTCCAGAGTCATGATGACCGCGTCCTCCCGGGGGTGCTCATAGTAGTTCTTCCGCCGCCCCACGCCCCGGAAGCCCCGGCTTCCGTACAGGGCGATGGCGGGGTAGTTGGAGGCCCGGACCTCCAGGGTCAGAAAGGCCAGCCGGTTCCCCCGGGCGAAGTTCAGAAAGACCTCCAGCAGCTGCCCCGCCACGCCCCGGCGGCGGCAGTCCGGCCGGACGGCCACATTCAGAATATAGCCCTCGTCCAGCACCACCTGGAGTCCCGCGTAGCCCGCCACGGCCCCCTGCCCGTCCAGGGCCACCAGGAAAGCCGCCAGGTCGTTTTCCAGCTCCTCTTTCAGCATGTTCCGGGACCAAGGGTCCGGGAAGCAGACCCGTTCCAGCTCCGCCACCTCGTCCAGATGGTCCCCGTTCATGGGGACGATTTGAACCTTCATACTCTGTTCCATAAACGCTCCTTCCTACGCTTCCTCCCGGCTGTAGAGCCCGATGCCCAGCAGAATCAGCGTCCCGCCGAACACCACCAGAACGCCGGGCCGCTCCCTGAAGAGGAGCAGCCCCCACACGGAGGCCAGCACCGGCTCCAGCAGATTCGCCGTGGAAATAAAGGCCGGGGGCAGGTACTTCAGGCCCCAGCTGAATACGCTGTGGCCCAGCAGCGTGCAGAATACCGCCATCCCCAGGCCCGCCAGCAGATTGACCGGGCCCCAGCCTATGAGGGCCTGTCCTCCCGCCAGGGCAGCGGCCAGCACCGTCCCCGCCGCCGAGGTATAGACCAAGGTTGTGTACACCGTGGTGGAGAGGGTCCTCCGGCAGACGGCCCCCAGCATGGTATAGACCGCCATGCACACGGACCCCGTCAGGGCGAACAGGTTCCCCCGGAGGGCGGTTTCTCCTCCCCCGGCGTCCGCCAGGGCCACCGCCACACTGCCGCCGAAAGCCAGCAGCACCGCCAGCCACGCCCGGCGGCTGAGCCTTTTTCGCAGAACCAGCACCGAGGCCAGGGCCACGAACAAAACCTCCGTATCCACCAGCACCACCGCCGCCGCGATGGAGGTCCGGCGGAGGGACTCGAAATAGCAGGAAAAGTGGACCCCCAGAAAGGCCCCGCTGAGGAGGCTCAGCCCCAGCTCCCGCCGCCCCAGGGCCCGGAATTCCCCCCGCCGGGCAAGGGCCAGGGGGAGGAGCAGCAGGGCCGAGAAGGCCATGCGGTAAAAGGCCAGCACCAGGGACGGGGCCGTGGACCAGCGGACGAACACGGCGGACAGGGACACCCCCGCCACGCCCAAAAGCACAATCAGCCGTTTCACGCCATCGCCTCCAGCCGCGCCGCGGCCTCCTCCGGCGTCAGCTCGGAGACGTCCAGCTTCTTCGTGTTCAGCGCGCCGTACAGCGGCAAATAGGAAAGGCTCCGCTCCAGAGCCCCCGGGTCCCGCCGCCCCGCCCGGATATCCGATTCAATCCGGGCGGTCAGAGCCTCCGGCGAGGCAGTCAGGGACACGGCCCGGAGCTCACAGTCTCCCAGGTCCAGGCGGGACAGGAGGCCGTCCAAAATTGCCTGCTGATGGAGTACCCAGCAGAAAATCACATGGTCATAGGCGGAGCAGCGGAGGAAATTGTTCAGCAGGAAGCAGATGTTTTCCGTCACCATGGCCTTCGTCTCCTCCGTCACCTGGAAGGGATTCGCGTCCCAGCACCAGTCCCCGTCCAGGAAGACGCTCCGGTCCAGCCGCTTCTGGAGCTCCCGGCAGACGGTGGTCTTGCCCACGCCCATGGGACCGCCGATGAGATATAAATGCTTCACGCCGCCGCCTCTCTTCTGTATCCCAAATGAATCCCGATATGCCCAATTCCCAAAACCACAACCCCCGGCAGCATCCACCAAACACGCCCGTAAATCCCCAGCAGGAAAAACGCCGCTACCGGCAAACTGGCTCCCGCCACGGGGACTCCCAGGAGGCCGGCAGTGAAGTCCGCCATGGTCCGGGGGCTCCGGAAGTACCGGGCCCACCAGATCTCATAAAGGCCCATCAGCGCCGCCGCCCCCGCCAGCCACCAGGACCAGACGGACCAGGGCCTCAACGCGATGCCCCGGCTCAGCAGGGCTCCGCTGGTGACCCAGACCTGTCCGATCCGCTCCAGCAGGGTCAGGCGGCGGTCCTCCCGGGAGGGGGCGTAACCCTGGGGCTTCCGGCGGGTCCAGAGGAGGTTCGGCACCGTCAGCGCCAGCAGGAACAGAGCCCCCAGCCAGGAAAACCCGAGGTACTCCGTCATCCCTTCGCCTCCAGCCAGTTCCTTCCCCAGTGGGCCTCCGCCGTCAGGGGGACGGAGAGCGCCGCCACGTGCTCCATCTCCTCCTCCAGAAGCCTTGCCACGGCCTCCGCCTCGGCCTCCGGGCACTCCACGATCAGCTCGTCGTGGACCTGGAGGACCAGCCGGGCCTGGGGCTTCTCCGCCTTGAGGCGCTTCCACACCGCCGCCATAGCCAGCTTCATCACGTCCGCCGCCGTGCCCTGGATGGGCATGTTCAGGGCCACCCGCTCACCGAAGGCGCGCATGTTCTTGTTGGAGCTGGTCAGCTCCGGCAGGTCCCGTCGGCGGTGGAGCAAAGTCTCCACATAGCCCGTCTCCCGGGCCCTTTCCACCACCTCGTCCATATAGCGCCGGACGCCGGGGAAGGTCGCGAAGTAGGCTTCCATATAGTCCTTGGCCTCCGCCACGGTGACCCCCAGGTCCTGGCTCAGGGAAAAGGCGGAGATGCCGTAGACGATGCCGAAATTCACCGCCTTGGCCCGGCGGCGCATCTCATGGGTGACCTCCCCCCGGTTCACGTGGAAGACCTTGGCCGCCGTCTCGGCGTGGAAGTCGCCCCCCGCCAGGAAGGCCGCCTTCATCCCCTCGTCCCCGGCGATGTGGGCCAGGATGCGCAGCTCAATCTGAGAGTAATCCGCGTCCACCAGCACATGGCCCGGCGCCGCCGTGAACATCCGGCGGAACTCGCTGCCAAGGTCCGTCCTCGTGGGGATGTTCTGGAGGTTCGGCTCCGTGGAGCTGAGACGGCCCGTGGCGGTGACGGTCATCTGGAAGCTGGTCCGGATCCGCCCGTCGGGGTCCATGGCCTTGAGGAGGCCGTCGGCGTAGGTGGATTTCAGCTTGGCGTACTGCCGGTACTCCAGCACGGCGTCCACGATGGGGTGCTGCCGGCGGAGCTTTTCCAGCACGTCGGCGTTGGTGGACCAACCGGTCTTGGTCTTCTTCCCGTGGGGAAGCCCCAGGCGCTCAAAGAGCACTTCCCCCAGCTGTTTCGGGGAATTGATGTTGAGGGTCCCCCCGGCCATCTCGTAAATGGCGGACTCCCGCTCCGCGATGCGGGCGGAGAGGCTCTCCCCGAACTCCCGCAGGGCCCGGGCGTCCACGCCGCAGCCTGTCCGCTCCATCTCCGCCAGCACCCGGCACAGGGGCAGCTCGGCGGTCTCGAACAGCTCCCACTGGCCCCGCTCCCGGAGCCTGGGAGCCAGAACGCCGTACAGGGCCTCCACCGCCGTAACATGGCTGTCCAGAGAGGCGGCGGCCTCCCCGTCCCCCAGGAGGGAGAAGGCGTCCTTCTCCAGATAGAGGGGCTTGGGCAGTTCCTCGTTGAAATACGAGACAAACAGGCGCTGGAGGTCGTAGCTCCCCGCCGTGGCGTCCAGCAGATAGGCCCCCAGGGCCGTGTCAAAGACGAAGCCCTCCGCCGGGAGGCCGTTTTCCAGCAGCGCCCGGATCAGGTCCTTCACGTTGTGGGAAACCTTTTTGATCTCATCGGAGAACAGCTCCGCCAGCAGGGCGTTCCAATCCCCCTGGTACCGCTCGAAGAACAGCTCTGACATGATGGCGCTGTCCTCCCCCGTCTCGCAGAAAACCCCCACAGCGGAGCAGTCCGGCAGGGCCAGCAGGGACACGTGGTCCGCCTTTTTCCAAAGCTCCAGCAGCTCCGCCCCCCGGGCGCTCTCCGTCACCGTCTCCACGGTGACGGCGGCTTTTTTCCGCCTCTCCGGAGCCGGGGCGCTGTCCGGGGACAGGTTGAATTTCTCAATGAGCTTCGTGAACTCCAGCTTCAAAAACAGGGGATAGGCCTCCGGCCCCGGGGCCTCCCGCCGGTTGTCCTCCGGGCGGAAGTCCAGGGGTGCGTTGGTGTCGATGGTGGCCAGCCAACAGGAATGCCGGGCGGACTCCTCCCCCTCCGCCAGCTTTTTGACGACGCCGGGCTTGGCGGGGGTGTCCGGCGCGGTCACGATTTCAGGCATTTGGGCATAGAGACGGTCAATGGAGCCATACGCCTGGATCAGACCCATGGCGGTCTTCTCCCCCACGCCCTTGACGCCGGGGATGTTGTCCGAGGCGTCTCCCATCAGGGCCTTCAGGTCGATCATGTGGATGGGGGCGAAGCCGTACTTCTCCTGGAAGACCGCCTCGGTGTAATCCACGGTGGTGGTCTGGCCCATGCGGGTGGAGACCAGCTTCACCTTTGTGTGTTCGTCGATGAGCTGGAGGCTGTCCTTGTCCCCCGTCACCACCACGCATTCCCAGCCCGCCGCGCCGCACTTCCGGGACATGGTCCCCAGGAGGTCGTCGGCCTCCCAGCCCTCCAGCTCATAGCGGGGGATGTTCAGGGCGTCCAGCACCTCCTTGAGCACCGGCACCTGCTGGCGCAGCTCCTCCGGCATGGGCTTCCGGGTGGCCTTGTAGGCGGCGTCCGCCTTGTGGCGGAAGGTGGGGGCGTGGAGGTCGAAGGTGACGCAGACCGCGTCCGGGGACTCCTCCGCCGTCAGGCGCAGCAGCGTCGTCAGAAAACCGAAGACGGCGTGGGTATAAAGTCCGTCCCGGGTGGTCAGGGGCCGGATGCCGTAGTAGGCCCGGTTGAGGATGCTGTTGCCGTCGATGGCCATGAGCTTCATAGGAAAAACCTCCTGTCAAAAGGCGAAATTACAGTCTGGATGATTATACCACGTTTGCCGCCGGTTCACAACAGCGGAAACTCTCGTTTTTTTGTTTCTGATTTGTTACAATTTGTTCTGACTTTGTTGTTTTTTCCGCACCGCGACCTGTCATACTGTTTACAAATGTTTGATACATGGAAAGGAGCCGTGCCCATGCGCCGTTTGAATGGATTCGCCCTGGTGCTCGTCTGCCTGCTCATCCTCTCCGCCTGCGTCGGGGAGACGGACAGTCAAAGGCCTGTTCAAGATCCCCCGCCCCGGGACAGCGGAGAGGACATGACCGTCTATGACTGCGGCGGGCTGGACGCGGCCCTGCCCAACGCGTACCTGGACCTTCTTCTGGTGGACACCGAGTTCCCCGACGCCGAGGAGAGCTGGAAGCCCCTGCTCTCCGTCTATGAGAAGGCCTCCTACGAGACCGCCATGGAGGAGTACGGCGGCGGGGGCGGCTTCCTCTTCGGCTTCCTGGTGATGAATCAGGCGGCGTTTGAGCAGCACATCAGCGCCGAGGGCTCCGGCATCGACGTCTTCGCCACGGACGGGGAGCGGTACTACGCCTACACCTACCCCACCGACGTGCAGTTCCTCCGCCCCGGCGGGGTGATCGACACGGAGAGCGAGGACTGGAAGACCTGGGAGAAGCTCTGTGAGCTGGGCCCCCTGGTAAAGGAGGACTTTCTCTCCCGGAACGGCCTTTCCGCCTACAACGGCTCCCAGCTTTATGAACAGCCCTTTACCTACGTGGGCGAACACGTTTACCTCAAATACCGCCACGCCCCAGGCTATGAGGATGAGCCGCAGGCTTTTGACCTTCTGGTCCTTTCCCAGCCCGCCGCCCAGGGCCGGGGCGGCGTCTGGGCTGTGGAACGCTGGCTGGACGAGTACGGATACGTCTCCCTTTACTTCCCCGACGCCGGCGTGTCCGCCGCAGAGTACTACTCCAACCTGCAAAGCGCCTGTGACGCCGGAGAGCAGCCTGAGATGCTGACCCCCGTTGGAGCGGCCCAGGCCTTCGTGAAAAACCACTTTGGCCGGGACGCCGCGCCGGAGGACTTCGAGGAATGCGATGAAAGCGTGACAGAATATATCGAGACCAATTTACGCTTTCGGGAGCTGATTACGGACCTGATGGCTGGCCGGACCGTGGACGATCTGGACCTTTTGAACTGCGTGGGCCTCGTCAGCGATGAAAACCTGGGCATTTTGGGCCGCAGCTTATACGCCTCCGAATGGTGGCCCGCCCTGCGGGACGCGCTGGAGTCCGCCGCCATAGGCGGCGGCCAGCAGGACCGGGACCGGAACATGCTGGCCTTCTTCCTGACCATGCGAAACCACCGGGCGGACTGCAAGGAAGACCTGGCCGGAATCCTCCAGACCCAGGCGGAGGCGGATTTCAGCGCTTTCCTCGCCGCTCTGGAGGAATTCCCGGAGGAGGACCAGACTTACATCCAGTTCAACACCAGCATTCTCAAATAAACACCGGCGTTCTGCGCTGAAAAAATTTTTCACTTTTCCAAAATTTTCTCATCCGCCCCTTGCTTTTCTCCCGCGTTTGTATTAGAGTAGAAGTATCAAATACAAAAAAGGAGACGATCAACATGAAAGTTCTGGAAACCAAGAACGCCCCCGGCGCCATCGGTCCCTATTCCCAGGGTTTTGAGGTGAACGGCTTCGTCTTCACCTCCGGCCAGATCCCCGTGGACCCCGCCACCGGCGAGGCGCCCGAGGGCATCGCCGCCCAGGCGGAGCAGAGCTGCAAAAACGTGGGCGCCATCCTGGAGGCCGCCGGAGCCGGCTTTGACAAGGTGCTCAAGACCACCTGCTTCCTGGCGGACATGGGCGACTTCGCCGCTTTCAACGAAGTCTACGCCAAATACTTCACCTCCAAGCCCGCCCGCTCCTGCGTGGCCGTGAAGGCCCTGCCCAAGGGCGTCCTCTGCGAGATCGAAGCCATCGCCGTGAAATAACAGCCCCCTTTCTTCTCTGATGAAAAGCGCCCCCTCCGGCGGAGGGGGCGCTTTTTTGTCTTATATGAGGGTCAGTCCTCCGAGACAACCTTCTTGATGTCCATGTCCTTGGGCAGAACCAGGCTCAGGATGATGGAGACCACGAAGACCACGGCCACCACGTTGGAGGAGAACACGGACTGGATGGTCTCCGGGAAGATGTGCCAGATGTCCGCCTCGCTGGTGGCGGTGAAGCCGATGCCGATGGCCAGGGACAACGACGCGATGGTCACGTTCCGCTGGGAGAAGCCGCAGTTGGCGATCATCTGCATCCCCGAGATGACGATGGAGCCGAACATCATGATGGTGCACCCGCCCAGAACGGACTCCGGCAGGGAGGCGAAGAAGTTGCCCACCGGCGGCAGGAGGCCCGCCAGCAGCATGCAGGCCGCGCCGGTCATGATGGTGAAGCGGTTCACCACCTTGGTCATGGCCACCAGCCCCACGTTCTGGGAGAAGGAGGTCACCGGCGGACAGCCGAACAGGGCGGCGATGGTGGAGGCGTAGCCGTCGCAGGCCAGGGAGCCGGAGATTTCCTCGCTGGTGATCTCCCGGCCCAGGCCTCCGGAGACCAGGGCGGAGGTGTCCCCGATGGTCTCCGCCGCGGAGACCAGGAAGATGATGCAGGCGGAGGCGATGGCCCCGGCGTGGAACTCCGGCATGTAGGGCAGGAAGCGGGGCAGGGCGATGAGCCCGCCGGACATCAGCGTCCCCAGGTCCACCTTGCCCATGAAGATGGCGACTATGTAGCCCACCACAAGGCCCGCCAGGACGCTGAGCTGCTTGAGGTAGCCCTTGGCCAGGGTGTTCCAGAGGAGGCACGCCGCCAGGGTGATGACGCCCAGCAGCAGGTTCTGGGCGGAGCCGAAGTCCTCGGCGTAGCCGCCGCCGAAGGACCGGGTGCCCACGGTGAAGAGGGAGAAGCCGATGGCCGTTACCACAGACGCCGCCACGATGGGGGTGATGATCTTCCGCCAGTATTTGGCCAGAAGGCCCAGGGTGCCCTCCATCAATCCGCCCACGATGACCGCGCCCACCATGGACGCGTAGCCGTAATTCGCCACAATGGAGCTGAGCACCGCCACGAAGGTGAAGCTGACGCCCATGACCACCGGCAGGCGGGACCCCACCTTCCAGATGGGATAGAGCTGGATCAGCGTGGCGATGCCCGCCGCGAACATGGCGTTCTGGAGCAGGACGGCCACCTCCGCCTGGGGCATCGCCGGCTGGGCGGCGGCGGCGATCAGAGTGATGGGGGCCAGATTGGAGACGAACATCGCCAGGATGTGCTGAAGGCCGAAGGGAATGGCCTTCGCCAGGGGGACCCTTCCGTTCAGTTGGAAGATGTTGTTGACGCTGCATTCCGGGGCCTGCTTTGTCTGGTTCATAGTGGTCGCTTCCTTTCTCCGTATCCTTGCCCGGCCGTGCCGCCGGGTTCTTGCTTTCCATTATATGCACAAAGGTCGACCTTTGTCAAACAAAATTTTTGTGTTCCTTGCAAAAAATTTGGTGGCACAGAAAAAGGACCCGCCTCCGGCGGGTCCGCAAATCCTTCCATCCGTTTTATCTCACAGCCAGGCGATGTCCAGGAGCTCATCCTTTCCCGGACGGCCCATGAGCTCCGGGACCACGTCCCGAGCCCGCCTGCCCTGGTACAGCACCTCATAGGCGCACTGGCAGACGGGCATTTCCACGCCCTCCCGCCGGGCCAGCTGGCGGACGCTCTCGGCGGCGTAGTAGCCCTCCACCACCGCGCCCACCTCTTCCATGGCCTCCCGGACGCTCCTGCCCTGGCCGATGAGGATGCCCGCCCGGTTGTTGCGGGAGTGCATGGAGGTACAGGTGACGATCAGGTCCCCCATGCCGGCGAGACCGCCGAAGGTCTGGCGCATGCCCCCCAGGTGCTCCCCCAGGCGGGTGATCTCCGCCATGGCCCGGGTCATCAGAAGGGCCTTGGTGTTGTCCTGGAAGCCCAGGCCGGCGCAGATGCCGCAGCTGAGGGCGATGACGTTTTTCAGCGCCGCCGCCAGCTCCACGCCCACGATGTCGCTGCTGGTGTAGACCCGGAAGCAGTCGTTCATAAAGGCGTCCTGAACGAAACGGGCCTCCTCCAGCTCCGGGCACGCGGCCACGCAGGCCGTGGGCAGCCGGAGGCCCACCTCCTCCGCGTGGGAGGGGCCGGACAGGGCCACGATGCTCCGGCACACGTCCCCGGCGGCCTCCCGGAGAACCTGACTCATGCGCAGGTTCGTATCCCGCTCGATGCCCTTGGACACCGTCACCAGAACGGTCTCGGGCCGGAGATACGGGGCCATCTTCTTTCCCGTTTCCCGGACGGCGAAGGACGGCGGCGCGCTGACCACCAGCTCCGCCCCCTCCAGGCAGCCCAGGTCCCCGGTGATGGTCAAACCCTCCGGCAGGGGGACGCCCTTCAGCAGGGGATTTTCCCTGGTCCGGGCCATCTCCTCCGCCTTGGCGGGGGTCCGGGACCAGAGGGTCACGTCGTGTCCGTTGTCGCACAGCACCAGCGCCAGGGCCGTGCCCCAGCCGCCGGTGCCCAGTACCACCGCTTTCATGAGCCGCCCTCCTTTTTCTTGTGGAAGCTCAGCTTCCGCTCCGTGCCGTGGAGCAGCCGCTGGGCGTTGCCCCGATGCTGCCAGACCACCAGCCCCCCGCAGAGGAAGGCCAGGACCACCACCCGGACATCGGGATAGCAGTACCAGCTGACAAAGGGGAAGCTGGCCCCGGCCCACAGGGAGCCCAGGGACACATACCGGGTCAAAATTGTCAGAATCAAAAAGCCCCCCCACACCACCAGGGCCACCCGCCAGTCAATCATCAGGGCCACGGTGCCCCCGGAGAGGATGCCCTTGCCCCCCTTGAAGTGGAACATGCAGGGGAACATGTGGCCCAGGAGACAGAAAAGTCCTCCCCAGTACTTGGCCGCCACGGCTCCCCCAAATACCGTGCTGGTCAGCAGCACCGCCAGCACCGCTTTCAGCACGTCGCAGAGGATGACCACAAAGGTCAGCCCGCCGCCGAAGGTCCGGTGGAAATTCGTCAGTCCGGCGTTGCCGCTGCCGTGGATCCGCACGTCGTCCCGGAGGATATACTTGGATACGATGACCGCGCCGTTGAAGCAGCCCAGGAGATAGGAGACCAAGGCCGTCCCGCCATAAACCAAAAGCAAGGCTAAGGGAAAGTTATCCATACTCAAACCTCCTTGTCGCCCCTCTGCCGGACGGAAATCTTGATGGGCGTTCCCTCCAGGCCGAAGGTGTTTCGGATGCAGTTCTCAAGATACCGCTGGTAGGAGAAGTGGAACAGCCTCGTGTCGTTGCAGAAGATCACGTAGTGGGGGGGCTTGACTCCCACCTGGGTCATATAGTAGATTTTCAGCCGCCGCCCCTTGTCCGTGGGGGGTTGGACCCGGGTCTGGGCGTCCGCCAGGACATCGTTCAGCATCCCCGTGGTGATGCGGGTGGCCGCCTGGTTGCTGACATAGTCGATGAGCTCGAAGAGCCGGTCCACCCGCTGGCCGGTCTTGGCGGAGATGAAGAGGATGGGGGCGTAGGTCATGAAGCTCAAACCCTCCTGGACCTCCTTGCGCATGCGGTCCATGGTCTTGCCGTCCTTTTCCACCAGGTCCCACTTGTTCACCACGATGATGCTGGCCTTCCCCGCCTCGTGGGCCAGGCCCGCCACCTTGGTGTCCTGCTCCGTGACCCCCTCCGTCGCGTCAATCATGATGAGGCACACGTCGGAGCGCTCAATGGCCATGGTGGCCCGGAGGACGCTGTACTTTTCAATGGCCTCCTCCACCTTGCTTTTCCGCCGGAGGCCCGCCGTGTCGATAAAGACGAATTTGCCCTTGTCGTTTTCAAACCGGGAGTCGATGGCGTCCCGGGTGGTGCCCGCCACGTCGGAGACAATCACCCGCTCCTCCCCCAGGATTTTGTTCACCAGGGAGGACTTCCCCGCGTTGGGCTTCCCGATGACCGCCACCTTGATGGCGTCGTCCTCCTCTTCCTCCCCGTCCTCCGGCGGGAAGTACTGGAGGCACGCGTCCAGCAGGTCCCCGGTGCCGTGTCCGTGGACGGCGGAGACGGCGATGGGGTCCCCCAGCCCCAGGTTGTAGAACTCGTAGAAATCCGGGTCCGGGGCCCCGGTGGAATCCATCTTGTTCACCGCCAGGACGATGGGCTTCCCGCTCCGGAGGAGCATGGCGGCTACCTCCTGGTCCGAGGCGGTGAGGCCCGTCCGAATGTCCGTCAGAAAAACGATGACCGTGGCGGTTTCGATGGCGGTCCGGGCCTGGTCCCGCATGAACTCCAGAATCTGGCTGTCCGTCCGGGGCTCGATGCCCCCGGTGTCCACCAGGGTGAAGGGCCGTCCGCACCAGTCGGACTCCCCGTAGATGCGGTCCCGGGTGACGCCGGGGGTGTCCTCCACAATGGACAGGCGTTTCCCGATGATTTTATTGAACAGCATGGACTTGCCCACGTTGGGGCGGCCCACGATGGCGATGATAGGCTTTGGCATAAGGGGGCTCCCTCCCGGCGGCGCGCGCCGCCTTGTTTTTTTGAAACATATAAATCCAGTTTCATTATAACCGGGATGGGCCAAAGGCGCAAGGAAAATCTTTCCGGGAATGGGAAAAGGCGGAGGCAAGCGCCTCCGCCTAATCTCAACGCCTCCCCCAGCGGTACCCGGCAGCGCTGAGGGCCAGGGAGAGAAGGAACATCCCCGCTAGGGCCAGCGCCCCCATCAGCAGGAGGAAGCCGGGGTCCCCCGCCAGGCTCACCAGGCCCTCCAGGTCTGCCACGGCCCACTTGCCGTCCTCAAAATTCTTGATGGCGAAAAACAGCAGGAAGGCCAGGGGAAAACTGGTAAACTGGGCAATCTGGTTTCCAAACCAGTAGTAAAAAGGCAGGCTGAACATTGCGAAGACCGGGGGAACGATGACAGCCGCCGCTACGGACAGTTCCAGCGCCTCCGGCAAAAAGGTCCCATACACGGCGAAGGACGCCAGATTCGATACCACGGCCCCCGCGACGCTGACCGGCACCGTCAGCAGCAAAGCGGCGTACTTCCCCGCCATCACCTTCCCCACGCCCACCGGCATGGTCCGCTGATAGCTCCTCCAGGCCGTCTTCTCCTCCTTCTCCAGGGCTGTGAGGTGCAGTACGCCCACCATCATATCCAGGGCAAACGAGAACAGCATCCCGGCGTAAACGCCGCTCTCGAACCAAAACACGGCCAGGATTCCCCCCAGCACCGCCAGGACCACTTTGTCGAACCCCTTGAAAAACAGGCACAGGTCCTTGTAAATCATTCCTCGCATGACGCTTCCCCCTTGATATAAAACAGCATGATGTCCTCCAGGGACGCGGCGTCCGCCACGGCCTTGGGATACTTCCTCCCGGCTTCGGCCCGGTCCCGGACCAGGTACTCCGCGCTGACTCCCGTCTCCCGGCGGACAATGTAGTCCGGCCGCTCCACCTCCGTGCCCTTGCCGCAGCGGAGGATGCCGTATTGGTCCAGAAGCACGTCCTTCTCCTCCTCGAAGACGATCTTCCCCTGGTGAATCAGCACCACATAGTCGGCGATCTTCTGGATATCCGAGGTGATATGGGAGGAGAAGAACACGGAATGCTCCTCGTCCTGAATAAAGTCCAGCAGGATGTCCAGAATCTCGTCCCGGATCACCGGGTCCAGGCCCGCCGTGGCCTCGTCCAGAATCAGCAGCCGGGGCCGGTGGGCCAAGGCGGCGGCAATGGACAGCTTCATCTTCATGCCCTTGGAGAAGGTCTTGACCCGCTTCCGCTCCGGCAGGGCGAAGCGCTTCAAATAGCCTCGGTACGCCTGGCCGTCCCAGACGGAATACACCCCGGAGAGGACTTTTTCCACGTCCAGAGGCGTGAAGACCTCCGGGAAATTACAGGCGTCGAACACCACGCCCAGGTCATTTTTTACGGCGGGGTCCGCCGGGTCCCGGCCCAGGAGCTCCACGGTCCCGCCGTCCCGCTTCAGCTCGTTTAAAATCAGGCGGATGGTGGTGCTCTTCCCCGCGCCGTTCTCCCCGATGAAGCCCACGATGCGGCCCTTGGGCACCTGGAAGGACACGCGGTCCAGGGTGAAGCCCGGGAAGCGCTTGGTCAGGTCCCGGACCAGAATGTTGTTTTCCATAGTCAGTCTCCTTCTTCGTAAAACAGGGCCAGAATGCCCGTCAGTTTTTCCAGCGGAATGCCGTGGGACCGGCCCAGCTCCGCCGCCCGCTGGAGGAGGCCCTCCGCCTCCCGGAGCCGCTCCTCCCGGATGAACTCCTGATTCTGCGCCGCCACGAAGCTGCCCTTGCCGGACACCGTCTCGATGAAGCCGTCCCGGGTCAGGTCCTCATAGGCCCGCTGGACCGTGATGACGCTGAGGTGCAGCTCCTTCGCCAGGGCCCGCATGGAGGGCAGCGCCTCCCCGGCGGTCAGGGTCCCGTCCATGATCTGGGTCTTGATCTGCCCGCAGATCTGCTCGTAGATCGGTTTCCCGCTGCTGTTGCTGATGAGGATGTCGATAGGATCGCCCCCTTGTATTGTTTGTGCTGTGTGTACTGGTTCGTTAAGTACACTATAGACGCTTGCGGGCCGTTTGTCAAGAGGGAAAATAAAAAAAGTAGGGGCGGACCTATGTGTCCGCCCTTCTATAGGAAGTGCCGGGGCTTGGGGAGAAGGGCGGACACGCAGGTCCGCCCCTACTCCGCTTCTGCCGGTTCAATTGTCCTCTTCCCAAATCTCAAAGCGCGCCAGCCACGGACCGCCGTCTCCGTTGACCATTCCCACCACCTCCGGGGTAAGCGCGACCGGCTCCATACCGTCTGCGACATCCAGCCGCCGGTCTCCCGGCTCCAGGTAGAAGAACCACCGCGGGAGCGGCGCGCCGCCGGGCTGCTGGAGCATATCCGCCTCCAGCACCGTGGCCGCTGCGCCGGGATAGACCGTGTAGACCGGGTACTCCCAGAGTTCCGGGCCGCCGTCGTTGCTGAAGTCCCGCCCGACTTCCCGGACGTTGGAGATTTCAATCCTCAAGCCGCCGTACTCGAACAGCTCTGTCTCCCCCTTCGGCTGTTCCGAAGGGTCAAAGGCCGCCCAGAACAGGAACACCGCCAGCAGTGCGATTCCGGGGAACAGCAGGGACCGGTAGCGGTGGACCGGCCTCCTGGTGCGCTTTGCAGAACGCATGGGACACGCTCCTTTCCTCTTACAAAAAAAGAGAGGAGCCCAGCTCCTCTCTCTTGATCCGACAGAACTTACTTCGAGACGACGGACTTCACGACCTTGATCTCCCGGCCGTTGTAAGTACCGCACTCCTGGCACATTCTGTGGGGCAGGTGCATCGCACCGCATTTCGGGCACACGACCAGATTGGGGGCCGTCAGCTTCCAGTGGGAGCTGCGCCGCTTGTCCCTTCTCGCTTTGGATACTTTACCCTTGGGTACTGCCATTGTGACACCTCCTACTCATACAAAAGGCGCGGAGCGCTTCTCGTTATTTCTTATCCAAAAGGCTTGCCAGGGCCGCCAGCCGGGGGTCCGTCTCCTTTTTGCAGGAGCAGGGGCCGAGGTTCAAATCGGCGCCGCACCGGGGGCACAGTCCCTTGCAATCTTCCGAACACAGGATTTTGCTGTCCATGTCGAGGATGAAGGCCGTCCGGGCCAAGTCGCCCGCGTCCGCCTTCCCGTCCTCCAGCAGGACGATCTCGTCGCTCTCCTCATTCTGGAGTTCCTCCGCCAGCATGCAGCCGTAAGAGATCTCCTTCTCCAGGGGGAATTCCTTCCCGCAGCGGTCACAGACCGCGTCCAGCGTGGTCCGGGCCGTCAGGAACAGCTCCAGCAGGTCCGCCGTGTTGCGGACCTCCCCCTCCACCTCCACCGGGCGGTTCACAGGCCTGCGGCCGTCGAACTCCAGGTCGGACAGGTCCAGCGCGAACCGGAAGTCCAGCCGCTTGCCGGGGGTATGGAGGATGGGTCTTACATCAATTACCATAAGCTACCTCGCAACGATACCTTACGTATTATAAAGGATGGTCCCGCCAATGTCAAACAATTTTTTCGTTTTTTGCCCTCTTTTTTATTCGTCGTCGTCGCAGCCCCCAAAGGGCAGGGCAATCCCCAAAAACGTGGGGCGGAATCCCTTGCGGATTTTCTCCAGGGAGACGGCTTTATAGGCCTCCTTGGGCCACCGGGCGGCCCAGCCCTCCCGGAGCTTCTCCTCCAGCGCCGCGCAGGCCGGGTCCTCCATCAGCACGGGGGCCAGGAAGCAGACGATCATCTGCTTGTCGCTGAGCATCGCCATGGAGCGGTTCCAGGGCTTCTGCCGCCTCCAGCCCTCCGCCAGACCGTCCAGCAGAACCTCGGCCAGGGCCTCCACGCCCTCCTCCCCGTCCGCCAGGGCCGCCTCCCGGAAGAGGGGGGCGTACTTCGCCCGGTACTCCTGATACGCCCTGTCGTACTCCTTCCCGGTGAACCGGGCCAGCCAGGGCTTCCCGTCCTGGATGGCGGACAGGAGGGTCTCCACCTTCACTTCGCTCATGTTCCTCACTCTTTTCCTTTACAATTCCCCGCGAAACGGGTATGATGAAAAAAACGCCCTCAGGAGGTCCGCCATGCGGGAGCTCACCATCGGTAAAAACGACGCCGGACAGCGGCTGGACCGCTTCGTCGCCAAGAATCTGCCCCTCCTCCCCCCCGCCCTGCTGCAAAAGTACATCCGCCTCAAGCGGGTGAAGGTCAACGGGAAGGGGTCCAAGCGGGACGCCCGCCTCCAGGCGGGGGATGTCCTGCAATTATACATCAACGACGAGTTCTTTGACAAGCCCAAAGAGGAAAATCTCTTTCTTTCCATCTTTCAGCCCCGGCTGAGCATCGTCTACGAGGACGAAAACCTCCTGCTGGCGGACAAGCGGCCCGGGCTGGTGGTCCACGCCGACGAGACGGAAAAGGTCAACACCCTGGTCAACCACATCCAGGCCTACCTTTATCAGAAGCGGGAGTGGAGCCCCCGGGACGAGCACGCCTTCGCCCCGGCCCTGTGCAACCGCATCGACCGGAACACCGGGGGCATTGTCATCGCCGCCAAAAACGCGGAGACCCTGCGGATCATCAATGAGAAGATACGGGCCCACGAGCTGGAAAAGTCCTACCTCTGCGTCACCGCGGGCCGCCCCCGGCCGGCGGAGGGGAAAATCGAGGGCTTTCTGTTGAAAGACGAGGTCAAGAAGCAGGTGGCTTTCTACCGCCGCCCCGTCCCCGGGGGGAAGTCCGCCGCCACGCTGTACCGGACCCTGGAGACCCGGGGGGCGCTGTCCCTGGTGGAGTGCCGGTTATTGACCGGGAGGACTCATCAGATCCGCGTCTCCATGGCGGAGATCGGCTGTCCCCTGCTGGGAGACGGGAAGTATGGCAACGGGGCCGTGAACCGGAAGTACCACGAGACCCGGCAGGCGCTGTACGCCTACAAGCTGGGGTTCGCGTTTCCCACAGACGCCGGAATTCTGAACTATCTCCGGGGCCGGGAGTTCACGGTGGAGGGTGTGCCCTTCAAAGAGAAGTATTTCCCTCAGGATTGAAAAGCCCGCCCTCGACGGGTGGGCTTTTTTCACTCAATTCCCAGGGCCGTCAGGGCGTCCCGGGTCTCCCGCCAGGTCTCCAGCAGGGCGGCGTGGCGGGCCTCTCCGGCTTCCGTCAGGCGATAGTACTTCCGGGCGGGACCACCGGAGGTCTCCCCCTGGTAGCGCTCGGTGTACCCCTCCCGGCAGAGGCCGCGGAGGATGGCGTAAATGGCGCTCTCCTGCACGTCCGGGAAGACGGCGTGGAGGCGGCGCAGGAGCTCGTAGCCGTACTGGTCCCCCTGGACCATCAGGTGGAGCAGGCAGAGCTCCAGGAGGTCCTTTTTCAGCATAGGGATACCCCCGTTCCCAGGAGGCCCGCCGCCGTGATGAACGCCAGCCGTATCCAATAAGGCCCCTGCCAGCCAACACTGCTTTCAAAGGTCATGCTGGTAAGAATCTGCCACAAAAAAGAGTTCAGCACAACTCCCGTCAACCCCCATATGTACATGGCCCGCCAGCGGCGGTCCTCCAGACGGGACTTGATAAGGCCGGTCATTCCCGCTGCTCCCGCGATCAGAGTGTTCAAGCAGATAATCAGGCGCACGGTCCAGGCCAAGTCTGGAAACAGGAAGTCGATCACATCAAAGCGCTCCGCCAGAATAACCCAGAACAGAAACCACACCCAGGCGATTCCCAAGAGAATGAGGGCGAAGATCGGAAGGGTCCTTTTGGACGGGGCCCGCCCGGTTCCTCCGTTCCGCTGGAACCAGGCCAGCGGCAGCACAATCCCCAAAGGAAACAAGGGCATAGAGAGCCGGGCGATGCTCCCGTTGCTGTTCCAGAACATATGAGACCCAAACAGCCAAGCCGTCAGCGATAACTCCTCCAAGATCGGGTCAACCGCCGGCAGAAGCACGCAGGCCGACAAAACAAGAAACACCGCCAGCCACCGCCGGTAGGCCTTTGGCTGGGCCAGCCGCCGGGCGGTCTCACGGGGACTTCCCACCTCCCGCCGCAGTTCCTCTTCTGTCCGCCCTTCCACAATCTCCCGGTAGTCCTCCAGCATCTCCGCCGCCTCCGCCGGAGGCAGGTACCACCGGGCCGCCCAGGTCAGCCGGGAGAGATAATCCCACCGCATAAAACCGCTCCTTTCGGAACTACTGTAAATTTCACAGTAGCCGTTTTTTCCAGTATAATCCTGCCCCCTCTCAAAGTCAAGAGACTACTGTAAAAAAATCACTAGTTTTCGGCCCAACAATTCCCTTGACATTTGGGGGTACGCCTGTTATCATGCGGGTATCGCTGAATTTCGACGGGAAGTCAAAACTCAAACGAGAAAAACCAACAGAGAAAAGAGGCAGAAAATTTCATCCAGGGAATGGGGGAGGATACATGTCCAAAGAGTTGATTCGCCTGCGGGATCTCTGCATGGCGTACGACGACGAGCTGGTTCTCGATCACTTGAATCTTTACATCAATGACAAGGAGTTCCTCACACTGTTAGGGCCCAGCGGGTGCGGCAAGAGCACCACGCTGCGGATTATCGGCGGCTTCACGGCACCACTGTCGGGAGACGTCCTCTTTGACGGTGTGAGGATCAATGATGTCCCGCCCTATAAGCGGCAGATCAACACGGTGTTCCAGAAGTACGCGCTGTTCCCCCATCTGAACGTTTTCGAGAACGTGGCGTTCGGCCTCAGGATGCAGCGAAGGCCGGACCCGGCGGACCCCAGGCGCAAGACCAAGCTCCCGGAGGAGGAAATCCGGCAGCGGGTTCTGGAGATGCTGGAGGCCGTCAGCCTCAAGGGCTTTGAAAACCGGCGGACGGACGCTCTCTCCGGCGGCCAGCAGCAACGGGTGGCCATCGCCCGGGCGCTGGTGAACCGTCCCAAGGTGCTGCTTCTGGACGAACCCCTGGGCGCCCTCGACCTCAAGCTCCGCAAGGACATGCAGATCGAGCTGAAGCGCATCCAGCAGCAGGTGGGCATCACCTTTATATATGTCACGCACGACCAGGAGGAGGCCCTGACCATGTCCGACACCATCGTGGTCATGGACAAGGGCACCATCCAGCAGATCGGCACTCCTGAGGATATTTATAATGAACCCAAAAACGCCTTCGTGGCGGACTTCATCGGAGAGTCCAACATCATCGACGGCATCATGGTCCGGGATAAGCTGGTGCAGATGTACGGCCGGCAGTTCCCCTGCCTGGACGGCGGCTTCGCCGAGAATGAGCCGGTGGACGTGGTCATCCGGCCGGAGGACATCGACATCGTCCCTGTGGAGCAGGGACAGCTGACGGGCACCGTCACCAACGTCACCTTCAAGGGGATGCAGTACGACATCATCGTGGACTTCCGGGGCTTCAAGTGGCTGATTCAGACCACGGACCACTCCCCCGTGGGGGCCCGCATCGGCATCAAGATTGACCCCGACGGCATCCATGTCATGAAAAAGAGCCGGTACTCCGGCCTGTACGGCGACTACTCCTCCTTCTCCGACGAGTACGACGAGCTGGACACGGTGGAACCGGAGGAGGGCGGAGATGAAGCCTAAGCTCTCCCGGTTCGCCATCCCCTACGTGGTTTGGATGGCCCTCTTCGTGGTGGCCCCCATCGTGCTGGTGGTGGTCTACGCCTTCTCCAGCGACGCCGGGGGCTTCACCCTGGACAATTTCTCCCGCATGGGCACCTACGCCGTGGTGTTCGGCCGGTCCTTCAAGCTGGCCCTCATCGCCACGCTGATCTGCCTTGTCATCGGCTACCCGGTGAGCTACATGATGAGCCGGGAGGGCGAGCGCTTCCAGCGGGCGGCCATGGTGCTCATCATGCTGCCCATGTGGATCAACTTCCTGCTGCGGACCTACTCCTGGATGTCCATTCTGGAGAACAACGGCCTTTTGAACCGCCTTTTTCAGCGGCTGGGACTCCTGGCCCTGTACAACGGCCTCTTCGGCACAGAGCTGGAGTACTTCCCCATGATGAACACCCAGGGGGCGGTGGTGCTGGGCATGGTGTACAACTACCTGCCCTTCATGATCCTGCCCATCTACTCCGTCATCGTGAAGCTGGACGGCTCCCTGGTGGAGGCCGCCCGGGACCTGGGGGCGGACGGCGTCAACGTCTTCCGCCGGGTCATTCTGCCCCTCAGCCTGCCGGGGGTCCTCTCCGGCATCACCATGGTCTTCGTCCCCTCGGTCTCCACCTTCGCCATCAGCAAGATGCTGGGCGGCGGCACGGAGCTGCTGCTGGGGGACCTGATTGAGCAGCAGTTCCTGGGCGGGGCCTACAATCCCCAGCTGGGTGCCGCCATCTCCCTGGTGATGATGGTCATCGTCGTCGTCTGCATGGTGGTCATGAACCGCTTTGGCGAGGGCGAGGAACAGGCGGTGATGCTATGAGGCGCGGGCACCGCATCGGGAGCCGGGCCCTGACGGCCCTGGTCTTCCTGTTTCTCTACGCGCCCATCCTGCTGCTGATTGTCTTCTCCTTCAACAAGGGCAACAGCAACATCGTCTGGACGGGCTTCTCCCTGGACTGGTACAAATCCCTGTTTCAGAACCGGCTCATCATGCGCAGCGTGTACACCACGCTGCTGGTCTCCCTGCTGGCCACGGCCATCGCCACGGCGGCGGGGACCTTCGCCGCCATCGGCTTTTACAGCCTCCGGCGGCGGCCCCGGGCGTTTCTGAACACGGTGAACAGCATCCCCATGATGAACGCCGACATTGTGACCGGCGTGGCCATGTGCCTGTTTTTTGTGGCTTTCTTCACCTTCTGGGGGGATTTCTCCGTCTGGTTCAACGGTGTCCAGAGCGTGGTGGTCCTGCCGGAGCGGCTGACCCTGGGCTTCGGCACGCTGCTCATCGCCCACGTCACCTTCAACATCCCCTACGTCATCCTCTCCGTGGGCCCCAAGCTCCGGCAGATGGACAGGAACCTTGTGGACGCCGCCCAGGACCTGGGCTGCACCTGGATGCAGGCCTTCTGGAAGGTCATCCTGCCGGAGATCAAGCCCGGCATCGCCTCCGGAGCCCTGACGGCCTTCACCATGAGCGTGGACGACTTCATCATCAGCTACTTCACCGCCGGGTCCTCTTCCTCCACCCTGGCCATGACCATCTACGGCATGACGAAAAAGCGGGTGACGCCGGAGATCAACGCCGTGTCCACCCTGCTCTTTGTGACGGTGCTGGTCCTGCTGGTCATTGTCAACCTCCGGGAGGCCCGGGCGGAAAAAACCGGAGAGGAACGCCGTCCCCACCCCGCCGCCCAGCGGCTCAGCCGCTTTCTGGGCTCTCCCAGGGGAAGGTGGGTCAGCCGGGGCGCCGCCGGCGTGCTGACGGCCTGCTTCCTGATATCGGTCACCCTGCTGGCCAGGGCCACCAACGCCCAGCCGGTGGTGAACGTGTGCAGCTGGGGCGAGTATATCGACGAGGACCTGATCACCCGATTTGAAGAGGAAACGGGCATCATCGTCAATTACCAGACCGCCGAGAGCAACGAGGCCCTCTACTCCCTGCTGAAAAGCGGCGCGGGGGACTACGACGTCATCGTCCCCTCCGATTATATGATTTCCCAGCTCATTGAGGAGGATATGCTGTCCGAGCTGGACTACGGGCGGATTCCCAACTACGCCCTGATTTCGGACCGCTTCAAGGGCCTGACCTACGACCCGGAGGAGCGCTACAGCGTCCCCTACGCCTGGGGCACCGTGGGCATCATCTACAACACGGCCATGGTGGCGGAGCCCATCACCAGCTGGTCCGCCCTGTTCGACGACCGCTACGCCGGAAACGTGCTGATGTTCCGCAACTCCCGGGACGCCATGGCCACGGCCCTGAGCTATCTGGGCTATTCCCTGAACACCACCGACGAATCGGAGCTCCGGGAGGCCTTCCAGCTCCTCCGGGACGCCAAGGACCGGGGGGTCTATCAGTCCTTCGTCATGGACGAGATTTTCCAGAAGCTGGAGGGCGGCAACGCCGCCATCGGCGTGTACTACGCCGGGGACTACCTCACCATGCTGGAGAACAACGAGGACCTTGCCTTCGTGGTTCCCGAGGAGGGCTCCAACTGGTTCATGGACGCCATGTGCGTGCTGAAAAACGCCCCCCACTACGACGAGGCCATGGCGTGGATCAACTTCATCGCCTCCACGGAGGCGAATCTCGCCAACATGGACTATCTCTGGTACGGCTCCCCCAACCAGGAGGCTCTGGAGCAGTACCCCGCTTACTACGAGGAGCTGTACGGGGAGGAGCTGGACCAGGAGACCTATGACATCATCGCCGCGCCCCCGGAGGTGCTGGAGCGCTGCGAGGCCTATCTGGTCCTGCCCCTGGAGACCCGGAAGCTGTACAACGACCTCTGGACGGAGCTTGGAATCTGAGAGGAGTATATGATGATTGTGATCGGAACGAAATGCCGCCTGGAACAGACCGTCACCCAGGAGCTCACCGCCGAGGCCGTGGGCTCCGGGGCCCTGCCGGTGTTCGGCACGCCCTTCATGGCCGCCATGATGGAAAACGCCGCCCTGACGGCCCTCCAGCCCTTCCTGGAGGAGGGCCGGGGCAGCGTGGGCACGCATCTGGACATCAGCCACGACGCCCCCACACCCGTGGGGATGAAGGTCTTCGCCGAGGCGGAAATCACGGGCGTATCGGAGAACGGGAAAATGGTGGAGTTCCAGGTCTCCGCCTGGGACGAGAAGGGTCCCATCGGCAAGGGAACCCACACCCGGGCCATCATCGCAAGCGAGAAGTTCCTGGCCAGGTGCAACGCCAGGCTGAACCCGTGAACCCATGAGAAAAGTCCCGGAGGAAGTTCCTCCGGGACTCTTTTCACGCTTTTTGACAGCCTTACAGCACCAGGGACGGCGCGCTGTAAACCCGGCCCGCCAGCTCGCTGTTGAGCATGTACAGGCTCTTGGGGTCGGAGCCGAAGAGCTCCATCTTGGAGATCAGGTCGTTGGCGTTGTCCTCCTCCTCGCCCTGCTCCTTGACGAACCAGTCCAGGAACTGCATGGTGCGGAAGTCCTTCTCTTCATAGGCGGCGGCGTAAATCGTGTTGATGAGGCCAGTGACATAGAGCTCGTGCTCCAGTCCGCACTTCAGCACGGTCATATCGCTGTCCAGGACCTTGTCCGGCTGGGCGATGGCCCCCAGGGTGACCTTGGCGTTGTTGTTGTGGAGGTACTGGTAGAAGAGCATGGCGTGATCCCGCTCCTCCTGGGCCTGGATCTTGTACCAGTTGGCGAAGCCGTCCAGACCCCGGGCCTCGAAGTAGTTGGAGAAATCCAGATACAGGTAGGCGGAATAAAATTCCTTGTTGACCTGCTCGTTCAGCAGGGCGGCAACTTTTTCACTCAGCATGTTTGGTGCTCCTTTCTTGATTCAACAAGCTGATTGTACACCGGCGGCGGCAAAAAATCCAGCGCAAATATGACAAAAAACCGTCGCTTTTTTCGGCGGATCCATGGCATCCGGGCTTTCATCCCCGAAGCATCACCAGGGTCCCCCCGGTGAGCAGCGCCAGACCCAGCGCCGCCCGGCGGCTCAGCCGCTCGTGGAAGACGGCGGCGGAAAACGCCACGGTCACCAGGACGCTCAGCTTGTCGATGGGGACCACCACGCTGGTGGGCCCGTCCTGCAGGGCCCGGTAGTAGCAGAGCCAGGAGGCCCCGGTGGCGACGCCGGAGAGGCAGATGAAACCCAGCTCCCCTCTGGGCACCGCCCGCAGCGCGGCGGTCTTTCCGGCGGCAAACACCATTCCCCAGGCCATAAGCAGCACCACGCCGGTACGGATGGCCGTGGCCAGATTGGAATCCACTCCCACAACGCCCAGCTTGCCCAGGATGGCGGTGAGGCTGGCGAAGACGGCGGAGCCCAGGGCGTAGGGCAGCCAGAGACCGGAGGATGCCGCCCCTCCCCCGCCCTTTTTCTCAATCATCAGGCAGGTGCCCACCCCCACGCAGACGAGGCCCACGGCCTTGAATATGCTGATGGGCTCCCGCAGGAGGACGAAGGCCAGGAGGACGGTCAGCACCGTACTGCTCTTGTCCACGGGAGTCACCTTGTTGACATCCCCCAGCTGCAGGGCCCTGAAATAGCACAGCCAGGAGGCCCCGGTGGCCAGGCCGGAGAGGACCAGGAACAGCAGCGTCCTTCCGCCGACGGCCTCCAGGCCGGACTGGGCGCCGGTGAGGAACACCATCACCCAGGAGAATGCCAGCACCACCACGGTGCGGATGGCCGTGGCAACGGTGGAGTCCGTCTGGCGGACGCCGCACTTGGCCAGGATGGCGGTGAGCCCCGCGAAGAGGGCGGAACCAAACGCGAAGAGCATCCACATGAAATCGCCTTCCTTCGAGACACGGTTTGGAGCGAAGCCCCTTGCGTCTATTGTATCACAGACGCGCCCGCTTTTGTACCGCGCGCCGAATTTTTTTCGCATCGGTTTTAGGCCTTGACTTTGGGGAATAAATCCGTACAATAGGAAGAGGGTTTTCTCCGGGCGCGGCCGGTCAGGCCGGCGCTGTGGAAGCGGCGGTGAAAGCCCGATGCCGGGGTGTTGCGCAGTCGGCGGCGCGGGTGGTTCGGGAGCAGGAGGCCCGGGTTCGGGCCGCAGCACCTGGAAAGTCCGGCGGCCCTTGGGGCACGGTGGATAGCGGGGTCTTCCCTTTTGCCGGTAACTGGTCAAAAATCGGCTGTATCCACATGCTTGACCTCAGTTGAAAGTTTCATATCCGGGATTAGCGCAGTTGGTAGCGCGGGTGGTTTGGGACCATCAGGCCGGGAGTTCGAGTCTCCCATCTCGGACCAACTTGCATTGACAAAAAAGATGCAGACAAAAATCCCGCACTGAAGTGCGGGATTTTTGCACACAAAGCAGAAAAATAAGAGTAATCAGAAACAATAACCGCATATTGGAAAAATCAGAGAGCGTAAAATAAAAATAACGTGCTGGAGATGCAAATCCGCCGAATTTGGGGATTTCAGGAAACACACGAGACTCGAACTCCCAAGCACTCAAAAAGCGAAGAAGGCCGCCCGCTGTCCTGCCAAGCATTGGTAAGGACGGCGGGCGGCTTTTTCGTTCTATCAACTGTTCACATTGGTGCTTATGCTTACTTTGTCCCTCAATCGTTGTTGGTAATGGTAATAGCTTTCTCAATGCCTTTCGGCTATACTTGCCTTGCAATCAGCGGAAAGATTAACTATTAGAAGTCAACCCCTAAAATGAAGGGCGGTGGAAAAAGTTAAGATGATTCAAGAAGGGTATAGCAAAGCAGAGGTCCAGGAGGACCTCGGATAGCGATCAAGGACAATCAAATTGCTGGGCAATAAGGCTGCCTGGATTTCTCCAGAGCAAAGATAAGCCTTACCAGCTTCTTGGCGGCATGGGATAAGGCGACGTTGTAATGCTTGCCCTCAGCCCGTTTTTTGGCAAGGTAAGCGGCGAAAGTTGGGTCCCATTGGCAGACATACTTGGCAGCGTTGTAGAGGGCATAACGCAGATACCGTGAGCCGCGTTTCTCCATGTGAGGATAGCAGTTTTTAAGGAAACGCTGATTTAATCCCCCGAAATGATAAAAGATGTGATAAAATAAGGGAAAGGGGGCGCGGAGTATGAA